>JAFXAW010000049.1 GCA_017522015.1 Oscillospiraceae bacterium | reverse complement strand
TGGCCTCGAAGGCGGCATCCATGTCCGCGTCTCCGCGCGGCTCAACGTAAACGGTGGACTGCATGGCATAGACGCGGAATTCGCCAATGGTGGCGAGTCTGCGCTTGATGTTGGCGACAAGACGCTGCTCAAAAATACGGCGGTTTTGTCCTTTCAAAATCAGTTCACCCTGCTTAAGCAGGAGAATGTCGTTCATTTTGCTTCCTCCTCCAATGTGAAGGTTCGGTATTGAATTGCCTCTGCGATGTGCTTGGGGAGCAGCTCTGCCTCTCCGTCCAGATCCGCAATCGTGCGCGCAACGCGCAGGATGCGGTCATAGCTTCGCGCAGTGAGTCCCATGCGCTCGTAGGCGTTTTTCATCAGTGTGTCGCATTTTTCGGAGAGCGCGCAATATGACGCGATCTCCTTTTGTCCCATCTGCGCGTTGCAGCTGAGTGCAGCGCCGAAGCGCTCCCGCTGGATTTGCCGTGCTGCATTGACGCGCTGTTTGATGTCTGCGGAGCGCTCGGCGCTCGCACGGGTTTTCAGTTCGTCGTATTCCAGCGCCGGAACCTCAACCAGCATGTCAATGCGGTCAAGCAGCGGCCCGGAGATTTTGCCGCGATATTTTCTTACGGCGTTGTCTGTGCAGCGGCAGCGGTTTCCAGGCTGGCCGTACCAGCCGCATTTGCAGGGATTCATGGCGCATACGAGCATAAATCGGCTGGGGTAGACCGCGTTTCCCGAGGCGCGCGAAAGGCTGACGACACCGTCTTCCAGCGGCTGACGCAGTACCTCAATCACGTCACGGTGAAACTCGGGCAGTTCATCGAGAAACAGCACGCCGTTGTGCGCGAGGGAAACCTCACCCGGCTGCAGCTGCGCTCCGCCCGCCATAGCGGAGGCGGAGATGGTGTGGTGCGGCGAGCGGAATGGGCGGGAGATGACGATCGGATTTTCGGCACTCGTGAGTCCCGTTACGGACCAGATCTCCGTGCTTTGCAGCATTTCCTCGCGGTTCATGTCCGGCAGAATACTCGGCAGACGCTTGGCGAGCATGGATTTGCCCGCGCCCGGCGGGCCGGAGAGCAGAATGTTGTGTCCGCCTGCGGCGGCAATCTCCAGCGCGCGCTTGACGTTCTCCTGTCCCTTAACCTCGCTGAAATCCGGCAGTTCGCCCATCTGCGCCGCGTCCGGAAGGCGCTCCTCAATCGGCTGAATAGGAGTCTCGCCCGAAAGATGGCCGAGCAGCGCGCCGAGCGTCGGCACCGGATAAACGGTAAGTCCCGTGGCAAAGGCCGCTTCCGCCGCGTTTGCCGCGGGAAGGAAGAGCTTTTCCACACCTGCGCGTCTGGCGGCGAGCGCCATCGGCAGCGCACCGCGCACAGGGCGCAGCTCCCCGGTGAGGCTCAGCTCGCCGAAAAAGGCATTTTCCCGTCCCGGCATGGCGATTGCCCCGGCGGCGGAGAGAATGCCCAGCAGCATGGGCAGATCGTAGGCCGTTCCGGCCTTTTTCTGATCTGCGGGCGCGAGATTAATCGTCAGCCGGCCGACGGGGAATTCCAGCCCGGCGTTTTTGATCGCGGCGCGGATGCGGTCGCGAGCCTCCTTAACGGCCGTGTCCGGCAGGCCAACCACGTCAAAATTCGGCAGACCGCGCGAGAGAAAGCACTCAACGGACACCTCGTAACCGCCAATGCCGGAAACGCCGAGAGAACGTATGCTCGATACCATGGCAGAGTCCTCCTGATACGGAATCAGATAAACAGCTTCATGCAGTAGCCGCGTCTGCGGCTGCTGCATGAAGTGCTGTGTGCGTTTATTCTTCTTTGGCCGTGATGGCGATGTGCAGCTCATCAAGCTGCTTCTGCGTGACAACGCCGGGCGCGTCCATCATGACGTCCTGCGCGTTTTTGTTCATGGGGAAGGGGATGATCTCACGGATGGAATCCTCGCCTGCAAGGAGCATGACCATGCGGTCGACACCCGGGGCGATGCCCGCGTGCGGGGGCGCGCCGTAGGTGAAGGCGTTGTACATGGCCGGGAATTTGGACTTGACGTCCTCTTCACCAAGCCGCACAAACTCAAAGGCCTTGAGCATGATGGCCGGGTCGTGATTGCGAACCGCGCCGGAGGAGAGCTCAACGCCGTTGCAGGTCAGGTCGTACTGATCCGCCGTAATGGTCAGCGGGTCAATCTCACCGCGCTCGGCCTTGAGCAGCACATCGAGGCCGCCGGAGGGCATCGAGAAGGGATTGTGGCAGAATTCCAGCTCGCCGGATTCCTCGCCGATCTCGTACATCGGGAAGTCCACGATCCAGCAAAAGCTGCACTGCTCGCGATCCATGTGACCTTCACAGTTCGCGCCGAAGGTTTTGATCATCACGCCGACGCTCTTGGTCGCCAGCGCGCCGGCTGCGACCACAACGAGGGTGTTGGGCGCGAGGCTGAGCTTTTCGGAGAGCTTGTCCTTCATTCCGGTGACAAACTTGGCGATGCCGCCGGCAATTTCGCCCTTTTCGTCCACCTTGAACCAGTAGCCCTTGCTGCCGGATTGCACTTCGCAGTCAGCAAGGAGCTTGTCGATCTGCTTGCGCGTGAGCGTGCAGTTCGAGATGTCGATGGCCTTGACCGTCTGTCCGCGCAGCGGCTCAAATTCGGAGTCAACAAACAGCTCGCTGATGTTTTTCGCCGTCAGGTCGATGCGCAGGTCGGGCTTGTCGCTGCCGTATTTCTCCAACGCCTCCAGATAGGGGATGCGGACAAAGGGCGCGGCGGAGGCACGGTTATAGCTTCCGTATTTCGCAAAGATCGGCGGCAGCACGTCTTCACAGATGGCAAACACATCCTCCTGAGAGGCGAAGGCCATCTCCATGTCGAGCTGATAAAACTCGCCGGGGGAGCGGTCACCGCGGGCGTCCTCATCCCGGAAGCAGGGGGCGATCTGGAAATAGCGGTCGAAGCCCGCCGTCATCAGCAGCTGCTTGAACTGCTGCGGAGCCTGCGGCAGAGCATAAAACTTGCCGGGATGCTTTCTTGCGGGGACGAGATAGTCGCGCGCGCCCTCGGGAGAGGAGACGGTGAGAATCGGCGTTGTGATCTCCACAAAGCCGTGCTCGGTCATCGACTGACGCAGCGCCGCCACGACGTTGCAGCGCAGCAGAATGTTCTGCTTGACTCTGGGATTGCGCAGGTCAAGATAGCGGTATTTCAGTCGCGCGGATTCATCCGCATCGCGGCTGTTGTTGATTTCAAAGGGAAGCTCGTTGTGCAGGCAGCGGCTGAGCACCTCAATCGCCGCGGGGACGACCTCAATCTCACCGGTGGCCTGCTTGGGGTTCTTGCTCGAGCGTTCGCGCACCGTTCCGGTGACGGCAATCGTGCTCTCCTTATTGAGTCCCTTGACGATGGAGAGAATGTCTTCCGTTTCGATCACGAGCTGCGTGGTGCCGTAAAAATCGCGCAGCACGACGAAGGCCAGGCGTGCGCCGACCTCGCGGACGTTCTCCATCCAGCCGACGAGTCTGACTTCCTTGCCGGCATCGGCAAGACGAAGCTCGCCACAGGTATGTGTACGGTTCTGCATCATGTTGATATCTCCTTTACTTAACCTCGGATGACCTTTTCGCTTTCTTTTTCCAGGATCAGCCTGCGCGCGGCGTCGGCAGCCTCCGCGGGCGTGAGCAGCGTCTGTTCGCCGCTTTCCATATTTTTCAGGGAGACCTTGCCCTGCGCGAGCTCATCTTCGCCGATCAGCGCGACAAAGGGCACCCGCAGCTTGTTTGCATAGGTCATTTTCGCTTTGAATTTCTTTTTCTCGGTGTAGAGCTGCGCGCGCAGACCGGCGTCACGCAGAACGGTTGCGGTCTTTACAGCAAAGGAGAGATCCTCCGCCATAGGGATAATCAGCACATCGGCAGGCGAGGTGATGATCGAATCGGAGAGCAGCCCCTGCTCGCTGAGCACGTAAAACAGGCGGGTCATCCCGATGGAGATGCCAACACCCGGCAGCTTGCGGTCGGTGTAATATCCGGCCAGATCGTCATAGCGTCCGCCGGAGCAGACAGAGCCGATCTCGGGATGCTCGGTGAGTGTGGTTTCATATACGGTGCCGGTGTAGTAGTCCAGCCCGCGCGCGATGGTCAGATCCACGGCGAAGTTGGTTTCCGGCACGCCGAATTCCGGCAGATAGGCCACAACGGCCTTCAGCTCGTCAAGACCAAGATCAAAGATCTCGTTCTTCCCGCGGTAGCCCTCCAGCGCGGCGAGCACCTCGGCGTTGCTGCCGCCGATGGAGATGAAGCGCAGGATCTCATCCGCCTGTTCGTCCGTAAGGCCGAGCTCTTCGCCGACGAGCAGCGCGCGGAGCTTTTCCGCGCCGATCTTGTCGAGCTTGTCCACGGCGCGCATGATCTCGCCGCTCTTTTCCGCCAGCCCGAGCAGGGCGTAGAAGCCGGAGAGGATCTTCCGGTTGTTGACGCGGATGACAAATTTCGTCAGGCCGAGCGCGCTGAATGTGCGGTAGATGATGGAGGGGATTTCTGCCTCGTTGAGAATGTCAAGCTGTCCGTCACCGATCACGTCGATGTCCGCCTGATAGAACTCACGGAAACGACCGCGCTGCGCGCGTTCACCGCGGTAGACCTTACCGATCTGATAACGGCGGAAAGGGAAGGAGAGCTCTCCGTAATGGAGCGCGACGTACTTGGCCAGCGGGACGGTCAAATCAAAGCGAAGCGCAAGGTCGCTGTCGCCCTTGGTGAAACGGTAGACCTGCTTTTCCGTCTCGCCGCCGCCTTTGGCCAGCAGCACCTCCGCGGACTCGATAATGGGCGTATCCAGCGCTGTGAAGCCGAAAAGGGAATAATTCCGTCGCAGCTGCTCCATCATCTTCTCCATTTTTGCCTGCTCTCCGGGGAGCAGCTCCATAAAGCCGGACAGCGTCCGGGGGGTGATCTGTTTCATGTATACAGTTCCTTTCGTAGTGAAAATGCTGCTATCCGGAATCAGCGGGCAGCCGCAAAAAGCCTGAAGTGCTCTCGCCCCTTTTGGACGAGAGCACTTCAGGGCTTCGGTTACATTAAAAAGTTCCGTATTATGGGCTCTCAGTTCTTGGGATTGACGATGTTTCTCCAATCCAGATCGCCGCGGCGCAGCCCCTGGATGAGCACTTCCGCCGTTGCCACGTTGGAGGCAAAGGGCACGCTGTACTGGTCGCACAGGCGTGCGATTTCGTTGATGGGCGTGAAATCCTCGTGCCCGGAGGGGTCGCAGAAAAACAGCACCAGGTCAATCTCGTTGTAGGCGATGCGGGCGCCGACATGCTGACTGCCGCCCTGTGCCGCGCTGAGATACAGCGTGATCGGCAGACCGGTTGCCTCGGCGATAAGCTTGCCCGTCGTACTGGTCGCGCAAAGAGAGTGACCGGCCAGAATGCCGCAGTAAGCGATGCAGAACTGCACCATCAGCTCTTTTTTTCCGTCATGTGACATCAACGCGATATTCATGGGAAGCCCTCCTTTTCCGATCGTTAAAGCGGCAAATGCCTAACTTTGTCCCGATACTCCATTATAATACGTCTTTTCAGAAAATTCAACAAGAAATCTTGTGAGAAAGCCGGGGAATGGCTGCGCGGCAAACGGATTTATCGCAGCAGCGTCAGCTCCGACTCCGCTGTGTTTGTGCTGTCCTGGAAAGTGAAGTAGAAATCCAGCACATCCTTGGCAATGGCGGCAAGGTTTGCGCCCGCGCCGCCCTTCTCCACGACGACTGCCATGGCAATCTCCGGGTTTTCATAGGGCGCGAAGCAGATGAAGCAGGCGTTGTTGGCCAGATGCTCACCACGCTGTGCCGTGCCGGTCTTGGCGGCGAGGGTGTAATCCACGCCGTAAAAGGCTTCATAGACGGTGAGTGAGTTGCCGCTGGTCACGACCAGACGCATACCGTGACGGATCGCGTCATAGTAGCTTTCGTCCACATCGACATCACCGGAGACGACCGGCTCGCGCGTATACAAACTTTCTGTGCCGTCGTAACTGCGCACAGCGCGGAGGATCGAAGCCTCGTGCCGCACGCCGCTGTTGGCGATGGCCGCCGTGTAGTTGGCGAGCTGGAGCGGGGAGAACAGGCTGACGGACTGGCCGATGGATGCAGCCAGCGTATCGCCGACGAACCACTCGCTCTCCGTAGAGTCGTCGGAATAGACCTCCGCCTTGTATTCCGGCGTGGCCATGTGTCCCGCGGACTCCGGAAGCTCAATGCCCGTGGGTTCGCCCAAACCGAACATCTGTGCATATTTCGCAATGCGGTCGATGCCGAGCAGGTCGCCCACCGTGTAGAAGTAGTAGTTGCAGGAATGCTCGATTGCTTTCGTCATGTTGACGTCGCCGTGCGAGCCTTTTCCGTAGATCCAGCAGGTCGGCATGTAGCTGGTGTCGACTTCGGAGTATTCTGTAAAAATACCCTCGTCGTAGATCGTGTAATCAACGGTAACCTTGCCCTCGTTGAGCGCGGCAATGCCGGTTACGGGCTTGAAAGTGGAGCCGGGCGCGTAGGTGCCGTTGAGGGCGCGGTTGAACATGGGGGCACTCTCGTCCTGAACCAGCTCCGAGAAGTTTTCCATGATGTTTTCAAGATCAAAAGTCGGATGGCTTGCGATGCACAGCGGTTCGGAGGTTTTGACGTCCACAACAACCAGAGCTCCGCCGCTTGCCAGCTCCATCACATCCTCGCTGTTGCCACTGAGGATCGCCTCCTGATTCTCCAGCTCACGCTGCTCGTTGAGCTCTGCGATGTGTGTGGCGAGAGCCTGTTCGGCCACCGCCTGCAAGGCAATGTCCAGCGTCAGATAGACGTTGTTGCCGGGTTTGGGCTCGCTGAGGTAGACCATACCCGTTGTGGTGCCCGAGGCGTTGGAGGTGACGCGAACCTCACCGTCCTCGCCGTGCAGCCAGTCCTCAAAGGCATATTCCACGCCGTCTTTTCCGACCAGACTGTCATACTTATAGCCCAGCTCTTTATAGCCGACACGGTCCTCCGTGCCGTTGTAATCATCGGCGGACATCTTGCCGATGTAGCCCAGAAGCTGTGAAGCATAGGGCGTATGGTATTCCCGCACAAAGCTCGTCTGAACCTTGATCGCGGGGATGCCGAGCTCCTTGATGCGCGCGATGAGCTCCATGGAGGCGTCTTCTACAAAAATATAGTCCGTGGTCTTAACCACGAAGTGCATATTCAGAGAGTAGCGGATGCCGGCAATGATGCGCATTTCCTCGGAGGTGTAGTGGTTGTCGATGTCATAGCGCGTGCGGAATTTGGCCATCAGCTCTACTGCGGAGATGTCCGCATCCCATTTTTTGTCCTCCAGAAACAGCTTCAGACGGGTACTGTCTTCGTCCGACATGTTCTGGTCGTAGACAAAGGGGGAGTCCATCGAGATCGGCAGCTCGTCGCACCATTCGTTTCCGGTTTCCTGTACGAGCCGGACGAGCTGCAAAATAACGGCGTTCGGATCTTCCACCTTTTCCGCATTGAAAAGCTGGTCGGAGTTGATGTACAGATTGTTGCAGTTTCGGCTGGTGACAAGCATACGGCCGTAGCGGTCATAGATATTGCCGCGTATAGCCTTGACGGTCTCGTTGGTGTTGATGCTGTTTTGGCTGCGCTCCGCGTATTTCTTGCCCTCGACGATCTGCAGCTTGTACAGGGAGACGGCATAGATGCTCAGCAGTATCGCAGTAAACAGAATCAGCGCCACGATGCGGGTGGACTTGACAACTCGGTTCATAATTTATCCTTTCCGTGAAGGGGCGGTGAGCTTGTCCTGCGTGCGGACAATGTTTTTGACAGGGAAATAGATCAAAAGCGGAAACGGCAGACTCCAAATCACCTGAAGCAGTCCCGTGCGAAGCACGGCAAGGGGCTGCGCACCGGCGATGAAGAGCGGGCGGAACATCTGACAAAAAGCGGTGAGCGCAAAGGCGCACACACACAGCACGTAATAGGGGAAAAAGCGCTTGTTGAGAAAGAACTGCGTAAGCAATCCGGTGAAGAAGCCGAAGATTGCAAACAGCACGGGGAACAGAATCAGACATCCGCTGCAGCGCATGCCGCAGAGGATGCCGGTCAGCACCCCGAAAACGCCGCCCCAGACGCCGCCCTCGAACAGGCCGATGGCCACAACGACGGCCGGCACAAACATGGCGGCAACACCGAGCGGGCGTATGCTCGAGAACAGCAGGTTCTGCAGCGCCAGCACGAAGAGCACCACCACAAAGTGCAGTACAGCGCGTTTCAGTTTTTCAAAATTGATCAGAGAAAGAAGCAGCATAATTACTCCACGATCTCAAAGTCTTTGATGACGAACACCTGCGTGAGACGGTCAAGGTCGCAGGCGGGCTCCACAATGCCGGAGATGGTCTGGCCGCCGTCGTCGGTGGTCAGCGCCGTGACCGTGCCGACCATAAGCCCCTGCGGGAAGGAGCCGCCCTCGCCGGAGGTGATGACGGTGTCTTCCTCAAAAACGGTGGAGCTGTCCGTCAGATAGGCGAGCTTCGCGCGTCCGCTCTGCATCAGGGAGAAGTCCCCGATCACCATGGCGGTGTTGCCGGATACACCGACGAGCACGCTCGTGCCAAAGTCGATGTCCACCATTGTGCGGACGGTTGCCCAGTTGTCGCCAAGCTCCACGACCTGTCCGACCAAAGCGTTATATTCCGTGACGACCGCATCCTCCAGCTCGATACCGTCCTTGGAGCCCTTGCTGATGGTAAAGCAATGTGCCCAGTTGGAGGAATCCCAGGAGATGATCTTGGCGGATTCAAACACAAAGTCCGAGCGCTTTTCCGCGAGGTTGAGCAGCTCACGAAGCTTCTCGTTTTCTTCGATGGCTTCCTGACCGAGACGTGCCCGCTCCTCCGCGTCGGCAAGCTCTTTGCGCAGCGCCTCGTTCTCTTCCTCCAATTGATCGTACTTATACAGATAGCCGTAAACACCCTCCAGCCATTGCGTGACGGCAACGGCGCTTCGCGCGAGGGGAGAGCGCAGCGCGCTCGAGGCGTTGGCAAGCGGCCCGGCCTTGCCCGCGCGGAAATGCACGGTCAGACCGAGGATCAGCGCCACGACCAGAACGAGAACCAGTACCAATATACCCTTTTTCTTCAAAAAGATCTTCAAAGCAAATCCACGCCCACTTTTTTCAGCATATTTCCAAGCCTGCACAGAGGCAGACCCATGATGTTAAAGAAGTCGCCCTCGATATGTTCGACAAAGAGACTCGCTTTGCCCTGTATCCCGTAGGCACCGGCCTTGTCCATCGGCTCCCCGGTTGCGATGTAGGCATCAATCTCTCTGTCCGTAAGTTCCCGGAAGAAGACCCTGGCCTCCTCCGCTTCACAGAGCACGGTTTCGCCGCACACAAGGCATACGCCCGTGAGCACACGGTGCATCCGGCCGGAAAGGCGGCGGAGCATCTCTCGCGCATGCGCCTCGTTGTGCGGTTTCCCGAGCGCGAGACCGTCCAGAAAAACAACGGTGTCCGCGGCGATCACAACGTCACCCACTTCTGCCGTGGGGGCGATTTCCATCGCCTTCTGCCGCGCGAGCGAGAGAACGATCTCCTCCGGCGAGGCATTCTCCGGCACGCGCTCTTCCCCTTTGGCGGGGCGGATCACCAGCTCCCGAACGCCGAGACCGGTCAGCAGCTCGCGCCGCCTTGGTGAGGCGGAGGCCAGAATCAGACGCGGCATGCCTTACATCCTCTCCGGCGCGGTGACGCCGATGATGCCAAGTCCGATGGCCAGCACCTGCCTTGCGCAGTCGGCAAGCTTCAGCCGTGCGCGAAGCACGTCATCCGCCTCGCCGCGCAGACGGCAGACGTTATAAAAGCGGTGGAAACGCGCAGCCAGCTCAATCACATAGCGGTTGATGCGGCTGGGGTCATAGAGCTTTGCAGCGGCCAGAATTTCCTCCGGCAGCAGGGAGAGCTGCTTGACAAGCTCCTTTTCCTGCTCGGTTGCAAGAAGGGAGGCGTCAATCTCTCCGGCGGCGGGAACGGAATAGCCGTCCTGCGCCAGGTTTGCAAGCAGAGAGCAGATGCGCGCGTGCGCATACTGCACGTAGTAGACCGGGTTTTCGGCATCCTGCCGGATGGCGAGGTCGAGGTCAAATTCCAGATGCGTGTCCGGCTTGGCGTTGAAGAAGAAGCGGCAGGCGTCCACGCCGATCTCGTCGATCAGGTCGTTGAGCGTCAGCGCCTTTCCGGTGCGCTTGGAGACCTTGACGGTTTCGCCGTTGCGCGTCAGACGCACCATCTGCATGATGAGGAAGTCCAGCTTCCGGTTTTCCATCTCCAGCTCCGGCGCGGTCATGGTCGCGGCGAAACGCCGGGCGTGGCCGTGATGATCCGCGCCCCAGACGTCGATCACGCGGTCAAAGTCACGCACGACGAACTTGTTGCGGTGGTAGGCAACGTCCACGGCGTAGTAGGTGTAAAAGCCGTTGGCACGGCGCAGCACCTCGTCCTTGTCCGCGCCGAAATCGGTGTTTTTCAGCCAGATCGCGCCGTCCTTCTCATAGGTGTGGCCGCCCTCGGTGAGCAGCTGCACGGTCTCGGCAACATAGCCGCTTTCATGCAGCGAACTCTCCAGAAACCAGTGATCAAAGTGCACGCCGTAGCGATCCAGATGCTCGCGCATCAGCGCGATGTTGTGCGGCAGGCCGAATTCAACAAAGGCCTTGCAGCGCTCCTCGGAGGGGACGTTCAGATACTTGTCCCCGTCGCGCTCCGCGATCAGAGCGGCCAGCGTGCGGATGTCGTCGCCGTGGTAGCCGTTTTCCGGGAACTCCACAGCGTCCTCACCCAGAAGGTGCTGCAGGTAGCGCGCTTCGATGCTCTTGCCGAACAGGTCAACCTGGTTGCCTGCGTCATTGACATAGAACTCACGCCACACATTGCAGCCCGCGCGGTCAAGCACGTTGGCCAGCGCATCGCCGAGCACGCCGCCGCGGGCGTTTCCGATGGTCATGGGGCCGGTCGGGTTGGCGGAAACGAACTCCACCATGACCTTTTCCCCGTGATATGCATCCTCGCGGCCGTAGTCTGCACCCTCAGCCTCCACAGCGGAGAGCACGTCCTTATACCACCGGCTGCCGAGGAAGAAATTGATAAAGCCGGGGCCGGCAATCTCCACGCGATCAAAGAAACTGCCTTCAAGCGGCATGTTTTCCACAAGCGCCTCGGCGATCTTGCGCGGCGCCATGTGCAGCGCCTTGGCGCCGACCATGGCGTGATTGGCGGCGTAGTCGCCGTTTTTCGCGTCCTTGGGGATTTCAACACCACCGCGAATCTCCGCTCCGGCGGGGAGCTGGCCTTTTTCGGCCGCACGCAGGTAAGCGGCGCTGAGCAGCTCGCTGATGCACTGCTTGGCCGTTTCAATCATATTTGCCATTTCGATCAAGCCTCCACGATGAGCAGATGAATCACGCCGCTGATCTCATAGCCGAACTTGCACTTGACTTCAAAGCTGCCGAAGCTCTTGATGGGCTCGGCCTGGACAATCTTATTCTTTTCGATCTCGATGCCGTGCTGCGCCTTGAGCGCCTCGGAAATCTCCTTGCTGGTGACGGAGCCGAAAAGCCGACCCTTGTCCCCGGCCTTTGCAGGGATCTTGACCACGATACTCTCCAGCTTCTTTGCGTTCTCCTGCGCGAGCGCCTTTTCCTTTTCCATCTGCTTTTTCTTTGCGGCATCGCGCAGTCTCATCGCGTTGAGGTTATCCTGCGTGGCAGCTTCGGCAAGGCCCTTCGGCAGCAGATAGTTGCGGGCATATCCGTCGGATACTTCCTTCATTTCGCCCTTTTTGCCCTGACCGCGAACGTCCGTCTTGAAAATTACTTTCATGTTTTGAAACTCCTTATCTGGGGTGTTGTTTTTTGTATGAGGGGAATTATGCCTTCGCCGCCCGTAGGGAAGCGGCAAG
>JAFXAW010000048.1 GCA_017522015.1 Oscillospiraceae bacterium | reverse complement strand
TACATAGGGCATTGAAAGATGGTGGATATTTTGTGCTGACGGACTACTTCTCTTTGTCTGATGAGGAGGAACAGATGCACCGACAAAACTTGATTGCATTGAAAGCAGAGCAAGGAATTGCCGATGATGCGTTTTACCATTACGACACTCCCCTTACTGTAAAACACGAAACAGAAGCACTTCTGGAAGCAGGCTTTTCTTCTGTTGAGGTGCTGAAGAATTGGGGAGCGACCTATACAATAAAAGCAGTTAAGTAAATTGTATTTTGACGAACGGATAGACGCCATACTTTTGGTCGTTTTTGCCCCCACTTATACACCGTTTGGTCGCTCTTTCGCAAAAGAAAAGGACACATCAAGAGATGTGTCCTTTTCTTTTTTGTGGCGCGGCTGCGCTGCGGAAGTTTGGTTTTTGCAAGAGGCGCATCCTCTCCCCTCTCGCGCTCCCCCCATGCGTAACAAACAGACGCGAGTTCGAGTCTTGTGACGTTCACCAAAGGAAAACGCCATTCCATCGGGCAATCCAGCCTCAGATCAATCCGTTTTCTTCCAGCCAGAGCATTGACGGTCGATCCTCCATCAGCTCCAGCGTAAAGCTTGCATTCGGGCAGAGATCCTCTGCGCGCCGCAGCAGCTCCTTCATCGGAATGCTGCCGTCATCCAAAGCGTTGTGGGTATCCCAGGACGAGTCGTTGTTATGAATATGAAATTGGCCGATCCGGGGTACCCAGCTTTCCATCCTCCTCCGCCACAGCAATCGGATAGGCCTCATAATCCCACTGGTGTCCGGTCATGGCAAAATAATCACTGCTCCTGTTGAAAAATCCGAAACCGTATGCGCCTTCGTCCCAGGTGGCGTCCGTGCAATACCACTCGCCGTCCAGCCGTACCATATTCCACGCATGATCCTCCCGCGAGTTAAACGCAGCGCCGACAACCGTGATGCACTCGATATCCAGCACGTCCATAAACAGTTGGAATGCCGTGGCAAAGCCGAGACAGACCGCTTTGCCGCCCAGGATCGCACCGTGCGGCTCATAACTCTCCCGTGGAGCAGCGTTGGGAATGTCATAATGCCGAAGGTCATACGATGCGTTGGCAGTGAGCCACGTGTAAATTGCCAGTTCTTTCTCGAGCGCTGTCATGTCCTCACGGATTTCCGTTTCAAGCACCTGCGTCACTTTCCGGTACAGTTTTTTGTCTTTCTTCGACAAGCCGGAATCGTCCCCCGCCTTCACGGCAGCGACCATCGCTGTGTTATCCCAAAGCGACATATCGTCGATCTCCGGGTCAACATAGGGTTCCCAATACGAAGGGAGGTCCTCAAGTGACGGCACAGATGGCACATCCGCCTCCGGCTCCTCGAGCAATACAGTTCCGTCGAGCAGCGCGCACAGGTATTCCTCGGCACGCGCGGCATCCGGACAGATCAGAACCGCTGCCCAGCCGTTGTCCGTTACAGCCACCCTTGCCTGCTCTACAACAGCCTCCTGCTCCGGATTATAGCCGAAGAAATCGCCCTGCCGTGCGTGGCGGTAGCTCTCCAGGCTCTGATATACACTTTCCGGATCTGCCTGCTCCGTCAGCCAGAACACGCTGACCTCATAGGCCTCCGCCTCGTGGCGATAAATGGAGCACTCGCCCCACGCCTCAGAAGCGAGTCCGTAATAGCGCTCCACATAAGTGATGAGCGCGTCCGAATCATAGCTGTCGTTCACAAACTGCAGCGCAGCTGCGTTGCGTCCGCTGTCGGCAATGATCGCCACCGCAAGTGCATCCGCGCTGAACTTTTTCTCCGTGCTGGGATCTGTGGTCTGCGATGGTGTCGGCGGCGTTACAGCTTCCCCGCCGCAAGCAGACAGCAGCAACAGCAGGACCGCCATTCCGAGCGCTATCCATTTTTTCATTCGCACATCACCCTCTCTGCGAGTCTGTCCATATCACAGCATGGCCCTGCATCTAACTTGCATCTTTTTCAAATCCATGCGGACTAAATGACGATATAGACAAATCGGCCGTTAAAAACACAGCTGTCTGCAACGGTTTTTCGTGTTGCCGGCCTGTCCGCTCCATGTATGCAACCACCGGTTTATCCGCGTCCGTCACCATCGAAGGAAAACGCCGTTCCACCGGGCAATTCAGCCTCAGATCAATCCGTTTTCTTCCAGCCAGACCATAGAGGACTGATCCTCCATCAGCTCCAGCGTAAAGCTTGCATTCGGACAGATTTCTTCTGCGCGCAGCAGCAGCTCTTTCATCGGAATGTTTCCGTCATCCAAAGCGTTGTGGGTATCCCAGGACGAGTCGTTGTTGTGAATGTGAAAATGGCTGATATAAGGCGCCCAGCTTTCCAGCCACTCCATCACGGGAATCTTGGAATAAGCATTCACGTGGCCGATGTCCAGGCACAGCTTCAGTCGAGGGTCATCCACACCTTTCACAATGTCCAAAAGCCACTCCGGTTCCGTTTCCAGCACATTTTCCAGCACGATCTCCACACCCGGATCTTCCTGCAGAAATTCTTTCCAGAACAGCACGGACTGCTCCGTGTACCAAACGGGAAAATAGATCCAGGGATTATAGCCGCCGTGGACAATGACTTTAGACGCGCCGTAGCGCTTGGCCAAATCAATCGCCTGCCGGTAACGCTCCGCCGCCAGCGCCCGGGCTTTTTTGTCGATGGCGCAGGGGAACAGCTCGTTGTACGGCGCATGGAGCAGACTTTTGGAGATGCCCTCCATCTTCTTTTGAACGTCTTTGTCCACCTCGTCAAATTTCTCGTCCATGTTCCACGCAGTGCAGAACTCGGCAATCTCCAGATTCACTCCGTATTCCTTTGCCACCTGCTCCGCATCGGATGCGATTGTGGAAAGATAAATATTCTCTCTCTTCATAAATTACCCTTCATCTCTCAATCAGTCCATATTTGACCTTTACGCGGTCCAGCTTTTCAAGCATAGGCTCTGAGAGGAACCACAGAAACAGTCCCGTTGCCAGCGCATGAATGGCATCCGCCGGAACGCCGGTGATATAGGCAGTCAGAACCATCTGCCAGTCGGGATTCGCCTGATACATCAAAACCGACGCCGGATTCATAATACCACCGTAAATCAAAAATGTCACCAGTGCGCCGAAAATACTCAAAGAAAAGCGCTCCCGGTGCAAAATGCCCTTACGGAACAGCACGCCGGCAAGCAAGCCCATAATGCCCATAGCGAACATCTGCCACGGAGTCCAGGGACCCTGACCGAAGAGCACGTTGGAGCAGAACATCGTCATCGAACCAACCATAAAGCCAGCCTCTGCGCCAAAGGCAACGCCGGTCAGAATCACCATGGCGGCCACGGGCTTGAATCCGGGCATGGCAAAAAACACTGCTCTTCCGCCGATTGCCAAAGCGCTGAGCACCGACAAAATCACAAGTTCTCTCGCCTGCGGCTTGCGTCCCTCAAAAATCAGGAAAAACGGCAGCATGGTTTCCAGAATAATCGCAAGGGAAATGAGCATATATTTCCTGCCGCCGCCCCACTTGAGGCCAACCCAGAGGGTTAGCGGGATGAGCATCAGCGAAAGGAGAATCGTGAGCTTAGTCCGCGTGCTCAGTTTTCCGCTCATCAGCCGCTGCTCCCGTCTGGACGGCTTTCGGCTGATACAGGCGGCAAAGACGCCAAAGGAAAGAAACATGACCGCATACAGCCAGCCATACCGTCCTATGAAGTCACCTTCCTGATAAAGGGCACTCAGGTCCAGCGCAAGGGATGTGTAGAGCAAAAGGCCAATGAACACCGCCCCGCTGACAGCGCCCAGGATTTTCCGCCACAAGGGCAGCTTTTGAGGCTTTCTCTCTTCGGGAGGCGCAACATCAACCTTTTCCGGGCATCCGGGCAGTTCCCTTTTGGGTACTTCCCCACCGCAGGCAACGATCACGTCTTCCGATGTCACCGCATTGGGAAGCAGATGACGTGCCATCCGGTTTGCCGCAGTGGTATAAAAGCTCTTGCCGGCAAAAAACGGTTGCGGTGCATCCATCGTGACGATGCTTCCGTCAAAGAACAGCCCGCAGCGGTCTGCATACTGGGCACAGAATTCCACGTCGTGACTGACCATGATAACGCACACGCCCCGATCCGTCAGTTCTTTGAGAATCTGTGCAAAGGTGATCTTAAAATCATTGTCCACGCCCTTTGTCGGCTCGTCCAGCAGCAGAACCTCCGGGTTCTGCAGCAGAACTTTCGCCAGAGCCGTCCGCTGCTGCTCTCCGCCGGACAGATCAAAGGGATGCCGGTCGAGCAGACCCTCCAGTCTGCAGAGGGCAACCATTTCCCCGATTTTGTCCGCCACCTCATGCAGCTTCTTACCGGGGAACACGGAAAGCAGATCTTCCCGCACGTTCTTTTTCACCAGCAGCATCTGGGGATTTTGGGGAAGCGCGGTCACCCGTTTTGCTTTGCAGCTAAACTTGCCGCGATAGGGCTTGCGGATGCCGGAAAGCACGGAGAGCGTTGTGCTCTTGCCCGTGCCGTTGCCGCCGAGGATGCACAGCAGTTCGCCCGGGTATGCCTTCATGGACACACTCTTCAGAATGTCCGGCGTGTCCTTTTCATAGCGGAACCACACCTCGTCAAGGGTAATGAGAGGCTCATCCTTAGGTACCTCTGCAGGCCGCTCCGGAATTTGCGTTAACGCATGCTCATCTGCCCATTCGGTCAACTGATTTCTTCCGTCGCTGACCGTCATGGGACAGGGTGTATCCCAGTTCA
This sequence comes from Oscillospiraceae bacterium, assembly GCA_017522015.1. GTDB lineage: Bacteria > Bacillota > Clostridia > Oscillospirales > Oscillospiraceae > SIG483. The sequence continues at coordinate 57,531 of JAFXAW010000048.1, read as the reverse complement.
AAACGCTCCATATCTGCATGGGAGTTGGCATGGAATGGAGCATGGGGTGATTCAGGTTTCGCAGAATTTCAAAGCTCCCCACCGGGGTGTCGTCGGCAATCAGCACGCCCTTGTCCAGGATCAGCAGGCGGTTTGCCATGGGGATCACGTCTTCCAGCCGGTGCTCACAGATCAGAATCGTGGTGCCCAGCTCCCGGTTGATGCGGCCAAGCGTCTGCAAAAAGTCGGTTGCCGCAATGGGGTCCAGCTGGCTGGTAGGCTCGTCCAGAATCAGCACATCCGGCTGCAGCACCATAATGGATGCCAGATTCAGCAACTGTTTCTGTCCGCCGGAGAGCTGCGTCACCTCCATGTGAAACCAGGTCTGGATGCCGAAAAAGCTGGCCATTTCCGCGACTCTGCCCCGGATGGTGGTGCTATCCACACCCAGACTTTCCAAGCCGAAAGCCAGTTCATGCCACACCTTGTCGGTTACGATCTGGCTATCGGGATCCTGCAGAACGAATCCGATCCTCGCAGACTGTGTGCGGTTGTCCACTTGATCCAGAGGCGTTCCGTTAAAGAGGATCTCGCCCTCTTTTTTACCGTGAGGCGCAAGAACCGTTTTCAGCTGCCGCAGCATGGTGGACTTGCCGCAGCCGGAAGGCCCCGCCAGAACAGCAAAGTCACCGGGATGCAGCACCGCAGATACATTCCGCAGGACCGGGATCTCCTGCTCCGGATATGTAAAGGTCAAATTTTGGATCTTAAAGCGTTCCATTTCCGATCCTCCATTACATCAATAATCAGCGGCAGATTGCACATTCCACCGTAGCACAGGTAGGCCAGGATCTGTACCGGTCCCAAAAGCTCCCCGGTCAGGCTGGGATAGTACGCAAACCCCATCTGTCCGAACAAATGCGGGAATGCCGCGCCAGCGCACAGCAAAGCAAGTATGCCAAGCGCTATTCCATCCCGCTTCTCAAAGGTATAAATAGAAAAAGCCGTTCTGCCCTGGACACCGTAGCCCCGGCTCTTCATGGAATCGGCGGAGATAATGGACTGTTCCATGGCCCAGCTGACGGTAGCGGAAAAGGCAGACAGAGCCTGCTGCAGCTTTTCTTTCGTATTCTCCGGTTTATGCATCGCCTTTTGTGTTCGCAGGACACTTTGCAGGAAGTTCTTAAACTGCGGCACGAATCGAAGCGTCATGGAGATCAGCAGCGACAGGGCGGGGATTACCCTGCCGAAAAGATAAATGATCTTGTCGGAGGTAAACACCGTATTGCAGCAGTTGAACCACACGATGGACGCACCCATCATCACCGCAGAGGCAAGGCCAAAGCATATTGCCTCCACCGTAACGGGGTTGTCGTTGTGCAGGTACCACAGCACCGTTACCCCCTCATGGTTAAACATGGGGTTCATGATGGCCATCAAAATGAGGATGGGCGCCAAATAGCCCACCTGTCGGAGAAAACCCTTTTTCCCCTGCAAATAAAGCAAGTAGGCGCACCCGCTGATCATGGAGATCAGCAGGTACACCGGTTGCTGGATAAACATGGTCATGCCTAAGGCTGCAACAAAGAAAGCCAGATTCACCGCCGGGTGGAATCCCGAAAAGGCGTCTTTATTCATCCACTTTCTCCGCGCCCAAATCGGCGCCCAGATCACAGGTATAGCTGAAAACGATCGCATCGCCGTCCGCCAGTGTATAGGTGGAACACCCCAAGCCCGGATACACGTCATTGACGCTGAACATCCAGCCGGACTGCGGTCCGCAATCGAACTCATAGAGGTTGCCGATGCCCTCAATGTATACGGAGTCGTAAGCCGAAGCATCCACATACTCAAAGTGGATCTTTTCTTCCCGAAGCACCTTGCGGAACACATCGAAAACGGAGTCTCCGCCGGAGAATTCCACTTCTGTCGCAGTCAGGATGAGGCCATTTTCCGGTATGAGTCCGACTTTCTCCGCCGGCAGCTTGTCCAGACTGTCAAGAAGCGTATCACAGCGAACCTCTAAAGTGCAGGTCAGTTTGCCGTCGCCGTTTTTGTCGGCAACTTTGGCCGTATCGGCTTTGCCGCAACCGCAGAAAAGGGACAGCACAAGCACGAAAATCAATACTTTCACGACATGCTTCATTGTAAAACCTCCGAGTCCGTTTTTCACTTCATGCTGTATAGAGCAGATTCTCCCCGCGCCACGCGGTCAGATGCAACCAGCGCATAGAAGGCCTGCTCCGTTGCCAGCAGATCGGTTTCGCCGTCGATCAGATGAGAAAATCCGCCATCCTCCTGCCGAAACTGCAGCAGCCCGTCCAGCAAGGATTTTCCGTTTTTAACGAAGCGGTCATCATTCAGCGAAATCCCCAGTTCGGCCAACGCAACGATCACCTGGGAAACGGATTCGCTGCTCACCTGCTCGGCGTCACTGTATTGATACCCGCCCGTTTCGTTCTGACGGGAAGACAGAATCGCAAGGCCCTTTTCGATTGCCTCTGCCACATCCTTGCGCTCCTGATATTTCGCCAGCGCCTGCAGCGCCATAGCCGTCACATCAATTTCCGCCTCGTCGCCCATCAGACACCAGCCGCCCTCCGGAAGCTGGGCATTGATGATGTAGTCCACATACATATCCCGGGTGGCCTGGGTGCTGTCCGCGATATTCTCAGGAATCTCATAGTTGCCGCTGTCCAGCGCCAACAGCGCAAAGGCAGGGCCGTTGACACCCTGAAAGACTGTCTGTTCAAAATCCGCCAGCGGCTGCAGCATATTAAATCCGCCCACATCCGTGGGATCCTCCCCGATTGCCGTCACTGCCAAAATCACGCGGGAGTATTCGGTGTATTTTTTCTCGTGCAGAACGCCGCCCTGCTGCGCGGTATAGGCCGAGAGGTTCTGGAAGTAGGTTTCGTAATATTCCCCCGAAACCTCCAAACCGGATCTTGCAAGACCCAGAATCAGCCATTCCCCACCGACGCTGCCGAAAGTGGGATTTTCCACGCTGCTGTGCAGGAATTCGCCGGTTTCCGTCATGATATCCGCCAGCACTTCCAGTTGGCCCTGCCCCGCCCCGGGCTCTTTTTTGCCGCAGGCAGCCAGAGAGAACAACGCGGTCAGGATCAAAATCCAGGATAATAATTTTTTCATATACTTCTCCTATCTTTTGCAGCAGGCGCTTTCCTTTTCCGAAAGCGCCTGCTTTGCTTCATGCGCAGGTACTTCTCATTCGCCTTTCTCTGCCGGGAACTTGTCAAACTTTCCGGCAAGGAACTGTCGGATCAGGACGGCATCGTTGCTGTCAATGCTGCCGTCACCGCTGACATCCGCAACCGGTATGCTCAGTTCCCGATTCACGGTCTTTGCTTCATAATCCAAAATCATCTGTGCATCCGCCAGATCAACAGCTCCGTCGAGATTTACATCACCCAGTGTCCCGTCCATAATCGTCAGTTCCAGCGTAACAGAAGGTGTTTTGCTGACCACACCGGTGATCATCTCCGTTCCGTCCTCCTGGTTGTGATACATCACATACGGGAAAGAAATGGTAAAGGTAGCATCCCGGTCTGTCAGCGTTTCCCCGCTCCATGCCACATAGCGGGTAATGTCACGGGTCTTGCCGTTTGCATAGGTAGCGGTCACCACCATGCCGGTGGGATCGAACTTCTCCCCCGTCACGTAAGAAAGCCTGTTCGGTGCTGTTGTGATCTCGATCTTCTCAATGGCGCTGCCGAAAGCCATCAGATGAGCAGAGTCGTTCTTGAAATAGACGGTGCCATATTCATCCACAATGGGGCTGCAGATTGCATACTGGGCATGGTCCCCAGTGGGAGTAAACAGAGCATAGGCCGCGGTGTATTCTTTTTCTGTAGTCACATAGTCCGCCGCCGTCATGCCGGGTTTATCTCTCAGGACACGAAGCTTACCGGGTGTCATGTTATCGAAAAAGTATACATAGACATAGCCGCTTTCACTCTCATAGGCCGTGGTCAGCAGGCCGCTGGTCTGAGGATAACCTTGGGTGGGCACACTGTAAGCGATGGATCTGGAATTCAAATCCAGCACGGTAATGTTATGACCGGAATATGCACCGAACTGAGACGAACCGGAAACACCCACATACGCTCTGCCGTTATACACGACAGGAGAGGAGGTACTCATAGGAATACCACCGGTACCATTGACCAACGCCACAGACCACAGGTTTGTCAGCATCTGTCCACCGGACACCTGCACGCTGTAGAATGTGCCGCCCTTGGCCGTAAAGTAATAAGCATTTGTTGCAGCGTCATAGACGATGGTACTACGGATGTCGCCATTAAGGTTATCCCGTCTGTCCAGAAGTCTGCCGCTCTTGGCATCCAGAAGGAGCAGGCTGGAAGTCTTGGAATTGCACAGGTTTGTGCCGTCATCGGTACCGATCAGGACATAACCGTCACCAACATAGGCGCCTGCCCAGTAGTAGCCGCCCTTTGCTGTCTGATACCAGGAAACGCACTTGCTTTCCTTGGTTTGGGTGGGGTCTTCATCGGTAATAGTCATACAGACGAAGTTGGCATCGCCGGTTTCGCTGTTCCAGAAGCCGGTATAGAGATAGCCGTTCTTCACGGTCAGCGGGCAGTTGGGCTGGCCACCCAGGGGATCTTTATAGATCCAGAGGGATTCCAATGTACTGGCATTGAATGCCTGCACACAGCCGTTGGAAAGCGCAACAAAGACCATACCCTCTGCATAGGTAGGCGGTGTAATGGAAAAGCTGGACTTGTGGTCCATCGTTCCGGTTGCCAGAATCTCACCGGTAACCGTGTCGATCCGGAAAATATTATCTCCGGCATAGGTGATCAAATCACCGCCCACCATGATGGGGCTACCCACTGCATCGGCATCATAACCGGAACCCAGTTTGTTCGCCCAATACAGCGTTCCATTCTCTGCTGCCGTGGGAACGCGGAAATCTGCTACCGCATTATTGGTATTGGAACCGCGGAAGTTTGGCCAGGGAGACCAAACCCCCGGATTGATGCTGCTATTCGCAGGGGCCTTGGGCAGTTCCCAGGAGATTGCCACCGCACCACCAGCACCTGACTCCGTTACCTGATAGCTCACATCCCCGTCTTTCACAACCAGTTCATTCTGATCGTTACGGGTTACTTCCAGGGTGCCGGATTTGCCCACATAGCCGTACTCGGTTGCCGTGTAGACATAGGAATAACCTTCACACAGCTGGAACGCACCCTTCTGATCCGGCCACAAGCGCTCACCGGACATCACCTCATAGATATTCAGTAGCGCATTGTCGGGAGTAATGCTGAAGGTTGCCTCAACAGGAGGCGATTTCAAAACATTCAGCGTATAGATGCCGGTACCATCCGGTGCTTTTTCGTTTTTTACGGTAACGGTTACCACCTGGGTATTCATTGTGCCGTCCAATGCAATGGACGCAAATCCGCTTTCAGTTACATCGACACCGTCTACCAGGATTTCATAGCCCACGGTTTCTTCACCGTAGCAGGTGTTATCCGTATAGCGGTTCAACGTCAGATCCAGTGTCTGCGCTGCCATGGAAACAGTAATGTCATAAGTTCTGATGCCGGATTTGAAACCGGGAGTTCCGTTCTGCCGAACCAGGGTAGTTGTCACACCGTCACATTTTGCGGAGATATCCTTGAGTGTCAGTTCCCGCTTGAATTCCACCAGATAGTCCTGATAGTAAGTAACACCGTTTTCTTCCTTGGTCAGGCGAATGGTCAGGATGTTTTCGATGGGGTTTTCATCCATTAGAAAGCGATTTAGCTTTTCGCCGGTCTTCTTTCCGGAGACCATGTCGATCGTGTATTCTTCCCCATGATAGATGTCGTCCGAGAAAATCTGAGTATAGATTGCCTGAATCTCCGCATTTGCTTCGCTGCCGGTAATCCAAAGGTATGCAATATGTTCTGTATCAACATAGGTTGCCTGATAACTGTGATTTTCCGGTGCAAAAGCTTTGTCCAATGGCAGATTCCCTTTGTATCGATTGCCGCTGTCGGTACCAAGTGACAACTCCGACAACCAATTACCCATATCCGCAAAATCCACGGTGATGGTGCTGTTGGCGACATTCTCCAGCCTGAAATCATCGGCAATATGATAATAGGTATCCTTCGTGGCAATATAGCTATAGGTTTCACCGGGAACCAGAGTGTACTTATACCGGTTCTGTGTTTCTGTCTCTCTGTGGGTAGTAAACGGCATCACAACTCCGTTGCTGTTTACCACCTCAATGGTTACATCCTTATCCGAAAGGAAAGACAGCGTCTTGCCTTCACCGGGCTGGATGGTCAAGGTATAGGCATTGGAATATCCGCCTGCCGAAACCACAATTTCAACGTCCGTTACCCCGTTCACCGGAACAGTAATCGGCTCCGTCAGCGGCTGGTCATTCACCGCAATGACGTAATCCGCTCCCAAGCCTGTGGCGCTGATCGAGACGGAAGTCGTGGTGTCCAGCACTTTATAGGTGTATTCCTTCACATCGCCGGAAAAGGCATACGTTGCCGCCTGATCCGTACCGTCCTGATCCGCAACCGTAATGGAAGTCAGGGTGGGAATTCGGTCAAAGGTCACCGTATAATCCTGGGAATATGTGTAGCCGTCGTCCGCTTCGTGGGTAAGCCGATATACAATTGTGTTTCCAGCCGCCCCCTTGCTGAGCACTTCATAAGCACCGCTGTTCCAGGATTCAAAAGCCAGCTTCTTTTCCATCTGCTTTCCCGTGCTTGCCATGGTGTAGATTGCAGTAAACACAGGAGCCTTGCTGAGCTGGGCAGTATCATATTCTGCATAAGAATAGACTGCACCAACGAACATATCCGACACCAAAACCGTCATCTGCCGGTCTGTCCACTCTCCCGGGGAGAATTCCGCATCCGTAAATTTATGTTCTTCATTACTTGCCGCGCCATAACTGCCGGACAGGCGGAACGTATCTGTCTTAAGCCACAGCTGCTCCGGCAAATTCACCGTAAAGGAAACATCGGCGGAAACCGCCACAGAACCGGACACCCGCAAGCCGTTTTGCGCAACATGGAAGACATAGTTTCCCATAGGCAGTGCCATTTTTCCGTCGCCGTCATCCGTCCACACTTTTCCGTAAGGATTTTCTGCCACGATGGTCACGCCGGGGAAATTCTCTACAGAATACAGCTTGCTGCCATCGGTAAAGCTGACAGCATACTGCGTGCCGCTGAGGGTTTCTTCATATTCCCGAACCGCTTGATCCAGATCATAGGCCAGCATTCTTGCGTCATCATTTGTGGCACCGACAAAATTCTTCTTTGCGGTGTCATATTCGGACTTAGCAGCCTTTTGAACATCCGCTTCTTTTTCCTGATAGTCCGCCATAGCAGTCATCAGCATGACCAGACCCTCGTTGGGCTTGCTTTCGGAAGAAGGCCGCTCACTAAAGCAGAAATGCGTCACAGAGGAAGCCGGGGCAGACAGGTCATAGCCGCCATTCTGGTCACTGCGGGTATAATTTCCGGTAACACCGTCAATGGCAGTGACCTGGCCCTGTTCAAGCCCTGTAAAGGTGTGTCCGCTGTTTTGCAGCGCCTCACCCAGAGTCTGCCCCTCGGCATAGGTGATGTACTCCGGCGCGATCACCAGCTTCCCGCCGGCCTCCGCAACCAACACAAATTTTCCCGCCGGCTGGGCCGCCTCTGCACCGACAGGCAGAATGCCAACGATCAGCAGCAGCGCCAACAGCACGCCCGCCAGCCGTAATCCCTTCTTCGTATTCATGAGGCATACTCCTTCCTCAGTACAGGCAGGCAGCCCACTTGAGCCACATACGCTTGTACCACTTCACTTCCGATTTCAGTTTTTCCAGCACATGGCTGTGAAACTGAGCGGCAGCCACCCGATGGTCTTCCTCCATCGTCTGACCGCTGAACATAGCCTGGTCATTTAAGCTTGTCACAGCTTCAAACTGTGCGCCAAATTCTGTGCCGTATTTTTCTTCCAGAGGTTTTGCAAGGTCGCGCATGGAACCGTTTCCGCGACTAAAGCCCAGCTTTTCCAGAAGCGCTGCAGTATCCGCATAGATCCAGGCAACTGCATCACGGGCATTCTGGCTCCGGAATTTTTCTTCTTTCCGTCGCAGCAGGAGCTTTCTTCTCAGCCAAAGGCCCAAAGCCACAACAAGGAGCGCCGCCAAAACAATCAGCAGTCCCCAAAGAACCGTCTTGAGAACGATCATGACCATGCTGCCTCCAACCGGCTGCGGCTGCTCGTCTTCGGGAGGCTCTTCTTCCTCTTTGTCTTTTTTCTCCGTGGTATCCTTATTGGAGGAGTCATTTTTGTCAGGCTCGCTACGTTCGGGGTCTTCCAAAATCTCCCCGATGCCGGGTGTCAGATCCATGGGGATCCAGCCGATGCCATCCTGATAGACTTCCACCCAGGCTTTGGCACAGTTGCTGTCCACCGTCATGGTTTCGCCGCTTTCATATTTCTCTGCCATCTCCGGAGAAATCACATAGCCTTCCGCATACCGCGCAGGGATTCCGAAATAACGCAGAGTCATGGCCGCCACGGTGGCATATTGGAAAGAGGTTCCCTCCGCCATTTTCAGCGGCAGCTCCATATCCTCAGGCGTTCCTTCCTCCGGGAAGCATTTGCTCAGAAAGATTAAAGTGCATTCCTGCGCCTGCTGCAAAGTGAGGTTGTCGGCGCTTCCGTACTGCGCTGCGGTCTCATCCCACTGCTCCTGCAAAAGCGCTTTCACATCCGTGGGAATCTGCAGATAGTAGTGACCCACAAACTGCCGGTAACCGCTTTCCGCTTTCCGGTACTGGAGCACGGCAGGATCATCGGAGGTCTGCAGATGGGTCAGCACCTGCAGAATATCATCGGCGCTTCCGGCGGTGACGGAGTAAACATAGCTCCGCTCCCCTTTTCCGTAAACACCGTCTGTGTTCAGGTTTTCCGCCTCCGCCCATGCCCCCTTGCCAATGCTGAAGGGTACATAACGGTAGTAGCTGCAAGCTCCGATATTCTGAATGGTAACGGTGCTCTGCTCCATTCCGGCATAAGCAGCCGCTGCATCAAACTGTGCATTCCGGTCAAAAGCATTGAGGTTGAGCCAATACAGAAGCTGCTTGTTCTTGACCAAAGCTTCCGTATCCAGCGGCGTCCAGGCATTTCCCGTAAACACCGCACCGGTGAAGCCCCGCAAAAACATCTGCTGGGGTTTTCCCATGGTGACCGCAAGCGCCTGTTGCGCTTTTTTATCCGTTTTATCCGTCTTCTGATAATTGGAGAAGTCACCTTCCGGCAGAGTTGTGTATTTGGTTTCGTACTCTTTCTCGTGGATTGTCTGATGTACATTCTCCCGAATCCGGGCAGCCCTGCTCTGCACGCCGGGCAAGCTTGACAAGGCGATCAACAGAAAAGCAGCCACGCCGCAAATCAACCAGCTTGTCACGACGGGAGCAGCAGAGCCCTTCTTCCGCCAACCGCTGTACACAAGAATCAACACCGAAACGGCCAGCACCGGAAGCAGCCATACAAAGCGCACATCTGTGCCAAAACTTGTCATGCCGAAAATCAGCGCAGCGGGCAGCAAAACCGCCAGCACAGCGGGTGCACGGGAAGCAAGCCAGCAGCAGACCAAGGCGATCACGCAGGCGCACACGCCCGAGAACAGAGAAACGCAGAACCCGCTCTGTTCCTTACTCAGCTGCAGCTCCCACTCCGGGAGCACCCAACCGGTGCCTTGAAGCATCGCATCACTTGCCGTATTCCAAAAGACCCGAAAGCCCTCCAGCAGCTGCTTGCGGAAAACCACGGTTAACATCAGCGCAACAAACAAACTGCCGATATATAACCAGTTTTCGTGTCCGGCCCTGAGCAGGACGCCGTAGACGAGGCATAGCCATACAGATACTGCCAGCATCACAGGCCAGGCGTTGCCCGTGAGTCCCGTTGCCGTCAGCACCAATACCGCCGAGGCAAACAATGCCACCAGGGTCTGCAGCACCCAAAAGGTATCTTTCTTTCTGGGACTCACGGTCTGGCGAAGCCGTATCCCCGCTTTATTCCGTTGGGTCAAGGCAATCGCCTCCCTTAAATCTCAATTTCAGTTAATTGACTGACATAGTCATTCTCGCCGAAGCACACTGCGCCGTCCAAAACCGTTTCACCGCACAGCAGCATGGTCACATGGCCATAGCGCTGCATATCCACGACTTCACTCTGTGGCGTTTCGGCAATGTAAATCATATGCGCACACAGGGCATCCGGCCGGGTCTGCAGCAGCAGGCCCGCGCCGCTCACCCCCGTCTCTGCACCGGTGGCTCGCAGCAGTCTCGGGATAATGCCCACAAACTCGTCCATTTCCCGAATGCGGTGCGTAATGCACAGATTCCGGTCCGTATCATTCCAGCCCACAGTGAACTGGATACCCATGTCCACAAGGCTGCGGCAAAGGGAGATCACCACTTCCGCCTGGGCATCAATGAGGCCAGGATTCCGGGTTTCACCGGTTCGCTCCCAAAACACCAGCACATTTTTGGAAATGGGCAAGCCTGGATCCCGGACGATGAGCTTATCGAATTTATTGGTCAGTTTCCAGTGAATCTGCCTGGGGCTGTCACCCGGAACATATTCCCGGAGCTGGAAAGTTTCCGTCAAATCCGAGCCGGGCCGTTCCTGAGAATAGCTCTCACTGTCGTCCGCGGCGCTGGGATTGGGCACCAGAACCACATTCGGCTCAAAAGTTTCCGGCTGTACGGCAGTATGGGCAACGGCATTGCACTTGCAGCGTATGCCAAAGATGCCGAAGCAGTCATAGAGCACAACCTGCGGCACCCACACACGGAGTCGCCCGCAATATTCACTCCCAACCCGCAAGCTGCATTTTTGCACTTTTTTGGGCGCAGCCCAGGTAACAAGCCGCTGTTTCTTCGTTTCCCGGTTCAGCTGGTTTTGCACCACCACATCGCAGCGCACGCGAAGTGCGGCAAAGACGGTGGGATTTTGCAGCTTGATGGTGATGCTCCCTTCGTCGCCCTTCCGCTGGCTGACCGCAGCTTCTATGCTGATCTCGAGCTTTTTTCGCAGATAGGCCGAGATGGGAATGCTGCAAAGGGGCAGCAGAATCAGCAGCAATGCAAGGGCCAGCGCCACACCGCTTCCGAACCAGACAAAGCACCACAGCAGCAGCACTTCCAGCGCAAGCCAGCCTATTTTCATTGCAATCATAAGCAATACCTGCTCCCGTTATTTTTTAATCACCGGCATCTTCACGTTTTCGATGACAGATCGCAAAAGGCTCTCCGGCTTTTCCTCCATCATTCTCGCCTTGGTGGCCAGCACCAGGCGGTGGGCGCAGGTGTCAACAAACACCGCAACAACATCCTCCGGAATGACGTAATCCCGGCCGTGGAGGTATGCATAGGCTTTTGCCATACGGCAAACAGCCAGGGCACCGCGGGGACTGACGCCCAGCGCGATCATGGGATGCTCACGGGTTGCCTGTGTCAACTTGGTTACATACTCATAGATGCTGTCCATGACCTGCACCGCAGCAGCCTCCCTGATAAGCTGCTGCAGTTCGTCGATATTGACCACCGCCTGAATCTTATCCAACGGATTCTCACGATGGCGGTCGCGGAGAATGCTGATCTGGCTTTCAAAATCGGGATAACCCATGCTGATCTTGATCATAAAGCGATCCATCTGGGCGCTGGGCAGCATCTGCGTGCCGGCAGAGCCAACAGGGTTCTGGGTTGCCAGCACAACAAAGGGACTGGGAAGCGGATAGGTCTGGCCGTCCACGGTAACCCGCATTTCTTCCATGGCCTCCAGCAGAGCGGACTGGGTCTTGCTGGAGGTGCGGTTGATCTCATCCGCCAGCAGCAAATTGGTCATAATGGCGCCGGGCTTGAACACGAAGCCGCCGATCTGCTTTTCATAAACGGAATAGCCGATGATGTCCGAGGGCACGGTATCGGAAGTGAACTGGACGCGGCGGGTATCCAGCCCCAACACCTTGGCAAACGCCATGGCGGTGGTGGTCTTGCCTGTACCGGGGACATCCTCCATAAGGACATGCCCGCCGGCCAAAACCGCCATCATGATCTTCTCGACAGTTTCATTTTTACCTACAACGACTTTCTCGATCTCCTGCAGGATTTGGTTCAGTTTGGGATTCATGTATCTTCCTCCATGATCTTTACTTTTTATAGAAAGAAAAGCATTAGACTGTTTCGGCCCCGCCGGCGTCCTCAGGCTGTTCCGGCTGGGGATCCGGCTCTGGTTCCGGGGGAGTTGTTGTGGGCGGCTCCGTTTCGGGAGGCTCTGTCGTCGGAGGCTCTGTCACCGGCGGTTCCGTTTGCGGCGGTTCCGTTCCGGGAGTTTCGGCCGTTCCGCCGTTGGGATCCGCTTCACCGCAGTATTCACAGTAACCGCCTGTATAGCGGTGATGTCCGGCGAAGAAGCCCTCCTTATCCATGTCATAGCCGCAGCTGCTGCAATGATAAGTGGTTTTCTGACATGTGGCGTGGATTTCTGTCAATGTGCCGCTGCATTCATCCACATGCCATGCGCTGCAGATCTGACACTCATAGGTTTCCTTCTGCACACCGTTCTCGGTATAAGTAACGTGCTTATACTGATGGCGTCCGCGGTTGGCAATTTCTTCGCAAATGGAGCATTTTTCATAATGCTCTGCCGCAGTTACCTGCCATTTATTATCCAGCGCATGCCCCTTGGGGGCGGCTTCCTCTTCCCGGATCATATTGCAAATCGCGCACTGGACGCTTCTTCTGCCCGGTTCCGTGCAAGTTGCGGTATTGCTGCCCTCCACTTCCTTCCAGTTATGGGCTTCTGCCGCATTACATTCCGCGCAGTTGTGATGGTCTGCCGCATTCTCGCCGGTATATACCCAACCGTGTTCCGCAGGGTCTCCAATTTCCTTCCTGCAGTCATTGCAATACTGAATATGGGTTCCATCGCCAAGATCCGTGCAGCTCACATTCGCATGGGCGCAGTCCTCCACAATGCCGCAGCAATGGCAGACGTTGGAAACCGAGCCGTCCGCATTGGTGACTGTTTCCATCCTGTGATTGACCCGGATGCTGCCATTGACGGCGGACACGCAGTAGCCAACGGTGCTGCCGTAGCCGGGAGAGCCGCCGCCCACATCCCAGCCATAGGCCAAAGTGTAGCGGACGATCAGCACATCACCGGGTTGCAAATAGACGCTGGACATGGACTGGCCGGGATAGTAAGTAGATCCTCCCACGCTGTACATCCAGCCCGAACCGCTGGTATAATCCATTTCACCGAAGCTGTTGCCGGAGCCCGTGCTTTTGTTCAGTCCGTTTCGATACAGGCAGCGCCAGAGGGTTGCAAGTCCGGTTCCTGCGCCAAAACGGGCATCAATGGCAGAGAGCACTTCTTCCTCTGTAGCGCCGGGCCACATGCCGCCTTCCAGGGCGTTGGCGTTATGGCCGGTGGTCAGACTCTGCAGATAGAAGCCTGTGTCCAACGTACCTGCATAGCGGCCGCCCCAGCCAAGCGTCTGCTCGGCTTTCCCGAAAGGTTCGCCGGTATCCTGCCCCATAATGGCTTTGGCGATCACATAGGACACAGGCTCGTCCGCCAGCACGTTATAGCTCAAATTCGCCACCACACCTAAACCGAGGGCCGTCATATCCACATAGATGGTCGCTGTGCCGATCTGCTGGCCGGATTCTCTGCGCTGCCCGTTCAGGGTCAGCGTCAGCTCGCCGTAATTTCCCAGCGCATCCTCTGCATAGATGTTCAGGGTATGGATATTGGTGTCACCCACCTCGGGGTTCGCCGGATACAGATCATATTCGGAAGCTGCACCGGAGGAGCTGATATAGCTGAGAACCTCACCGTCAAACGTGACGATCAGCTTGGTATCCGTACCGTTCGCGGGGATATAGCTGATGACATTGCCGTTTGCATCCTCGCTCCACGCCCGGACAGTCAAATTGGTTTTCGTTTCGTTGATAATCTCCTGCCCGTCGAGCAAGTTGGTGCTGATCTTGATGCTGTTTTCGCCTCTGTGCTTGTAGGGAATATTGACAGTAAAATGATAGACATTGCCGCTGTCATCCTGCGCTTCGATCTCGAAGGTGTTTTCACCGGTCTTGCCATCCTTCAAAAGCAGGCTAATCTGTCCCACCGCTCCCAAAGTGACGGTTCTTCCGCTGCCGGATTGATAGCAGGTCACAGATGTGATGGACACATTATCCTCTGCGCCGACAAGGGACATGGTGTAGTCAAGCGCTCCGTCTGTGAGCTGATCGTCATAAACCGCTTCGGCGGTCTTGCTTCTTGTGTTCTCGCAGGTGACCTGCCGCGCAACGGGCGCACCGGCTTCCTTTACGGTGTATTCCATTTGCAGAGACAGATCCGCAGAGTAGTAAATGACGATTTCAAAGACTACCCGCTGGCCGCTGACCATTGTATTGACTGTAATATGATAGGCATTGGACGTCGCGCCGGCCGGCATGGAAAGAGGCAGAGATCCGCTGGCCTCCAGATTGCCGCTGCCGCCGGCTTCAGAGATGTATGCCACACTCAGAATTCGGCCATTCTCCCCATCTGCACCGGTGAGCTCCAGTTCATATGGAATTGCGCCGGCGGAAAGCTGGTTGTTTTTGATGCGCAGGACAGATGTATCATCCGCTTCACAGGTTTTTGTTCTCGGAGTTATCCCCTTTTCCATCCAATGAAATTTCAGCTGCACATCCAGGGTTTCCTGATATGTCAGCTTGTAGTGGTAGAGCACCTCTCTTTCCGCTGTACGAACCGTAAAGGTGAGATTGTAAACCTCCTTGTCCGCACCGGGTGCAGGATTCAGGATCAGCGTGCCGCTGTCCGGCGCCAGCTCTCCGGATTCTTGTCCGGATGCCGTGGTGTAGTCGGCACCGATGATTTGCGCATCTTCTGCCAGAGATCCAATCAACTGCACAGAGTAGCCAAAGACCCGCTCTGTCAAATCGTAATTCTTAACGGAGAAACTCTCGGTCTTGTCAGGGCCGCAAACAATTTTCCGAACGTTGCTATCCTCTGGATGCCAGGTCAATTCCAAGTCCAGATCCAGACTGTACTCACATTTCAGCACGAATGCGAATTCCAATTCCTGCCGGACATCTCCATCGTTTTTCCCGGCTTTCTCAATAAACGCCGTCACACGGAAGGTATAATTCCGGTCACCGTTTCCGTCGGCAAGCTCAATCGGAATGCTGCCGCTCTTTCCCGTTTCCCGGAATGCGCTGTCACCGGCTGCCACGGACACGTTTGTGATCTCCACATATTTGGCATCTGTGCCGGTGAGGGCGAATTCGTACTTCAGAGAATTATTTACAAGCTGGGCCGTGTTGACGGATTTGGCAACCGTGCCGGAGGGTCCGCAGGCGATGGTGTTGGGGTCGGTGCCGTACTTATACCAGGTCATTACCGCCGCCAGATCCAGCTCCAGCTCGTCTCCGCCTTCTTCCCCATCGTCGCCGTCATCGTTGCCCTCATCCTCATCGCCGTCATCGGGATTTGTGGGATCCGTTTCCTCGGGCTGAGGCTCCTCCGGCTGTGTTTCCTCGGGCTGAGGCTCCTCCGGCTCTGTCTCCTCGGGCTGAGGCTCCTCCGGCTCTGTCTGCGCAGCGCTGTCTTCATTGGGAACCACGATATCATCCAGTTCGCTCACATCGTCTCCGACCTTCAGAATGGTGATTTCCCGAATCGCCTCATGATCCAATGGATTGCTTGGCTGGGAACGCGTCATATCATGAGCCGGCAGAAGCAAGCCAAGCAACAACGTTGCGCAAAGCAGAATACACAAGCCGGTTTGCAGAACATTTTTATGTAACAATACATTCCAATTCATAAATTAATCCCTCTGTTGTTGCTTTTGACCTTTGCGTATACCCACCAAAATCCGGCGGACATACGCAAGTGCCAAAGGCAGCTGCACCCCACCCGGGATTTCCCGGGTGGGGATTGTTATTTTCAGATCCACTTTGCGTACAGGGTCATATTATCCTTGACTTTGTCGTTCTCGAAGTCCCAGCGCTGCGTGTATTCCGCATCCGCGTACCAGCCGGCAAAGGTCCTGCCCGTGCTGGCAGGTTCTGCGGGACGCTCTGCATAGCCGCCCTTCTTGACCTTCTGCTCCTTGATCTTCTCTCTGCAGCCCGTCTCAAATCTGACGGTTTTCTTATTCAGCAGCAGGATCAGAATCAAAATCAGCAGGCCCAGCAGGCCCAGCCCCAACAGCCACCACCAGCCGCCAAAACCGCCGTCATTGTCATCGGTCGGTGTCTCTTCAATGGGGACGCCCTGCTCCCATTTGGCATACAGGGTCATATTGCCCCGGACGGTGTCGGCATCAAAATCCCAGGGATTTTGCAAATCAATATCGGTGTACCAGCCTACCAGCCGATAGCCCTCGCGGACAGGATTGTCGGGACGGGCAACCGTCTCCCCGTACTGAACGATCTGATCGGGAATGGAGGAGCCTCCGTTGGTTTCAAAGGAAACGGTGCAGTCGGTGGTCAGGATCACCGTCACGTCCTGGCAGGTGGCAGCGTAGCTGTCCTTGCCGTCAGCGGTGGAAACCAGGTAATCCTGATTGGTAATTTTGGACACGCCGGAGTTGCCGATAACTTCCAGTTGAAAAGAGCCGATCAGCTTCTTCGCACTCCAGCTTTCGCCGCCGGACAGCGATACAAAGTTCATATAGAACTCCCGGAAGGTATCCCGCAGACCGATTTCAGTTGTGGAGATGCCATCGCTGAGCATCGCGCTGTCTTCCACCAGCTTGAAGAATTCGCTGTCATAGCGGATTTCGTTCTGCATGGCATACATATCATAGTTTTCTTCGCTGTCTGTCCGGCACAGGGTGAACACAACGGTGATGATGTCACCGGGCTGCACCTTTTTCTCATTACTGCCATCTACCGACAGTTCAAAGAAGAACTCGCGGGAGTTGTCGGTTGCATAGGATGTTATCGCGCAGGACAGCAGCACCATCACCGCCAGAATCAAAGAAATTACTTTCTTCATTTCTTAACCTCCAATGTATATCTGATAAATTGCCTGATACTCCGTTTCTTCCACGGTGCCGTTTCCGTTTGCATCCACCGCAGCCATTTGCTCCGCCGTCAATTCGGCTTCACCCAAAAACGCTTTGTAGGCCAGCATCACATCGTCATACTCGATGATACCGTCGCCGTTCACGTCGCCTTCCAGCGCGGACAGGACCGCGCCGGATGTGGCCTCCGCATCGATCTCTTCAAAGACGGAAAACAGCGCTTCGTTGTTGCGGATGTACTGCACCATGGGTGTGACCTGCGCTTCGCCGACGAAATCGGCTGCGATCTCAAAGGTCACGGCAAACAGAGTTCCATTCCCCTTTACAGGATCTGCGGAGGCGGACACCACAAAGCCGTATTCCTTTTCTTCCTCATCCCAGGTCTTGTTGATGCTGACATTGGAACCGCAGAGGTAAGGGGCATTGCCGTCTTCGGTTTCAATGCTTTTTAGCGTCAGATGTTCCCGGTCATAATCCAGTGCGATGGCAAAGTTGGTAAAGCCGGGGTTGTCCGCAATCTGAATTTCCACCGTAACCGTTTCCCCCGGCGCACCGGAAACGGTTTCTGCGGTCACCGTACAGTTCGTAAGCTCCACCGCCATAACGGTCAGCGTCAAGGTGAGACTAAGCAGCACGACCAGTAAAATCCCTATGCTTTTCTTCATGTGCGCGCCTCCTCACTCGTCCAAATTGCCCAGGCGATCTGCACCACATCCCGAACGTCCAGCTTTCCGTCGGCATTCACATCCGCGCTCAGATACTTTGACATATTGACGGTGTCAAACGTATCGTATTTTGCGTTGTACAGATCATGCGCAAGCTGTACGTCGTTCCAATCCACCTGTCCGTTTCGGTCGACATCATATCCGGAATATACAAGCAGCCGGTCGTTCAGAGCCGCGATCTTCACGCGGGGTTGGACATCGCTCAAATCCAGATGTTCGTTCGTGATGAGCAGATAAGCCCATGCACCGTAGGCTTCGCTGTAATACATCACATCGCCATCGCAGGTAAATACGCTGCCGCTGCCCAAAGCAGCATCTGCCACAATCAGAAATACAGATTTTTTATCCAGTGTCAGATACTCGTATACAGAGATCTCAATATTCAGTGCCTTCTCAATGATGATCTCCAGCGGCGCGCTTACATTTGCAATCGTATAGGTTCCATTTCCGTTGGGAGAAACCGCAACGGCAGGTTTGCCGCCCATCTTATAGACTACGGTGTAGTTGTAGCCCGCCTGCTTCTTCAGGTTCAGCGTATATGTTCCGCCGTGGGCAACGGACGTCGCATTGCCCTGTGCCGCACCGGCTCCGGAACCGGCAAAGCTAACGCTGTGATAAGTAACCGGCTTGGGAGGATCGGTGGGATTGGCAGGATCAGACGGATCCGTCGGTCCGGGAGGATTGACGGGAACGATCAGCGTCTTTTCAACCTTGAATACGATTTCACCCGTAATATCCTCACCGGGGATTGTATACGTCTTTCCGGAAGCCATGTAACCCGTGTATTCCATGCCGCCAATGGTGACCGTCACGGTGTAACGGTAGCTTTCATCCCGGTTGATGGTTGCCACATAATCGGTGCCGTATTGCGCGGAGGTTTTGCCGCTCATGTCTGTGCCCAGCGTAACCTTGAAGATCTTTCCGTTCTTCGTAGCGCTTACAACGATCTCTCCGGTGACAAGCTCTGCAGGAATCGTGTAGCTGCCGTTACCGTTCTTCGTTACGGTGATTTCCTGACCACCTACAGTAACGGCAATCGTGTAATCGTAGTAGTCGTTCAGTGCGGTAAAGGTGTAATCCTCACCGGGCGTTGCGTTGTTGGAGCCGTTGAAACCCTCCGGCAATGTCACAGGATAGCCGGTCACGGCGATTGCTGTCCGGTCATCCATGAGGCTTGCCAAAGATGCATTCCTGACCACGGCGTTGCCGGAGTTGTCCACCCGGGCTGTGGTGATCTGAACCTCAGAGCTTTGCATCTTCAGCACCTTGAATTCCAGAGTGAAGGGCACGGAGCCGGCACTTCTGTCCTCGCCGTAGCCCAGCACGTTGACCTTGCCGCTCTGCGCAGTAACGGTCACACCGGACAGGGTCGTGGAGCTAAGCTCCAGAATCTCCGGATCATAGGCAAAGCTGATGTCAAAGGCGTTATATCCAGTCTGTCCGTCCTCATTGCTGATCACCACCGGAATCCGAACGCTGCCGCCAATGGTGGCAACAGTGTCTGCAGGCATCTTCACGGTATAACCCGCATCGGGCGCTGTCACCGTCACAATGCAGGAGGCGGTAAAGCCGCCGTCTTTCGTCGTTGCGGTGACGGTTGCACTCCCCTCTGTCACAGCCTTAACAACACCGTCAGAAACGATTGCCGCTTTTTCATTGGAGGACGTCCATACGACTGCAGGATCGGATGCGCCGATGGGTTCGACAGTCGCTTTCAGGGATTCCATTTCGCCCTCTTCCAGGGTCAGCTCTGTCTTATCCAGCGCAATACCCGTTACCGGCACATATTCCGCAGCGGGCTCAACGGCCAGGCAAGCCTCCCCTGCGCTGTGCACGGGAATTTCAGAGAGCTGTTCATCGTAAAGATACGCCGCGTCCACGGAAACAGAAGTCTGCTCCACCACAGCCAGGGCCTTGAATCTAATCTGCGCCAGGGCTTCCGAAGCAGAGAATGTAACAGGCTCCAAGCCTGGCATAAAGCTGACGCGCAGCGCCGCCTTTCCGCCAACCGTCACCGCATGGATCTGAAGCGGTGCCGCTGTGGAGGACCCCTCCAAATCCGGCGCCAGCACCGTATCGTCGTAGCAGATGGTCATTCCGACGCCACGGGTGCTGAAATCCCGGTCCGCTACCATGCTCAGCGCAACGGATTCCCCCACTTTCACGCCGGGCTGAGAAAAGGACAGGGACAGGGTCACGTCACTCCCCTCAACGGCGTATGTAAGCGACCACAGGCCAAACACCATAGTCAGCGCCAGCAGCAGACTGAGCATACGTTGCAGTTTTTTCATAGGCGATTGCCTCCCGTAACAAATAGCTAACATCCGGATCGGATGGAAAAGGTTCAGAAATTGACAGCTATCGCGCTGTTTTCAGCGCCTCACCTGTCAGTTCCCGAAACACGCCGATGTCCACCCCCGCAAAAGCGGGGGTGGAACCGGACTTTGCTTTTGGATCTGTAGGTTTTTTACGTTTTACTTCGTTCTCACGATCTCAGCGACGATCGCGGCGGCGTCATCAACATTAATGGACTTGTCGCCGTTAACGTCAGCCTTCAGGAACTTCAGCATGGTAGCACTGGTGAAGTCCTGATACTCGTTGTTGTACATATCAAAGACCAGCTGTGCGTCGTTGATGTCAACCTTGCCGGCCTCGTTGACGTCGTATGTCTGCTTCAGCTCGGTGAATTCCACCTCACCGCTGGTGATCTTAGCGGCAGCATCTTCATCGGTCAGAGCTCCATCGGTGATAACAAGATAGGCCCACGCCGCATACTG
This sequence comes from Oscillospiraceae bacterium, assembly GCA_017522015.1. Classification (GTDB taxonomy): domain Bacteria; phylum Bacillota; class Clostridia; order Oscillospirales; family Oscillospiraceae; genus SIG483. The sequence goes on along the minus strand of JAFXAW010000048.1, from coordinate 36,940 downwards.
CTCGGACCAGAACATCACATTGCCGTCGTACGACAAAGCCTCATCATCAGCCAGAGTCTGGGTAGCAGTGACCAGGAACATGGTTTTGCCGTTGAGCGTAACGTACTCTTTGACTTCCGCCTTCAGATCGGAGGTGCCCTCGACGGTGATGACGATGTTGCCGGTGACCTTAGCGATGGTGTAAGTACCCTCAGCCTCGGTCAGTTCAACTTTTTCGCCGCCCATGGTAGCCGTGATTTCGTAAGTATAGCCGTCCACCTTATTCAGCTTGAAGGAGTAGGGCTTGCCGCCTTCTGCGGTTGCTTCGTAGGTGACGTCGCCTGCGTGATTGCCTTCAACAGCAACGGTGAAGTCGCCAGCTTCCTTTCCGGAATCAAAGACGATTGCACCGACAATGGCTTGGCCGGGGATGGTAACAACGCCGGTGGCCGCATCATAGGTGAAGCCGGTGTAAGCTTCGCCGCCGATGGTGACGGTGATCTGATAACCGTAACCGGCTTCCTTGGTCAGGGTTGCGGTGTAGGGAGTCATGTACTGCGCAGAGGTTTCGCCGGTCATGTCATCGCCCAGAGTCACATCGAACAGCTTGCCGGTCTTCTCGGTGGTGATGACGATGTTGCCGGTGATCTGAGCGGCGGGGATGGTGAAGGTGCCGTCGCCGTTGTCGGTAACGTCGATTTCATCGTCGCCGATCTTGGCAGTCACATCGTAGTTATAATTCTTGTCCTTGGCCTCGAAGGTGTAATTTTCGCCGGGAGCCACGGTGGATTCGCCCTCGAACTCGGCAGGCAGGTTGACCGTGTAGCCGGTAACTGTGATCTTGGTGCAATCATCAATGATGGCTGCATCGTCAGCTTCCTGCGTCAGCGCAGTCTCGGAAATACCCACCTTGGCAGCGGTCACCGTGACATTGGTCGTGTCGGCAACAGTTGCCTTGAAGGTCAGGGTCAGCGCAGTGCCGCCAACGCTCAGGTCGCTGCCGTAACGCTGTACATGGACAGTGCCGCTATTGTCGGTGACGGTCATGCCTTCAATGGCTGTGGAGGTCAAGGTCAGAACAGCGGAATCATAGGTAAAGGTCATGTCGAAGGCATTGTAGTTTTTAACGGTATCGTCGGTATAGCCCACCGTTACGGGGATAGAGATGGTCTCACCGGCAACCGCCTCAACATCGGCGCCCATGGTGACAGTGTAGCCGATAACTTCAGCGGTCTGGCACCAGATGCACTGACTGTTCTCATACTTGTGGTCAACGGTCTCGCCATCGAAGAACGTCTCCGTGCTGGTCTTGCCGCATTCGCAGGACTTGAAATACTCAGCCGCATGCTCGCAGGTGGCTGCTTCCTTCAGATACTTGTCAGCAACAACCTCTTTGAATTCGCAGGTATGGGTAGATCTAAAGACAGCCTTAATCGTGACATTGCTCCAAGGCATATCAAACGCACCGTTCGCACACTCGGTCGCCTGGTTGGTATCATCGTTCACATAGGAGAACCCAACGAACGCATAACCTTCCTCTGCTTCATACTGCAGCACAACCACATCACCGGGCTTAGCCTGGGTGATCGTTTCACCATCCTCATTTTCTGCCCAAACGGTACCGCCGACGATGCCCTCGTCGATGGTGATGGAGTAGATTTCCTCTTCCTCGCCAGCATACTCGAAGGAGAACAGTGCATAAGTATTACCCCCATTATCCTGAGGGCCAACTGCGTAATACAGCTCATCTTCACCCTTGACGGCGGGCAGTGTACCCACATTGCCCATCATGTCACCAACCACAAACTCCATGGGGATGATCATAACGGTATAGTCATCGCCGTTCTCGCCGTACTGGAGACCAGCCATGCCACTTTCTGCGTCTGCATCCAGATCATCATGGTTAACGCTGGCGTATGCACTGCCAATTTCGTTTTCGCCAATCATGAAATTTTGAGAAACAAAGTTATCGACAGACAGAGGGAATCTGACATAGGCTTCGGTGGCATCCGCAGGAATGGTAATGTGGTAGTGGGCAACAGGGGAACCAAAACCGGTGCCCCAAGGATCAACAGACAGGAAGCCGCACTCCTCAACATCCACGATGGGACCCACATCGGTGGTGATGGCAGTGAAGGGGGCATTCTCAGGCATCTCGGGGCCAACAGGCTTGCCGCCGACAGTCAGGCCATTCAGCGCAGAGGTGTCAAGAATCGGGGCTTGGTCAACACCATTATTATCGACCATCTCAAACACCGTAGGATCATCCGTCTTCAGACCTATGTCCAAAGCACCTTCGCCCACGATCTCGAAGTTGGCAATAAAGAGCATGCCGTTGTTATCGTAGCCATAGCCGGTAGCATCAACGCCCATGATCTTACCGGTTTCCTGATTTACAGCGGCAGTCGTGTAGCCATCCCCGGCATTGAACACCTCAGAGGTCGGAATGCCTCTGTTATTGGTAGCAAAACCGTTAAACTTAACAGCCTTGTCATTCCACTTCAAGGTCAGAGTCAAGGCATCAAAGCGCACATTGTCTTTCAGATGTGCCGTGACGGTGAAGGTATCACCGGCTGCCAGTTCCGTGGTAAAATCGGTTTCAAAATAAATTGTGGGATTACTCGCTGCAAATACAGTCATGGGCATCAGACTGAGCACCATGACGATCACCAGCAGCGCAGACAATGCTTTTTTCATGTAAAAACTCCTTTTTACTTATTTTTTTCAGCAGGGAAAGAATCGATCAGTTCCAAAACTTTCTGCGTAACCAAGTTGGCATCCGCGCCGGTGACGTAGCCGTCACCGTTTACGTCGGCGATACTGTCATTAACCTCATTCAGTCCCAAAACATGCTGAATGATCAGATTGGCATCCGCACCGGTAATATAGGTATCGTTGTTCACATCGCCCAGCTTGCCGTTGTACTCCTGCACAACGAGCTTGAAGAAGGACGCACCGGCTTCGTAGCCAGCAGAAACAAAGCCTGCGTTGTCGACACCGCCGCCTTCCTCAAAGCCACCGATGCCGCCAATGTAGTAAGTACCGGGTTCCAGACCTGCGGTGTCGATGGTGATCACACCGTTTTTGTCGGTTTTCAGAACCGTGTTCTTACCAAGAGGCTCATCTCTCCAGCCTTTGGAGGATACATAGATGGGATTGTCGTTATCATCCCAACCATAAATGGGTTTTCCGTTCTCCTCATCGTAGTCCAGGATCTCATCCGGTTCCATATAACCGGGAACACCATCTTCTTCCACATTGATCCAGTACAGCTGCTTATTTTTCTGCAACTTGTAGCTAGTAGCGTAGTTACCGGAGGTAGCAGTCCAGAAATAGGTCAGCTTCACCTTTTGACCCTGATCCACAGTGATCTCGTTGACCACATCGGTACCGGGGTTGTACTTGTTATTGGTGTCGTTTACGGTGAAGAAACCGAAGTTGGAACCGCTGCCCACACCGGTAATCAGGTGAACACTGATCACATCACCGTTCTTCATCACAACCTGATCGCCGGTGGAACCCCAACCGGGGTATGCCAGGGGATATGCGTAGTTGACATAGTAATTCAGATTGGTGCCATGATCCCAGAAATCCATGAAGCTGGAACCGGCATCCTGAGTCCAGGAAATAGCATTGGCAAATTTGCTGACGGTCACCTGCTCACCTTTAAAGTTGGTGACTGTGATCATTTCCCGATAGGAACGGCCCGTGCCCACCTCATCCTGGCTGTAACCCAAATAGAACAACTCTGTGGCCACAATGAATGCGTGCATCACCGTGATCTGATTGTAGGCGGTTTCCGGGGTGCCCTTTTCCTGGCGAGTCTTGATATTACCGGCCTCGTCTACATAGCAGTAGGGATTGTAGTAATATTTTTCAAGACCGTAGAGGGACAGGTCAAAGTAAGGAACAGTAAGGGTTTTGTCAATGATCACATCTCCGGAATCGTTGGGTTCGTGGAATTCATACCAGCCTTCCGTGACAGTAAAGTTCACCGTTACGGGCTCGACAGTAGGCACTGCCACCACGCCGGACACCAGAATGCGGTAGTCCTTCTGCACGGTGGGAATGGTGTAGAGGCCATTCTTGCCGGTCAGCGTAATTTCGGAGGGAACTGTTCCATTGTCCAGTTCGCTCTGGGGAACGATCTCCTGGGCAATCACCTTGAAATCTGTTCCTGCCTTGAAGCCATCCACAAAAGAAAGTTCAAAGGTGTAGGGTTCATCGCGCTTTGCCGACTTTTCGCCGGTGATTTTATAACCATTTCCCTCACCGGGAAGGCTGATCACATGGTTGCCGGGAATGATCTGGACATTGCGAACCGTAACGGACAGGGGTTCCTGCACATTTACAACCGTGTACTTACCATCGCTGGCGGGAGTCACTTCCTCGCCGTTGACTTTGACAGCAAAGCCTGCGATTTTCTCATATCCTTCGCTGATGGTAATGGTGAAGGAATAGGCTTGGCCTTGGGTTACCTTGGATTCACCGTTCAGCGTGTAGCCCGCATGCTGTTGGAAGGAAACATCATAAAGTTCCTTCTCCGTGCTGCCCAGCTTACAGTTGTCGCAGACAGCACCGGTGTGTTCCGTTGCAGTCTGCCAGCTGAGTACGGGATACGGACAGCTTGCCTTGTAAGCGCCACCCATAAGTGCGGCAAAGTCTGCACTTGCCATATCCGCGGCGGTTTTTGCCGCAGCCCGATAAACAGGCTCCTGGCTTTCATAGGTGGTATAGTCCGGAACACTCTTGGCAGAGGCAGCACCCAGGAAATAGGTGTTGGAGAGCACATTGGTGGCATTGTACTGCCGACCAATAATTGCGTAGGTGCTGGCACCTGCGTTATAGCAGTTCTGAACTGTAACACCGTTATTCAGATGGCCTGCAATACCCGCAACAGCTTCACTGCCGGTCACACGGCCGGTATTGTAGCTATTTTTTACGTGGTTACTCCCCTTGTAGTTCTGGTGCCAACCCACAATACCACCTACGTAGGTATTACCATGGATATTGCCGGTGTTGTAGCAGTTCTCGATCCGGGTGTTGACATAGCAGGCGCTACCCATAATACCGCCCACATAGTCATTGGCGGTGATACTGGCTACATTGCCGCAATTTTGAATCAGCACATCATTGGTATAAGTGGTACCATCCTGCGTATACCGGACAGAACCTACGATACCGCCAACATAGTTCTCATTTGCCTTTGTGACGGTTGCACCATTGATACAGCCGATAATGTGCGTAAACGTCACATCATGGGCAATGGGACTGCGCTGGACACTGCCGGCGGTTTTTACATTCTGAATGGTAACAATTGCACCGGATTTACCCGCAACAAAACCAAACATGCCCCACATGGCGTTCCGGAAAGTAACCGTATGACCCTGGCCATCAAACGAACCGGAAAACGGTTGATGGTTCGTGCCGATGCCGGGCCAGCTTGCATAGTTACTCATGTCAATATCAGCCGTTAGCACACCGCTGATACCGGTGTTGCCACCCTTGACTTCCTGCGCAAACCACAGCAGCTCCTCCGCTGTGCCGATTTGATACACACCTTCGCTCTCGGCCGGTGCGGCAACAGCTATGGTGGGCAGCATTCCCAGCGCCATGACAAGCACAAGGAGCAGGGAAAGCAATCGTCTTTTCATTACAAAAAAGACCTCCTTATTGTAATTAATATAATCTTCGCCCTAAGGCGGAAATGGCATGCACTTACATCTTTACAGCATAAAAGACCCCCTCATTAAAACAGTATTATCTTCTCGCCCGAAGGCGCTAAGCTGGTTAAACCGGCTCATACCGTTACGGTATGCTCAGCTTAAGCTGCATAAGGCCGCCCTTTATGCAAGGGGGCATTTGCTATGCAGTTTGTAGGTCTTCTGACTCGCACGTTCAGGGTTTCCCCGGCGCCCTTACCCCGCCTTCTCAGGATTGCTCCCAATGACCTGCTTTCGCAGAAAAGGTAATGGCTCCATGCATACAGCACCTCGGATCAGATCCGCCGTGTCCCGGATTCCCACCGGGTTCCCTTGTTCAGCAGAACAAGAATGCGTGTCCGTCGATTCCCTCTCCGGGTCGCGCATTTGCCACAAAGTAAGCCGGATTTTTTGAGCCACCCATAAAAGGCGGTTCATTTTGCCCGGTGCCGTTCCCTGGAGAACACTGCCGGGCATCGGGCTGCCGGAGGGGAGGAACAACCGGCAGCCCTATTAAAGGCCTGTGAAATGCCAATTCCACAAACCGATTAATACAAGCTTATTTGGAGGAATTCCTTTTGGCTTCCTGTTGAAGCCGCCGCTGATTTGCCAGTTCCTTTTTCGCGGCTTTTCGCTGTCTGTAAATTTCTTTTTGCTTTTCTGTTTCCTTCTGAACTCTTGCAAAGGATTTGCTTTGATTCGCCGTTGTGGGGGCGGGCAATCTTGCCAGGACCAGCGCCCGGTTCCAGGAGCCGATGCGCTCCTGAATAAAGCTTCCGCCGACAATCTCGCCCGGCCACGGCGTGTGGTGCAGGCGGTTTGCACAAGCGCGAAGATATTTCAGAAGCTGCGCATCTGTATCCGCTGCGTGCTGCTGCCGAAAGTCCTGTTCCTGCTGCGCCAGGGATTCCTGAACCATTCTTCGGATCGTCGCTTCGTAAATATTCTGTCTCCCGGGGTATGCCATCACTTTTTCCTCTCATAACAAAAAACTGCGGCAGTAACGAAAGCTTACTGCCGCAGTTGCTTTTTGCATGACCGCAAAGCCCCTTTGCCCATCGCACGGGTACAAAGAAGCAGTACATATTCCCGTAGGTCTTCTGACTTGTGTCTCAAGCGATGACCCGCCCGCCTTCTCGGAAAAGAATCCAATGACTGACTTTCGTCAACGGCAGGCCATCTCGACACTTACAGCGCCGGCAGCGCGGGGACTTTCACCCCATTCTCTTGTTCAGCCGGGCATACGCATGCCGCATGTCCGGCCACGGGAACAATTTATTCACTTATATCGCCACAACAAAAAAAGGTTATGGCCGTTATGCCCATTAAACAGGCAGAACATCACCATAACCATTCTTGGCAAATATTCCATCGATTCCAGCAGGTCTCCCGACTCGCGCCTCAAACGATCAAACATCCTGCCTTCTCAGGTTGCCCCAATGACTGGCTTTCGCCAACGGATGCTCATCTCGACGCCCACGGTATTGGTCAATGCGGGGATTTGGAAAAAATCCTGACCCCATTCCCTTATGTAGCCCCAAGGTCTGACATTTCTGTCTTTACAGCCAAAGGGCCTCTGTTCGATTTTCGCGTATATTATAATTCACCCTCCGGCAAATTGCAATAGTGCATTTTGCACATATGAAAACGCTATACGTTCTTTCGAAATGCAATCATGCCAAAGAGAAACAGCTTTTCCGGCACCCAGGCAAAGTCCAGGCCGCACTTGTCCGCAAGCTTACTCACATCAATGCAGTATGCGGATATGCAGCTGATCCGCTTCTCCGGAAACGGGCAGGGCTCCCCCAGCTTCTGTTTGCAGGGCTCGCACAGGGGACATCCGTTGTAGCCCAGGCAGAAGCAATCCATGCCGTTCCGGCGAAGATTCTCCGCCAGTTCCAAAACTGCGGCGTTCAGATTCTTTTGGGATCGCAGGATCGCTTCCTTGTTCTCATAGCTGCCGACGTCATAGACCTTCTGCAGCACCAGCGCCTTATCCGCAGCAAGCAGCCTTCCGTGGACTTCCTCCACCGTGCCGCAGCCGGGCGGGCAGGAATAGTTGGCATTATACTTGCCGCAAAGGTTGTCCTCGCAGAATTTCCGAAAATTTCCGTCCACCGGAATATCCTTCGCAGAAATCACAGCCGCACGAAAACCCGCTTCCTCCGCCAAGCTGCGCAGTTCCATCTCCGTCATTTCGATCACTCTCCGTTTATTTTTGCTCCTGATTTTTTACAGCCGATCTTTCCGCATTAGGTTATCACACAGATCTGCGGGTTTCAAGACGGCATTTATTTTGTGCTTTTTCCGGGTTGAACTGAAAAAAAGATGGTGCTATAATAACTTTGCTTCCGTGGGAAACAGGTGCAAGTCCTGTGCGGGACCGCCGCCGTGATGTGTCAAAAAACGCTCAGTCGGTTGCACGGAGCAACTCATCTCTTTATAAGCTGCGCGTCCGGTAATGAAGAAGACTGCTTATAGGAGAAATCAAAATGAAAAAACTGCTTCCCCTGCTGCTTGCGCTGATCATGGTGTTCACCCTGGCCGCCTGCAGCGCAAAGACCTCCTTCACCGTTGTGACCACCGATTTGGACGGCAAAGAGACCACGCACGAAATCAAGACTGATGCCGCCACCGTCGGCGAAGCGCTGATCGAAGAAGGTCTGCTCAAGGGCCACACCACCGAGTACGGCCTGTACGTGGACGAAGTCAACGGCATTGCGTTGGACTGGGAGAAGGACGGCAAATACTGGGCCTTCTACATCAACGGTGAATACGCCCAGACCGGCGTTGACGCCACCAACGTGGAGGACGGCGCTGTCTACACGTTCAAGCCCGAATAAGGCCGGAGGCAAGCGCATGAACAACTACACCAATCTCAACGGCCGCGAAGATCTGCTGGAATCCATCACCACACTGGAAAAAGAGCTGGCCGCAAAAACCGGCAAGGACGTTTCCCTGGTTGCTTACTCCCCTGTGAAGTACGCTGAGCTGAGCGGTGAGGCCGAGGCGCTGGCTAAGATCTCGGAGCTTGAGCAGCTGCTGAGCAAGAAGACCGGCAAGGACGTCGTGCTGGTTGCGTTCTCTATTTAACAGCGCAGCCGCTTATTGATTTAATCTGATTTCGCAAAAAGCCCGGAGGACTTTATAATCCTCCGGGCTTTTGTATGTTCTTATTTGCTCTGCGCTTAGTTTTCCTCTTCCCATGTCACCACGGGCTTATTGGCATAGCGCTTCTTGAAAATTCTTCTGCGGAACAAATACAGGGTGTAGATAAGCCACAGAACGAAGAAGATTGCACAGGCAACAATCGCGTTGGTAAACGACTGCGCTGCAAAGCTCAAAAGGAACAGCAGCGGCGCGATCATAACCATGGCGGGGAAATTGGAAAGGATGTACAGGCTGGAAGTGGGCGTGCGCAGGCCCGGATCGACCTCTTTCATGAGGATCATGCCGTTGGACGCGGTGCCGGTCAAGGTACCAAACGTCATCAGGAACATTTCGTGCTCAAAGCCCTTGAAGCATTCCTTGCTCACCTTACGGATGTAAACATAGGTGATAATGGCGCCGACGACGCTGAGAATCACAACGGGCAGGATGTAGTTGCGGATATCATTGATCTCGATGGCGGCCACGCCGGCCACGATCATCAGGTCAAAGGAAAAGCCGGAGATGCGGTCCATCTGATAGTTGTTGATGTAATCCCGGTGCATCACATTGCGCTTGCGCAGAAGCTTGACGACCGCCTTGATCAACATCGCGGCCAGAGACGCCCACAGGAAGTTAAAGCCCCAGGCGATGCTGTTCGTGAATTTGGAAAGGATACCCAGCAGGCACATGAAGCCAAAGGAGATGGCATAGGCCAGAGCAACAAAGCCCGCCTGGATTGTGAACTTATCCACGGATTCGCTGTCCGGAATCTCATTACCATCGGGATTGGTCTGATCAACCACTTCGCCGGCAGGCCGGGATTTGCGCACATGCAGATTGCTGCGCTTTTTATAAATGTTGATATAGAGCACGCCGAACACGGACGCCACAACAAAGCCAATGGATGCCAGAGACAGACCGAAGCTTCCGTTGCCGGTGAACTGCGCGGCAGGCGTGTTGGTGAAGTTAATATCCCAGCTCAGCGCGTTGCCGGGGCCCTGACCGAAAGCCAGGGGCAGGATCAGGCCGCAGATATAGGAAATGACCTTATTGCCATAGCGGGTCAGAAGGAACAAAATCAAGGTAATGCCCAAACCGACAAAGGCCTGCAGCATATATCCGCCGCCCTGCAGCGCGCCGAACTCAAGCACTTGCGTCTTGTTTGTCTTGTGCGTGCTCTTCTCGGTTTTCAGGGACATGGAAGCAAAGCCGACAGCCAGGCAATGGTAAGTGATGACCTGCATCATGCGGTTGTCGACAAGCGTAAAACCGAACTGTTTTGCGATCACATCCGCGATCAGCAGGAGCGCACCGCCCAGCAGCGCAGAGGGGATCAGGCATTTGCGGAACAGCGGGATGCTGCGCCGAAGTAAGTTACCCAACATCAAGAACAGCAGCAAAAGGCCAAGCTGCACGATAAATGACCAGACAGCGCCGTAATTCGCCAAAGTAAAATCCCAATCCACGACCCGATCAACTCCTTAAAAAAAACATGCAGTTATTATAATTCATCGTCCTTTTCTCGTCAACAAATAACACCAAACGGCTCCATCCCGGCATAATTCTTCCCGATATGGCGCTCCATTCGCCTCCAAACAGGGGGTTATCGCTTACAAATGCATTCTGCACTGAATATACGAAAAGAACAGGAAGCCAAACGGCTCCCTGTTCTTTTTACCCCTCCATAGAGGGCTATGTATTGCAGGCGGCGGCACGCTGTTGCCGTTCGCACTCGCCCGCAGATCTTCGCAAAGCTGCAATCCGGTGCTGCGTGCCTTTACGCATCGAGGACAACTCCGAAATAGGTTTTCATCGCCTCGAGCAATTCCGCGCGCGTTTCCAGCTTGATTTCCGTGACCTCTCCGTTTTTATGGATGCGCAGCACATCATCCGTCAGAGCGCAGCTTCCATCCTCCGTGCGGATATTCAGCACCCGCGCCGTGCGGAAACGGGACCCCTCCCACTGCGCAATGTGGAAGTTCAGCGGAATATAATCCACGGGAAACGCGGGGTATCCGGCGAACATGATGATGCGCGAATCCTCCCCTTCCGCCTCTTCGTGGCAGATGACACAGTTGGGCTCTTCGCGGACGATATAAAATCCGTCGGGCGTCTTCTCCCCGTTGAGCGGAACGGGATAGGCCGAGGCCGGGCCACCGAAGCCAACGTCAACGTAATATTCCCCCTCCGGCAGCACAACAACCGTGCCGCGGTGCGCGGGTGCGGTGATCATGCCCGGGCGCAGGATACGCGCAACGACGGGATAAACCGTATAGCCGAGTGCGGTCATCAGCGCGGCGAACAGGCCGTTCTGCTCAAAGCAGTATCCGCCGCGGCGGCGCACAACGATCTTGTCAAACAGCGCCTCAATGCCGAGATCCGGCGTCATGTGCTTTTCCAGCACGTCCAGGTTTTCAAACGGAACGTGCGTCAGATGTGCGTACATCAGCTTATGCAGCGTCTCTGCGTTCAACGGCATCGGCTCATCCCGCAGGCCGATGCGCTCCAAATATGCCGCCCGATCCGGCAGCGGGGCATACAGTTCCTCGTACATAGTTCTTCTCTCCGGCGAGCAGCCCTCGCCGGTCCTTTCTTTTTTGATTTATCCCTTAACCCGCGCCGCGGGCTTTATCCGACAACTTTGCCCAGAATGCGAAACGCCGTGTATTCCCCAAGTCTGATGGGCGCGTAGGCAGGATTGAGCGAGAAAAGCATATCCTCCGCCTCGCCGCCGTACTGCTTGCAATACGCATCCCCGTCGACGAGGAAGATGCCGATCTCGCCGCGTTCCAGCGTCTGCTGCGGCTTGACGTATACGATCTGACCATCTGTAAATTTGGGTTCCATACTGTCCCCCCGCACACGCACGGCAAAAGTCGCGTGCAGCGGCACAGCCTCATCCACTTCAATCAGCGTGTACTCCGAGCTGTCCAGAAACTGCCCCGTTCCGGCAGAGACCGGCAGATCGTACAGCGGGATCATCCTGCGCAGAGACGCTTTTTCCTGCTCCCTGGCAAAGCTCTCATCCCGCCCCAGCAGACGGATGTATTCCCGCACACGGCGGCGTCCCTCCTCATTGAGCGCGGCGAGCTCGCCCGCCTGCCCGCAGAAGGCCTCCAGCACATCGCGGATTTCATAAACAGCACACAGGGCAAGAAACTGCTTTATGCTCGGTTCGGAGACACCGTGCTCCCACTTTGAGGGTGCCTTCTCCGACACCTTGCAGCCGAGAAGCGCAAGTCTTCGCACCAGCTCAATCTGTGACCAGCCGCGCGATATGCGCAGCTCGCGAAGGGTATCGCTCCACCCCACAGCCATCACCTCTTTACAAAAGAATAGCATATCGGATACCGGATTGCAAGCATTTCTTCTGTATATTTCTCTTTTTTGGATATAAAATAATCTTGATTTCTCCATTTTAGAGTGATATGATAGAGAAAAAGGAGTTGATAACAGTGGATCGGGCAATTCTGCATATAGATGCGAATTCCTATTATGCAAGTGTGGAATGTCTGCACCATCCGGAGCTGCACGGCAAAGCGGTCGCCGTCGGCGGGGATACGGAGGCGCGGCACGGCATCATCCTCTCCGTGATGCCGCCGGCAAAGCGCTGCGGCGTGAAGGTGGGTGAGGCGCTCTGGCAGGCGCGGCAAAAGTGCCCGGAGCTGATTATTCTGCCGCCGCACTTCGACCAGTATCTGCGCTTTTCCCGCCTGATGAGCGGGATTTACCGCGAATATTCCCCGCAAGTCGAGCCCTTCGGACTGGACGAGGCGTGGGTGGAAATCACGGGCACGCCCAAGCTGAAAGCGCTCGGCGCGTTAGGCGTCGCGGAGGAAATCCGCCTCCGGGTCAAGGCGGAGCTGGGCATCACAGTTTCCATCGGCGTGTCGTTTAACAAAGTGTTCGCCAAGCTCGGCAGCGATTATAAGAAGCCGGATGCCGTGACCGTGTTCGGCCGTGAGGATATGGAGGAAAAGATCTGGCCGCTCCCCGCTTCCGATCTGCTGTATGTGGGCAAGGCCACGGAGAAAAAGCTGCTGCGCTACGGCATCCGGAGCATTGGGCAGCTTGCGCAGACGCCGCCGGAATATCTGCAGCGCTGGCTCGGAAAATGGGGCTTGATCCTCTCCTCCTTCGCGCGCGGGCTGGACAATTCCCCCGTGGCCGCCACCGGGGAAACGGGTCTTATGAAAAGCATCGGCAATTCCACGACCATGCCGCGCGATCTGCAGAATGTGCAGGATGCCTCCATCGTGCTGTGGATGCTCTGCGAGAGTGTTGCCGAGCGTCTGCGGGAAAACGGCTTTCTGGGCCGCACGGTGCAGATCTCGCTGCGCAGCGACAAGCTCAGCTGGACGGAGCGCCAGAAGCGGCCGCCCTCCCCGGTCTGTACCGCCGCCGCGCTGCACGAAACTGCGATGGAGCTGCTCAGCAGCGAGGGCGCAGCGGTCTTTCCGCTGCGGAGCATCGGCGTGCGCGCATGCGAGCTTGTGCCCGCCCGCACGCCCCGTCAGGTCTCCCTGTTTGAAAGCGAGGAGAAGCGTGTGCAGCAGGAAACGCTTGAGCGCACCGTCGATGACATCCGCCGGCGCTTCGGACATTTTTCCGTCAGCCGGGCGATTGCCCTGCTTGACCCGACGCTGACCAATCTGGACGCCCGAAGCGAACACGTCATTCATCCTGTTGGCTTTTTCAAAGCCGTCTGAGGGTAAAAAGCTATGGAAACAAACAACATAAAAACCTATGTGGCCGTGGAGGCATGCTTCACCGCAGACGGCGCGCTTTTGCCGACTGCGGTGATCTGGGAGGACAACACCCGCTACGAAATTGATCGCGTGCTGGACGTGCGTCCCGCGGCGAGCCTGAAAGCCGGAGGCGCCGGGCTGCGCTATACGGTGCGGATCGGCCGCACCGAAACCTATCTGTTTCTGGAGGAAACGCGCTGGTTCGTCGAGCGCCGCCATGTCCCCTCTTGATTTGTGCCGAAAAAACAGGTACAATAGCGCCATAAAAATAACACAACAGGAGGGTTTACCATGCAGTACAGCGAATTTCAGGGCAAACAGATCTCCCGTCTCGGCTTTGGTTTGATGCGCCTTCCGGTCATCGACCAGGATCAGTCCAAGGTGGACTATGACAAGACAGAGGAAATGGTCCTCTATGCTTACGAAAACGGCATCAACTACTTTGACACCGCATATCCCTACCACAACGGCTTCTCCGAGAAAACGCTTGGGCAGATTCTGACGAATAACCATCTGCACGGCAAGTTCAACGTCGCCACCAAGCTCTTCACGCTGGCCATTGACGAGCCGGGCTTCGATCCCCGGAAGATGCTGGAAGAGCAGCTCACGCGTCTGCAGGCCGATCACATTGATTTCTACCTCGTGCACGGCCTTCAGGGCGCGCGCTGGGATACGCTGCGCGACAATTGGGATATTCAGAATTTTCTGCGGAAAATCAAGGAAGAGGGTCTCGTCCGCCACGTCGGATTTTCCTTCCACGACGAGTATCCGAGCTTTGTGAAGATCATGGACGATTTCGACTGGGAGTTTGCGCAGATCCAGTATAACTATCTCGACAATGAGATTCAGGCGGGCGACGCGGGCGTTGCCTACGCGCGCGAAAAGGGCGTGCCCCTTGTCGTGATGGAGCCGCTCAAGGGCGGCAGCCTGATCCTGCCGGACTTCCCGGAGGTCGAGGCCGCCAAGCAGAAGCACGGACTGGCCGACGTGTCGAACGCCGAGCTCGCCCTGCGCTACATCTTCGATCAGCCGGGCTTCCTCACCGTGCTCAGCGGCATGAGCACAATGGAGCAGCTCAAGGAAAACATCGAGATCACCGATCGCTGCCACCTCGGCATGATGGACGACGAGGCCAGAGCCTGCATTGATGAGATTCGGCAGATTCTCAATCAGGAAGGCACCATCCCCTGCACAAGCTGCCGCTATTGCTGCGACGGCTGCCCGCAGAAGATCGCGATCCCGAGCGCGTTCCGCTTCTACAACGAGGGCAAGCGTTTCCACAATCCGCAGTCGCAGCTGCGCAACTTCAACCGCACCTGCACGAATCTGGCGGACTGCGTGGATTGCGGCCAGTGCGTCAAGGCCTGCCCGCAGCATCTGGACATTCCGGCGCTGCTCAAAGAGGTACGCAGCTACTTCGGCGAATAAGAAAAAATATAAAAGAACATATACAAAGCAGCAGGCGCGGCTGATGCCGCGCCTGCTGCTTATTTTTTGATACCTGTTATCTTTCCGCCTGTCTGCCATGATTGTAGATCCGCTTTTCCAGCGCGTAAATCCGTTCGCTGAACGCGCCCGCCGGCGTGGTCTCCAGCACTTCGCGATAGATTTCCATACGCGCGTCCATCATGTCGATCAGGGAGAGCAGCTCGCTCTCCGCGCAGCGCGGCACGACGGCCGCGCCCAATTCCGGCTGCCCGTGGTGGGAAAGCAGCATATGCTGGAGCAGCACAGACTTTTCCTCCGGCACGCCAAGCTCCTGCGCAACGCGTGCAATCTCCTGCGCGCCCATCACAAGATGGCCAAGCAGATCACCCTTAACCGTGTATTCCCGCACCAGTCCGAGCGCGGAAAAGGCAAACTCGCGCTCCTTGTTCATATCGTGCAGGAGCGTGCCCGCCAAGAGCAGGCTGCGGTCCACAATGCCCTCGTACAGATTGGCAAGAAAGTCCGCCGTGCGCAGCATGTTGGAGCTGTGCATCAGCAGTCCGGACAGGAAAGCGTGGTGCACGCTTTTGGCCGCCGGGATCTGCGGGAAGGACTCCGCATGCCGTTTGAGCATCTCCTCGCACACGGCGCGGTAATCCTCGTCCGCGATGGAGCGCACGAGCCCGTGAATCTCCTCCATCCGCTCCTCCACGTCGATCGGCGCGGTGGGCACGAGGCGCGAGAGCTCATATTGATCCTGCGGCATGGCAAAGCGAAAGGCGCTGACCGTCAACTGCAGAGCGCCGTTATATACATTCGCTGCGCCGCGCACCTTGACGATTTGCCCCACGTCCTCTTCCCTGACCGAGCCGAGAAAATCCCACATCACGGCGGCGATGCCGCCCGTACAGTCCGTCAGCCGCGCGGTCAGATAATTCTTGCCGGCCGCGGTCTTTTTGACCTCTGCCCGGCTGAGCACATAGAAGCCCTCCGTCTCGTCGCCGCTGCGCATATCTGCAATCGCAAGGTATGGTCTCATCTGTTTTCCTCCCAAATCGCCGCATAAACGCGGCGTATCTTGTCAATTCGCGCCCGAAAGACGCCGGACGCGGCTAAGTTTATGCTTTCCTCTTTTTCAGTCCTGCCGCCGGAAACGCGCACGCAGCAGCGCGTTCGCCTCGCGAATCTTCTCTTCGGAAACACCCGCCTTGGCAAGCAGGCGGTATTCCTCCACCGTGCCCGCACCGTGCGCGACGCCGACCGCGCCGGAATCCGAGCCGGAGGCGATCTTCGCGCCGCGCGCAGCAGCGCGGCTGAGCGCGTCCATCTGACGCAGCACCGTCTCCTGTGCAATCGCGCCGTTGAAGCCCGGCCGGTCAACAAACGCGTCCACCGCGGCAAGCGTCGGCACCCAGACCGTGTCCGAATCCGCCAGGCGCCGCAGCGTCTCATCCTCCATAAAATATCCGTGCTCAATGCTGTCTCCGCCCGCATCCAGCACGGCGCGGATTGCCGCATCTCCGTTGACGTGAAGCATCACGGCGTAGCCTTCCTCGTGCGCGATGCGGATGATTTCCGCAATCTCTTCTGCCGGCAGGCAATCGCAGGAGAGCTGTCCGTACGCCTTGAAGGTAATCATGCCGGAGACCATCAGCTTCACGAAGTCTCCCCGCACCTCGCGAAGCTCGGAAAGCCGATGCAGATATTCCGCCTTGTCGGCATACGCGCGCCCAACCAGCCCGCCGTAGAAGCCTTTTCGATGAATGGCAAAACCCGGCGTCACAAGCTCAATGCCATAGTCCGGCGCAAGCTGCCGCGCGAGCAGCGAAACGCCCTGCGCATCTCCGCCATCCCGGTAATAGCACACGCCCGCGCGCTGCAGCGCCGACAGCGCACGCTCGACCTCGCCGCGGTCAACCTGCTGCACATGCCGGTCGCGCGAAGATGCAAAATCCACCCCGTCCATCACCAGATGGCCGTGGCATTCAAAGCACTGCATTTCTTTATCCATGAGTCCGCACTTCCTTGAACGGAAATTTTTTCTATTTGTATTATACCCTCTTTCTCCCGCAAAAGCAATCGCGATCCGGCTTCCGTGGCACAGGCCTCAATCACCTTTCACAGCATTTCATGGACGGATTCTGCACGCAGGCCGCTGCGGATTCAACGCGGATACGCAATCAAACAGGCACAGGCGCGGCCAAAGCCGCGCCTGTGCCTGTTTGTAATCAGAAATCTTTATGTTTCGGCATTCAGGCCTCAGCCGTCTGCGCGGCAACGGGGCAGGCGCAGAGATGGCCGGGCGAAAGTTCTTTGAGTTCGGGCACGAACTGCGCGCATTCCGGCCGCGCATTCGGGCAGCGCGGACAGAAGCGGCATCCGTTTTCAGGCACCGCGCCCCCAACGTCACCGACAATGGCCACCCGCTCGCGCGCGCGGCTGCGTTTCGGATCGGGCAGCGGGATTGCGGAGAGCAGCGACCGGGTATATGGATGCGTCGGGTGCAGGACAATATCCTCCCGGCTGCCGATTTCCACAAGCTTGCCGAGATACATGACGCCCACGCGGTCTGAAATGTGCATCACAACGGACAGGTCGTGAGAAATGAACAGATAGGTCAGCCCAAGCTGCTCCTGCAGATCTTCCAGCAGATTGATGATCTGCGACTGATAGGACACATCCAGCGCGGACACCGGCTCATCGCAGACGATGAATTCCGGATTCACGGCCAGCGCACGCGCAATGCCGATGCGCTGCTGCTGTCCGCCGGAAAATTCGCCCGGATAGCGGTACATATCCGTCTCCTGCAGGCCCACCTTTTGCAAAAGCGCGGCAACAGCCTCGTCCACCTCATGCTTATCCCGCACGCCGGCGGCATACAGCCCCTCTCCGATCACATCCCGAACCCGCAGGCGCGGGTCAAGTGAACCGGCGGGATTCTGAAAGGAGATCTGCATTTTCCGGCGGTAGGGCCGCATATTCGCATGGGTGATGTCCTCACCGCGATAAATGATCTTGCCGGAATCCGGCTCAACAAGCCGCAGCAGCGTGCGGCCAAGCGTCGTCTTTCCGCTGCCCGATTCCCCAACCAGACCAAGGGTCTCTCCCCTGTTGATGGAAAAGCTGACATCATCCACAGCCTTGACGAGCTTCTTTCCGCCGCCCGTTCTGGCCGTAAAATATTTTTTGAGGTTTTCCACCCGCAGCAGTTCACGTTCAGTCATGGCGTCTCACCTCCGAAAACCGCCAGCAGCTTACGAAATGCCCATCCGAAAGATCGGTCTCCGGCGGAGCGGCGGCTTTGCACGCCTCCGTGCAGTAAGGGCAGCGCGGATGAAAGACGCAGCCTGTGGGCGGATTCATCGGATCCACAGCCGTGCCCTCAATCGCCGTGAGCCGCTCGTTTGTGAGCAGGTCCGCCTTCGGGATGGCGCGCATGAGCCCCAGCGTGTAGGGATGCGCGGTGTTATAGAACACATCGTCAACCGTGCCGCGCTCCATCACTCTGCCGCCGTACATCACCGTCACACGGTCGCACAGCTCCGCGACGATGCCGAAATTGTGGGTGATGAACAGCACGCTCATTCCCATATCGTCTTTCATTTTCTTCAGAAGCTGCAAAATCTGATCCTGAATCGTCACATCCAGCGCAGTCGTCGGCTCGTCCGCGATCAGAAGTTCGGGCCGACAAAGCAGCGCGATGGCGATCATCACGCGCTGCCGCATTCCGCCCGAAAGTTCAAACGGATAGCGATTCATCATGTTCTCCGCGTCGTGGATTCCGACATTTTTGAGCATTTCAACCGAGGCGGCGCGCGCCTGCGCCGTCGTCACGTTTTCATGCGCCTTGATGGTCTCAATCAGCTGCTTCCCGATCGTGAACACGGGATCGAGGCACTGCATCGGATCCTGAAATATCATGCTGATCCGGCTGCCGCGGAAACGCTCCAGCTCCCGGGTGCGCAGCTCCATAATATCCGCTCCGTCAAAGACGAGGCGGCCGCCGTCGACCTTGCCGGGCTTCTTGAGAAGCCGCATCACCGAATACGCCACCGTACTCTTACCGCTGCCGGATTCGCCGACAACGCCCATCACCTCGCCCTTGCGGACATCAAAGTTCACGCGGTTCACCGCGTGCACCACACCGCGCTGCGTCGGGAAAACGACAGAAAGGTCCTGAACGTCAAGAAGAATATCGTCCTGCATCCGAAGACCCCCTCTCACAGATGATTTGCGCTCGGGTCAAGCGCATCACGCAGTCCGTTGCCGATCAGGTTCAGGCACAGGACCATCACAATGATCGTCAGTCCGGGGGCAATCGAGGCCCATGTAACATTGCGGAAGAAATTGAAGTTGCCCTGAACGAGGCGGCCCCATTCCGGCGTCGGCGGATTGACGCCGATGCCGAGATAACCGACAATCGTGCAGAGTGTAAAGGATTCCGCCGCCGTGTTGGAAAGCTGCACGATCAGCGGCGGCAGCACATTGCGAAGCACATGGCGCCGGATGATTCCGAAATTGCGCACACCGAGGGCGCGCGCGGCCTCAATGTATTCGCTGCCCATAATTTCCATCACGGAGGCGCGCAGCACCTTGATAAACGGTGGGAGGAAGGACAGTGCCATCGCGTATCGGAAGTATCCCTGTCCCCAGCCGAGGGCGCATTCGATCACCGTGATGAGCAAAATGGTCGGGATCGCGGCAAGCGCATCGGTGATGCGCATGACAATCATGTCAAACAATCCGCCGAAATAGCCGGAAAGTATGCCCAGAACCGTGCCGATCACCGCGGCATAGAGCACCGCGCTGAACGCAAGGCGCAGCGTCACCCGACCGCCGTGAAGCATTCTGGCCAGAAAATCTCTTCCCATGGAATCCATGCCCATCGGGTGTCCGGGCACCGGCCCGCTTTTGACCAGATCCACATGGATCTTCGTCGGACTTTGCGTATAGAAAATGGGCATGATCAGGCAGCAAAGCACGATGCTGATGAGCACCACCGCGCTCACGACCGCCGGAATGTCCTTCATAAACCTGCGAAACGCATCGTGTCTCGGGTTTTTGCTTGCCGCCATCAGGGCGTCTCTGCTCGTTTTCACTGCGCGAGTCCCCCTTTCGCGGATTTCCCTGCTCTGCCTTTGCGCTTATACTGCGCCCGTATCTGCGGACTGACCGCCATATAGCAGAAGTCCGTGACAATGGTAATCAGGCAGATAACAGCAGCGAGAAAGAGCACGCAGCCAAGCAGCATATTGGGGTTGCGGTTCGAAACCGCCTGGATAACAAGCCGACCGATTCCGGGAATCGTGAAGAAGTTTTCCACGATCAGCGTGCTGCACAGAACACTGATCGCCACGTTGTTGAGCACGGATGTAATCGGGATCAGCGCATTTTTCAGCACGTGGACAAAAACAATCTTCCACTCCCGGAGTCCCTTGGCGCGCAGCGTTGTGACATACTGCTTGTTCAGAATCTCCAGCACGGCCGAGCGCGTCATCCGCGTTGTGATGGCAACACCGCCGCCGCAGAGCACAAGCGTCGGCATGATGTAGTGCTTCCAGCTGGACAGACCGGTGGCCGGCAGAATTTTCAGCTCCATAAAGAAAAGCAGACACAGCAGCAGCGCCAGACAGAACGAGGGAATTGACGAGAGCAAAAGCGTCAAAAAGGAAAGAATCCGGTCGACCGTGCCGTTATGCCGGTACGCGCAGTAGATCCCCGCCGGTATGCCGATCACAAAGGAGGCAAGGAAGCCGAACAGTGCCAGCAGCAGCGTGGTTTTCATGCGCGGAAACAGCATCTCATCCAGATTGATGCCGCTGGAATATCCGAACGTGCCCTTTGTGACAAGATCATATATGTAGCGGATAAATTTGGTGATCGCGTTCTCCCCCGCGTTGATGCGGATAAAGAACTGATCCAGCGCATCGCCGTCTCCAAATGCGCGGATTTCTCCGGTGTTCGTGCCGGTAAGATTATACACAAGCAGAAACACGACCAGCATAACGAGCAGCAGCGTCGGGATCAGCAGCAACAGTCGCTTGAGAAGATATTTAGCCAAAGTAATGACTGCCCCCTTCGAGCGGATAAATGGTGCAAACAGGCAAATCTTTATTTGGCTAGTATAGCAACAGTATCTGCAAAAGTAAAGCATATGCGCATAAAAACCGGTGCAAATATCTTATATTGTCCGGATTTGCGCCGACACCGCTTGCGTAGCACTTTTCCATATGCTATACTTTATTCATTATCGGACGCCGCCGGAATACCGGCGGACTGTCAAAAAAAATCATCTGAATTGAGAAAAGGAAAGGAAGTTCGCCATGGGTTCCAAGTATTCGCACGTGTTCTCGCCGATCCGCATCCGGGGTGTGGATTTCAAAAACCGGATCGAATTGGCCCCGCCTTCTCTGAATCTCTGCAGCCCGGACCATCTTGTAACAGATGCTTTTGTGGACTGCAACCGCAGCTTTGCTTACGGCGGCGCTGCCATCCTCACCGTCGGCAACGTGATGATTGACATCGCGGAGTGCATGAATGAAGAGCTGCAGCTCGACATGAGCAGCGATGACTGCATCCTCCCGCTGAGCAAATTTGCCCTGATGTGCGAGGGTTACGGCGCTCACGCATCGCTGGAAATCAACCACGGCGGTAAGGACAGCCAGGTGTACCGCACCGGCAGGCCCGCCTATGCCCCCTCATCCTACTACTCCTCCTGGGAGCTGATGAGCGCGAAGCGGGACGGCCGCGAGCCGATGAAAACCATTGAGATGAGCATCGACAAGATCCATGAGACCGTGGAAAAATACGCACAGGCTACGCTGCGCGCCAAGAAAGCCGGCATGCGCATGGCCATGATCCACTGCGGCCACGGCAATCTCATCAGCCAGTTCTCCAGCCCCCTGTATAACTTCCGCACCGACGAATACGGCGGCAGTCTGGAAAACCGTGCCCGCTTCACCATTGAAGTGCTCGACCGCGTGCGCGAGCTCTGCGGCGAGGATTTCGTCATCGAAGCGCGCATCTCCGCCGACGAGATCAAGCCCGGCGGCATGCCCTATGAAGAGACACTCAAGTACATCGCGCTCATTCAGGATAAGATCGACATTCTGCACGTTTCCGCCGGCATCCACGGTGAATTTGAGTATATGAAGTACTGGTGGCAGAATTACATGATGGACCGCGAGTATAACGTCCACTATGCCGCCAGCATCAAAAAAGAATTCCCCAACCTGCTCATCAACACCGTCGGCACCATCATGAGCCTCGACCGTGCGGAGGAGATCATCGCCAGCGGCAAGGCGGACTTCGTTTCCATGTGCCGTCCCCTTTTGGCCGATCCGGATATGCCCCGGAAGTACGCCGAGGGCCGCGAGGACGATCACCGTCCCTGCCTGCGCTGCCAGTGCTGCGCGCCCGGTGAGCACCGCAGCATCTCCTGCGCCGTGAACCCCTTCCTTGGCAAAGAGCGTGAGTTCCCGCTCGGCAAGGTGCGCAAGGCCGAAGAGAAAAAGCGTTACGCCGTCGTCGGCGGAGGCCCCGGCGGAATCACCGCCGCGCAGATTCTCTGTGACAGAGGCCATGACGTAACGCTCTATGAGAAATCCGGACGTCTGGGCGGCGCGCTCTATTACGGCTCCCTGCCCAGCTTTAAGCAGGATCTGGCTGACTACATCAAGTACCTCAACCGGCAGGCGGAGAAGTGCGGCGCGAAGATCCTGCTCAACACCGAAGCCACCCGCGAGATGCTGGAGAAAGAAAATTATGACGGCGTCATCGTCGCCATCGGTGCAGAGCCCATCTTCCCGAACGTTCCGGGCATTGACCGTCCCAACGTCTTTTGGGCGCCCGAGGTGGACGCCGGCGAGAAGCCCTGCGGACAGAAAGTTGTCATCGTCGGCGGCGGCGCGGTCGGTCTGGAGGCCGCCATTGATCTGAAGCGGGCCGGCAAGGACGTGACGGTTCTGGAAATGCTCGACAGCTATGCAGGCCTGTATTCGTCCGCGCGCGCAGTCGCTTCCGAGCTCATCAGCCTGATCGGCGAGTTGAAGCTGGATGTCCGCCTTGGCCAAAAGCTCGCGGAAGTCACAGAGGACGGCGTGATCTGCGAGGACGTGAAAACCGGCGAAAAGCAGAGCATCCCGGCCGACACCGTGCTGCTTGCCATCGGCATGAAGTCCCGTTGGGCCGAGGCCGACGAGCTGCGCAGAGCCTGCCCGGAGACCAGCTCCTTCCTGATCGGTGACTGCCTCTATGTCGGCAAAAACGTCATGTCCGCAACCGACGGCGCGCTCAACGCCGCGGGATACATGTAAGCATAGACCTTCCCCGTAAACATATCTTTTACAGACCGGCCTCCCCGCTTGCTGGGGAGGCCGGTTTCTTCATACACAGGAAATGTGTTTGCCGTGCGCATACCAAGCGTTTCTTTTCTTCGTAGCCGTTGAAATTTTCAAAGCGACGTGGTATCCTGTGCTTGGTTTATCCGACAAAAGCGGACGCAAACCGTCCATTCATTCCAAAATTCGACTGTGTTTTCAAGGAGTTTGCCATGCGTTTGTGGAAAAATAAGCTTATCTCCGTTCTTATATTCATTTCGACGATCCTCTGCGCCGCAGTTCTCTTCTGCTCCTGCTCGAAGGCGCCGCCTTTGCCGCCGGAGCCGACGCCGGTCGCCACGCAGACGCCGGAGCCTGCACCTACACCCACGCCGACCCCGGAACCGACGCCCGAGCCCACTCCGGAACCCACGCCGGAGCCCACGCCCGAACCCGTGCCGGAATACTTCACGTTCTCCTTTGTCGGCGACTGCACGCTGGCGGACAGCCAGTACAGCAGAGGCTATCCCTACGGCTTCGGCGGAACCGTGGGCGGCGACTTTGCCTATCCGTTTTCCGCAACCGCACAGTACTTTGCCGACGACTACATGAGCCTTGCGAATCTGGAAAACACTTTCACCACCAGCAACGCAGGCAGCGGCGCGACCTTCATGTTCAAATCGGATCCCGAAAACGCGCAGATTCTCTGCGAGGGCAACATTGAATTTGTGACGCTTGCCAACAACCATAGCGGTGACTATCTTGCGCAGGGCCTGGCCGATACCAAAGCTGCGCTCGATGCCCACGGCATCCATTGGGCAGAGAATCAGGGCTCCTGCATCTATCAGTCGGGCAACGGCCCGACCGTCGGCGTCTATGCCGCACTGTATCCGAATGTAGCCAATGTGCAGGCGGGCGTTGCGACGCTGAAGGAACAGGGCGTTGACATCATCATTTGCGCGCTGCACTGGGGCCTTGAGGGGAAATACCGTCCGTCGGCCGATCAGATTGCCGTCGGGCATGCCGCGATTGACGCGGGCGCCATGATCGTCTACGGCAGCCATCCGCACGTTCTGCAAAAAACGGAAAATTACAACGGCGGCTACATCATGTACTCCCTCGGCAACTGGTCCTTCGGC
Source organism: Oscillospiraceae bacterium (assembly GCA_017522015.1). Classification (GTDB taxonomy): domain Bacteria; phylum Bacillota; class Clostridia; order Oscillospirales; family Oscillospiraceae; genus SIG483. The sequence continues at coordinate 12,476 of JAFXAW010000048.1, read as the reverse complement.
GGCAACACCAACCCGCGCGACCGCGACACCGCCATCATTCAGGTCACCGTCATGCGCGATCTGGACGGCACGCTTTCCATCAGCGACACCGAGCTCATCCCCTGCGAGCTTTCCTCCACGCCGGGGCGCAACGACTACAAACCTCATCCCTACGATGAGGGCAGCGCCGAGTATCAGCGCACGCTCAGCAAGCTGGACGGCAGTTTCACCGGCCCGGATCTGGTCGTGGATTACAGCGCATATCATGAAAAAGAAGAACCCGAAGAAGAGGAAACACCCACACCGCCGGAGGACGGCGACTCCTCCACAGAGCCCGGCCCCGACCCTGATCCGCAGCCCGAGCCTTCCGACCCCGCGCCGGTGGATCCTCCCACCGACCCCACCCCGGCAGATCCGCCTTCTGACCCCGCACCTGCCGATCCGCCGGCGGACAGCGGCGCGGAGTAAGCCGTACAACAGGATCTGACAATACATAAACCGGCCGCAGAATTTCTCAAGCCTGCGGCCAGTTCTATTTTTGCATATGCGGAAATTCTGTGATCCTGTTCAAACCAAAGCCTGCGCGGATTCAGGCGCTCCCCCCTCCCTTGTCTGCATGGAACATCTCCGCAGGAATGCCAATATTGACAATTTCTCATCGCACAAATATAATAATTACGCATAATATTCAACTTGAACAAGGAGGAAGAAATCGCACTATGGACGCTGGCGACAGCAGCCCTGACCCTGCCCGAAACAATGTGAATTTTTTCTATTATCTGGAATAAGCGCGGTCTATTTGTCCTGTAAACGGGATATATAGGCCCTGTTTTGCTGCATTTGTAAGAAAATTCACTTGTTTGATTAAAGAGGTTGCTTACTTTTATGGATTCCATTTGGCTTTTACTACTGCTTCAAATATTTCTGATCGCGCTCAACGCCATCTTCGCCAGCGCGGAGATCGCCGTGCTGTCCATCAGCGAAGCGAAACTCGAGCGCATGGCAAACGACGGAAACGGCAAGGCAAAGCGCCTGTTCAGGCTGACGCGCGAACCCGCCAGATTCCTGGCCACGATCCAGGTCGCCATCACCCTTTCCGGTTTTCTGGGCTCCGCCTTTGCTGCGGACAACTTCTCCGAGCCGCTGGTTGAATGGGTTATAAATATGGGCGTGAATATACCCCGGGCGACGCTGGACACCATCGCCGTGGTGCTCATTACGCTGATCCTCTCCTATTTCACGCTGGTTTTTGGCGAGCTTGTTCCCAAGCGCCTGGCTATGAAAAAGTCCGAGAAAGTTGCCCTCGGCATTTCCGGACTGGTGTCCGGCATCGCCACGCTGTTTCGCCCCATTGTCTTCTTCCTGTCCGTTTCCACGAATGTGGTTTTGCGGCTGCTGGGCATCGACCCCAACGAGGCCGAAGATCAGGTCAGCGAGGAAGAAATCCGCATGATGGTGGACGCCGGCAGTGAAAAAGGCACCATTGACACGCACGAAAAAGAGTTCATCCAGAATGTATTTGAGTTTAACGACATCACGGCCGGCGAAATTGCGATTCACCGCACCGACGTTGCGCTGCTCTGGCTGGAGGATGACGTGGACGTCTGGGCGCACACCATCTTTGAGGCGCGGCACACGCTGTATCCCGTCTGCGACGGTTCTGCCGACAATGTAATCGGCATTCTCAACGCCAAGGACTACTTCCCGCTGAAAGAAAAGACCAGGAAAAATATCCTTGCGGCAGCCGTGCATCCCGCCTTCTTTGTGCCGGAGACCGTCAAGGCGGACGTGCTGTTCCGCAATATGAAAAAGTCCCGCAATTCCATGGCCGTGGTGCTTGACGAGTATGGCGGCATGGTGGGCATCGTGACGCTGCAGGATCTGGTGGAGGAGCTGGTAGGCGATTTGAATGACGACATCCCCGACCTGGACAACCCCGAGCCCTATATCGAAAAGACGGGCGAATGCAGCTGGGAAATTCACGGCAACATCGCGCTGGAGCTTCTGGAGGCCGCCACCGGACTGGAGCTGGCCACCGAGGAATATGACACCTTCACCGGCATGGTGTTTGACGCGCTTGGCGCTGTTCCCGGCGACGGCGAGCAGGAGATCTCGCTGGAGCTGGAGAATCTTTGGGTCCGGATTCTGAAAATCGAAGCGCATCAGATTGAAGCGGCAACGGTTACCCTCAAGGCAAAGGAAAGCGCAGAAACCGCCGAGTAAGGCATCTGGTGCCGAAACCACGATTTATGCGGTTTCGAAAGACACTTTCCAAGGGCGAAATCGCCCGCCATCTCAAGCTGAGGCCATTTATTATCAGCCAACTTTAAGGATAGACATTCAGCAGTCAAATGTTGAATTTTGACAACAACTCGGAAAGGAGTGGAACGGGGGCATATGGCTTTAACGGATTTTCTTACGCAAATGGTGCAAAACCCCATGCTTTTCGTATCTACGGTTCTGATTCTCGGCGTGATTCTGGTAAACGGCTGGACGGATGCGCCAAACGCGATTGCCACCTGCGTTTCCACAAGAGCAATCGGCGTCAGACAGGCGATTTTGATGGCGACCATTTTCAATTTCCTGGGTGTATTTGTCATGACCGCCATCAACAGCAAGGTCGCTTACACCATATATAACATGGTCGATTTCGGCAACGATCCGAAAACCGCCCTGATTGCGCTCTGTGCGGCCATGGCCGCGATTGTGATCTGGGCAACGGCAGCCTGGTATTTCGGCATTCCGACAAGCGAAAGCCACGCGCTGATTGCGGGCATTTCCGGCGCCGCCATTGCAATTCAAAACAGCTTTAAGGGCATCAACGGCGCGGAATGGGTCAAGGTCCTGTGGGGAATTGTCCTCTCCACGATACTGGGCTTTGCAATGGGCTTTGTCACGGCCAAAATCACCGCTTTTATCTGCCGGAACAAAAACCGGATGAAAACCGAGCGTTTTTTCTCCGGCGGTCAGATTGCGGGCGGCGCCATGATGGCCTTTATGCACGGTGCGCAGGACGGTCAGAAGTTTATGGCGATTTTCCTGCTCGGTGCTGCGCTTTCCGGTGGACAAGCCAATGCCGAAAGCTTCAACATTCCCATCTGGCTGATGATCCTCTGTTCGGTGGTCATGGGACTTGGCACCTCCATCGGCGGATATAAAATCATCAAATCGGTGGGCATGGATATGGTAAAGCTAAAGCCCTATCAGGGCTTCGCGGCGGACCTGTCCTCCTCCCTCTGCCTGCTGCTTTCGTCCGTCACGGGCATCCCCGTCAGCACCACGCATACCAAAACAACGGCGATCATGGGCGTCGGCGCTGCAAGGCGGATGAGCAACGTGAACTGGTCTGTTGTCAAGGATCTTGTTCTCACCTGGGTTTTCACGTTCCCGGGCTGCGGACTTCTGGGCTATATCGTGGCGAAGCTGTTTTTAGTAATATTTGCTTAAAGGAGAGACAGAAATGGGAAAGAACAAGAAAAACGATTATTTCGAATTGCTGACAAAGCAAACGCAGTTTTGTGTCGACGCTGCCGCTCTTCTGGAAACCACGCTCTGCAATTTTGACGCCGCGAAAGAGAGCGACGCTTACGATCAGATGCACGTGATTGAGCATAACGGAGATGTTTTACACCACGACATTTTGATGAAGCTTTCCAGCGAATTCATCACGCCCATCGATCAGGAGGATATATTAAGACTTGTTCAGATCATCGACGATGTCACCGATGCCATTGATGAAGTAACCCTTGACTTTTACATGTACAATGTGAAAGTGCTGCCCAAGGGCGCAGATGAATTCTCCAAGCTTGTTTCCAAATGCGTCGGCGCTCTGTACGACGCCGTTTCGGAGCTGAAGAATTTCAAAAAGCCCGAAAAGCTCCGCAGTCAGATCGTGGAAATCAACCACATGGAGTCTGCCGCGGACGAGGTGTATTCCAAGGCCATACGGCTTTTGTTCACAAGTGAAGCGGACGCCAAAACGCTCATCGGCCACACCAAAATCTTTGACCGTCTGGAAAAATGCTGCGACCTCTGCGAGCACGCCGCAGACGTGATGGAGCAGATCATCATCAAAAACACATAATCCAAAACGCCCTCTCCCCCGGCGAGGGGGCGTTTTTTTATACAGCCTCAAACGAACTCTGTTCGTCCTAAGGACATCTTTTCACATTCTGCATTCCGGGAAGCGCAATTTTCCCGCACGCCCGACAAAAAACGTGCGGCCGATACCGGGTATTCGTTTTTTCTCTTTTTGCAGCAAATCGTATATATTGCAAGATATTGACTTGTGCTTGCGGGAAAAAGCTGGTATAATCATCCTAACTATACGCACTGCTGACGAGAGCAGGTAAACTGAAATAAAATCAGGAGGTACATTTATGCAGTTCGCAGTCATCGGCGCAGCCGGAAAAGCCGGCCGCCTCATCACCGCGGAAGCCATCAGCCGTGGCCATGAAGTCACCGCAATCATCCGTCCCGGCAGCGAGGATCGCGCCCCCGCCGGCGCAAAGATTCTGGCCAAGAGCCTTTTTGATCTCACGGCAGCGGATCTGGAGGGCTTTGAGGCCGTGGTCAGCGCATTCGGCACGCCTTTCGATCAGCCCGAGCGTGTAAAGGAACACGTTTTGGCGGCAAAGCACCTCATCTCTGTTTTCAAAGATCTGCCGAAGACCCGCATCATCTTCATCGGCGGAGCCGGAAGCCTCTACACGGACGAGAGCCAGACCGCCACGATTCTCGACGGCATGCCCGAGTTCCTGAAGAACGGCGTTCCCGGCGCAGCCAAGGAGGCGCTTGAGCTCTTCCGCGAGAGCAACGTCAACTGGAGCTTCTTCAGCCCCGCGTACACCTTTGATTCCAAGGGCGCGCGCAGCGGAAGCTATACCCTCGGCGGCGATGTGAAGATCCTCAACCGCGTTGGCAAGAGCTACATCTCCTACGCCGATGCCGCCATCGCGCTCGTGGACGAAGCCGAGACCGGCGCACACACCGGCAAACGCTTCACCGCAGTCTCCGGCGATCCCTATTTCCGGGATATGGAGCAGTATTTCAACATTGAGCGCTATATGTTCTCCCGCGCGGGCTGCTGGCTTGGCCTGAAGATTGACGATCCGCGTTACGGCAAGGGCGCGCTCACGCTCTCCACCAGCCGCGGTATGCGCACGCACAGACGGCCCGACGGCGTGGATCTTTTCCGCATCTATCCCACCTATGAGGGCAAGCGCGTTCCCTTTGCAGTGCATCAGATGTGCGCTTCCGAGCTGACGCTGCACACCCTGTGGGGCGATGTGCGCTTCACCTGGGCGGATCAGAAGAAGCTGATGGCCGAGGGCGACGTTGGCATGGGCCTGCTCTGGACGCGTGACGGCACCCCCTATGAGTGCGTGAAGCCCCGCAAGGACAACGGTTGGGAGGTTCCCGTCCGTGCTGCAAATCCCCTCTGCTTCAAGGGTCTGGAGGGCTCCACTTTCCGCTTTAAGGACACCTATGACTGGTACAAGCTCAGCAACGGTGAGATCCACGGATACACCGAGCCCGGCCCGGACGGCCGCTTCACCATGGTCTGCGAGGAGTTTGACTACCCCGGCAAGATCTGGGACAGCTATCCGACCTATGCCGAGGGCAAAGCCTCCATGCAGGCGGACTTTGACGATTACCTCTCCAAATTCCCGAAATTCATCGAGCCCTACGCTGCCAAGCGTGAGGACACGGCTTACGTCCTGTGGACGCACCTTGTTGCGCCGACGCAGGCAACGCCGAAGTGGATGATCATGATGTTCCCCACCGAGATGGCAACGCAGTGGCAGCTCGTGCAGAACGCCGTTGTGATGCAGGACAACATCGAGCTCGCGCGCGACCTTCTCCTTGCTCCGCTGGAGCGCCAGGGCGAGGACGGCCAGCTTGCGGACGCCTATGACGAGGCCTTCATCTCCACCGGAAGCATCAAGCCCCCGGTTTACGGCTGGGCGCTGAAGAACATCCTTGCGCATCACGACCTGACCAAGGAGTGGTCCCGCGAGGATCTGGAGCGTCTCTACGTGGGCGCCGGAAAGTGGGCCGACTGGTTCATGGAGTACCGTGACGATGACGGCGATGGTCTGCCCGGCTTCGAGGGTGGCAATGAAAACGGCTTCGACGAGGTCACGACTTATTTTGACACCGTGAGCATGGCCACGCCCGACCTCTGCGCCTATCAGGTTCTGAACTTTGAAGCGCAGGGCGATCTTGCCAAGCTCATGGGCAAGCCGCAGGAGGAAGTCGACGCCTGGTACAACAAGGCCAAGACCCTGCTCGACAAGATGATCGAAAAGATGTGGGACGGCGAGCACTTTGTGGCACTCAAGCAGTACACGCACGAGCCCGTGTTCACCGGCTCCAATCTGCATTACCTGCCCATCATGCTCGGCAACCGTCTCCCGGCGGAGATCGTGGACAAGATGTGTGCGGATCTGCTCGTCGAGGGCAAGCTGCTGAGCGACTACGGCCTCACCTCCGACTATATTGACAGCGATATCTATGAGATCACGGGCGTGAAGATGGGCTGCGGCCCCATCTCGCCTCCGGGCCAGCTCTTCATCCTCACCGGTCTCTGGGAGGCAGGCAAGAAGGACGAGGCCAAGATGATCTTCGACCGCTATGCCAACCGGCTTATGAACGGCGGCTTCTGCCACTTCATCGACCCGCTGTACGGCGACGGTTCCCGTTTCTGGGGCACCTGGTGCCGCGTGGTCTTCACTGTTATTGCACGTATGATTTCGGAGGGTTAAATTTTGGAATACGGACCTCATGTACACAACACTTATGACATGCCCCACGACGCAGAAATCGTGCGTCGCGGCCTAAAAGAATCCAAAACCGTCACTGAGCAGCCGCGGGAAATCCCCGTCATCCGCGAAGTGGACGTGGTCGTGGTCGGCGGAGGCCCCGGCGGCTGCGCTGCGGCCGTTACCGCTGCCAGAAACGGTGCGAAAACCGTTCTGCTCGAGCGCTACGGTCACCTCGGCGGCATGGCCACCGGCGGTCTTGTGAACATCATCCCGAACCTTGCGGACATCTACGGCAATCAGGGCATCGGCGGCTTCTGCCAGGAATTCATTGACCGCGTCAAGGCGCGCAACGGCGCGGACTATCCGCCGCGCGAGAGCTGGGGACAGCCGGACGCCGCGGAGGTTGAGAAATACACCAAGGCCAATATGCGCCATTTCTACATCCGCGACAACGACAAGGGCGAACAGGTCGTCCTCTACAGCGCCGTTATCGATCCGGAGATCGGCAAGGATGAGCTGGCCATCATGGCCGAGGAAGCGGGCGCGGAGGTTCTGCTCCACACTTGGGTGGTCGCGCCCATTCTGGACGGCAACCGCGTCATCGGTGTGCTGGTGGAGAACAAGGCGGGACGGCAGGCGCTGCTGGCCAAGGCCGTCATCGACGCCAGCGGCGACGGTGACCTGCTTCGCGAGCTCCCCACCGAGACGGTGGACTATCTGCGTCCCGGCTCCCGCATCGCGCAGTTCGGCTGGGTCTATTGGATGTGCGGCGTGGATCTGGAGAAATACGACGCGTTTATCACCAACGAGCCGGAGGCTTATCAGCAGGTCTGCGACAAGATCCGCAGCGAGGGCGGCAATCCCGGCTTCTTCCGCGGGCTTCTGAGCAATCAGAAGGGCGTGGTATGGAGCCACCGCCTGATCGGTTCTCTGCACCAGACGGAGCCGGAGGAAATGAGCTACATCGACAGCATGGGCCGCCACGCGGCGGTCAAGCGCTGGGAGCTGCTCAAGCAGTACATGCCCGGCTTTGAGGAGAGCTTCATCATGCTCTCCGCCCCCCAGCTCGGCACCTGCGGCGGCAAGCGCATCGTGGGCGAGTACTATCTCGTTGAGGACGACATGGAGCGCGACGAGCCTTTTGAGGACACCATCGCGATCTTCCCCGACAACGACCGCGGCGCGCGTTCGCTGGTGCATCCGCGTTCCTTCGTGCCCTACCGCTCTCTTGTGCCGAAGGATGTGGACGGACTGCTGGTCGGCTGCAGAGCCTTCTCGGCGGATCATGAGTTCAGCGAATTCTTCAACCTCATCCCCCACTGCATGTGCTTTGGACAGGCGGCCGGTGCAGCCGCAGCCATCGCGCTGAAGAAAGGGATTGAGTTGCGGGATGTCCCCTACGCGGAGTTGAAAGCGCTTCTGCTCGAGGGCGGCGCAATCCTCCCCGAATAAGCAAAACGGAACACGCCCGGTGTCTTCATCTGACGCCGGGCGTCTTTTTGCTTTCCGGTAATTTCACGATAACCTTCTCCTTCCGTTTTCCGGCCATTTTCCGGGCGAAACCAAGACGCTGTTTAACGAAACGGTTATACCTTGCACAGTAGCCATAAGTGCGCTGCATACAATCGGATAAAATGTGAAAAATTGTCCTTGATTCGTCATATTTCGTATGCTATACTAAGTTGAATCGGATTGAGAACAAATGGGATTTGTGTTTTCCCTCCCTGCCCAAGGGCAGGGCAGAAAGGCGCAAATCGAAAAAATGATCAATTCAAGAACAAGGAAGGTGGGACATTGGAGAACTATACCAAGTACAAGCTGAAAGAGGCCGAAGAGCTCGCCCCGTACCTGGCCGGAACGGACAACATCTTCGTCATTGCTTGTAACAAGTGCTTCAAAGAATTCGAGAGCGTGGACGAGACCGACTGCGAAGAGCTGGCCGAACTCGTCAAAGCGCAGGGGAAGACCGTCACCGGCTGCGCGAAGCTGGACTTCCTCTGCAACCAGACGCAGACCGGGAAGAAGCTCTTTGAGCTGATCCCCGAAGGCACGGAGAGCATCTTCGTGGCATCCTGCGGTCTGGGCATCCAGACCGTCGCCGGAATGGTGGACGTGCCGGTCTATGCAGCGGCAGACTCCATCCATTACCGCGGCAGACACGGCATGGCACTCACCCGCAAGGCCTGCGAGGCCTGCGCCCAGTGCTATCTGAACATCACCGGCGGCATCTGCCCCGTGGTGGACTGCTCCAAGAGCCTCCTCAACGGCCAGTGTGGCGGCGCGAAGAACGGCAAGTGCGAAATCAGCCCCGATAAGGAATGTGCCTGGGAGAAGATCCAGCAGCGTCTGGAGATGCAGGGCCGCCTGGGTGAGCTCATGCAGCAGCCCGTTCAGCTCCGCGACTATTCCAAGGTGAACTTCAAGGCCGTTCAGGAATACGTCAAGGCTGTCCGCGAGAGCCGTTTCGACGGTTACTACGGCGGTGTACATCCCTCCGAGCGCAAGGAAATGAGTGAGCATATGCCGCTCGAGCGCTATCCCGAGCCTGATACCGTGGTCATCCCGCTGTCTCAGCACTCCGGCGCACCGGCAACGCCTGCGGTTGCGGTTGGCGATCATGTCAAGGTCGGCCAGCTCATCGGCGAACAGGCGGGCTTCATCAGCGCCCCCGTGCATTCGAGCGTCAGCGGCGAAGTCCTCGCCATCGAGGAGCGCGTCAATCCCGCAACGCGCGGCGGTCTCTCCGTTGTGATCCGCAACGACAAGAAGAACACGCTGCATGAGAGCGTTGTGCCGAAGGGCGACATTGAGACTCTTTCCAAGGAAGAGATCGTCAACATCGTCAAGGAAGCCGGTATCGTCGGTATGGGCGGCGCGGGCTTCCCGACCTACGTCAAGCTCAACCCCGGCAAGCCGATCGAGGCCGTTCTGCTCAACGGCTGCGAGTGCGAGCCGATGATCACGGCGGACCACAAGGTTCTGCTGCACTATCCGGACGAGATCATCTACGGTCTGCGTGCCGCGATGAAAGCGGTGGACGCCCCCAAGGGCATCATCGTCATCGAGGACAACAAGCCCGACGCCATCGAGCTGCTGACCGCCAAGTGCGAGGCCTACGAGAACATCGAGGTCGTCGTCGCGCGCACCAAGTATCCGCAGGGCGCTGAGAAAATGCTCATCAAGCGCGTTCTGGGCCGCTCTGTCCCGTCCGGCGGACTGCCCGCCGATGTGGGCGCTGTGGTTTGCAACATCAGCACCGTCAAGGCCATCTCCGACGCGATCCAGCTTGGTATGCCGCTCATCGAGCGCGTGACCACCGTCACGGGCGAGCGCATCAAGAACCCGGGCAACTACATTGTTCCCGTCGGCACCAGCGTCAAGGAGCTCGTGGAATACTGCGGCGGCATCACTGCCGAGGACGTGACCGTCAAGTCCGGCGGCCCCATGATGGGCATTCCGCTGCCGGATCTGGATGTTGCGGTCATCAAGGGCACCAACGGCATCATCGCCTACGACACCGAGCACAGTGTGGAAGTTTCCTGCATCAAGTGCGGCCGCTGCGTGGACGTCTGCCCGATGGAGCTCACTCCGCTGTATTTCAGCAAGTTCTTCGATGAGGAGAATTGGCAGGGCATGAAGGACAAGAACATCATGGACTGCATCGAGTGCAGAAGCTGTGAGTACATCTGCTCCTCCAAGATCCCGCTGACCCAAAAGATCAAAGCCGGCAAGGCGGCAGTAAGGGGGTTGAAGTAATGCTTATCACCCAACTGAAATCCAAGGAGGCCATTGAGTCTCTGTCTGCAGGCAAGGTGTTTATCATCAACTGCCACGGCTGCAAGGAAGTCAGCTTCCCCGAGGCCGAAGCGAAAGAGCTGCAGAAGGAGCTGCAGGAGGCCGGAAAGGTCACCGGCATCTTCACCACCGACTACATCTGCAATCCGGACAACCTGAAGCTGCGCCTTTCCTACTATGAGAAGGAAATCGCTGCGGCGGACGCAGTTCTGGTGTTCTCCTGCGGCGTCGGTGTGCAGACCGTTTCCGAGTTCCTGGCGCCGAAGAAGGTCTTCGTCGCTTGCGACACGATCCCGCTGCCCGGCTTCCAGGGCGTTACTCCGCTCGAGGTCGACTGCGCCCAGTGCGGTGAGTGCTACCTGAACATCACCGGCGGCATCTGCCCCCTCACGGCTTGCTCCAAGAGCCTGGTCAACGGCCAGTGCGGCGGTGCCAAGGCCGGCAAGTGCGAAGTGGATCCGGATATGGAATGCGGCTGGGAGCGCATCTACCACCGCCTGAAGCAGGTCGGCCGGCTGGATATGCTCAAGTGCCCCGTGCAGATCCGCGACTATTCCAACGACGTGCAGATCGCCGAATAAGACGACGCACCAATTTGATTTATTAGATAAGGAGCAATCGTAATGAAGATTACCGAGCTTTTTTCCCGTGGTGAATTTGTCGTTTCCGCCGAAGTAGGCCCTCCGAAGGGTTGCCACATCGAAGGTCTTGTCGAGGAAGCGAAAGAGTACCTCAGCGGCATTACCGCCGTTAACGTCACCGACAGCCAGTCCTCCGTCATGCGTATGGGCTCTCTGGCCACCTGCAAGGCGCTCAAGGACGAGGGTCTCAACCCCATTTTCCAGCTCACCTGCCGCGACCGCAACCGCATCGCGCTGCAGTCTGACATCCTCAGCGCCGCTGCGTTCGGCATTGACAACATTCTCTGCCTGACCGGCGACCACACCAAGATGGGTGACCATCCCCAGGCCAAGCCCGTTTTCGATCTCGACTCCGTCTCCCTGCTGCATGCTGTCAGCCAGCTGGAGAAGGGCGTTGACCTCGGCGGCAACGAGCTCGTGGGCGAGCCCCCGAAGTTCGCCAAGGGCGCTGTTGTCTCTCCCTGCAGCGACAGCCTCGATGCGCAGCTTGCCAAGATGGAGCGCAAGGTCATGGCCGGTGCGGAGTATTTCCAGACCCAGGCCGTCTTTGAGCCCGAGAAGTTCATCGCCTTCATGGAGAAGGCCAAGCAGTTTGGTGTTCCGGTGCAGCTTGGCGTTATCATCCCGAAGAACGCGGGCATGGTCAAGTACATGAACCGCAACGTGGCCGGCATCCACTGCCCCGACTTTATTAAGCGCCAGCCTTCAAAAGGTTTAAGTGAGTTAGTAAAAACGGTATTTGTCATTGCTTTTATTGTTACGTACATTGGGAATGCAAGTACAATTTTAAAGAGTGCGAATACAATTAGTTCTGAAATTAGTGTAACAGTGTTAGCAAAAGCGACAGGAACGGTTGCGGGTGATCCAGGACGTTCCAAAGCAGACGCAATCTTTTCAGTGAAAAAGCAGATTTGGGATTTGTTAGTTGAACGACCATATTTGTTTCTACAGTATGGAGAGGATTCAAAAGAAAAATTAGGTGCTCAACGAGTGGATGAGTTGTTATCGAAATCACTAGGAAAAGATCGTGATGACTTGGTACAAAAAGAAGTGAAAAAAGGAAATCAAATGATGGTGATTTCTTCTGTAGGAGAGCGCCTTGTATTTACAGTTATGTACTATGTCGTGAATACATTCGCAGGTGTTCCAGTAATCGCATTCTGTTTACTGATTGTAGCATTCCAATTATGGTTCCTTGTCATGAGTATTATCTCACCAATCGTCATGGCGGTGGCTCTATTGCCAGGACATCGTAGAGTTATTGAAAGCTGGGCTTCACAATGGATTCGCCCAT
>JAFXAW010000047.1 GCA_017522015.1 Oscillospiraceae bacterium | reverse complement strand
GATGAAGCAGGGGGTTCACGGCAGAAGCACGGAATCTGTCCGCAGCGGCTTTGTGGGAGAAGTGAAATTGAATTCCCCAAAAGCTGGCTGATGCGCCTTGCGAATCCTCTTCCGGCGGCAGAAAAGGGCGGAAAGAGGTTTCACAAATAATTCGCGGGCGGATTTAGAGGTTCAAATATTAAAAAAAGAGAAAAAGCCTTGATTCCTGCGAAAAGTGATGTATAATACTGCCTTGGGATATGCGCAAACAAAATTAAGCATAGAACAACAAGTAAAAAGGAGAGCATAAGAAAATGAAAAAGATCATCGCAATCATGCTGGTTCTGACCGTCGTGCTGGCGTTTGCCGCCTGCGGTAAGACCGAGGCGAAGGATGAGTTCGCCAAGTCCGAGGGCGTTATGACCTATGCCGAGTACGAAGCGGCTGCCATCGATGATGAAGTCGTGATCGAGACCTACGTGCAGGCCAAGCAGTCCTGGTGGGACAACAAGGCAACCGTCTACACCCAGGATAAGGACGGCGGCTACTTCCTGTACGAAATGGCTTGCTCCGAGGCCGACTACGAGAAGCTCGTTCCCGGCACGAAGATCAAGGTCACCGGCTACAAGGGCGAGTGGGCCGGCGAGGTCGAGGTTATGGACGCGACCTTCGAGATCGTTGAGGGTGGCAACACCTATGTCGCCGAGGCTTTTGACGCCACCGAGCTGCTGGGCACGGACGATCTGATCAAGCATCAGAACAAGTACGTCACCTTCAAGGGCCTGACGGTTGAAGGCATCGAGTTCAAGAACGGCGAGCCGGGCGATGACATCTATGTCACCGTGGGCTACAACGGCGCTTCCTACAGCTTCTGCGTTGAGATGTACCTCACCGCTCCGGATTCCGACGTTTACGCCGCGGTCAGCGGCCTCGAGGCCGGCGATGTCGTGGACATCGAGGGCTTCCTGTACTGGTATGAGGGCGTGAACACCCACATCACCGGCGTCACCGTGAAGTAAGAAATAAAGCACACAACTGTTTCCCGGAAACGTTCGCGTTTCCGGGAAATTTTTATATGAAAAAGCGGCAGGAACGGGTTTCGTGCCTGCCGCTAATTTGTTATTCTTAGTGATGCTTGTAATAGTCCTTGACGTAGTCGTAATAAAACTCGCGGATGATGCCGCTCTTCTCTTTGAGCTTCGGATTGTCCATCCGGCCCATGATGCCGGCGGAGAACACAAAGCCGCCGCCGGGAGCGAGCGTGTCCACATATTCCTTCAGGCCCTGGCGCAGGTCGTCGGGGTCAACGTCGGGGCTGCCGAGGTAGCCGGTGTTATCCCAGCCGCCGGCGATGACGAGCTTGTTGTTGTATTTCTTCTTGATGCCGACCAGGTCGTTGCTGATCTGAGCCGGGTTCCAGGAGCGGATGCCCATCTCCCACCAGTCCTCGATGAACTGCTCGCAATGGCCGCAGTCATGACGGTCGAGATAGATGCCGTTTTCAAGCGCGAGGTCAGCATGCTTCTTGTGGAAGGGCTTGACCAGACGGCGGTACATATCCACGGAGAAGAAGGGCGCAAGCTTGGCAGCGTCGTCGTCCATGATGGTATAGACGTCGATGTTCGCATACTTGATCTGATTGCGCATGACTTCCAGATAATGCTCGGAGACGTAGTCAAACAGCGCATAAACCTCATCCGGCTCCTCGTGCATGGCGATCAGCGCGCCTTCAAAGCCCATGAAGCTCACAAGCGTGAGGAAATAGTCACCGCCGTGGGAGCGGACACATCTCTGCGTGCGGTCAAAGTTGTCCGTCTGCTTCTTGTAATAGCCTTCCCAGTCACGGTAAGTGTTGTCGGGATTTTTGATCACATCGCGCCACTTGGTGATGTCATCAAGCAGAATCTCGCCGGGCTTGGGCAGGGCGCCGTTGAACAAATCCGCGCTGCCGACGTAGGTGACGCCGTACACGGTCTTAACCGGGCCGTTCGGGCAAACGGAGGGGGCAATCTGATCCTCTTCGAGGGCATAGGAGGTGCTCTCAATATAGGATGCGGGGATGAACTCAGGCATCTCTCCGCGGAGCAGGCGGAGATAGTTTTCTTTTTGTGTTAAAGCCATGGGGGAATCCTCCATAATGTAAGTAATATATAAGAATGAGGAGCGGCGGCTTGCCTTTCCTTTTTCTTCAGGGATAATCCATACATCCCGCGCGAAATGGGGGAAAACCCACGCGCGCAGAACGGTGCGATCTTTACTATACTACCATATTGCACCGGAAAGTCAACTGCTTCCGGGGCGTATTTCGCGCCAAAAGCGCGCTTTGATGTGCAAAGTGCGGCGGTTTTCGCGTGCGTGCAGAGCCTTGCAATCTGCCGGGGGCTGCGGTATAATACAAAAAATGCCATGCCGCACGGCAGACAAAACGGAGGAAAGCATTATGGCGATTATTCCCACGCCGGAACAGGCGTTTGAGATTCTCAAGAAATACAATAAAGAGCCGTTTCACCTGCAGCATGCCGAGACGGTCGGCAAGGTGCTCGGTGAGCTGGCAAAGACCCACGATGCCGGCAACGAGGACTACTGGAAAGCGGTCGGCATTCTGCACGACATTGATTTTGAGCTCTATCCCGAGCAGCACTGCGTCAAAGCGCCGGAGCTTCTGCGCGAAAACGACATCGCCGAGGACATTATCCACGCCGTTGTCAGCCACGCTTACGGCATCTGCTCGCAGGTCGAGCCGGAGCGCTACATGGAAAAGCTCCTGTTCGCGGTGGATGAGCTGACGGGGCTCATCGGCGCGGCGGCGCTGATGCGGCCGACGGGTTTTGAGGGTATGGAGGTCAAATCCGTCGTTAAAAAATTCAAGGATAAGAAATTCGCGGCCGGTTGCTCGCGCGAAGTTATTTCGCAGGGAGCTGCGATGTGCGGGATGGAGCTGCAGGAGCTGATGGCTGTGACGCTTGCGGCCATGCAGGCCTGAGAAAAGTATCGGAGGTTGAAAATGGTCAATCAGGAACGTCCTGTCAAAGCGATTGTCCTCGCGGCAGGCAAGGGAACCCGCTTGCAGAGCGACGGTTTTGCGATCCCCAAGGTCATGCGTCTGGCTGCGGGACGTCCGCTTCTGGCCTATGTGCTGGATGCGCTGGATTTTATAGCGCGCGAGAATATTGTGTTGGTGGTCGGTTATCTGCGCGAGCAGGTGACGGAGGCCTTCCCGGATTGCGGCGCCGCCGTGCAGGAAGAGCAGCTTGGCACGGGGCACGCCGTGGCCTGCGCGATGGAAGCGCTGGAAGGCTTTGATGGCGATGTGCTCGTCTGCTGCGGCGATATGCCGCTCATCCGGCGGGAGACCTATCTTGCGCTTGCACAGCAGCACGCGCGGGAGGGCAACGCCTGCACGATGCTCACCGGCACAAGTGACGAAGCGCTGCCCTATGGGCGCATTCTGCGCGGGGAGCAGGGGAACTTCTGCGCGATCGTGGAGGAGAAGGACTGCACGCCCGAGCAGCGTGAGATCAAAGAGCTCAACAGCGGCGTGTATATGTTCCGTGCTGCGGAGCTGCGGCAGGCACTTGGCGGACTGCGGACAGACAACGCGCAGGGCGAATATTATCTCACGGATGTGCCCGCTCTGCTGCTT
Source organism: Oscillospiraceae bacterium (assembly GCA_017522015.1). GTDB lineage: Bacteria > Bacillota > Clostridia > Oscillospirales > Oscillospiraceae > SIG483. Next base: position 17,477 of record JAFXAW010000047.1, on the reverse strand, counting down.
CGCGCGGGAGAAAAGGTCGGCGTTTGCTGCCGGGAGCTTGGGAAAGAGATCCTTGGCGTCAACACGCCAGAGCAGCTGGAACAGATCAGCCGTCTGCTTGAAAAATAGTCGGCGGATACAGGTATGTAAAAAAGGGGTGTCAGCGGTTCTCGCTGACGCCCCTTTTGGCATGAAATGGCATGGATCGTCCGGTCTTAGTGGACATTCGGCGTGGTCATGCCGGTAATGGACTTGCCGTTTTTATCGGAGTCGGCGTTTCCGTTCGTGCCGGAAGCAGCATTCCCGCCCATACCGGAACCGGTGTTCCCGTTCGTGCCGGAAGAAGTATTCCCGCCTATGCCGGAACCGCCATTCCCGTTCGTACCGGAATCCGCATTCCCGCCGCCGGTCGAATTGTCAGCGCCGCCTACGCCGTTGTTGCCGGTGCCGCTGTCGTTGCCGACGTTGTCACCGATGCCGTTGTCGCCGGTGTCGTCTTCGGAGATGATGCCGTCCTCATCTTTCACAACGCCGTCTTCCACCTCGGGCATCATTTCGTCCTCGATTTCCGGGAGCAGGGAAGGCTCTGTGCTTGGCGCAACGGAGGGCGAGGGTGTGGGCTTGGTGTCGGTGTTTCCTGCACAGCCGGTGAGGGCAAATGCCATTGTCAGCAGCAGCACAACAACAACGCACGTGGTTGCTTTTTTCATGTGTCATATTCCTCCAGAGAATTGATGTTCGCGCATAGTATGTGCCGCGCGGAAGGAAATTATGAAAAAGCCTGCCTTTAATCTGTAAAAAACAGAACGCTTTTGATTTTGATAATTTGATTAAGAGATGCATGCTGCCCGCAGCGCACGATGCAAGGCATATTGAAAGAAAAAAGACGCGCGTCCGCATTGCGCGTACGCGTGTCTTTTTCTTCGGGTGCTTTGCAAAAGAGTTTTTTGCAATTAATAATTTTCTGCTTTCAGCTCAAAGTAGGCCTTCGGGTGCACACAGACGGGGCAGATCTCGGGCGCTTCGGTGCCGACATGAACGTGGCCGCAGTTGCGGCAGACCCAAACCATGGTCTCGCCGCGCTTGAAGACGAGGTCTTCCTTCAGGTTCTTCAGCAGCGCGCGGAAACGCTCTTCGTGCTCCTTCTCGATGGCGGCGACCATGCGGAAGCTCCGGGCGATGTCCGTGAAGCCTTCCTCCTCCGCGACCTCGGCGAAGACACGGTACATCTCTGTCCATTCCTCGTTTTCGCCGTCTGCGGCGAGCTCAAGGTTGGTTTCGGTGTTGCCGACACCGTCCATGAGCAGCTTGTACCACATCTTGGCGTGCTCTTTCTCGTTGTCCGCAGTCTTGGTGAAAATTTCTGCGATCTGCTCGTAGCCCTCTTTCTTCGCAGCGCTGGCGAAGAACGTGTACTTGTTGCGTGCCTGCGATTCACCCGCAAAAGCATATGCGAGGTTTTCGTAGGTCTTGCTGCCTTTGAGTTCTTTCATGTTATTTGCCTCCTGTGTAAAAATTATTTATTGAAATTGTTAAAACATCAGTTGTCAGGCATTGCCGAAGCGATCTCGACAAGCTTGCGCAGCCGATGGCTGAGACAGGATTTTGTGACCGGCGGGTCAGAGAGCATGGCAAGGTCGGCTAGGCTGGCCTCGGGATTCGCTACACGCAGCAGCGCCGTTTCATAGAGCTTCTCCGGAAGATCCTGCAAGCCCTGTACGCGCTCAATGCGGCGGATGGCGTCCAGCTGTCCCTGTGCGGCAGAAACGATTTTATCGGCGTTTGCGCTGTCACAGTTGACCTTGCGGTTGATGTCGTTGCGCATGTCCTTCTCCACCTTTGCGGCCATGATTGCCATGGCAGAGACCGGTGCGCCGAGCGTTGTAAGCAGATCCTCCATAACTTCGGACTGCTTGAAGTAGTTGATATAGTTGCCGCTGCGCACGACCTCCTTCGGCTGAAAGCCGAGCTCGAGGAAAACGGAAAAGGTTTCGCGGCTGACCTGCAGATGCCCGGTTGCAAACTCCAGATGATAGCGTTTTTCCGGGTCCGTGACGCTGCCGCCTGCGAGAAAAGCACCGCGGATGAAGGAAACGCGGCAGCATTCCTCTCCCAGTATGCCCAGATTCACATGGTGCGCCAGGGAAGAACCGGCGTCATATCCAAAGCGGGAGAAAATTTCTGCGATTTTCTGCGTATCCGTGATGAGGAAACTGCGTTTGCTGCCGGAGGAATTGTCCTCCACACGGTCGAAACTGAGCGAAAAGGCTTTGCGGAAGAGTCGCGGAAGACGCTCCGCAAACTCCTTGCTGCCGGTGATGATGCGCAGCTCGCGTGCGGTAAAGCTTGCGCAGAAGAGCAGCACGCCGTAGGCCTCTGCCAGCGCGCAGCAGCTCTTCGTGAGCGGTACACGGCAGAGTTCGGCTTTTACATCGGCGGAAAAGGACATTTTCTTCACCTCCCGGGCGTTTTGTCTGTGTGGTTCATGTTGCATGTATCGGCGCAGAGACGAAAAATGCGGAATTTCTATGTTCTCAGCCTTTTTCCATGTCGCGGTGGATGCGCCGAACGGTGTAGCCTGCGGCTTCGATATGATCGGCAAGCGCCTCCGAGATGGCAACGCTGCGGTGGCGGCCGCCGGTGCAGCCGATGCCGATGGTCAGCGTGGCCTTGCCCTCCTCAATGTACTGAGGCAGGAGATAGTCGATCATGTCGGTCAGACGCTGCATAAATTCGCGGGAAGATTCCTGACTGAACACAAAGTCGGAAACTTCGCTTGACGTGCCGTTTTTCTCCCGCAGCTCCGCTAGGTAGTATGGATTCGGCAGGAAACGCACATCGAACAAGAGGTCCGATTCGATCGGGATGCCGTATTTGAAGCCGAAAGAGATGATGTTGACGGAAAGGCTCTGCCCGGCCTTCTCGCCGACAAAGAGCTTATAGATGTTTGCGTGCAGCATGCCAACGGTCATGTTGGTTGTGTTGAGGATGTAGTCGGCGCGGCTGCGCATGCCCTCCATGATGGAGATCTCACGCAGCACGGCTTCTTCAATGCTGCCACCGGAGGGCGCCAAGGGATGCTTGCGGCGCGTTTCCTTGTAGCGCTTGATGATCGTGGGAGTGTCTGCCTCCAGGAACAGGATCTTATATTCGCAGTTGAGTGCATGCAGACCGTCCAAAGCCTGCCACAGCTCATCAGGGCAACCCAGCTCGCGGATGTCCGTTGCCAGCGCAACGCGCTCATAACGCCCGCGTGTGGCCAGGCACAGCTCGGTGAATTTTGGGATCAGCGCCACGGGCATATTGTCCACGCAATAGAAATCCAGATCCTCCAGAATATCCATTGTGCGGGACTTTCCTGCGCCCGAAAGTCCGGATATGATCAGAAATTCCATCTATTTACCCCCTGCGTCCTATTGTATGATCCGCACTTCCGGCATGAGTTGAATGCCGTTTCGTGCGTGCACGGTCTCCTGCACGTGCTCCATGACGGCAAGCACGTCGGAAAAAGAGGCGTTTCCAAGATTGACCACGAAGCCCGCGTGCTTTTCGCTCACGGCTGCATCGCCGACGCGGTAGCCCTTGAGCCCCGCTTCGTCAATCAGCGCTGCGGCATAGCCCTTTTCCGGTCGCTTAAAGGTGCTGCCGGCGGAGGGCTTGTCGAGCGGCTGGCTTGTGCGCCGCTTCTCGGAAAGCTCTGCTATCCGCGCGCGGATTGCGCCGCTGTCGCCGGGCTGAAGCTCCAATCGGCAGCCGAGCACGATCAGATTCTTATCGGAAAAGATGCTGCGGCGGTAGGCAAAGCCCTGTGCTTCGCCGTGAATCGTCACAAGCGCGCCGTTTTCATCCACGCAGTCCGTTTCCACGATGACGTCCTTCATCTCTCCGCCGTAAGCGCCCGCGTTCATCACCGCGGCGCCGCCGAGCGTGCCGGGAATGCCATGGGCAAATTCCAGCCCGGTCAGGCTGTGTTCCGCGGCAAAAAGCGCAAGACGCGAAAGCGGCACGCCCGCTTGCGCGTACAGCCCGGTCTCGCCGCAGCGCGTGATGGCGCAGAGCGATTCCGTTCTGACGACGATGCGGTCAAGCGCCTGATCCGTCACGAGCAGATTTGTACCCTTGCCGAGGAGCAGCGGCTCCTCTCCCATGTCCCGCAGCGTCTGCAGAACGCAGCAAAGCTCCTGCAACGAAGCAGGCGTTACAAGCGCCGCGCAAGGGCCGCCGATGCGGAACGAGCAATGTCGGCTGAGCGGTTCGTTCTCAATAAATTGCAGCTTGGGGCAGGCGCGCAGCAGCGCGGAAAGTCGGTTGTCCATATTCGCTCCTTCCTTGCCGCCGTTTCGGCAGGAAAATCCTCAGAAGCCGCCGCTGTCAATCATGCGGTCATGCATCTCGGAGAGTTGAATTGCGGCGTTGTAGCCCATACGCTTCTGCCTGTGATTCATGGCGGCAATTTCCATGATTACAGCGAGGTTTCGTCCGGGATGGACGGGGATGGTGGTCATGGGAACTTTAACGCCGAGTATGTCCGTGTATTCCTCAAAGATACCGAGACGGTCATAAGTCTTGTCTTTGTTCCAAAGCTCAAGCTTGACGACAAGGTTGATGGTGTTGCTGGGCTTCACGGCGCCGACGCCGAAGATCTGCCGCACATCGATTACGCCGATGCCGCGCAGCTCCATGTAATAACGGATGAGTTCGGGCGCTTCGCCGAGGAGGACGTTGTGATCGACGCGACGGATTTCCACCGCGTCATCCGCAATGAGCCGGTGTCCGCGCTTGATAAGCTCCAGCGCCGTTTCGCTCTTGCCGATGCCGCTGTCTCCGATGATGAACAGGCCCTCGCCGTGCACTTCCACCAGCACGCCGTGGCGTGTGATGCGCGGGGCAAGCTCCCGCATCAGGAAGTCGATGGCCTTGGACATCGTTTCCGAAGTGTCCTCGCTGGAGGTCAGAACCGGGACGCCGTATTCCTCCGCCAGCTGCAGAAATTCACGCAGCGGGGCGTTGCCGTGGCAGATCACGACAGCGACCGGGCGGCGGGAGAGAAACGCATCCTGCCGCTTGAAGCGCTCCTCCGGCGGCAGCGAGATCAGATATGAGGTTTCCACGATGCCCATGATCTGCAGCCGGCGCGGATCAAAATAGTCATAATACCCGGCAAGCTGTAAGCCCGGACGATTGACCGCCGTGACGTGAATGAGCGTATCGTCATAATCCGCAGGACGGTTCACAACCGTCAGCTCCAGCTCCTGCGCAAGCGCATGGAGCTTAACGGGATATTCTTTATCCATAGGTGTGCCTCCCATTGCGGAGTGCCGCCTGAAAAGAGAAGGCAAGGCATCCGCTGGTATTCTATGCTGCCGCGCCGCAAAATAACGGCGACAGGGTAGGGGGAACACATATATTTTAACCGCTTTCCTGATTTTTGGCAAGTGCAGGAGCGGAAAATACCGCGCAATGCATGAAAAATGAAAAAAACAAAAAAAGACGAAAATTTTTCTTGCATTTTGTTTTGCGTTCTGCTATGATAGGTAAGCTTGATAAGCAAAAATATGTAAATTCGATTTGCAAGGAGGTGCAGCAGATGGCAAAGTGCGAGTTTTGCGGCAAGGGCGTGACTTTCGGTATTCAGGTCAGCCACTCCCACAGACGTTCCAACCGCACGTGGAAGCCCAACGTAAAGCGTGTCAAGGCCGTGGTGAACGGAACCCCCAAGCACGTCTATGTGTGCACCAGATGCATGCGCAGCAATAAGGTTACCCGTGCCGTGTAAGCTTCGGCTGAAAGGAAAAACACCCATCCCGACGTAGTTCGGGGTGGGTTTTTTCTTTTTCATGCAAGCGGGCAGAAAGTGGGGCACTGTTTTTCCGCGTTTTTCCCTGCGCGTCCTGTGAAAAATATAGACGAAGCGCTGTAGCGGTGTTATAATAAATTATTACATTGATTGAAAAGGGCGCAAGGTTGCGCCCAATGTTCCCGATGGGAACGTGTCTGCGATAAAGAGGTGATGGAGATGGCCTTCAAATTCTTTGGTGGGGTTCATCCGAATGAAAACAAAAATCCGACAAACGCCTGCCCCTCGACGCCCTCGGCGCCCCCGGCGCAGGTTGTGATCCCCATGTCCCTGCACATCGGCACGCCATGTCAGCCGACGGTGGCCGTTGGCGACTATGTGAAGCTCGGGCAGAAAATCGGCGATACGGATGCGCCCATTGCGGCACCTGTGCATGCGTCTGTTTCCGGTAAAGTCGTGGCCGTCGAGCCGCGCCTGCATGCAAACGGAACGAAGGTCAACTCCGTCGTGATCGAAAGTGACGGGCAGGACACACTCTGCGAGACGATTCGCGTGCGAAGTGAGGCGGAAGTGGCGGCCCTCTCCGGGGAGGAGATCACCGCGATCATCCGGGATTGCGGCGTGGTCGGCATGGGCGGCGCGACATTCCCGACTGCTTTCAAAATCACGAGCGGGAAGGGCAGAGTCAAAACACTTGTGATCAACGGCGCGGAATGCGAGCCCTACATAACCAGCGATCATCGCACAATGCTGGAGCATCCGGATGAGGTGCTCTCCGGCATCCGGCTGCTCATGCGCGCCTGCGGCGTGGAGAAAGCGAGCGTCGGCATTGAAACAAATAAGGCGGACGCCATTGCGCTGCTGCGCAGCAAAAAGCCGGAGAAAATGGGCATCACGATTGTTCCGATGCGCTGCCGCTATCCGCAGGGGGCGGAAAAGCAGCTCATCCAGACCGTTACGGGAAGGGAAGTGCCGCCCGGCGGCCTGCCGGCGGACGTGGGCTGCGCCGTGTTCAACGTCTTTACGGCCTACTGTGTCCACCGCGCGGTGTATGAGAATTATCCTGCGGTGGAGCGTGTTGTGACCGTTGCGGGCAGCGCCGTGCAAAGGCCGATGAACCTCATCGTCCGCATCGGTACGCCGCTGGAACATGTGTTCTCGCTTGCGGGCGGATTCAGGGAACAGCCGAAAAAGGTGCTGATGGGCGGCCCGATGATGGGCAACGCCATGTTCGATCTCTCCGTCGGCACGCTGAAAGCCACAAATGCGCTGCTGGCGTTTTGCGAGGATGAGGATCAGACGCTTGAGGATCCGACCTGTATCCGCTGCGGCCGCTGCACAGAGGTTTGCCCGATGCGGCTGCTGCCCCTGTACATGTATATGTATGAGCGCAGGAGCGATTACGCGATGATGGAAAAATACCGCATCACAGATTGCATCGAATGCGGCGCCTGCACCTACGCCTGCCCCGGCAGACTGCATCTGACACACGCCTTCCGGACCGGAAAGGCGAAGCTGCGGGCAAAGGCCGCCGAAGACAAGGCGCGCGCTGAGGAAGCAAAGATGCAGTCGGAAGCATCTGAGGCCGCTGCAGGAAAGGAGGCTGGGAAAAATGAATGAAAATAAGCATCTCACCGTGTCCTCCTCGCCGCACATCCGTTCCGGGGATAACACAACAAGCATCATGCTCGATGTGATCATCGCGCTGCTGCCCGCGCTTTGCGTTTCCGTCTATCTGTTTGGGCTGCGCGCGCTGATGATCGTGGCGATCTCCGTTGTGTCCGCTGTGTTCTTTGAGTGGGCATATCGGAAGCTGATGAAGAAAAGCAGCTCCATTGGAGATCTCTCTGCTGCCGTCACCGGTATGCTGTTGGCATTCTGCCTCCCGGCCAACGCCCCCTGGTGGCTGCCTGTTGTTGGCGCTTTCTTCGCGATTGTGATCGTCAAGCAGCTCTATGGCGGCATCGGGAAGAATTTTCTAAACCCCGCGCTTGCGGCGCGTGCCTTCCTGTTTTCCTGGCCGGTGGCCATGACCACATGGATGGTGCCGCTGAGCTACAACAGCATTTTGAATCTTCGCGCGGTGGATGCCGTGACGGGTGCCACGCCCATGGCGAACCTGCACCTTGGCCAGCTTCCGGAAAGCAGCGTTCTGGATATGTTCCTCGGCCACACGGGCGGCTCACTCGGGGAGGTGAGCGTCGTGGCGCTGCTGCTCGGCGGCATCTATCTTCTCGTGCGCCGGGTGATTTCTTTGCGCATCCCGCTGAGCTATCTGCTCACGGTGGCGGTGCTGACCTTCGTGTTCCCAAAAGGGGACTGTGACCGCCTGCAGTGGATGCTCTGCCACCTGTGCGGCGGAGGATTGATGCTCGGTGCGATCTTTATGGCGACGGACTACAGCACCAGCCCTGTTACAAAGAAAGGACAGTATATCTTCGGCATCGGCTGCGGACTGCTGACGGTGTTCATCCGCTATTTCGGGTCCTATTCCGAGGGCGTGAGCTACGCCATACTGATTATGAACCTCTGTGTCTGGCTGATTGACAAGACCACGCTGCCGCGCCGCTTCGGCGTGTCCCGCGCGCAGAGAAGAGCGGAAAAAGCCGGATCCGCAGCGGCAAAGAAAGAGGGTGGTGCGCCGTGACGAAGACGAAGAAATCCGAAAGCGGCGTGCGCTTGATTCTCGTGCTGTTCCTGATTTCTGCGATCGTGGCGCTGCTGCTCGGCCTGACCAACTACGCTACAAAAGACAGGATTGAAACGATCCGCGCGGAGAAGACTGCCGCGGCCATGCGGGAGGTTCTGCCTGCGGACGAATATCGGCGCGTGGAATACAGCGGCGACGACGCGCGCGTTACAGAGCTGTATGAGGCAGCCGGCGGCTGGGTCGTGCGCCTGAACGTGCCCGGATCGCAGGACAAAATCGATATGCTGGTCGGCGTTGGTGCGGACGGAACGGTTTCCGGCGTCGCCATCGTGGATATGGCCGAGACGGCGGGGCTTGGAGATAAGGCGGCAGCGCCGGAATGGTGCGCCCAGTTTGTCGGCAAGAGCGGCGCGATTGCCATCACAAAGGATGGCGGGGAGATTGATGCAATCACCGGCGCAACTGTCACGTCCCGTGCGGTTACAGACGGCGTTTCTGCGGCGCTTGTCGCGGTGCTGACCGTTAAGGAGGGCTCTGCATGAATGTGAAAGAACAGCTCAAAGAAGGGCTTGTCACAAAAAATCCCGTGCTCGTGCAGCTTCTGGGTATGTGCTCTGTGCTTGCCATTACGACATCGCTTTTCAACGGCATCGGCATGGGGATTTGCGTAACTGTCATTCTGACCTGCTGCAACGTTGTGATCTCTCTGCTGCGAAAAGTTATCCCGCAGAAGATCCGCATTGCGGCTTATGTCGTGATTATTGCGGGCTTTGTGACGATTGTGGATCTCTGTGTGCAGGCTTTCCTGCCGGCGCTGAGCGAAAGCCTGGGCGTGTTTATTCCGCTGATCGTGGTCAACTGCATCATCCTCGGCCGCGCCGAGGCCTTTGCCTCCAGAAACACCGTCGGCGTGTCTGCGCTGGACGGCATCTTTCAGGGCGTGGGTTACACGCTGGTGCTGATCGCCATGTGTATCATCCGTGAACTGCTGGGCGCCGGAACTTTTGGCGCAGGACTGCTCAACGGCGGTGACGGCATTCGAATCTTTCCCGCGGAGTACGGTGCGATGCTGATGATCATGCCCTTCGGCGGATTTCTGACTCTCGGCTTCCTGATTGCGCTGATGCAGCATTTCCTGCGGCGCGGTAAGGAGAAAGCTGAGGAGAAAGAGAGGAGCGTAAAATGAGTTTTACCGGCATTCTCTCCATTGCGCTCGGCGCAATTCTGGTTGAAAACTTCATCCTTGTGCAGTTTTTGGGCATCTGTCCATTCATGGGCGTTTCCAGGAAGATGGATACCGCGCTCGGCATGGGCATTGCGGTCATTTTTGTGATGGCGCTGGCCTCCATCTTCTGCTATCTCGTCAATCTGATTCTGGTTCCGCTGCATCTGGAATTTTTGCAGACGCTGGCGTTCGTGCTGATTATTGCCAGCCTGGTGCAGTTTGTCGAGATGTTTCTGCAAAAGGCAATCCCAAGCCTCTATGAGGCGCTCGGCATTTATCTGCCGCTGATTACCACCAACTGCGCGGTGCTCGGCGTTGTGCTGCTCAACGTGCAGAAAAACTATAGTTTTATCGAGAGCGTTGTCTACGGCATCACCGGCGGCATCGGCTTTCTCGTTGCGATTGTGCTGTTTGCCAGCGTGCGGGAGCGGCTGGAGTTTGCGGAGTATCCGAAAGCTTTTGAGGGTTTTCCGATCGCGCTGGTCTCGGCCGGCCTGATCGCGCTGGCGTTCATGGGCTTTTCCGGACTGCGGGTCTGGTAAGGAGGCGAGAGATATGACAACGGTGATCTATGCCGTGCTGATTCTGGGCGCGCTCGCGGTTGTTTTCGGCGCGGTTCTGGCTTTCGCGGCGAAAAAGTTTGCGGTGGAAAAGGATCCGCGTCAGGAGGCGATCGCGGAGATTCTGCCCGGAGCAAATTGCGGCGGTTGCGGCTTTGCAGGCTGCAGTGCCTATGCCGACGCCATCGTCACGAGCGGTGCGCGAACGAACGCCTGCGTGCCCGGCGGCAATGCGACTGCAGGAAAAATTGCGGAGATTATGGGCGTACAGGCCGAGGAGACGGAGCGCTGTGTGGCGCAGGTCAAATGCTCCGGAACGACCGGGCACATGAAGAAAAAGCTCATCTACTCCGGCATTCCGGATTGCAATGCGGCGATGCAGCTTGGCGGAGGCAGCGGCGCCAACGGATGTCCTTACGGCTGCCTCGGTTACGGAAGCTGCGTCAAGGCCTGCCCCTTTGACGCCATCTATCTAAAAGACGGCATTGCCCATGTGGATCATGAGAAATGCAAGGGCTGCATGACCTGCGCGAGCGTCTGCCCAAAGGGAATCATCATCAAAGTGCCCTATGCTGCGGACATAACCGTGGCCTGCTCATCCAAAGACCCCGGCAGGGTGTTGCGCAATTATTGCGATCTGGGCTGCCTGGCCTGCCATATCTGCGAGAAAATCTGCGAGTACGACGCCATCCGTGTGATCGACGGCCGCGCCGTGATTGACTACACCAAATGTGTGTCCTGCGGAAAGTGCGCGACGAAGTGCCCCCGGAAACTGATTCGGGATGCCAGACTGAACCTGGAGAACGAGGAATAACATCATAAAAGAAAGATGAATTGACAGGCCGCGCGCGGCATGGTATTATTTAGTATGGAAACAAAGTGCAGCGTGCGCAGCATATGCGCACGGACTACATTGACATTATGGGGGATAACGAAATGACACTCACACCGAAAGAGAATTACCTGAGAACAATGGAAGGCGAGCTTCCGGAGTATATCCCGGCTCCGTACATTGAGCCCTGGAGCGCCCCGCTGCCGGACGAGCTGCTTACGCCGAACAACTGCCCGAACGGCCCGATCACGACCGTGTACGGTGTTACCTATGTTGGCAGTGCAGACCTGCTCAACGGCGCTATGCCCAAGCCGGGCGAGATTCTGCTCGACGACATCACCAAGTGGCGCGATGTGATCAAGAATCCGGATCTGACCGGCCGTGACTGGGAAGGCTACTACAACAGCCTGACCAAGAATGTCGATCGCAGCAAGCTCGCGGTGAAGACGGTTGGCGGCGACTACTTCCTTACGCTCGTGAGCTTCATGGGCTTTGAGGGTGCCCTCATCGCCATGCACGAGGAGCCTGAAGAGGTCTACGCGCTGTTTGAGTACGTTTCCGAGTTCTATCTGGAGGTCATGCGCAAGCAGATCCAGTATGCCAAGCCTGAGGTTTACACGATCATGGACGATGATGCGGCCAAGCTCGCGCCCTTCTTCTCTCTGGATATGTATCGCCGGCTCGTTAAGCCCTTCCACAAGAAGCATGCCGATCTCGCGCTCGAAAACGGCATCTATCTGGACCGTCACGACTGCGGCCACTGCGAGATCTTCATTGACGATTGGCTCGAGATGGGCATTAAGTCCTGGAACCCGGCGCAGGTTTGCAACGATCTGGTCGGCATCAAGAAGAAATATGGCGACAAGCTGATCATCGCCGGCGCATGGGATACCACCGGCCCGATCGGCAGACAGGATGTGGATCCGGAGACGCTGCGTGCGGCCCTGTACGAGTATGTGGACACCTTCGCGCCGGGCGGCGGCTTCAACTACTGCGCGAATATTCAGCGTCAGCCCTCTGAGGAACTCTATCAGGAGAAGATGGCGATCGTTCGCGATGTTTACTACAACTACGCGCGCGATTATTATATGACGCACTGATCTGATCATGGCGACGGCGGGACGCCCAAACCGGGCGTCCCGTTTTTTATAAATTCAAAGGCTTTCATGGAAACGAATGCAGGAAAAGGGGTGTTTTGCCCGATTCCTGCTTGCGGGACGAGAGAGTCTGCCGGCTCTTTCGCGGAGAAATGAGGAAAGAATCAACATGCGATATGCTTTTTCCGGAAAACCTGAGCTGCTCGACAGCAATGGTTATGATGTTCTGATTGTCGGCACGGGTATTGCGGGCTTATATGCAGCGCTGATGCTGCAGGAGGATGTTTCCTGCTGTATCATCACCAAGGAGAATGTGGAGATCTCCAATTCCTATCTTGCGCAGGGCGGCATCGCCGCGGCAATCTCCAAGGAGGATGCCCCGGAGCTGCATCTGGAGGATACGCTGGTTGCCGGGGCGGGGATCTGTGACGAGGATGCGGTTCGCGTTCTGGTCGAGGAAGGCCCCAAGGATGTGATGAATCTCGTCTCCCTCGGTGTGCCCTTTGATCTCAACGACGATGGCGACCTTGCCATCACGCGGGAGGGCGGACACCACATGAACCGGATCGTCCACGCCGGCGGCGATGCGACGGGCCGGGAGACGGTCAAATCCCTTGCGCGTCTCGTGGCGAAGCGTCAGAACGTGATTTTCCTGACGCACAGCTTCTTTGTGGACATCCTTACGGATGAAAACGGCGAGGTGTCCGGCGCAGCAGTCGTTGATGCGGACGGAAACTGGAAGGCCATTCGTACGCGCAGCATCATCATTGCCACGGGCGGAATCGGTCAGGTCTACGATGCGAGTACGAATCCTTCCGTCGCGACAGGGGATGGCATCGCTGCGGCGATCCGCGCGGGCGCGGAAACCTCCGGCATGGAGTTCATCCAGTTCCATCCCACGGGACTCTGGATGCCGGGCGCAGAGGGACGCACTTTCCTGATCTCCGAAGCGGTCCGCGGTGAAGGCGGAAAGCTCAAAAACGCAAAGGGCGAGCGCTTTATGCAGGGACAGCATGAGCTTGCTGAGCTTGCCCCGCGGGACATTGTCGCGCGCGGAATTATTGCGGAGCTGTCTGCCTCCGGCGAGGATCATGTGTTCGTGGACATCACGGAAAAGGGCGCGGATTTCCTTGCCCGCCGCTTTCCGACAATTTATCACGAGTGCATGCGCTGGGGCGTTGATATTGCAAAGGACTGGATTCCGGTGCGTCCCGTGCAGCACTATATGATCGGCGGCATCCACACCGATACCTATGCGCGCACCTGTGTGCCCGGGCTCTATGTCTGCGGTGAGGCCGCCAGCACCGGCGTGCATGGCGCGAACCGTCTGGCTTCCAACTCCATGCTGGAGTGCCTTGTGTTTGGCAGACGCGCGGCCGAGGATATCTGTGCGCGGCTCGCCGCGGGTGAGGGGACAAGCTTTACGATGCCCGATTTTCCGGAGGAAAAAAGCGCACCCGTTCCCGATCTGGACGCGATCCGGCAGGAGATACGCAGCTTGATGAGTGAGCACGGCTTTGTCGTGCGCACGACAGAGGGCATGGAAAAGGCTCTTGCGCGCATACTTGAGCTGCAGAAGCTGATTCCGCCGACGCTCCCGAGAAGCCGGGAACTGGTGGAGGCGAACAATATTGCATGCATTGCCGAGGCCATTCTGCGCGCAGCGCTTGCGCGCAAGGAGAGCGTCGGCGCGCACTACCGCATTTCCTGACAAGAAGGGAGAAAGATCCATGAACACACTTGGACTGGATGCCCTCCTCACTGCCGCATTGCAGGAGGATGTCGGCACCGGAGATATCACAACCGAAAGCTGCATCCCGCCGGAGGCGGTCTCGCGCGGACGTTTTCTCGCCAAGGAGGATCTGGTCCTTTGCGGGCTGGACGTTGCAAAGCGCGTTTTTGCGCTGACGGATCCGACGCTGAATTTCACATCCCTGCGCCGGGATGGCGAGCTTGTGAAGAAGGGAGAATACTTTGCTGAGGTTTCCGGCTGCAGCCGCAGCATTCTCACGGGGGAGCGCGTGGCGCTCAACCTGATGCAGCGCATGTGCGGCATTGCCACGCGCACGGCGCAGGCGGTTTCCGCTGTCGCGGGCACGAAAACGCGCATCGTGGATACGCGCAAGTCCACGCCCGGATTGCGTGTGCTGGAAAAATACGCTGTGCGCGTTGGCGGCGGCAGCAATCACCGCTTCAATCTGTCGGACGGCGTTCTCATCAAGGATAACCACATCAGTGCAGCGGGCGGAATCCGGGAAGCGATCGCCGCCGTGCGGCAGAATGCGCCGCATACGCTGCGGATTGAGGTGGAGACAGAGACGCTGGAACAGGTCGATGAGGCGATCGGGAGCGGCGCGGATATCATCATGCTCGATAACATGGACAACGAGACGATGCGCATCGCGGTGCAGCGTATCGCGGGTCGTGCGCTCACGGAAGCCAGCGGCAACATGGGGGAGCGGGATCTTCGTGCCGTTGCGGAAACGGGCGTGGACTTCATCTCGGTCGGCGCGCTGACGCACAGCGTCCGTTCGTCGGACATCAGCCTGAAATTTAACTGAGGAAAAATCAAAAGGCTGCTTCACTTTGCTTTGTGAAGCAGCCTTTTTGTTATTCGTTGTCTGCGGAGGAAACATCCGTGGGCGCGGTTTTTGCGTTGCGTGTCTGTTTCTCCCAGCCCTCGAGCGGGAGGCGCTGCATGGAGCCGAAAATCTTGCTCTTCATGTCCTGATGCTGCGCGGAGAGCTCGCGAATCAGACCTTTGATTTCGTGCCGCTTGCTCGCCTTGTCCTGCGGACAGGGGTTTTCCACAATCGGCAGCGCAAGCCTTTCGGCCACGGAGGCAACGCGCTCCTCGCTGGCATAGAGCAGCGGCCGGATCTGCCAGACGCCTGCGCGGCTCATCCAGGTCATGGGCTTGAAGCAGCTGATTCGTCCTTCAAAGAGCAGGGACATCAGAAAGGTCTCCACTGCGTCGTCAAAGTGGTGCCCGAGCGCGAGCTTGTTGTAACCATGCGTTTTCATCGCGTCGTTCAGCGCGCCGCGGCGCATTTTGGAGCAGAGCGAGCAGGGGTTCTCCTCCTGCCGGACGTCGAAAACGACTTCCTTAATGTCCGTTTTGATGAGCGTATAGGGCACGTTGAGCCGACGGCAGAGCTCAGCGATGGGGGAGTAGTCCATCCCATCAAAACCGAGATCAATCGTAATGGCCTCCAGCGCAAAGGCTTTGGGATAGTAGCCGCGCAGATGGTTCAGCGCGCAAAGAAGCACCAGACTGTCCTTCCCGCCGGACACGCCGACCGCGATCCGATCGTCTTCGGAGATCATGTTATAGTCGTCCACACAGCGCCGGACATAGCCTGTGAGCGCGTTGAGTTCCTTTGTCATATTGCCTCCTTACCCGATGCGAGCCGGCCTATCGGAGATGCGCCCCTTGTGCTGAAAAAATAAAATAAAAAATGAAACGGAGCATTCAAGAGTAAACAAGAGAAAAAGCGAGAAAACGGGAGATTTCATATTTGCGGATGAAAAACATAAAAAATAAGTGTTGACATGCAATTTTCCCTGTGTTATAAAAGAAAAGCGCCTGTACGCGCTTTCTTTTTGTGAAGCTATTTTACAGGTGTGCTGACAAAATGTCAAAGCTTATTTTCAAATACAATGGAGGCAGAAAAGATGTCCACAACAATGGTAAAACCGGACGAGGTTGTCCGTAAGTGGTATGTCCTGGACGCAGCCGGCAAGCCCCTGGGCAAGACGGCGGCGATCGCGGCGGACCTGCTTCGCGGCAAGCGTAAGGTCGATTACACGCCCCACGTCGATTGCGGCGATTTCGTCATCATCCTCAATGCGGAACAGGCTGTGCTCACCGGCAAGAAGCTGGAGCAGAAGTACTATCGCACTCATTCCGGTTATCCCGGCGGTCTCAAGGAGACCCAGTATAAGAAGCTCATGGCGGAGAAGCCGGAGCTGGCCATGCGCCTTGCCGTTCGCGGTATGCTCCAGAAGAACTCCATCGCCAAGTGGCAGCTTCGCCGTCTGAAGGTCTTCCGCGGCGCGGAGCACAAGCACGAAGCGCAGAAGCCCGAGTTTTGGGCGGACTAAGTAAGGAGGAACAAAAATGGCAACCTATACGAGCAAGAAGCCCTATCTGTATGGCACCGGCCGTCGGAAGTCCTCCGTCGCGCGCGTCCATCTTTTCCCCGGTGGCAGCGGCCAGATCACCATCAACGGCCGTGACATCGATGATTACTTCGGTCTGGATACCCTGAAGCTGATCGTCCGTCAGCCCCTCGGCTGCACCGGCACGACGGATAAGGTTGACATCGAAGCCACCGTCACCGGCGGCGGCGTCACCGGTCAGGCCGGCGCGATCCGTCACGGCATCGCCCGCGCGCTGCTTCTGGTCGACGAGAGCTACCGTGCGCCTCTGAAGGCTGCCGGCCTGCTCACCCGCGATCCGCGCATGAAAGAGCGTAAGAAGTACGGTCTGAAGGCCGCCCGTCGTGCGCCTCAGTTCAGCAAGCGCTAAACTGTACTTTTTATACCGCAAAAGCACTCAAAACCCCGGAATTATCGCAATTCCGGGGTTTTTCCTTTTGATATGGTTTGACGCAATCTGACCTAACCTATACTCGTTTATATGGGTTAAATAGGGGTTAAAATCCCCGAATGGGTTAATTGATGGGTTAAATCATGGGCTAAAAATGGGCTACATTTCAGCCCCTTCCGAAGCCACAAAAGGGACTGCATCGGCAGCAATAACGCTGATCGATTTTGATATCGTTTGTCTGATTTTGACCTCAATAAAATAATCCTAAATCCGAGCGCTCAGTGATTTCATTCGCTGGGCGCTCTTTGCATTTACGGAGGTAATCATGGAAAACAACGATACTTTATCGCCGCTGGGCTACGGTTGAGAACCTAAAGCGAATGGCAAAAACCAAGCTCTATATGGATGAGCATGGATTCAGCTATGAGGCGATGGCAGAGCGCAAGGCAGAACTGTCGGCAAAAGAAAAAGAGCTTTCTGCGAAAATCATAGAAGCTCAAAACCGTCTTGCCGAGATCAATGTCTTAAAGACCCATATCGTCAATTACTCCAAAACGAGGGATGTGTATGTTGCCTACCGGAAGTCTGGTTACTCTAAAAAGTTTTTGGAGGAACACGAGGCAGACATCATCATCCATAAAGCTGCGAAAAAGGCTTTTGATGAAATGGGAGTGAAGAAGCTCCCGACCGTCAAGAGCCTGCAAGTGGAATTTGCCGACCTGCTAACCGCAAAAAAGGAAGCGTATGCCGAACTCAAAAAAGTTCGTGATGAGCTGAGAGACATT
>JAFXAW010000046.1 GCA_017522015.1 Oscillospiraceae bacterium | reverse complement strand
GATGGCCGTCTTGCCGACGCCCGGCTCGCCGATCAGCACGGGGTTATTCTTCGTGCGGCGGGAGAGAATCTGAATCACGCGCTGGATTTCTTTCTCCCTGCCGATGACCGGATCGAGCGCGCCCTTTCCGGCGGCGTCCGTGAGGTCGCGGCTGTATTGATCGAGCGTCTTGGTCTCGCTGCGGCTGCGGGCGGCGCTGCGCTGTGCGCCCTGCGGCTGCGGCTGCGGGCGGGACTTGTAGTCCGCGCCGCCGAAAACGCCCACGATGTCCGTATAGAGCTTGTTGAGGTCGGCGCCCGTGCTGGTGATGATGCGCGCCGCGGCGCTGTCCGGCTCGCGCAGGATGCCCATGAGCAGATGCTCCGTGCCGACGCTGCGGTGTCCCAGACGGGATGCATCCGCGAAAGCCAGCTCAATCACGCGCTTGGCGCGGGGCGTGAAGCCCTGTGCGGGCGCGCCGGGCGCGCCGCGTCCGACGAAACGCTCCACAAGGGATGTAAGCAATTCCGCATCCAGGCCGTTTTCGCGCAGCACCTTTGCGCCAAGCCCCTCGTTCTCGCGTGCCAAACCGAGCAGCAGATGCTCCGAGCCGATGTAGCTGTGTCCCATCCGTTCGGCGGCCTCCTGCGCCCTGGCGATGGCGGCTTTCGCGCGCTCGGTGAAATTATCGTTTCGCATAGTTCAGTTCACTCCTTTGTCTTTCCGCGCGGGAAATCCTCTTTTGTGCCGGCCTGCGCCGGGCGGATTTTCCCCTCTTCGCAATGCGGACGCCGGATCGCCCGATCCGACGTCCGTCTTTTCGCAGGCCGTGCGGCGGAATCCGCCGCATGAAAGCCCGCTGTGCAGAGTTTGGTCTGGAAAGATTATTTCTCCAATTCGCGGATTTTATCCCGCAGCTCAATGGCCTTTTCAAAATCCTCCGTGTACACCGCCTCGCGCAGCTGATGCTTCAGGGCGTTCAGCTCGCGCAGCATGCGGATCTCCTCGCCGGCGTCCTGCGGGATGGCCTTCTCGGTTTCCTCCTGCGCAGCCTGCTCCGCCGGCGCGGCGGTCTCGCTCGGTGCGGCGGCCTCCGCCTTTGCCTGCTCCGGGGGAGCAACGCGCAGACGCGGCAGCGTCATGGTCGGCAGCAGACTTCCGAAGAGGCTGCGGCGGGGGAAGAAGCCGTCCATCAGCGAGAAGGGATCGGCGAAGAAGCTGTCAAACAGGCTGCGGCGGCCGAAGAAGTCCGAAAACACATCGTCGCGCTGCTGGCGGAACACTTTGTCCAGCCCCTCCTCGGCTGCGCATTCGCTGCACAGATGCCTCTGCGTGGTTTCCCCGTTGATCGTTGCGGTATAGAAGAAGTTGGCGTCTCTTTCGTTGCACTTTTCGCATTTCATATTGTAATATCCTCCTTGTGATGAAATTACACAGATTTTGTCCCTGTCAGTCTGAGATTGCCGTCACCAGCATATGCTTGAGAACGGAGGCCCTTGCGCGGTCGCGCTCCGGCTGCCGCAGCGGACGCAGCGCGCTGTCGCTCACGGCGGCAAGGATCAATCGTGCGCTGTGGCGGTCAAGCGCCGCGGCCTCGTGCAGATTCGTCACGAAGGCTCTGGCCGCCGCCGCGTCAAGCGTGTCGCCCACGGCGTTGACGGCGTGCATGATCAGCTCCGTCGGACTGCTGCGCACCCGCTTGATGCGGATGTAACCGCCGCCGCCGCGCCGGGATTCCACAACGTAGCCGTGCTCCGGCGAGAAGCGGGTGGAGATCACATAGTTGATCTGACTCGGCACGCAGCCAAAGCGGCTGGCGATCATGCTCCGCTGCAGCTCCGCAATGCCCTCCTCGTTGTCCAGCGCCTCCAATATGAATCGCGCGATCAGATCACTCGTGCCCATCCCAAACGCTTCCTTTCCCGATTGATTGACTTTGACTAACTTTGACCTTACGCCTATATAATAGTCAGAAATGGTCAAATTAGCAATCGACGTTAGAGAGTGCTAATCCCGATTACAGCCGATCTCGTGCAAATAGCGCCGCAAAAGCTCTGTTTTTCAAAAGAATACAACGAATTTCGCGCTAATTTACAGTTTTTCGGAAATACGTAAAATACCATTTGCTTTTTCTATACTTTATGTTACAATACATGCTGTACATTTGCCCGAAAGGGTTAGGCTTTCATCAAGATCAATATGGAGGAAAGAAAAATGGCATTTGTTATCAAGGGCGGCTGCGTTTGCTGCGGTTCCTGCGCGGGCACCTGCCCGGCCGGCGCGATCTCCGAGGGCGACGGCATCTATGTCATCGATCAGGACACCTGCCTTGGCTGCGGCGCCTGCGCTGGCGCTTGCCCCACCGGTGCGATCGAGGAGGAGTAAATCTCCGAACCAGAAAAGCCTCCGGCCTTTGCCGGGGGCTTTTCTACTATCATTTGTTGTTCGCCGCTGCGTTTTCCGCGCGCCTTGTTGGAGAGGGGAACTGACCCTTGCGGGCGCGGGTGATGGATTCGCGCGGATTTGTTTGGAAAGGGGAGAGCGGCTTTGAACGGAGAAAGGCAAACCCCGAATCGCGGAGCGGATGCCCTGTATCCGGGCGGGCCGCGGTTTTTCGATGCCCCGGGCGTGTTCCGCGTGAGCACGGACAGCGTTTTGCTGGCGGATTTTGCTTCCGCCGGGAATGCCGCGCGCATTCTCGATCTCGGCTGCGGCGGGGGTACGCTCATGCTTTTGCTGGCCGATAAAGCGCCAAAGGCGATGCTGGACGGGGTGGAGATCAATCCCGAAGCGGCATCGCTCTGCCGGAGGAATATTGCGGAAAACGGATTGGAAGCGCGCTGCCGCGTCATTGAGGGCGACCTGCGCGCTGCAAGCATACTGCCGTCTGCCGGCGGCTATGACCTGGTCGTTTCCAACCCGCCCTACTTCGCCTCCGGAAGCGGACGGCAGTCGCCCGACGATCGCCGCGCCGCCGCGCGCAGCGAGGACAGCTGTTCTCTTTCGGAGCTTTGCGCCGCCGCGCGGCGCTTAACGCGCTGGGGCGGCCTGTTCGCGCTGGTGCACCGGCCCGAGCGCATGAGCGAAGTGCTCTGCGCGATGTCCGCATCGGGGCTTGAACCGAAGCGCCTGCGCATGGTGCAGCATCAGGCGCACAAAGCGCCGAGCCTGTTTCTCGTGGAGGGACGGCGCGGCGGGAAACCGGGATTGGAGATTCTGCCGACGCTGCTGCTCGCGGACGAGGCGGGGCGGGATTCTGAGGAGATCAACCGCATTTATCACAGGAGGTAGCGTATGTCCGGAACGCTGTATCTGGTCGGAACGCCGATCGGGAATTTGGGAGATATATCGCCGCGCGCGCTTGAAACCTTGCAGACGGTGGACTTCGTCGCCGCGGAGGATACGCGCGTGAGCGGAAAGCTGCTCAATTATTTTGAAATCAAAAAACCGCTGGTGAGCTATCACGAGCATAACCGCGCCTCGGCGGGCGCGCGCATTCTCGAGCGGCTGCTCGCGGGGGAGAGCTGCGCACTCGTCACGGACGCCGGGATGCCCGCCGTGTCCGACCCCGGGGAGGATCTGGTGCGCCAGTGCGCCGAGGCGGGCGTGACGGTTGCGTCCGTGCCCGGCCCCTGCGCCGCCGTCACAGCGCTGGCCATGAGCGGCCTGCCGACGGGGCGCTTCTGCTTCGAGGGCTTCCTCTCCGTAACGAAGGGTAAGCGCCTTGCGCATCTGGAGTCTTTGCGCGACGAGAAGCGCACCATGATTTTTTATGAAGCGCCGCACAAGCTGCTGCGCACATTGCAGGATATGTACGAGGCCTTTGGTGACCGGCAGCTTGCGCTCTGCCGCGAGATGACAAAGCTGCACGAGGAGTGCATCCGCACGACGCTGGCGGCTGCTGCCGCGCGCTACGCGGAGGAGACGCCGCGGGGCGAGTTCGTGCTGATCGTCGCGGGCGCGCCGGAGGAAAGCGGCCCTGCCGTCACACAGGAGGAGGCGCTGCGGCTGGTTTCGCAGTATCGCGCGCAGGGCCGTCCGCTCAAGGAGGCCTGCCGCATGGCGGCCGCGGAAACGGGCTTTGCCAAAAACGAGCTTTACAGTCTGGCGGTGGAGCAGGACTGATGCTCACGCGGGACTTTTTCGCATCAGACGCGCTGGAGCTCAGTCGCCGTCTGCTCGGCTGCACGCTGCGCCATGTGACGCCGGAGGGCGTGACAGCGGGACGCATCGTGGAGACGGAGGCCTATTGCGGCGAGACGGATGCCGCGGCCCATTCCTATAAGCGCCGCGCGCCGGACGGCCGCACCTCGGTTATGTACGGCCCGGGCGGCTTTGCCTATGTGTATTTGATTTACGGCATCCATAGCTGCATGAATGTCGTCTGTGCGGGCGAGGGGAACCCACAGGCCGTGCTCATCCGCGCGCTGGAGCCCCTTGAGGGGATCGAGCTGATGCGTGCGCGCCGGAAGCGGGAGAAGATAACGGAGCTCTGCTCCGGCCCGGGCAAGCTCTGCGCCGCGATGGGGATTGATAAGCGCTGCTACGGGCTGGATCTGCTGGGCGACACACTCAGCATCACGCCCGGTGAGCCGGTTCCGGATGCGCAGATCGGCGTTTCCGCGCGCATCGGCGTTGCCTATGCGGGCGAAGCGGCGGATTATCCCTGGCGCTTCTTCCTGCGCGGCAACCCAAATGTCTCAAAATGAATAAAAAAGGGGAGACGCAGCGTTTCGCTGTGTCTCTTTTTGTCCTCCGTGCCCGCCCAAATCCTTTTTTCATCAAGCCCATGTTGCACCAAGCCTTTTGTGCAAAGTCCATTTTGCATAAACCCCTGTTTTCGCCGGACGCAAAGAAAGAGGGAGACGCTGCATTTTGCGGCGTCTCCCTCTGTTTATATTGGTTTTCCGCAGCCGGCTTATTTCAGCACGATGCGGGCGTAGTTCTTCTTTCCGCGACGGAGCAGCACACCCTCGCGCAGCTCGTCGGCAGAGAACGCGTGGTTCGCGTCCGTGATTTTCGCGTCGTTCGCCGTCACGCCGCCCTGCTGGACATTGCGGCGGGCGTCGCCGCGGCTGGGGCAGAGTCCGGCCTTGACGAGCAGGGAAAGCACATCGGCCTTGCCGTCCGTCAGCTCGGCTTCCGTCAGCTCGGTCACAGGCATGTCGGAAGCGGCACCGCCGCCACCGAAGAGTGCCTTCGCGCTTGCCTCGGCCTTAACGGCCTCCTCTTCGCCGTGCACCATCTTGGTCAGCTCGAAAGCGAGAATTTCCTTGGCACGGTTGAGCTCGCTGCCCTCCCAGCCGTCCATCGCGTCGATCTGCTCCAGCGGCAGGAAGGTCAGCATGCGGATGCACTTCATCACGTCCGCGTCGCCGACGTTGCGCCAGTACTGATAGAACTCAAAGGGCGTGGTCTTGTTCGCGTCCAGCCAGACGGCGTTTCCGGCGGTCTTGCCCATCTTCTTGCCCTGAGAATCGGTCAAAAGGGTGATGGTCATCGCGTGCGCGTCCTTGCCGAGCTTTTTGCGGATCAGCTCCGTGCCGCCGAGCATGTTGCTCCACTGATCGTCGCCGCCGAACTGCATGTTGCAGCCGTAGGTTTTGAACAGGTGATAGAAGTCGTAGGACTGCATGATCATGTAGTTGAACTCCAAAAAGCTCAGGCCCTTTTCCATGCGCTGCTTGTAGCACTCCGCGCGCAGCATGTTGTTCACGGAGAAGCAGGCGCCGACCTCGCGCAGCATCTCGACATAGTTCAGGCCGAGAAGCCAGTCGGCGTTGTTGATCATCATGGCCTTGCCCTCGCCGAAGTCGATGAAGCGCTCCATCTGGCGCTTGAAGCATTCGGCGTTGTGGTCGATGTCCTCTTTGGTGAGCATCTTGCGCATGTCGGTGCGGCCGGAGGGGTCGCCGATCATGGTGGTGCCGCCGCCGATGAGGGCGATGGGGCGGTTGCCGGCCTGCTGCAGACGCTTCATGAGCGTCAGCGCCATAAAGTGACCTGCGGTCAGCGAATCGGCCGTGCAGTCAAAGCCGATGTAAAAGGTGGCCTTGCCCGCGTTGACCATCTCGCGGATCTCTTCTTCGTTTGTGACCTGTGCGATCAGTCCGCGCGCAATCAGTTCTTCATAAATTCCCATTTTTTTCTCACTCCCCGCTGCGCGGCTTTGCGCAGCTGTTTTGCTTTTGTATAAATTTTTCCGCGCATTCCGCGCCGAACTCAATGTATTTCTCGCAGTTGTCACGCCCGCATTCGGCCGTGAGCTCATCACACATCATTGTGCCGAACTCCGCGATAAATGCCTGTTCAAATTCCCGGCCAAGATCCACCATGGCGGGCTTTTCCTCGGCGGGATTCGTCCCCTCACTGCAGCAGTAGCTAATGGCCATCAGGCCGCCGGTGACAGCGCCGCAGACGCTGCCGCACAGCACGCCGCCGCCGAAGCCGTAGCCGAGCTTCACGCCGGTGATTTCCGGCAGACCGGTGTATTCCCCCAGCGCGCACAGAACGCTCTGGCAGCAGTTCATGCCGGCCTTGCGGCAAACAGCCGTCCGTTCTTTCATATCCATCCGTATTCGCTCCTTACTTTTCGGCTGCGCCGCCCGATTTGCGCGTTTCGGATGCGCGCAGCAGTTCCTTCGCGCTCTCGAGCATGGCAGAGGTGGGGTTTTCGCCGCTTTGCAGCCGCGCAATCTCGCACACGCGCCCATCCCGGTCGAGCGGGAAGACCTTGGTGAAGGTGCGGCCACCCGTTTCGGATTTTTCAATGGCATAATGCGCATCCGCCATCGCCGCGATTTGCGGCAGATGCGTCACGCACAGCACCTGCCTGTGCGCGGCGAGATCGGCGAGCTTTTCGCCCACGCGCTGCGCGGCGATGCCGGAAACGCCCGTGTCAATCTCGTCAAAAACCATGGCGGGCACGGGATCCTTCTGCGCAAAGACGCTCTTCATCGCCAGCATGATGCGGCTGAGCTCGCCGCCGGAGGCGATCTGCGCGATGCGCCCGGGCTTCTCGCCCGCGTTGGCGGACATGAGAAAGCGCACTTCGCAGTCTCCGCGCCGGTCAAAGCCCGGCTTGCCGGAAAGCGGGACGATCTCCGTTTCAAAGCGCACGGAGGGCATGCGCAGTGCCGCAAGCTCGGATTGGATGCGCTTTTGCAGCTCTGTCCCGGCTGCAGCGCGCTTTTCGCGCAGCGCCGAGGCCGCTTTTCGCACGCGCGCTTCCGCTGCGGCAAGATCCTTTTCCAGCCGGAGCAAACGATCATCGGCATATTCCAAATCGTCCAGCTGCGCGCGGCACTCCTCCATGTAGGCGAGCAACTCCGCCTCATCGCGTCCGTATTTTTTGCGCAGTCTGCGCAGGGTCGAAAGCCGGCTTTCCAGCCGGTCGTATTCCTCGGGGGAGAAGTCCAGCTCCGCGCGCGTCTCGCGCACGCGCTCGGCCGCGTCCTCCAGAAGATAGCGCGCGTCCGTGACGAGCCTTGCCGCCTCGCCCAGCGACGGCGCCCAGGCCTGCGCCCGATCGAGCAGGTCCGATGCCTCGGAGGACAGGGAGATCGCGGAGTCCTCCGCGGCGTAGAGCAGTGCATAGCTCTCATCCAGCGCCTCGGTGAGTCTTCCCGCGTTTTTCAGCAGCTCGCGCCGCGCCTCAAGCGCTGCTTCCTCGCCCTCGGCGAGCTCCGCACTCTCCAGTTCGGAAAGCGCTGCGCGCAGACGTTCCGTGCGGTATTCCTTTTCCGCCTCGTCCATTGTCAGCCGTTTTATCTCCGCTGCGATGGACTGCCAGGCGCGATATTCTTCGGCGTAAGCCTCCAGATCGGGCAAAAGGCCGGCGAAGCGGTCGAGATATTCCATGTGCCGCGCCTCGTCCATGAGCTGACGCCCGTCGTTCTGCCCGTGGATGTCCAGCAGAAAGGCCCCAAGCTCGCGCAGCTGCGCCACCGTGACGGGCACGCCGCAGACGCGGCAGCTGCTCTTGCCGTCGGCGCTGATGCGCCGCTGCAAAATCAGCTCGTCATCCTCGGGCTCAATGTCGTTTTCCCGGCACCAGTCCTGTGCATTTTCCGATGTGAACACCGCCGTGACAACGGCTTTCTCCGCGCCGCTGCGCACGAGCGCGCGGCTGGTGCGGCCGCCGAGCACGGCGTCCAGCGCGTCGATCACGATGGATTTGCCCGCGCCGGTCTCGCCGGTGAGCACGTTGAGACCCGGAGAGAATTCCACATCCGTGCGCTCGATCACGGCGATGTTTTCGATATGCAGATCTTTCAGCACGGGGAACGCCTCCTTTGCAACGCGCAGCGGCGCTTTATTTCATATTCACGCCCCATATACCGTTGGTGCGTGTGCCGACCACGACCGTGTTTTCAAAGATCGCGGGGCTCGCTTCGATGTTGCTGCCGAGATTCATGAAATCCAGCATCTCGCCGGTCAGACCGTCGAGCAGATACATATAGCCGCCGGAGGTGCAGTAGATCAGATAGCCCTTGCCATCTTTCGTGTAAAACGCGGTCGGACTGCTCCAGCTGTAAACCTGCGTTTCGACATTCCACACCTGTTCGCCGGTTTTCTTGTCGAGCGCGACGAGCCAGCCGGCAGCGGGCGTCGGATAGCGGCTGACCGGGAAGAAGACCAGATCCTCCAACTCGTGCTTGCCCATGGCGGGGCTGCCCTGCACGCCGCCGGAAACGTCCTTCACGGTGTAGCAGTTGTAAGAGCGCTTCCATACGATCTCGCCGGTCTCCGCGTCGATTTTCCAGATGGGGATTTCCGCGGTGTTGGTGCCGCGCCAGCCGTAATGGAAGCTGGTGCTGACGTACAGATAGGGATGTCCGTCCTCCAGCTCGATCATGGGCGTTGCGTTGGAGTCGTCCAGTATGTTCTGTGCCCACACAACCTCCAGCGTGTTCAGATCCAGACAGATCATGTTTCCGCCGTTGTCCGGCAGGAACAGATGCCCGCGCCAGACGGCAGCGCTCGCTTCAAAGCCGAGCCAGCCGAAGCTGCGCGCGGCGCTGTAGCGCCATTTGACAACCTCCGGCTCCATGCTCAGCGTGCCGGCGTTTTCGTCGTAATTCGTGTTCAGACGCAGCAGATAGAGGATGCCGCTCTCGCCCGGATAGATCAGGGTGTCCGTCTCCGCGTCCACAAGAGCGGAGGCGTCAAACATGTGCCAGGCCCGCAGGGCGAAGTTGTCGTACTGGCCGAACTCATAGAGGATGCTGCAGTCAAGCAGACTGATGATGAAAGCGTGGGAACCGCCGCGCGTGCTGTTGTAGCCGCTGCCGACGTAGAGAATCGGATAGCCGCGCGGATCCAGCGCGCCGGCGCCCTTGAAGGTGTAGCCAAGATTGAGGGAGTCGCGCGTCTTGCTGCCGGATGTCAGCTCGAAGAAGTATACATAGCCGTCCATAGAGGCGTAAATCACCTCGGTGAGCGTCTCCTTCTCCTTGGCCCAGTCGTACATGTTCATGTGCTGCCGCACTTCCTTCGGCCACTGGGCGATCAGGGGCTGACCCGTCCAGCCGTTGCCGGTCCAGGTGTAGCCGTCCGAGCTGGTCAGCGCGCCGGTGGGCGCGTTCCAGTAGGTTCCGAACTCCTCGTCCCGCAGCTCGGCGTAGCCATAGGATCCGCCGCCGCGGAAGTTGTCCCCGCGGAAGGTGAGTACGCCGGGGAAATCGCTGTAGTCCTCGCCGAGGCCGAAATCGATCGTCTGGTCGGAGACATAGTCGGCTATGCTACCGAGGGTCTCGCCGCCTACCTGAATTGCAGTCGCGCCGATGTATTTTTCCGGCTGGGTGGATTCCACCGCGTAGGGGGTGAATTCCGGAAGCGGCTGCCTGGTGGGGAGGATGATCTCCGGAAATGTTATCTCGCCTCCGGACTGTTCGCCGTTGTCTGTCTCGCCGCCCTGCGTGTCGGGCGGAACGGAGACGGAAACGTCCGTGCCCGGTTTTCCGTCCGGTGCCTTGTCCGGTGCGACGGCTTTGATATTCTTTCCGATCAGAATACCCAGAATCACTACCAGACAGACCAAAACGAGCGCGCCGACGCCTTTTCCGGTGCTGCTGCGTCGGTTTTTGTTCGTCGTGTTGTTGTCCATATTGAACCTCCGTGATGTCCTTGCCGGCCGGGTAAAATACAGCCGGCAAAATCAGGCAATTCTTATTTCAACTTGCTATTATACAATGCTTTGCCAATAAAAGCAAGTCCTTGCGCAGCGCCGGACTTTTCTGAATCCACCCCGGACTTCGGCGCTTTGTTTCGCGCCGTTTCGGGGGCTTTCGCTGCCGGAAAGGGACTTTTGGCGCTTTTTCGCCGCGGGTGTAACCGGGCTGCTTTTTCGCTGGGTGCGAAGCGGAGGGGGGCTGGTCTTTTTTGCCGCGCGATGCCTGAATCCACCCGCCGCCGGTGAGTCTGGTCTTTTTTGGCGCGCCGGGCCATATAGTGATGTGGGACAGCCTGTATCGGCAAGGGAAGCGCAGGGCGAAACCGTGCCCCGTGGGGCGCAGTTTGGAATCTGCCGCCCGGACGGTATCGGCGAGCTTTTTTCTGTACGGAGGGATAAACATGGACGTAGACCTGATATTCAAGATTGCGGCGGTCGGAATCCTTGTGGCGGTGCTCAATCTGCTTTTGTCGCGCTCCGGGCGGGACGAGCAGGCGCTCATGACGACGATTGCGGGGCTTGTGGTCGTGCTGGTCATCATCGTGCGCGAGATCAGCGACCTGTTCACGCTGATTAAAAGCCTTTTCGGCCTGTGAGAGATGGAACTGCTGATAAAAGCCGCAGCGCTCGGTGTGGTGTCCGCGCTGGTCGGCCTTGCGATCAAAAAAACCAATCCGGAGATCAGCCTTCTTTTGGCGATGGCGGCGTCCGCCGTGGTGCTGACGCTCGCTTTAACAATGCTCTCCGAGCTGCGCGAGACGCTGCGTTTGGTCATGGATTTCACATCCCTGCAGCGCACGCTGGTGATGCCGGTGCTCAAATGCGTCGCGGTTGGCATCGTGGCGCGCCTGTGCGCGGATTTGTGCAAGGATGCGGGACAGTCGGGCGTCGCCTCCGCCGTGGAGCTTTGCGGCGCGGGCGCCGCGCTGTGCGTCTCGCTGCCGCTCGTGCACACGCTGCTGCAGATGCTCGGAGGTCTCCTGTGAAGACGGCGCTGCTTTGCCTGCTGCTGTGTCTGCTGCTGAGCGGGAGCGCCTTTGCCGTGAACGTGCAGGAGGAGCAGGCTGCCGCGCTCGGAACGGAGGAACTGCGTGCCGCGCTCCCGGAGGAGGCGGAGGCCTTTCTCGGGGACGTCTCCCTGACGGAGACACTCGAGCCGGAAGGCGTGCTCAGCCGGATTCTGGATTGGGCGAAGGAGAAGGCGAGTGAATTTCTCCGCAGCGGCCTGCGCAGCGCCGCGGTCATTCTGGGCATCGTGCTGCTGTGCGCGGCCGCCGAGGTCTTTGCCCCGGAAAGCGCGCTGCACTATGTGGAGCTCGGCGGCGCGCTCGGCATTGCTGCCGCGGCGGTGGAGGATGTGCGCAGCTTCATCGGCCTCGGCACGCAGACGCTGCACAGCCTTTCCGATTTTTCAAAGGCGCTGCTGCCGACGATGGCGGCCGCGGCAACGGCCGGCGGCGCGGTTACTTCCGGCGCGGCGAAATATGCCGCCACAGCGCTGTTTTTCGACCTGCTGCTCACGGCGGCAAACGTCGTTGTCATGCCGGCGGTGTATGCCTATCTGGCCGCGACAGTGGCCAAGGCCGCGCTCGGGAACGATGCGCTCTCCGGCGTTGCGGGCTTTCTCAAATGGCTTGCCGGCACACTCATCACGCTGCTGATGCTGGGCTTCACCTGTTACCTGAGCCTGACGGGCGTCATCAGCGGCACGGCGGACGCCGCGGCCTCCCGCCTGACGAAAACGGCGATTTCCACCGCGCTGCCCGTGGTCGGGAGCATCATCTCCGACGCGGCGGGAACCTTGGTTACGGGCGCGGGAATCCTGCGCAACGCGGTGGGCGTGTTCGGGCTTCTGGCGGTGCTCTGCGTTTGTCTGACGCCCTTTTTGCGGCTCGGCGTGCAATATCTGACCTATAAGGCGGTTGCGGGGTTGGCGGGCGTGGTGTCCTCGAAGCGGCTGCAGGGGCTTGTCAGCGGCGTCGGAAGTGCTTACGGCATGGTGATGGGGCTCGTCGGCGCGGGCGGACTGATGCTCTTTTTCTCCATCGTCTCCAGCGTAAGGACGGTGACGGGGCTGTGACGGAATTTCTGCGAAGCTGGCTGCTGCCGCTGACCGGCGCTGCGATTTTGTGTTCGTTCGCGCTCACCGTCACGCCGGAGGGAAGAACGCGCCGCGTGCTGCGGCTGCTGTGCGGCGTTGTGCTCATCATCGCGCTGCTCGGCCCACTCGGACAGTTTGATTTTGAAACCTATTCCATGTCCATGGCGTCCTACCGGGACATGGCGGCGCAGGCCTCGGCAAGGCTGGAGGAAACCAACGACCGGCTCTCCCGGACAATCATAGAGGCGGAGTGCGCTGCATATATATTGGACAAAGCACGCTTCGTCGGCCTTGCGCCGGAGGAGGTGACCGTAACGGCAAAATGGGGAGATGCGCTGTGCTGGTATCCGTATGAGATGGAGATCACCGTCTCGGCGGATGCCGGGGAAAAGCAGCGTCTCGCCGGGGCCATCGAAGCGGAGCTCGGGATCCCCGACGAGAGACAGCACTGGAAGACGCCCGCCGGAGAGGCGGCGCACGCGGGAGGCGGCTGAATGCGCGGATTGGAAAAACTCACGGCAAAACTCAAAGAGGGGAAATACGCGCTGCTCGTGCTGCTGTTCGGGCTGCTGCTTCTGCTGCTGCCGCGCTGCTCGGGCGGCGAAGCGGAAAGTCAGGCAGAGGAGACGCCCGCGCAGCTTTCGGCGCTGGAATTTGACCTCGCCGAGCAGGAGGCGCGCCTGTCCGAGGCGGTGAGTCTCATCGACGGCGCGGGCAAGGCAAAGGTTGTGCTCTCCGTGCGCGGCGGCGTGCAGCGCGAGCTTGCCTCCGAGGCGGGCGGGACGCTCATCGTCTCCACCGGAGGCGGCGCGCAGGCGCCCGTGGAGCTGCGCTACACCTATCCGGAGTATCAGGGCGCGCTCGTGCTGTGCGAGGGTGCGCATCAGGCGCAGGTGCGCCTGGCGGTAACGGAGGCGCTGCGCGCGGTGACCGGTCTCGGCGCGGACAGAATCACGGTGGCACGCCTGGCGTGAACGCGGCGGGGAGCAGAACAGCTCTTTGCCCTGACCGGGCGGGCGGGATTCTCCCGTCCGGTCCCGCCGGACGGAAAGACAGCCCCGGGCGCAGAACGCCGTCCGGAGCTGCAAAATAAGTAAAAATCAGCGTCAGAGACGCGGGGAGGTTAGGAAAACAATGAAAAAAGGCAAACGGAGTCTGATTGTCGTGGCGGTCGTGCTGTTCGTGTGCGCGGCGGTCTGGCTCAACTGGTCCTACAACAACAAGGAGCAGCCGGCTCCGGTGGATGCGGATATGGTCATGGCCGAGGACGCGGCGCGCGCGGAGGCGGAAAAGGTCTACGGCGCGTCGCTGAGCGGGGAGGATGCCTCCGCCGTGCTCAATGAGCTCAGCGGCGGCGGGGATGAGGCGCAGACTGCCGGCAATGCGGCCGTCGAAACGGGCGGCTATTTTGCCTCCGCGCGTCTGACGCGGCAGCAGACGCGGGACAGCGCCTTAGAGCTGCTCTCGCAGGCCGCGGCGGCGGAAAACGCCTCGCAGGAGGTCATTGACGCGGCGATGGCGGGGCTTGCGGATATGGCGAACTATTCCATGCAGGAGGCACAGGTTGAAAACCTGCTCATCGCCAAGGGCTTTGCCGACTGCGTGGTGTTTCTCACCGACGAGTCGGTGACGGTCGCGGTGCCCGCGCCGCTGGAGGGGCTTTCGCAGGCAGATGTCGCGCGCATCACGGACACCGTTCTGGCGGAAACCGGTCTGAGCGCCTCCGACATGCGGGTCATCGAGGTCAAGGGCGAAATGACGCCGGAGGAATGGCTTGTCCCCGAAGAAGAGAGCGAGGCCTGAAAAAGAAAGGGTCCGGATCGGTTTGCGATCCGGACCTTTTTTCCTGCACCGGAAACCACATGGAAAGTTGACGAAGCTCCCGCGCGTGATATACAATATAAGTGAATTATCACATTTGGGAGGGAATCAGCTTGAAAAAAACGTTCGTATTCATTTTGCTCACGCTCGTAATGTTGACAACACTGATCGCCTGTTCCAATGGAGACCTTGAAACGCCGGGCGGTCCATCCTCCGAACCGACGGAAGCTGTTGAAAACGAAAGCCCGACGCTGGAAGGGGAAAATAACGAAAGCCCGACGCCGGAAAGCACGCCCGCGCAGACTGCAGCCCCCTATGAGGATGACAACTATATCTATAACCGGGAAGTGCTGGAGTTTACGGCCTACGATGATAGCAACTATGAAACCGGAATCTTTACGCTGCCCTCCGTTCGCGGGCAAACGCCGGGCGTTACCTGTATGGAGCCCGACGGCACGCTCTACACCATCGCGATGTCCAATGACGCGCCCGTGTTCAGCGAAATCGGGAAGTATTGCATAGAGGATCAGCAGTATACCCCGCTCATCACGCTGGATGACGGCAATTCGCTCGGGTACATGCTTGGCCTTGGAGAAAATTTTATCGTCTGGAAAGAAGTGATCCTCTCCGGGGAACAGATGATTACCAAGCTGCATTTGTGCAACAAATCCGGCGCGGAGGATGAAGTCATTTATTCCGATGCAATCGATCCCGAAACAGGCGGCGTCTATGCGGAGAATTCCAATCCCGTTGTGATTCTCGGCAGCAAAGTTTTCTTTGACACGATTTTGGGATATGATGACGAAGGCGTCATGGTGATGGATGTGCTTTGCTATGACGCGGAGAAAAAAGAGATCAGCGTCGTGGCCGAAATGGCCAAACGGCCAAACCCGTATCTGGATGGGATCTCTTATCTCAAGCGGGGCGAAAATAACGAACCTTTGTTATACGCGAACATCGACGGAGAAGAGACTTTTATCACGGAATTCGGCGATGATACGGCAGACTATACGGTCATTGGTGAGACGGTATACAAATCGCTCTTTAATTATTACGATCCCGTGTCCGTGACGTCAACGAATATTTATGTTGGCGAAGAGGCGCAGCCCCTTTTGGAGGGGAAGACAGCGAATTACACCTATCACATTCAGGGAAATGAAAGCGTGATGGTCTGGGAGATCACCAACCCGGAAAAACCGGTGTATTACGACATAGAAAATGACCGCTTCGTGCGCCTTAGCAACGAAAACACCGCGTATTACGGGGCCTATGTCGGCGACGGCTTTGTGCTGTTCCTGTCGCAGGTTGATACAAGCGATCCGGAAACGCCATTGTCGTATATCCGCATCCGGTACGGGCAGGTTTCATAGCGTTTTATAATGGCCCAACTGAATCATGGGCGCAAAGCATCCCGCCGGAATTTTGGACGAAAACGGAGTGACGCTGTATGGACAAGGAAAATCAATATGCCCTTTTGCCCGCGGCGCTGCTGCCGTGGTTTCGGGAGAACGCCCGCGATCTGCCGTGGCGGCGCGACCGCGAGCCGTATCATGTCTGGATCTCGGAGATTATGCTGCAGCAGACGCGCGTGGAGGCCGTGCGCGGCTATTACCTGCGCTTTTTAGAGGCCTTGCCGACGCTTGCCGATCTGGCCGAAGCGGAGGAGGACAGGCTGCTCAAGCTCTGGGAGGGGCTGGGTTATTATACCCGCGCGCGCAATCTGCAAAAGGCCGCGCGGCAGATCGTCTCCAAACACGGCGGTAAGTTCCCCCAAAGCTGGGAGGAGATTCGCGCCCTGCCCGGCGTCGGGCCCTATACGGCCGGCGCGATCGCCTCGATCTGCTTCGGCGAGAAGCGCGCGGCGGTGGACGGCAATGTCCTGCGCGTGCTCTCGCGCCTGACGGCCTGCCCGGAGAGCGTGGATTTGCCGCGCGTGAAGCGGGAGATGCAGGAAAACTTAGAGGCGGTCTATCCCGACGATACTGCAGATTTCACGCAGGCGATGATGGAGCTCGGCGCGACGGTCTGCACGCCGCGCGCGCCCCAATGTGCAGCGTGTCCCTGCGCGGCCTTCTGCCTTGCCGGACAAAGCGGCACGGCGGCGCAGTATCCCGTCCGATCGCCGAAGCGGGAGAAGAAGGTCGCGCGCGTGACGGTTTATCTGCTGCAGTGCGGCGACCGCCTTGCCATCTGCCGCCGTGCGGCGCGGGGACTTTTGGCGGGGCTCTGGCAGTTTCCGAATGAGGAAAAAGAGCTTTCCGACCGCGAGGCGCTGCTGTATGCAAACGGTTTGGGCGTCCGGCCGCAAACGCTCTGCCGCCGGATTGAAAGAACCCACGTTTTCACCCACATCCGCTGGGAAATGACGGGCTATCACATCCTCTGCGACGCCGAGTGCGGGGGTTTGACCTGGGCAGATGCCGAAGAGCTGAAAAGCGTTTACGCGCTGCCCACGGCGTTTCGCCAGTTCCTTCCGGCGCTGTTTCCCGAACAGTTTTTGGAGTAGCCTGCGCATCGGAGGGCGAGGGTGCGGCATGCCCCGGCAGCGCCGTTTCCGGATTTTCGGATATGTGCCGAGCGCACGCAATTTTTTCGTAGATGCCTCGCTTTTTTCGCGCAGCAGGTACTTGAATGACGGCGAAAAAAAGAGTATAATTATTTATATTTGAATGAAATACATAAAAACAGCTTGTAAATAGGAGGAATACTCATGGTCGAATGGAAAGAGATCACCCCGCGCGTAGCGAAAATGCGTGAGCGCTATCGCAGCACGACGCCGAAACTCTGCACGGCGCGTTTCCGTCTCGTGACGGATTTCTACAAGAACAACCTGCACATCGCCGGCATCATGCGGCGTGCGCTGAACCTGAAGAACCTGTTTGAAAACATCCCGGTGCTCGTCAATGAGGACGAGCTCATCGTCGGCGAACAGGGCACTTCGTACAGAGCCAGCGCGATCTATCCGGAGTTCAACTTCGGCTGGCTGGTGGACGAGCTCATCAACGGCGACCCCGCCACCCGCGAGACGGACGCTTACATCGTCTCGGAGGAGGACAAGGCTTATATCCTGCAGGAAAAGGATTTCTGGCTGCAGGTCAACCTCAGCACGATGACGGACGCCAACCTGCCGGAGGGCTATAAGCCGCACGTCGGCAACGGCGTTTTGATGTATAACGCGTTCAACAACGCCCGCACGCCTGTCGGCCACTTCTGCGCCGACCATGAGAAGGCGATCAACGTCGGCTTCGGCGCGATCAAGCGCGAGGCCGAGGAAAAGATGGCCGAGATCGAAGCCATGGGCATCATGGGCGACACGGCCAAGCAGTATAACTTCTATCGCGCGGTCTCCATCGTCTGCGACGGCATCATCACCTGGACGAAGCGTTACGGTCAGGAGTGCGCGCGGCAGGCCGCCGAGTGCACCGACCCCGTGCGCAAGGAAGAGCTGCTCACGATGGCGGACAGCCTGAACTGGATTGTGGAGAATCCCTGCCGCACCTATTGGGAAGCCATGCAGTGCATTTACATCTACCATCTCGGCATGTGCCTGGACGGTCAGCAGCACGGCATCAGCCTCGGCCGCGTCGACCAGTACCTCGGCAAGTTCTATGAGGCGGACATCGCCGCCGGCCGCCTGACGCCGGAGAAGGCGCAGGAGCTGATGGATCTCTTTATTCTCAAGCTGGCCGAGCCCAACAAGATGGTGCAGTACAATCCTGTCACGATCGCCAACCCCGGCTACACCAGCGGCTTCCTGGTAACGATGGGCGGCGTGGACCGCGATGGCGTGGATGCATCCAACCCCGTGACCTACATGATGCTGCAGACGGCGGGCCGTATGCTTCTGCATTCTCCTCCGTTTGCGCTGCGCGTACATAAGGGAACGCCGGATCCGCTGTGGGAGCTGGCGATCGAGGTGACCAAGCGCGCCGGCGGCGTGCCCACCTTCGAGAGCGACGATGTGATCATCAAGGCGCTGATGAAGCGCGGTCTGCCGCTTGAGGTTGCCCGCAACTACTGCCTGATCGGCTGCGTTGAGCCTGCCGGCATGGCCGTGGAGTGGGCGCAGCCCGGCGGCGACGGCTGCGAGTCCTATATCAACCTCACAAACGCCGTGCTGCTCGCGATCAATGACGGCACGAACCCCATGCCCGGCAAGGACGGCACGGTCAAGCAGCACAGCGGTCTGCGCACCGGCTTCCTCTACGAGATGGAGACCTTTGACGAGGTGCTCGAGGCCGTGAAGAAGCAGGTGGAGTTCTTCACCCGCTGGCATGTTGCCAACGAGTGCATGTGGGAGAGTCTGGCCGAGCAGTTTATGCCGCTGCCCCTCGTTTCCGCGACCTTCGGCGGCTGCATGGAGAGCGGCAAGGACGTTATGTCCGGCGGCGCGCGCTATAACAGCACCGGCAACTCCTGCATCGGTCTTGGCAACGTGGCCGACTCCCTCAACATCATCCGCTATATGTGCTACGACAAGAAGCTCTGCACCACGCGTGAGTTTTATGATGCGATCATGGCCAACTGGGAGGGCTATGAGGAGCTGCATCAGATCGTCGTCAACGAAGCGCCGCACTTCGGCAACAACATTCCGGAGGCGGATGCCTACATCGGCTGGATCGCCAAGATCTATGCCGACTCCATCAACTCCTCCTACGGTCCGCGCGGCCGCTGGAGCGCCGGTTCCTATCCCGTCACGCTCAACACGGTCTTCGGCCTGAACACCTGGGCAACGCCCGACGGCCGCAAAACCGGCATGCCGCTGTCCGACGGTATCTCCCCGGTGCAGGGCATGGATAAGAGCGGCCCGCTCGCCTCGCTCAACTCCGTGCTGAACTTCGACCAGAGCGATTTCGGCAACGGCACGCTTCTGAACATGAAAATCCATCCCACCGCCCTCAAGGGTGAGGAGGGCCTGCTCAAGCTCAAGGCGCTCATGCAGACCTATTTTGCCCGTGGCGGCATGGAGATGCAGCTGAACATCATCGACTCCGACACTCTGCGTGAGGCGCAGGAGCATCCGGAGGATTTCCGTGATCTGGTTGTGCGCGTGGCGGGCTTCTCGGCCTACTTCGTCGAGGTCTTTAAGGACTGCCAGGACGACCTGATCCGCAGAACCGAGATGGGGCTGTAAGCCCCGCGTGAAGGGAGAACGAACACTATGCCGCTGACCGGCAAGATTTATGACATTCAGGGCTTTTCCGTGCAGGACGGCCCGGGCATCCGCACAACGGTGTTTCTCAAGGGCTGCCCGCTGCGCTGCCCCTGGTGCCACAGCCCGGAATCCCAGGCTTTTTATCCCCAGCTGAGCTGGATTTCCATGCGCTGCGTCGGCACGAAGTATTGCCAGGAGCGCTGCATCAAGGCTTGCCCGAAGCAGGCGATCAAGGCGGAGGGCACGCGCATCGACTCCCTGACCGGGGAGGAGCTGCAGCTCATCCACGTGGATCGCACGCTTTGCGACAACTGCGGCGAATGCGCAAAGGCCTGCCATCCGCATGCGCTGTACATCTGCGGCGAGGACTACACCGTGGACGATGTGGTCAAGCGCGTGCTCGCGGACAAGAGCTTTTATGAGCATTCCGGCGGCGGCGCCACCGTTTCGGGCGGTGAAGCGCTCAGCCAGCTGGAGTTCACGAAGGAACTGCTCCGCCGCCTCAAGGAAGAGGGCATCCACACGGCGCTGGACACCACGGGCTTCGCGCCCTGGGAAGCGGTGGAGGCGGTAATGCCCTATGTCGACCTGTTCCTGTATGACCTCAAGCATATGGACAGCGAGCGGCATCAGGCCACCGTGGCCGTGCCCAACGAGCGGATTCTGGACAATGCGCGGCGCATTGCCGCTGCGGGCGGAAAGCTCCAGGTCCGTATCCCTGTCATCCCCATGTTCAACGATTCCGAGGAGAACATCCGCGCCACCGCTGCCTTCTGCAAGGAGCTTGGCGACGCGGTGACGGTTGTGCAGCTTTTGCCGTATCACAACATGGGCGTTTCCAAGTATGCCCGCATCAGCGACGGCACGGTGCTGGAGGCAACGCCCCCCAGCGACGAAAAGATGCAGCAGCTCAAGGGCATCATGGAGGAATACGGCCTCAACGTGACGATTCACTGAGTCTCGGCTGCACCTGCAGCGGACACAAAAAAGAACGCGCTTTTGCAGCGGAAACAGATGCCTGTTTCCGCTGCATTTGCATAAATCCATATCCGTGGCGGGTGTCAGACAAGGTGACCCTTACGACAGATACCAAACAAGGTGACCCTTGCACCGGATGTCAAACAAGAACCCGTATCCGCGGCGGATGTCAAACAGGACGAGCGTTGCACCGGATGTCAAGCGAGGCAACCCTTGCACCGGATGTCAAACAAGAATCCATATCCGCGGCAAGCCCGCGGCGACTAAACAACAAAAAAGACCGTGACGGCCGTCACGGTCTTTTTGTTATGCCTTGGTGTTTTTACTTCTTGAGCTGCTCGATCATCTCGGGCACGATCTTGAACAGGTCGCCGACGATGCCGTAGTTTGCAATCTCAAAGATGGGCGCGTCGCCGTTCTGGTTGACGGCGATGATGCACTCGGAGTCCTGCATGCCGGACTTGTGCTGAATGGCGCCCGAGATGCCCAGCGCGATGTAGATCTTCGGGCGGACGGTCTTGCCGGTCTGGCCGACCTGGTGGCTTGCGTCGAGCCAGCCCGCGTCCACGACGGCGCGGGAAGCGCCGACCACGCCGCCCAGCGCGTCAGCAAGCTGCTGCGCGAGCTCGATGCCGGTCTTGACGTCCTTGCTGATGCCGAAGCCCACGCAGACAACCACTTCCGCGCCGATCAGATCGACGGCGGACTTGGCCTCTTTGACAACTTCCAGCACCTTGGTCTTCAGGTCGCTCTCGCTGAGCGTAACGGGGCAGAGCTCGACCTTGCAGGCGTCGGCCTTGGCCTGATCGAAGGGGGCGCACTGCATGACGCCCGGACGGACGGTGGACATCTGGGGACGGAAGCGGGGGCAGATGATGGTGGCCATCAGGTGGCCGCCGAAAGCGGGACGGGTCATCTTCAGACCCTTGTCGCTCATGTCCCACTGCATCTTTTCCACATCCATGGTGGAGGTGCTCTTCAGGAACTCTTTGTACTTGGCCACATCCACGTCCAGATGCGTGCAGTCAGCCGTCAGGCCGGTGTGCAGACGCGCGGCGCAGCGGGGGCCGAGGTCACGGCCGATGTTGGTTGCGCCGATGAGCACGACCTCCGGCTTGTGCTCCATAACCATGTCGCACAGAACCTTGGCGTAAGCGTCGGTGGTATATTCCTTCAGCAGCGGATCCTCGCAAACGAGCACGCGATCGGCACCGTAGCCGCCGAAAGCGGGGGCCAGATCCTTCACATTGTCGCCCAGCAGGAGGCCGCAAAGCTCCACGCCCAGGTCGTCGGCCAGCTTGCGTCCCTCGGAGAGCAGCTCGTAAGCAGTGGGGTTAACCTCGCCGCCTCTCTGCTCGCAGAAGACCCAAACGCCGTGGAAATCGGCGGGATTCGTATTCTCAAATTTCACCACTTCAATGCCCTCCTCAAATGATGTGTTTTTCCGTCAGCGCTGCAAAGAGCTTCTCGACGGATTCCGCGGGGCTGCCATCCAGAATCACGCCGGCGCCCTTGAGCGGAGGCGAGAAGGACTTGTACACGTTGGTGGGGGAGCCCTTCAGACCGATGGTGTCCAGCTCGATCAGCGGCTCGTCCTTGAGCTCGTTGTAATCGAAGACCTGGTAGGGCTTGGAGAAGCTCTCCAGAATGCCCTTGACGGTCATGTAGCGGGGAACGTTGAGCTCCTTGATGCAGGTGACGAGGCAGGGCAGGGAGGTCTCAATGGTCATGTAGCCGTCCTCGAGCTGGCGGCGGACGATGAGCTTGTCACCCTCCAGCTTCAGATCGATGGCGTAGGTGACCTGGGGCAGATCCAGCTTCTCTGCGATCTGCGGGCCGACCTGCGCGGTGTCACCGTCAATGGCCTGACGGCCGCAGAAGATGATGTCATCCTCGTCCAGACCGATGTGCGCGATGGCCGCGGCGATGATCTGGGAGGTGGCAAAGGTGTCGCTTCCGCCGAACTCACGGCCGGAGACGAGAACGGCCTCGTCGCAGCCCATGGCCAGCAGCTCACGCAGCATGCCCTCGGCGGGCGCGGGACCCATGGAAACCACGATGACCTTCGCTTCCGGATTCTGATCCTTCAGCGCGAGCGCGGCCTCAACCGCGTTCAGGTCGTCGGGGTTGGTGATGGTGGCCATGCGGGAACGGTCCATCGTGCCGTCCGCCTTCACCGCCACAACGCCGGAGGTATCCGGCACCTGCTTAACGCAAACAATAAACTTCATTATCAGCTTCCTCCTTATCTGAGCAGATTGCCCGAAATGACCATCTGCTGGACCTGGGAAGTGCCCTCGTAGATGCTGGCGATGCGGGCGTCACGGTAGAAGCGCTCCACCTTGTAGTCCTTGATGTAGCCGTAGCCGCCGTGAATCTGCACGGCCTTGTAAGCCACGCGGTTGCACATCTCAGCGGCGTAGAGCTTGCTCATGGCGCAGAGCTTGTTGGTTTCGGGATCGCCGGCATCCATGCGCACGGCGGTGGAGTAAACGAGCTGACGCGCGGCCTCGATCTCCGTGGCCATGTCGGCGAGCATGAAGCTGATGGCCTGGAACTTGGCGATGGGCTGGCCGAACTGCTTGCGCTCCTTGGCGTACTTGACGGACTCGTCAAGGCAGCCCTGCGCCATGCCGACGGCCTGCGCCGCCATGCCGAGACGGCCGCCGTCCAGCGTCTTCATCGCGGTGGAGAAGCCCTTGTGAAGCGGTCCGAGCAGCTCGCTCTTATGTACGCGCACGTCTTCCATGATGATGTCGCTGGTGGGATAGCCCACGATGCCCATCTTCTTTTCGGGCTTGCCGCAGGTGACGCCGGGCAGCTTCATGTCCACGATGAACATGGAAATGCCGCGGGAGCCGCGCTGGGTCGGATCCGTCTTGGCGTAGATGACCGCATAGTCGGCAAAGGGCGCGCCGGAGATGAAGGTCTTGCGGCCGTTGAGAACGTAGTAGTCGCCATCCTGCACGGCGGTGGTGAGCGTGCCGCCCGCGTCGGAGCCGGCCTCCGGCTCGGTCAGCGCGAAGACAAGGATCTTCTCGCCCTTGGCAACGGGGGTCACGTACTTCTGCTTCTGCTCCTCGGTGCCGCAGTAGAGCAGCGGGCCTGCGCCCAGAGAGTTGGAGGTGTTGGCATAGATGGACAAAACCGGGGATACGCGCGCGAACTCTTCGATCATCAGCGCGTAAGCCAGAGAATCCGCACCCTGACCGCCGTACTTCACCGGGATTTTCACGCCCATGAAGCCGTACTTGGCCATCTTGTTGTGGATGTCCCAGTCAAACTCTTCGGTTTCTTCCAGTCTGTCAAGCAGCTCGTCGGTGAACTCGGTTTCCGCAAACTGCCGGTAGAGCTTTTGCATCATCTGATGCTGCTGAGATAAAATCATAGTGATAATCCCGCCTTATCTTTCAAAATATTTACCCAGACCGCCCCACTGCTCGCAGAACATGCCGGGATCCATCGTTTTCAGATCCTCCGCGACAGCGGGCACGAAGTCCATCTGCGCAAGGATGTCTTTTTCCAGGTCAATGCCCGGAGCGATCTCAATGATCGTCATTTTTCCGTCAATGGGCTTCATAACGCAGCGCTCGGTGACATAGAGCACGTCCTGATCCGGACGGATCTGCTTTCCGGCGAAGGTGATCTGCTCAACGGACTTGAGCAGCTTGCGCACCTTGCCCTCCTGCAAAATGGTGAGCTTGCCGTCGCCGATCTGCAACTTGGCCTTGCCCATGAAGGTGCCGCAGAAGACAACCTTGGGCGTGGCGCTGGTGATGTCAATAAAGCCGCCGGGGCCGGTCAGACGCGGGCCGAACTTGGAGACGTTGACGTTGCCGTCCTCGTCGCACTCGCCCATGCCAAGGCAGGTCATGTTCAGGCCGCCGCCGGTGATGATGTCAAAGGAGTTGCTCTGCTCGACAACCGCTTCGGGGTTGTAGCTCGAGCCGAAGTTCGGCAGGGCGCAGGGCACGCCGCCGATCATGCCGCTCTCGCAGCACATGGTCACGCGGTCAATGTAACCCTCTTCCGCCAGAATGCTGCCGACGTCGGCGCTCATGCCAACGCCGAGGTTGAGCACGTAACCCTCCTGCACCTCCGCTGCGCAGCGCCGGGCAATGACCTTGCGCTCGGAAAGCGGGATGGCGGGGATGGCGCCCATCGGACGGCGGATCTGGCCGGAAAACGCGGGCTCAAAATAGCGGCCCTCGGTCTGCCAGCAGGACATGGGATCCTGCGCCTCGACCACGTAGTCCACCAGAATGCCGGGGATTTTAACATCCTTCGGCGGAATGGTGTCGTTCTTCGTGAGG
This sequence comes from Oscillospiraceae bacterium, assembly GCA_017522015.1. GTDB lineage: Bacteria > Bacillota > Clostridia > Oscillospirales > Oscillospiraceae > SIG483. The sequence goes on along the minus strand of JAFXAW010000046.1, from coordinate 7,969 downwards.
TACTGCACCTGCACGATGACGATGCCGCCGCTGTTGTGCGCCGCGGCTGCAACGGCGAGACCTTCGTTGAGGATGCCCTCGTTCATGAAGGAAATGTTGCCGTTTTCGTCCGCAATGGTGCCGCGCAGCAGCGCGACCTGCAGCGGGAAGGATTTGTAGTAGAGATATTCTTCGCCGTCAAACTCCACCAGCTCGGCGACGTTGCCCTCGGTGCACTGGTTCATGCGGCCGCCTTCCATGCGCGGGTCGACGAAGGTGCCGAGACCGACCTTGCTCAGCAGGCCGGGACGGCCCGCGGCGATCTCACGCCAGATGCTCACGGCAATGCCCTGCGGCAGACACCAGCTCTGCAGCTGGTTGTTTGCGGCCAGGTCGCGCAGCGCAAAGGCGCTGCCCACATGCGCGCCGTACCACTTGGTCACAAGACCCGGTCCGGCTTCGCCCAGACGGGAAAGACCGCGGGAACCTGCTTCCTTAACGTCCAGCGGCGTCTCACGCTTGGTCAGATCCCAGCCGTCGTATTCGTTGCCAACGCCCCAGTCACCCATGGCGCTGCCCTGATGCAGCTCCAGGTTGCAGGGATGGCCCGTGGCCTTGAAACGGTCCCGGATCGCGCAGACAACTTCCTCCGGGAAACCGGAAAGGCCCATACCGGCCACGCCGATTGTAGCGCCGTCCGGTATCAGCTCGGCAGCCTCGGCCGCCGTGATGAATTTTGCCATAGAATAATAAACCTCCTCGGCAATAGATTGCGAGTATTCATACTTATACATATGTACTATCGCACATTTTGCTTCGTATTGCAAGAACTTTGCGAAAAAAGCGCGGCAAAGACAGAAAATTCCGACTCCCTGCCGCTGCGCTTGCACAGCGGTGGATTTCTGCACTGCGCGGAAAAGAAAAACCGGCCGCAGAGCAAAGTGCCGCGGCCGGTGCAGAGGTGATTTTGGAAAGGGGAAGTGCGGAGAGGGGGGCGCGTACGCATTCCGGGGCAAGAGGCACAGGGGAAAGCGAACACGTCCGCATTTTGGGCGCAGAGGCGCGGAAAGAGAACTCGAGTGTGTTCGGGGGCGCAGAGGCGCGGAAAACGCGGCGTCCGCGCTTTCCGGAGGGGCTTTAGCGGTTGAGCTCGTCCACGAATGCGCCGCTTCTTGCCGTGAGCTCCACCCAGGCGGGGCGGAAGCCGCAGCGGATGGCGTTTCGCACGGAGGGGAGGTTTGACCATGCAGCGCAGTAAAACGGCACTTTGCCGAGCTTGAAGGTTTCGGCAGCAAGCCGGCTCGTCAGCGCGGAGGCGATGCCCTTTCTGCGATATTCCGGCAGGACGTCCACACCGATCTGATACATTTCTTCGCAGTCGGCAGAGCAGCCGGCAAGGCCGACGAGTTTGTCCCCGTCATAGGCGCCGACGGCCAGCGCATCCAGATGCTTTCGCTTTTCGCAAAGCGCGTTTGACCACTGCTCGGTGTAATAGGGCGCGAACTGCGCGGGCGTCAGTACGCGCAGCGTGTAATCGCAGGGCAGCTCCCGCAGCGCATTGACGTCGGGCAGAAAATACTCCGCCATAAAGCAGACCTTGTGCTGCAGCGGCGCGAGCTTTTCGTTGAGCGCGATCGCGTGGGGCGCTTCAAAACAATGCGCCGTTTCGTATTTGCCGATGTACCACGCGGCGATTTCCTCCATCTCCGGGCTGACCTGCGCGACGATGTTGCTGCCGTAAGACACCAGGTCAAACGCAAAGGGCAGGCTGAGGTAAGCGCGCGCCTTTTCGTGCTTTTGCGAGAGAACGATTCTGTTTTCGCCGGACAAAAAATCCTCCGGGCTGCAGTTGCAGTCATAGGCTGACTGCTGCAGAGCGATTTGTAATATCTCTTGATTCGTCATGGGCAATCTCCACTATATAATTTGAGATGTATGGCATTTTCTGAGACGTATGGCGCTTTCCCGGCCCGTTCCGCGGGGAAATTCCGCTGCGGCAAAACCCGGGGATACCGAAAATATCATACCATGAATCGCGGTTTTGTAAAGGATGGTTTCCCGAGTTGCACCGCACCAAAGCCTCCTCTTGCACGGGAGAGCTGGGCCGCCGAACGGCGGCTCGGAGGGGTGACAATCCCTCAGTCAGCTTCGCGGACACCCTCCGGGCCGGGTCGCAATCATAGATTGCTCCCGCCTTTGGCGACAAACATGCCACCGGCATGTTTGCTTAACGCGTCGGCCCCTTTATACAAGGGGGCCTTTTCTTTTTTTCCCGGATAGCACGACACCACCGGCTTAGCCGGTGGTGAGTGAGCGTGCCCCTTTTACTTGTATCTTTTCTTCTGACTGGTTTCTCCTAAAAGATAATCGATACTGGTATTATAAAATCTCGCAAGCTTGATTAGTATCGTAGTGGGGATATCATTTTCTCCGGTTTCATATTTCGAATAACCGGTTTGCGACATGCCAAGCATGGATGCCACCTGTGTTTGATTTAAGTCACGATCCTCTCGCAAGTCCCGGATGCGTGGATACACAGTATCCCCCTCCTCATAGTTTAACTTGCTCTATTCTATTATAACCTAAATCAGGTTATTGACTTCTAATCTGAAACAGGTTAGAATTTAGAAAGATGTGGTGGCTCAAACTTTAAGGATTGGAAAACAACGACGGCTCTAACACTTATGAATGTCACCGGTTGTGACAAGCGGTGGAATCGTCCATAATTATGAAATAATATAATAGCACACAATAATTATTCTACCGTGTGCCCCTTGTTTTTGTTGTGGAAATCATCCTTCACAAAGTAAATCCTGAATCGCGGTTTTGCAAGGCCGCGCTGCAAAAATGCGCTTTGCGGACTTTCGACCTTTTTCCATGTTTTTTCCTTTTTTCTCTATTTTGACTTGACCGGATCTATGCGCGCATATATAATGATGAATATATTACTCGTTAACAATTGTGTTGGGAAATGATAAATATATAGGTTATGTCGGGCGCGGGGGCTGCGGCAAGGCGATCGGCCGCAAAACCGGCCGTTTTGTGAGGGGAACGGCGGCTGTTTGCCGCATATTCCGATGAGATTGCTTCGGTTATTTGCGCATGCGCTCCGGGTTATAATCCGGGCGCACCCGCGGGGGCTGCGCAATGCTTGTGCCCGGCTGTCAGTAAGAAGTTTGAAAGCAGAAAGACAAAAGAAAAGGAGAATGGGTATGAAAAAATTCAGAAGAATCGCATCCCTGCTGCTGTGCGTGGCGCTGCTATGCTCCCTGCTCGCCGGTTGTGGGAATGAGCCGACGCCCGATGCCACCCCGGATCCCGGTCTTGCCACAGAGCCGCCGGCTCCAACCGCGAGCGAAATCTACGCGCAGGCGCGTGCAGCGCTGGACAGCGCCGAGGATATTTGTCTGGATGTGACGGTCACCACCTATACAACGGTGAGCGGTGAGGAATTTTCTGAGCAGTCCGTTCAGACCCTGACCTATCAGGGCCTGGGCACAGACTCGTTCTGCGCCGATATGGACAGCAGCCTTTATTATGGCATCCATTTGGAGGATTATGACCCGGAGGAGGCGGAGAGCATTTCCTATCGGGAGACCTATGTGGACGGTACGCTTTATATAAAGACGGAGGAGCTTTTCAAATTCTCCGCGGAGCTGGACGCCGAGGCTGCCGCCGCGCGCTACATTCCCGTTGTGCTGCTGGATGCAGAGCTCTACGGTGACATCACGCAGGACGGAGACGAGCTGCTGTTCGCGCAGCCCACTGCAGCGGAAAGCTGGGCGCTTCCCGAGGAGGCGGAGCTGACGGAGGCCGGCGGCTCGGTGCTGCTGGATGCAAGCGGCGCCATCACGGAGATGGAATACAGCATTTCTTACAGCTATGGCCCTGCGGAAGTGCGCCTGGAGGTGCAGTCTACGCCCAAGGCTGAGTCCGGCAGCGTGACCGCGCCGGAGAAGGCGGACAGCTATCAGGCCATTGCGGATGCGGATGCGCCTTATCTGGCGCTGCGTGTCCCGGCGCTGACGGAGCAGGCAAACACCACGGCCACGAACATGTCGGTCGAGTTGTTGGTAGAGGCGGCCGGCTACGTGGAAAGCTATTCCGAGCAGCTGTACATGCATGGTCACGAAGCGGATACGCAGCTGAAAAGAGTGGCCAGCGATTTTGTGATGGCCGGCTACGGACAGAGTGAAAGCTATGAGGTGGAGGAGACCTTTATTGGCGGCCGCTATACCGTCACGGAGAACGGCGGCCTGCCCGAAACCATTCCCGGTGTGGATTGGGAAACTATGCGGGATGTGTACACCCCTGTCTACAATGACATCGTGCCGATGGATTTCTGGACGCAGGCGACGGTGACCGACATGGGCAGCGTATACCTGCTGGAGTTTGAGCTCAGTGAGGAATTTGGAAACAGCAGGCAAAACACGATCTGCTCCGCGCTGTGGGACGATCCCGCTTTCCTGTATAACAAAGCCTCGCATTACGAAATGAAGAAGGGCATCGGCTATTTGTCTGTCGACAAGTTTACCGGACTGCCTGTGGCCATCGGTTATGAATATGAGGGCGTCCATACGATTCAGGGCGTAGAGTATTCCCTGAGCGCGCGCACGGACCAGTCTGTCGAGGCGCCCGCCAAGGGGGCATATAAGGAAATCACCGGCGAGATGCTGCCGGAAACCGAGCCCGAAAACAAGGCTGCGCCCCTGTTCTACCATGTCACCGGTGAGGACGGACAGGAGATGTGGCTGCTTGGCACCATCCATGTGGGCGACGAGCGCACCGGCTATCTGCCGCAGGAAATCCGGGACGCCTTTGAGGCATCGGATGCGCTGGCGCTCGAGTGCGATGTGGAGGCGTTTGATGAGCAGGTGAAGGAGGATGAAGCCCTTCAGGCGGAGCTTGCCAAAGCCTATTACTTCGCGGACGGCACAACGGTGGAGAGCCTGATGGAAGAAGAGGAGTATGCCCGCACCCTGCAGGTTTTGAAGGCCACCGGTAACTGCAGCTCGATTATACTTCAGGCAAAACCCTACGTGTGGTCTGATGCCATTGACGCGTTCAATCTCCGCCAGGGGCAGTTCCTCCACCGCGATCAGGGCGTGGAGAGCCGCCTGACCGCCTGGGCGGAGGAACTGGAAAAGCCCATCCGGGAGGTGGAGTCCAGCATGTTCCAGATTCAGATGTTTGCCAACTTCTCTCTGGACCTGCAGCTCTTGATGCTGGAGGGTTCTGTGGAAACAACTTTCCAGGAATACTGGGAGGGCACGCAGGAGCTGTATGAGCTCTGGTGCGCCGGCGACGAGGCTGCCCTGCGGGAGCTGATTGCCGATGAATTTGAGCCGGACGAGGATATGACGGAAGAGGAACTTGCCGAGTACGAAGAGAACAAGCACCTGATCGAGGAATACGAAAAGGCCATCGATACGGACCGCAACGAGGGCATGCTGAAAGTGGCGATGGAGTACCTTGAAAGCGGCGAGACGGTGTTCTATGCAGTCGGCCTTGCGCATCTGCTCGATAATACCAACGGTCTGGTGGATACCCTCCGCGCGAACGGCTACACCGTGGAGCTGGTAAGCTATCAATAATTCCGGATTTCGGAATGATCCGATCATAAAAATGGGGCTCTGCAAACAGAAGTTTGCAGAGCCCTTTTTTGTGGTTTTGATATGCGCCATTCAGATACGCGCCTGAAAAGCGGCGCTTTTTGCGTCCGGAATCCCGAACAGACGCAGTTCACTTCACCTTCATAATCGTCTTCAGGCGATTTGGCAACTGGCCGTCTTTGAGTTCTTCCAGATCAATGACGGCGATGTCAAGCTGCGCTGCGCGGTGGCGCGCAGCGGCGTTGCAGCGCTCCGTGGAGACGATGGCGGCTTTCGCGCCCTTTCCGCCGAAACGATCCCGCAGGATCGCCAGCTCGTTGAGCGCCTCCGTCTGGATTTCGCTGGTTTTGCAGCTGAGAAACAGCGAAATAACCCCGCGTGCGGCCATAACATCAATTTCGTTGGAAACCTGGCTGCTGTCATCCCAGCGGACAACCGCGCTGCTGATGACATCGTTAAAGATGCCGGAATCGATGCAGGCCTTGTAGGCATACAGCTCCAATACGCTGCCCACATCCCGCAGCCAGGTGCGGATGGTGGCATCCCGGAAGCGGAAGGCCACCGACTCGCCGGACACGATTTTCAGATTCCGGATAAAGCCGATGTCGGCAAGCGATCGCAGCGCCTCTTCGTTGGCGGAATTCCGCGAGCCGCGTTCACCTTTTACCGTATACTTTCCCTGAATCGACAAGGGCGGCTTTTGCCGGTTTTCCGCCGGGGAAATCTTCTGGATGTAGGAAACGATGTCCGGCCACTTGCGGCGGAAACGAAGATAACATTCAAAAAACGGGTCAAAATCCGGCAGATACTTCGCCAAAATTGCGTTGTTCACGCGGCCGGGCAGCAGCGTTCCGCCTGCCATCAGGAAAAATTCTTCGACAGAATAGGACAGGGTGCAGTTCAGATTGTCTGCAAAATCAGCGCCGCTGATGTTGTAAAACCGGTTCTTTTTCCGGGAGTATGTAAAGGCCGGCGCTCCGGTTTGCGCGGCAAACATGCCGGTTGCAAACAGCGCTGCATCACTGCCGCCGGTGACATCCACCGCACAGTCCGGGCATTTCTTGCTGATGGCAAGCAGCTGCCGGAAAATCGCATCCGCCTTGAACGGGCTGATTTCTATAAAAACGAGCTCCGGCTTCCAGCCCCGGCGCTGAAAAAAGGCCCGCAGCTTGTCTTGCCGGGAGCGATCCTGCGCAATTTCTTTCGGACACAGATAAATGATGCGCTCGGGACGGAACATGTCCGCTGCCAAAATGTTTTCAATGGCGCGCTCATCATACATTTCGATTAAAGTATTCATGCACCATCCGCCTTTCACCGTTTTTTATAATCATACCGCGTTTTGCCGCGGATTTCAACACCGAGCCGTGAGAACAAGTGCGCTGTTTCGCCGGGAGAATGCGCTTGTAAACTCTGCGCGGCTTTAGTATAATCGGGATGAAAAATGACAAGAAGGAATGGCTTTTTGTGAATGTTTTGATTACGGGCGCGGCATCGGGAATCGGCCGCGCGGCGGCGGAGTGCTTCCTCGCCCGGGGACACCGTGTATTCGGCATCGACAGAAGTGCGGCGGAGGGGTTTCCTTGTTTTACGGCGGACATCACCGATGAGGCGGCGCTGCTGAAAGTTCGGGAGGAGCTTGAGGCCGAGGGCATCACGCTGGATGCCATCATCAACATCGCCGGAATCCATATTATGGCATCGCTCGTGGAGTGCGATCATCAAAAAATGAAACGCGCGGTGGATGTGAACCTGACGGGAACGATTCTGGTCAACCGGGTGTTCCACCGCTGTCTGAAAGAAGACGGGCGCATCCTCATCGTCACCAGCGAAGTGGCGGGGCTGGATCCGCTGCCCTTTAACGGACTTTACAGCGTCACCAAAACCGCGCTGGATGCCTATGCCCAGGCTTTGCGGCAGGAACTGAATCTTTTGGGGCAAAAGGTGATCACCGTGCGTCCCGGCGCGGTGGAGACGCCGCTGTGCAGCGGCTCGGTGCGCGCCACGGCCGACCTGGCCGATTCCACAGAGCTTTATAAAAAGCAGGCGAAAAGCTTTTCGGGGCTGGCGGCGAAGTTTATGGGAAGGCCCATCAAGGCGGAAAAGCTGGGGGCGCTGCTGTGCAAAGCCGCGGCGGCGAAGCACCCGCGCTATACTTACAAAATCCACCGCAACCCGGGGCTGGTGCTGCTGAGCGCACTGCCCAAAGCCTGGCAGTGCGGCATCATCAAGTTTTTGCTGAATTTGGGAATCTTCTGAAACGAAAAAAGAACGCCGCTGCGACGAAAGTCGCAGCGGCGTTTTGCGGTTCACCCCAAAATAATGGCTTGTTTTTTTGCCCGTTTGAGGCTATACTGTATAAAGCGTCACTACGTTTC
>JAFXAW010000045.1 GCA_017522015.1 Oscillospiraceae bacterium | reverse complement strand
AGATCGGTCTCGGCAACAAGACCAACGCCGTGCTGCAGGCCGGCTTCTTCAAGCTGGCGAACATTCTGCCGCTTGACGACGCGGTGCGCTATATGAAGGAGGCCGTGAAGACCACTTACGGCCGCAAGGGTGAGCAGGTCGTCAACATGAACATTGCCGCCATTGACGCCGGACTCAATCCGATCGAGATCGAGATTCCGGCATCCTGGGCGGAGGCCGACGGCGGCTATGACGGCACGAAGCACGTCTCCGAGCGCAGTGACCTTGCGCGTTACGCCAACGACATTCTCGAGCCCGTCAACGCCATGCGCGGTGATGAGCTGCCCGTTTCCGTTTTCCTTGAGACGCAGACCGGTGCGCTGCCCTCCGGCACCTCCGCCTGCGAGAAGCGCGGCATCGCCGTGGATGTCCCCTGCTGGATCCCCGAAAACTGCATCCAGTGCAACCAGTGCGCCTATGTCTGCCCGCACGCCGTCGTGCGGCCCTTCGTGCTGAACGCCGGGGAGCTTGCCGCCGCGCCGGAAAACATCAAGAGCGCGAAAATGATCGGCAAGGGCTGCGAGGATTATCGCTTCATGATCGGCGTGAGCGTGCTTGACTGCGCCGGCTGCGGAAGCTGCGCAAACGTCTGCCCGGCAAAGGAAAAGGCGCTCGTGATGAAGCCCATTGAGGAAGAGCTGCCGCAGCAGACCGTCTTCAGCTATGCCTTTGACAAGGTCACGAAGAAGGACGTGCCCTTCGCGGAGAACACCGTTAAGGGCAGCCAGTTCAAGCAGCCGCTGCTGGAGTTCTCCGGCGCCTGCGCGGGCTGCGGCGAGACACCGTATGCCAAGCTCGCCACCCAGCTCTTCGGCGACCGTATGTATATCGCAAACGCCACGGGCTGCTCCTCCATCTGGGGCGGCAGCGCGCCGAGCGTGCCCTACACCGTCAACAAAGAGGGCAAGGGTCCGGCCTGGGCCAACAGCCTCTTTGAGGACAATGCGGAGTTCGGCCTCGGCATGCTCCACGGCGTCAAGCAGCGCCGCAAAGCGCTCAAAGAGCGGATCGAGCGTCTTGCGGAGATCCCCTATGCGGATGAAGATCTCGTCGCACTGGGGCTGGCCTGGGTCAATGCCATGAACGACGCTGCCGAGAGCCGGAAAGCCGGCGACGCGCTGGAAGCGAAGTGCCGCGAGCTGGATGCGCGCGACTTCACCGGCACGCCCTTTGAGCAGGCCTGGCTCGACAACGGGAAAAAATGTCCCTGCGAGGCCTGCGGCATCGTGCGTGACATTCTGGAAAATGCCGACGTGCTCGCCAAGCCCAGCTTCTGGGTCTTCGGCGGTGACGGCTGGGCCTACGACATCGGCTACGGCGGCCTTGACCACGTGCTGGCCAGCGGCGAAAACATCAACGTCCTCGTCTTCGACACCGAGGTGTATTCCAACACCGGCGGTCAGGCCTCCAAGGCCACGAACATCGGCGCGGTTGCCCAGTTCGCCGCCGCGGGCAAGAACGTCAAGAAGAAGGACCTTGCGCAGATCGTCATGAGCTACGGCTATGTGTACGTGGCGCAGTGCGCGCTCGGCGCCAACTATCAGCAGACGCTCAAGGCCTTCACCGAGGCAGAAGCCTACGACGGCCCCTCGCTCATCATCTGCTACGCGCCCTGCATCAACCACGGCAACCGGCTCGGCATGGGCAAGTCCATCACCATCGAGAAGAACGCTGTGGACGCCGGATACTGGAACATTTTCCGCTTTGATCCGCGCGCCGCGGCCGAGGGTAAAAACCCGCTCACGCTCGACTGCAAGCCGCCGGTGGCAAACTACCGCGACTTCCTGATGAACGAGGTGCGCTACAGCTCGCTGACGCTCTCCTTCCCCGATCGCGCCGAAGAGCTCTTCGCCAAGGCCGAGGAAAATGCAAAAGAAAAATATGCGCATCTGGTGGAGCAGGCCAAATAACAAAATCCCATAAAGCAACCGAAGCGGAGGCTCAGAAAGAGCCTCCGCTTTGAATTGGTGGCCTTGTCTGCCGCCCGGAAACGCGCCTTAATCCTTTTTCAAACCCGGAAATGCGCGCTCTGTGAGGCTTCTTCGACAAGTCAGGACTTTTTACGCTAAAACGGGATTTGGTTTTCTTGTTGACAGATGTATGTGAAATACTGTATAATACTGCGGCAGTCTTATTGGCTGTCTGAAAAAGTCAACTACTGCGGAGATAAAACTCCGCTGTTGAGTACGGCCGGACGATGAAACGGTCCGGCACGATGCGAATCAAGAAAGGAGTGCAAAAACATGTTCCGTACCTATCAGCCGAAGAAGCGTCAGCGCAAGAAAGAGCACGGCTTCCGCAAGAGAATGTCCACCCGCAACGGCCGCAAGGTTCTCGCCCGCCGCCGCGCGAAGGGCCGCGCAAAGCTCTCCTACTAATGTCAGGGAAATGACGGGCATACCTGTGTGGGGCTCTCATCCCGGACGTTCGGATGCGCGCGGATAAACATGCGCCGCTGCCTGTGAGGTGAGGACTGTGAATTTTTCCGTTTCTTTGAAAGCGAATTATGCTTTTCGCCGTCTGTATTCCAAGGGCAGGAGCGCTGCAACGCCGCTGCTGGTCGTCTACGTCCTGAAAAACCGCCTCGGGGCTAAGAATCGCCTCGGCATCACCGTGAGCACGAAGCTTGGAAAAGCCGTCGTGCGTAATCGCGTGCGCCGTCGTCTGCGGGAGATTTACCGTCTGAACGAAGCGCAGCTGCTGCCGGGGCGGGACGTGGTCGTTGTCGCGCGCGTGCGCGCGAAGGACGCCGCTTACCGGGATTTGGAGCGGGATTTCCTCGCGCTGTGCAAACGGCTTGGATTGCTGCGGCAGGAGGGCGAAGGATGAAGCGCATACTTATTGCGCTTGTCCGCTTTTACAGAAAGCGCATCTCACCGCAGTTTCCGCCGAGCTGCCGTTTTATCCCCACATGCAGTGAATATGCCCTGGAGGCATTGGAAAAGTATGGCGCGGCCAAGGGCTTTTGGCTCACGGTCAAACGCCTTTCCAAATGCCACCCCTTTCATTTGGGTGAGCACGACTACTATGACCCCGTGCCTTAATGCGGGGTTCCAGATTGGAGCAAACTGATGAATTTTATCACCGTGCCGTTCAACTGGCTGCTCATGACGCTCTACAATTTCGTCCAGAACTACGGCCTGGCGGTCATTCTTTTCGCACTGATCGTCAAAATCATTCTTCTGCCGTTCCAGATGAAATCCAAGCACAGCATGATGCGCACGGCCAGCATCGCTCCGCAGCTCCAGGAGCTGCAAAAGAAATACGCAGACAACAAGCAGAAGTATCAGGAGGAAGCCACCAAGCTCTACCGTGAGGAGGGCATCAAGCCGATGAGCGGCTGCCTGTGGAACCTGATTCCCCTTCCCATCCTGATCGCACTGTACGGCGTTATCCGCCAGCCGCTGAAGCATGCCATGGGCATGTCCGCCGAGCGGATCACGGAGCTGACGGACAAGCTTGTCAGCATGGGCGCCTACACCATCCCCGAGAAGGCAGACCCCTACGCCGAAGTTAAACTGGCAAACATTATCTCCGAGAATTTCGAGAAGATTAAAGATGCCTTCCCCGAGGTTTTGGATATCAACTACAACTTCCTTGGCATCAATCTCGGCCAGAAGCCGGAATTCAAGTTCTGGCAGTGGGATTACAGCGACCCGAAAGTCTACCTGCCGCTGCTCGGCATGCTGCTGATCCCGATCCTCTCTGCCGTGCTGAGCTGGCTGCAGTCGTATATCACGAGCAAGACCACCCCCAACACCGGCGGCAACGATCAGGCTGCTGCGCAGATGAAGAGCATGGCTTTCATGATGCCTCTGTTCTCTCTGTACATCGGCTTTAGCATGCCCGCCGCGCTGGGCGTTTACTGGATCGCGCAGTATGTGTTCGGCATCATCCAGGAAGTCATCCTCAACAAATACTACGGCAAGAAGATTGCCGCTGAGGAAGCCATCCGCAAGGAGCGCTGGCGGATCAAAGAGGAAATTCTGGAAGAAAAACGGCAGGAGACGGAGCGTCTCCGCGCCGAGGGCAAGCTCCAGGCCAACGCCAACACCAGCAAGAAAAAGCTGCAGGCACAGGAGCGCAATAAGGAAGAGCAGCGCAAGGCCGCCAAGCTTAAAGAAGAGATGCGCCAGAAGCGCATTGAAATGGGTCTGCCTCCGGAGGAGGAAAAACCCGAATCGCAGGTCGGCAACCGCCGCTACGCACGCGGCCGCGCCTATGTCGCGGACCGCTACACCAATCCGGAGACCGCCGCAGAGCGTACACGTCTCGCCGCCGAGGCGAGCGAGGGCGCCGCGTCCATCGACGAGACGGTTCCGGACGCTACGGACTTGATCGACTCCGCCGCCGAGATCACCGAGACCGCTGAGGTCGAGGTGCCTGAGATCGAGGCGCCCGAACCGCCCGCCGAAAGCACGGCGAGCGATCCCTGGGAAGCTCCGGCAAGCCCGGATCCCTGGGAAGGCGACAAGTCGGACAAAAACTGAACAGGAGACTTTCCTATTATGCTTAAAACGATCGAAGTAACCGGCAAGACCGAGGAGGAGGCCGTCGCTTCGGCGCTCGCCCAGCTCGGTCTGGATCGGGACGAGGTCTCCGTTGAAATTGTCGAGCGATCCAAATCCGGTTTTCTCGGCATCGGAGCCTCCCCCGCCGTGATCCGCGTCAGCTACGAGGAAAAGGAAGCGACCGTGCGTGACCGTGCGGAGGAATTCCTGACCGGACTGCTCGCGCACATGGGTGTCGAGGCAGAAATGACTGTTACCGAAAAGGAAAACGGTTCTCTGAACATCGCGCTCAACGGCGAGAACATGGGCGTCATCATCGGCCGCCGCGGCGAGACGCTGGACGCTGTGCAGCACCTGACCAATTACGCGGTCAACCGCGGCGCGGACAAGCGCATCCACATCAGCGTGGACGCCGAGAACTATCGCGCCAAGCGGGAGGACAGCCTGGTTAGCCTCGCGGAGAAGATGGCCGCCAAGGTCATAAAGTACAAAAAGAGCATGGCGCTTGAGCCCATGAACAGCTACGAACGCCATGTGATCCACACCGCCCTTCAGAATTATGAGGGTGTCACCACCGCCTCCACCGGAACAGAGCCGAACCGCCGCGTTGTGGTCTCGTATGTCAGACCGCAGACGAGCAGCCGTTCCACCGTGAGAGAGTGGAAATGAACCGTCCCCCGCGACGGCATCAGGAGGAACAAACCATGTTTGAAAAAATTTGCGACATGCTCGTGCAGCAGCTCGAAGTGAATCCCGACATCATCACCATGGACACCAACATCGTGGATGATCTGGGTGCGGATTCTCTGGACGTCGTGGAGCTTATCATGGCTCTGGAAGACGAATATGGCGTCATGATCACGGACGAGCAGGCCACTGAGCTGACCACCGTCGGGGCAATCGCCAGATTCCTCGAGGCGCAGGGCAAGTAAGTCAAGCGCGAAGGCAAGTCCTTCAAAACGTGAATAAAGCGCCGGATGCGAAATGCATCCGGCGCTTTATTTCGCTCCGCAAGGCGTGCCGTCACAAAAGCGCAGCTCCGGCTTGCGGACACATTCCGCAAAGCCGAAATCCAGCTTGCCGGCATGGCGGTCTTCTCTTTGCAGCAAATTGCCACCATACCGCCAAGCTTTTCTTTTCGGCAAAAGCGCCCGCCACGCCAACAGTTGTCTCTTAAAAGCAAAAGCGCCCGCCTGTTTTACAGGCGGGCGCTTCTTTTTGTCTTAATCAGACTTAGTCTTCGTCTTCCTCGTCGATGTCTTCGATGGAATCCAGATCGAACTCCAGACTCTCGCCGCAGTTGGGGCACTCGATGCCGCCGAGATCCAGAACGTCCTCGTCGATGGTGATCTCGTTGCCGCAGGCAGGGCACTTCACCTCAAAGAACAGAGGCTCGTCGTCGCAGCAGCAGCAATCATCGTCACAGCAATCGCAATCATCATCGCAGCAGCAGCAATCGTCATCCTCGTCCTCAAAGACAACGTCCTCAACCTCAGCCAGATCGTCGGAAATCGCATCCAGCGCCTCGGAGAACTCCAGAACGTTCTCGCCCAGATCTTCAATATCCAGAGCCATGTCTTCCAGAATGTCGATGATGACGCCAATGAGCTTGCCTTCCTTGGTGTCCTTATCGATCTCCATGCCCTCTGCCAGGCCCTTCAGGTAAGCTACCTTTTCCGATGTCGTCATGATGCAGTCCTCCTTTTTCAATACGTTATCCATGTGTTTCCGATTTTAGCCCTTTGCGCGCTCCAGATACTCACCGGAGCGTGTGTCGATGCGGATGCGGTCGCCGATGTTGATGAACAGCGGAACCTTGATCTCCGCGCCGGTCTCCACGACGGCGGGCTTGAGGGTGTTGGTCGCGGTGTTGCCGGCCAGACCCGGCTCGGTGTGCGTGATCTCCAGATCCACAAAGTTCGGCGCTTCAACGTTGAAGACCTTGCCCTTGTAGGAGCTGACGACGCAGACCATGTTCTCCTTGACGAAACGGAAGCCGTCAGACAGCTGGCTCTTGTCGATGGGCTCGAGCTCGTAGGTTTCCTGGTCCATGAAGTAGTACAGATCGCCGTCCGCGTAGCTGTACTCCATGTTGCGACGCTCGACGAACGCGTTTTCAAACTTCGCCGTGGGGTTAAAAGAAGTCTCGGTGACAGCGCCGGTGATGACGTTCTTCATCTTGGTGCGGACAAAGGCCGCGCCCTTACCGGGCTTGACGTGCTGGAACTCGACGACCTGCATAACCTGGCCGTCCATCTCAAAGGTCACGCCGTTGCGAAAATCGCCTGCTGTGATCATGATGAATATCCTCCTATGTGAAAAAATCGTTCAAATTTAGCTTATATAGTTTACACGATCCCGGTACATATTGCAAGAGAAATTATACGCCATGTGTCGGTTTTTGCCCCGCGGAACGCCAAAATTCTGCTTTGAAGCCCGAATTACAGGATCAGCAGCTCCTTGGGAGATGCGGTGATGTCCTCACAGCCGTCCTTCGTGACGACGCACACGTCCTCAATGCGCACGCCGAACTGTCCCGGAATGTAGATGCCCGGCTCGGCGGAGAGCACCGCGCCCTCCGGCAGCGGGTTGGTCTCCATCGGAGATGCGTTGGGCGCCTCGTGGACGTCCATACCAAGGCTGTGTCCAAAGCTGTGGCTGAAATACGGGCCGTAGCCGGCTTCCTCAATGACGCGGCGGGCGGCAGCGTCCACATCACGGCCGATCACACCGGCGCGGTAAGTTGCAATGCCTGCAAGCTGCGCGCGCAGCACCGTGTCGTAAACTTTTTTCATCTCGTCCGTGGCATAGCCGATGGCAACCGTGCGCGTCATATCCGAGCAGTAGCCGCCCCAGAGGCAGCCGAAATCCATGGTCAGGAAATCACCTTTCTGGATGACGTACTCGCCCGGAACGCCGTGCGGCATGGAGCTCTTCTTGCCCGCAACCACGATGGGCTCGAAAGAGTTGCCCTGTGCACCGTGCAGAAGCTGGCGGTAGGTCAGCTCGGCGGCAACGCGCTTTTCCGTCATGCCCGGCTTGATGAATTCCACGATCTCGGCAAAAACGGCGTCCGTGATCTTCTGCGCAGCGCGCATCTTTTCCAGCTCTTCCGGAGCCTTGGACGCACGCAGTTCGCGCATGAGCGCCTGCGCGGGGCGCATCTCGGCCGGAACCTGCTCACGCAGTCTTTCAAAAACAGCGCAGGTGAGATCCGCATCCTCAAAGCCGATCGTTTTGATGCCGCAATCGCGCACGACCTGTTCGATCCAGACCTTCTGCGTCATCTCCTGCGAGCTGAGCGTAATGTCAAAGCCCTTGATCTGCGCGGTTGCCGCCTCGATATAACGGCCGTCCGTGATGAAGAAGGCCTCCTTCGGCGTCACGATGCAGATGCCGTCCGAAGAACGGAAGCCGGTGGCAAAAGCGCGGTTTTTCATTGTGTAGAGCAGCATGGCATCCAACCCTGTGGCCGGCAGCGCCGCCTGCAATCTCTGTAAATTGGTCATAAACTTGTCCCCCTGTAAATAATGTATTTTCTTATCCTGATATTAGCACTTCTCCAGCGCCTGCGCAAGGTCTTCGATGATGTCGTTTACGTCCTCAAGGCCAACGGAGAAGCGCACCATGTCTGCGCCGACGCCCGCTGCCACGAGCTCCTCATCCGTCATCTGTCTGTGCGTGCTCCCCGCGGGGTGCAGCACACAGGTGTGCGCGTCCGCCACATGCGTGGCGATGGACGCCACGCGCAGCTCCGCCATGAAGCGACTTGCCGCTTCCCGGCCGCCCTTCACGCCGAAGGACACAACGCCGCAGCTCCCGTTGGGCAAATATTTCTGCGCCAGTTCATAGTATTTGTTCCCGGGCAGAGACGCGTAGTTGACCCAGGACACCTTCTCATGCGTCTCCAGAAACTGCGCCACGGCCAGCGCGTTCTCGCAATGGCGCTTGACGCGCACATGCAGGCTCTCCAGCCCAAGATTGAGCAGAAAACTGTTCATCGGGGAGGGCGTGCAGCCGAAGTCGCGCATGAGCTGGCAGATCGCCTTGTTAATGAAGGCGCCCTCGATGCCGAAATGCTCGGTGTAGATCACGCCGTGATAGCTCTCGTCCGGCGTGGTCAGGCCGGGATATTTGTCGGCATATTTGTTCCAGTCGAACTTGCCGCTGTCCACAATCGCGCCGCCGAGCACGGAGGCATGGCCGTCCATATACTTGGTTGTGGAATGGATGACGATGTCCGCCCCCCACTCAAAGGGCCGGCAGTTGATGGGCGTTGCAAAGGTGTTGTCAATGATCAGCGGTACGCCCGCCTCATGCGCAACCCGCGCCCACTTCTCAATGTCCAGCACGCACAGCGCGGGGTTGGCGATGGTCTCGCCATAGACCAGCTTTGTGTTCGGGCGGATGGCGGCACGGATCTCCTCCTCCGTACTGTCGGGAGAAATGAAGGTGCACTCCACGCCCATGCGCTTCATCGTCACGCTCATGAGGTTAAAGCTGCCGCCGTAGATCGTGGCGCAGGAGAGGATGTGATCCCCGCAGGAGACGATGTTAAACAGCGCAAGGAACACGGCGGACATGCCGCTTCCGGTGAGCATGGCGGCCGTGCCGCCCTCCAGCGCACAGATCTTCGCCGCAACGCTGTCGCTGGTCGGATTCTGGATGCGGCTGTAGAAATAGCCCTCGGCCTCCAGATCGAAGAGCTTGGCCATGTCATCGCTGCTGTCGTATTTGTAGGTCGTGCTCTGCACGATCGGGATCTGGCGCGGCTCGCCGTTTTTCGGCGTGTAGCCCGCCTGCACACATTTTGTGCCAATTCTCTGCATATATAGTTCTCCTTTCATGTCGGGAAAGTTTTATTCATCCATTGTTCCCTGCGCGGCAGGAAAAACCACCACGAAGCGGCTACCGCCCCCGTCCCGGCGCTCCGCCGTTACGCTGCCGCCGTGCAAAAGCACGGCATCGCGCACAATCGACAGGCCCAGGCCGCTGCCGCCCGAGGCGCGGCTTCTGGCCTTGTCCACGCGGTAAAAGCGGGAAAAGATGTGCGGCAGATCGTCCTGCGGAATGCCGATGCCCGTGTCTTCCACGCAGATGTACACTTCGCCGCCGCGTTTACCAACAACAAGATCGACCAGCCCGTCCGGGCAGTTGTACTTGATCGCGTTTTCCACCAGATTAAAGATGATCTGATACAGGTCATCCGCGCTGCCCATGATAAAGCAGTCCTTTTTCAGCAATGGCCGCAGCGTGATGTGCTGCTGTTCCGCCAGCGGGCGCAGCAGACGCAGGGTATCCTCCGCCACGCGCGCAACATCCAGCCGCTTGCGCGGCACGTCCTTCGGCGTCGCGTCCAGCCGTGTCAGACCGAGGAGCTTATCCGTCGTGCGCTGCAGGCGCTCGGCCTCCGTGCCGATGTCGCTGACAAATTCGCGCATCGTTTCTGCGTCCATGTTCCCGCTCTGCGCAATGCTGTCAGACAGCAGCCGAATGGAGGCCAGCGGGGTTTTCAGCTCGTGGGAAGCATCCGACACAAAGCGCCGGCGCAGCTCCTCCGTCTGCTGAAGCTGCGCGGTCATGTTGTTGAACTCCTCGCCAAGCTCCGTGATTTCGTCGTGTCCGCGCGTTTTCAGGCGATAATCATAGCTGCCGTCGCGCACAATGCGGATCGCGCGCACCAGATCAGTCATGCGTCCGGTGAGGGCATGTGTGAAGGCCATCAGCAGCAAAAGCGCCATCGCACCGACGATCAGCGAGATGCTGCGCAGCGTGCTCTGCAAATTGAGCAGCAGCTCGCCCTGCTCGCGGTCGTATTCATAGAGATATACAGCCCCGATCGTCATGCCCCGGCTGCGCACCGGCTGCACGGCGTGGGAAAAGAACACGCCCTCGGAAAACCACGCGTGAAAAACCGCCTCGCCGGAGAGAGCACGCGCGATCTCTCTTTCCGCGCCCCGATCCGGTGCAGCGTCTGCGTCACAGGCGTCGTACAGCAGCGTGCCGTCCTGCGCCGCGATGGCCACCCTCGTCAGCCCCGAAATGTCCAGCAGTTCCATAACCTGCCGCACACCGTCTTCCTCCAGCACATCCAGCGCCGAGAGGGAGGCCGCCGCGAGGGAGGCCTGGCTTTGCAGCGCATCCCGCTTGGAGCTGAACACAAGATCCCGCGTGGCGATCAGGGGATAGGTGTTGAGAAAGATGATCAGCAATGCGATGAACGCGAAAAACAGCGCCCCCAATTTAAGCTGCACGCCGAATTTGATTGTCCGTTTCTCTTTTTGGTTCTCTTTCCGTTTCTGTTTCATGCCTTCATTTCAGACCGGGCGCGAGACGCGCTTTACTCTTCTTTGAAATAGTAGCCGACGCCCCATTTTGTGCAGATAAACTCGGGCTCGGCAGGATTCTTTTCCAATTTCTCACGCAGGCGGCGGATATGCACGTCCACCGTGCGCACGTCGCCCTGATATTCGTAGCCCCAGACCAGATTGAGCAGGCTCTCGCGGGAATACACCTTGCCGGGGTTGCGCATCAGCAGCTCCACAAGGTCAAACTCCTTGACGGTCAACTCGACCGGCACCTCGTTCTTATATGCGGTGCGCCGCTCCGAGCTGATGCGGATGTGCCCGCGGACAAGGCCCTCGGCATCGCGTGCGTCCCCGGGCGCGCCGCTGCGCCGCAGCAGCGCCTTGATGCGCGCTTTGAGCTCCAGAATGTTGAAGGGCTTGGTCAGATAGTCGTCCGCACCGTATTCAAAGCCGATGAGCTTATCCATATCCTCGCTGCGGGCCGTAAGCATGATGATCGGAATGTCGGAAAAGGTGCGAATCTGCATGCAGGCCTCCAGCCCGTCGAGCTTCGGCATCATCAGGTCGAGCACCACAAGGTCATATCCCCCCGTGCGCACCGCCTCAACCGCGGCCTCGCCGTCATAGCAGGCGCCGACCTCATAGCCCTCATTTTCCAGATTGAAGCGAATTCCCTTGACGAGCAGCTGCTCGTCGTCCACCACCAGGATCCTCATTGCTTTCACCTCGTTTTCCAAATTTGCCCGTCACTCCACCGTGACAAGCTCCACTATCATTTCGTATACGCCCTCGCCGATGCCGCGCACCTGCATCACATCCGCCGCAACCCGGAAAGGACCGTTCTCCTCCCGATGGCGCACAATGTCCGCCGCGCGCGTCTGGCCGATTCCGGGCAGGGCAGCCAGCTCCTCCGCCGACGCGGTGTTGAGGTTAATCCGCACCCCGGCCGTCTGCTCCGGCGATTCCGGCAGCGCAGAGAGGTTGTAGCCTCCGGCATCCCGCTCCCCGATCAGCAAAAACGCCAATCCCACGCAGAGCAGCAGCGCCGTCAGCGCGAGCACGATCTTTTCTCCCCTGCTCAAACGCCGAGCACCCCCCTCACGAAAAAAAAGTTGCTTTTCATCGTGTCTGAAATTATAATAGAGTCACATTGGGGCATACCGGGTTCACAGGACTTTTTGCCTTTCTCCCGACAAAGCCCTCCCGTGTATTCTGTGGGATGACGGCACTATGCGGCTTTTGGGCTGTAGAGTAGCCGTCTGACAGCCATTATATCACACATTCATGGAGATGGATATGAAAAAAAATAAGTTTGCGGCTATATTTTTGCTTCTGGCCATGCTGGTCTCCCTCCTTTGCACGACAAGCGCCTCCGCGCTGACGGAGCCTGAGGTCTCCGCGCCGAACATCGTGCTGGCGGACACCGCGACGGGCGAGGTTCTCTTCACCCGCGACGAAACCGCACGCGTCTATCCGGCGAGTCTGACAAAGATTATGACCGTGCTGCTGGCCGTGGAGGCGATCGAACGTGGAGAGACAACGCTCACCACGCCGGTCATGGCCTCCGGCAACATCACAAAGGATCTGGAGATCGACGGCAGCACGGCGGGCATCACCGCCGGTGAGATTCTCACGCTCGAGGGGCTGCTCCAGTGCGCGCTGGTCGCCTCTGCAAACGAGGCCTGCAACGTGATCGCCGAGCACATCAGCGGCAGCATGGAGGCGTTCGTGAACCTGATGAATACGCGCGCCGCGGAGCTCGGGTGCACGGATACGCATTTCGCCAACACGCACGGCCTGCCCAACGAGAACCACTATACAACCGCATGGGATCTCTATCTCATCAGCCGCCAGGCAATTTCCCATGAGATCATCAGGGAGATCTGCGCCATGAAGGAAGTCACCGTCCCTGCGACGGAGGGGTCCGATGCACGCACGCTCCGCAACACAAACGCCCTGCTCGGTGACAACCAGTTCTACACGGGCTATTACTATGAAGGCGCCAGCGGCCTGAAAACCGGCCACACCAGCGCCGCCGGCTACTGTCTGGCCGCAACGGTGGAGCGCGACGGCATCGAGCTGCTCTCCATCGTCATGGGCGCCAAGGCCACGGAGCGGGGCGATGGCTGGCTGGATGTCGGCAGCTTTGAAGACACCGTCAAGCTCTATGACTGGGCTTTCGCCAACTACAGCTATCGGGAAATCCTGCGCACGACAGAGGTCGTTGCAGACCTGCCGATCGAGATGGGCACAACGGATGTCGTCAGCGTCCGCCCGCAGAATTCCGTGCAGGCTCTGATTCCCAATGATCTGTCAATCAGCGTTTTCGATCGCAGCATTACATATTACCATGAGCAAAACGGTGAGCCGCTCGTCGCACCCCTGAGCGCGGGCGATGTCCTCGGCGAGATTGTAATCTCGCGCGACGGAAAGATCTACGGCCGCACGGCGCTTGTCTCCACAAAATCCATCACACTCTCCCGTATGGAGTATATCAAAAGCGAAATCCGCGGCTTCTTCCGCAACACGGCCGTGCGGATCATAATCATTGTTCTGGTCCTGCTCGTGCTCGGGTATGCCGCACTGGTCGTTCGCTACCACATTCTGCGTCGGGCGCATGTCCGCTCTGTTCAGGCCGCGCGCAGGGAGCGCGACCGCCGCGCAGCGGAGATGGCCGCGCAGGCCACGGCAGAGGAAGAGCAGCGTCGCGCATTTGTCGACGACAAACCCGCCATCGTGCCGGACGACCCCTTCTGGCCGGATGCGCCGGAGGAGGAAAGCGCCTCCGCCGGAGAGGGAGCAAGCACGGCTCCCGCCGAGCGCGATTACTTTGAAGAATTCTTCAAAAACTGAACACACGCCCAAAGAGCCCTCCTCCGGAGGGCTCTTTTTTTGCGAAAATGAAAAAATTTTTCCGCCACTATTGCAAAATGAAGCAGGTGAAAATATAATGTGCATATTCTAAATTTGGAATTGGCATTGCCGCACCGCAGCGTCTTTGCGCGGCGGCAAGCCGGAAATCAGAAAAGGAGTGCCTGATTATGCTGCAAAACCCCTACCTGCAGAGTGTATATGAGACCGTCTTGCGCCGTGACGCGGGCGAGCCGGAATTCCAGCAGGCCGTCATCGAAGTGCTGGAGAGTCTGGAATTGCTCCTGGACAAACATCCCGAATACGAGGCCGCCGGCCTGATCGAGCGTTTTGTGGAGCCCGAGCGCGTGGTCGAGTTCCGCGTGCCGTGGATGGACGACAAGGGCAAGGTACACGTCAACCGCGGCTACCGCGTTCAGTACAACTCTGCCATCGGCCCCTACAAGGGCGGCTTCCGCTTCCATCCCTCCGTCAACCTCTCCGTGATGAAGTTCCTCGGCTTTGAGCAGGTGCTCAAAAACAGCCTGACCACGCTGCCCATGGGCGGCGGCAAGGGCGGCAGTGACTTTGACCCCAAGGGCAAGTCCGACGCCGAGGTCATGCGCTTCTGCCAGAGCTTCATGAGTGAGATGTACCGTCACATGGGGCAGTTCACCGACATTCCCGCCGGCGACATCGGCGTCGGCGCCCGTGAGATTGGCTATCTCTTCGGCCAGTACAAGAAAATCACCAACAGCTTTGAAGGCGCCACGCTCACCGGCAAGGGCCTGTCCTACGGCGGATCCCTGGCCCGCACGCAGGCAACCGGCTACGGCCTGTGCTACTTCGCGCAGGAGGCCATGCACTGCATGCGCGGCGAGAGCTTCGAGGGCAAAACCGTTGTCGTCTCCGGCAGCGGCAATGTTGCCATCTATGCCTGCGAGAAGGCAACGGCGCTCGGCGCGACCGTCGTGGCGATGAGCGATTCCAACGGCTATATCTATGATCCCAAGGGCATCAATCTGGATCTGGTCAAGGAGATCAAGCTTGTGCGCCGCGGCCGCATCAGCGAATATGCCGCCCAGGTTCCCGGCAGCGTTTACACCGAGGGCTGCAAGAACATCTGGAACGTCAAGTGTGACATCGCCCTGCCCTGTGCCACGCAGAACGAGATGGACGAGGCCGGCGCAAAGGCGCTGATCGCAAACGGCTGCATGGGCGTCTTTGAGGGCGCGAACATGCCGCTGACCGCCGAGGCCACAGCCGCCGTTCTCGAGGCGGGTCTGCTCTTCTCCCCCGGCAAAGCCTCCAACGCCGGCGGTGTTGCCACCTCCGGACTGGAGATGTCCCAGAACTCCATGCGCCTGAGCTGGAGCTTTGAAGAGGTCGACGAGAAGCTGCAGGGCATCATGAAGAACATCTTCCACAACGCCTATGACGCTTCTGTCGAGTGCGGACAGCCCGGAAACCTTGTTCTCGGCGCGAACGTCGCCGGCTTCCTCAAGGTCGCCGAGGCGATGCTGGCGCAGGGTGTTGTGTAATCCAAGCCGATTCGCGAAACGAAAAAAGCCAAGACCGTGCAGGAAATTTCTCCTGCACGGTCTTTTTTCACGCAAGGCGCACTTTCCCCTTCGGGTTTTCCCTTCCGGCGAAACAGCCTTATTCAAACGCCTCCGCAACGCGCATCAGCCACAGGGTCACTTCAATGCGCTGCGGACAGCGGCTTTCGCAGCTTCCGCAGTAAATGCAGTCGGAGGCCAGCCCCCGGCCGTTCGCCGCCTCCCGGTAAGCGGATTTCCCTTCCTCACTCACCTGTGCGCCGCCGGCATATTCGTTGTACAGCCGGAAATACTCCGGAATGGCAATATCCCGCCCGCAGACGAGCGAGCAACGGCCGCAGCCGATGCAGGAAATGGCATTCTCCCGCATATGTATCCCTCTCTTCTCTGTTTTTTGTGGCATGCATTTGCAGGGAAAGTCCGCCGTGTGCGCAGCGATTGCAAAAGCGAGGCCGCCCTGCAGGATGCATATAAAAAGGCCCAGCCGAAGCTGAGCCTCTCCCGCATGTGCCGTCCGCCCCCGATTAGAACCTGCACGGTTGGCAGGTGGGTCGTCTCCCCGCCGTTTCTGTGCTTCCAACGTCCAGCCTCGGTCGAGCCGGGCCGGGAGGCCTGCGCTTCACGGCGGGAGCGGGACGTCCCTTATAAATGATGTGGGCCTAAAAAAGGGGCGTAACGAACACCGCAGAAAGTTATTCGTCGCTCTCGTCAGTCTCCTCGTCGTCAAACAGGATCTCCATGAAGTGATCGTAGACGCGCGCGAGCTCCTCCTCGTCATCGACGGAGCCGAAAAGCTCCTCGCCGTCCTCTTCAATGACCTTGAGAATGATGATGCCGTAGTCCGGATCATCCTCATCCATATCGGCGGGCAGGAACGCGCTGTAGGTCTCGCCCTCAAAATCCATGGTGTCCAGCAGCTCCAGCTCAAAGCTGTTGCCTTCGTCGTCCGTGACGGTGATGAAATCGCTGCCGAATTCTTCGCTCATATCTTTATCCTCCGGAGTGCAAGCTTTTCTTTTGGTTTTCTGTGGTTTTATTTTACCCTATGAAAAGCGAAAATGCAATCACATTTTCGGCGCCGTCCGGGATGTATCCAGACGTTTTCTCGGCGATTCTGACGATCTCAGGAGCCGAGATCTTCCAGCAGCGCAAGCAGCTGTTCCCGGCTCGCCACGGGAAGTCCCGCTTCAATCAGCTTCCGGTCGGCCTCCCGCAGCGTTGCAAGCTCAATGTCCGTTACGACCGCGGTCTCGCCCAGGGCCGGATCCAGCACCGCCACACAGCCGTTGCGTGCGCAGAGGGTGAAGTGCTCCGTCGCCGTCACGGGCGCCGGCGTTTCCTGCGTCACTTCGCGCCGTTGCGTCCCCCGCAGGTCCGCAACGGTATAGGACGCGCAGAGCGCCGCCGTCGCAAGCAGCAGGATGCAGGCACCAATCCTGTATCTGAGTCTCATGTTTTCCCTCCCTCCAAAAGAGAAATGCGCGCAGTTTCATGCGCTCAGGCCGGGCGTCGGCTTCCGGTTTTCCACAGTTTGGAAGCCATCCCCCAGCCTTATTTTCCCCAGAGCCCGTCTTTTCCAACCCATTCTTGCAAAAAACAAGAAAACTTTTACAAAAAAGATGCAGCTTCCTGCAAATATGTGCTATAATATACTCCGCATAAAGTTTTTTGCCTTTTCGCGGGGCCTGTTACAGCATACTCGCCAGCCTGCTGAGTGTTCTTTTCCACCTGCGCGCGAAAAAACGGCAAGCTTTTATGACAAGTTTTTCAGCCTTGTTATTCTAAACTTACAGTTGGCATATTGATTGCTGCCGGAAACACATAGAGGTATGGATCATGAAACCTGACAAAAAGAAAAAACTTCGGCGTGTCGCCCGTTTCGGCGCCCACGCAGCAAAAGAGACCGTCGGCGGCGCGCTGCGCCTTGTGCTGAAGGTCGCGCTGTCCGTGCTGCTGATTTTCCTGTGCACCGGACTGCTGTTCACCTGCATTTTCGCCGTGTACGCCAAAAACACGCTGTCCACGAATCTGGACATCTCGCTGTCCGACTATCAGCTTTCCCTTTCCAGCACGATTTATTACAAGGACAGCGACGGCGTCTATCAGGAACTGACCGTCCTGCAAAGTGACGAGACCCGCTTCTGGGTGGATTACGATGAAATGCCCTGGTATATTAAAAAAGCCGCAGTCGCCATTGAGGACAAGCGCTTTGAGGAGCACAAGGGCGTTGACTGGTACCGCACGGCGGGCGCTTTCGTCAACATGTTCCTCGGCATGAAAAACGATTTCGGCGGCTCGACCATCACGCAGCAGCTCATCAAAAACCTGACGAAAGAGGACGACGCCACCGTGCAGCGCAAGCTGCAGGAGATTTTCCGCGCGCTGGATTTTGAAAAAACCTATACCAAAGAGGAGATCCTCGAATGGTACCTCAACGCCATCTATTTCGGCGAGGGACATTATGGCGTCGGTGCGGCGGCCAACCTCTATTTCGGCAAAGAAGTATCCGAGCTGTCGCTGGCGGAATGCGCGGCGATCATCGGCATCACGAATAACCCCTCCCTGTACAGCCCCTACTCCGAGCGTGTGGAAGATCCCGTCGGCAACAACAAGGAGCGGCAGGAGATCATCCTGCGCGAGATGTACGAGCAGAACATGATCAGCCACGAGGAATACACGCAGGCCGTTGCGGAGAAGCTGGTCTTCCGCCGCGGCGAAAATGAGTCCGCCCCCGTTCCCATCTACAGTTACTACGAGGAGGTCGTCATCCAGGACGTCCTCAAGGATCTTATCGAGGTCAAGGGCTACTCCAGCGAGGCCGCGCGCCATCTGCTCTACAACGGCGGCCTGAAGATCTACTGCTGTCTGGATATGGACATCCAGAATCAGATGGACGAGATCTACACGAATCCGGAAAACCTTCCGGTGAGCTGGATGCCGAGTCAGACGCAGCAGCTGCAAAGCGCCTGCGTGCTGCTTGACCCCTACACCGGAGAAATCAAGGCCCTGCAGGGCGGCGTTGGCGAGAAGGTTCGCAACTTCGGCTATAACAACGCCACCGACGCCAAGCGCTCCCCCGGTTCCTCCATCAAACCGCTGACGGCTTATGCGCCCGCGCTTGAACTGGGACTTGTTACGCAGACCACACTGGTCGACGATGGCCCTCCGGACAAGGTCCATCTCTCCGGCACAACCTGGTATCCCTTCAACGATGACTACGACTACGCCGGCGTCATCACCATCGCGGACGCGCTGCGCACATCCAGAAACACCGTCGCCGCGCAGCTTGTCGACAAGCTCTCCCCGCAGACCTCCTTTGATTTCCTGACGAAGAAGCTCGGTGTCACGAGCGCGGTTGAATACCGCGTGGTGGGCGAAACCGGCCAGATCCAGTCCGACATTGCCTATGCGCCCATGGCGCTCGGCGCGCTGACGGACGGCATCACCGTGCGCGAGATGGCGCAGGCCTACTCCGCCTTCCCGAACGACGGCGTGTTCACCTACTCCCGCGTCTACACCCACGTCGAGGACGCCAGCGGAAATCTTCTGCTGGACAACGCGCCGGAAACCATCGTGGCTTTCAAGGCCAACACCGCGCGCAACATCTCCAGCATGCTCACCAACGCCGTTGCCTACGGCACCGGCGGCGCTGCGTGGTTCGGCGGCCAGCAGGTTTGCGGCAAGACCGGAACCGGCCATGACAACACCGACCGTTACTTCGTCGGTTACACCGGCTACTACGTCTGCGCGGTCTGGTGCGGCTACGAGATTCCGGAGCGTATGTATTTCTACTACAACCCCGCCTGCCAGATCTTCAAGTCGATCATGGAGCCGATTCACGAAGGTCTGGAATACAAGGGCTTCCCCTATCCGGTGATCGGCGCGCCGACCAAGATCTTCGGCGACCTGGAGAAGGAGACACCCACACCCAAGCCCACACCGACTCCGTCTCCCACGCCGACACCGTCGCCGTCGCCCACGCCGACACCTACCCCCAAGCCGACGCCGACCCCGACTCCCAAGCCGACACCCACTCCGACTCCGACTCCGACGCCCACGCCTGCACCCACACCCACGCCGGAGCCCACACCCGAACCTACGCCCACGCCGCCTCCGCCGCCGGAAGTCACCGAGCCTCCGGAACCGACGGCCGAGCCGGTGGAAAGCGACACATAGAAAAATGAAACGCCGCCAAACGGTGGAGCTTCACAAAACAGTTAACAGGCACAGCAGCTCGTACTGCTGTGCCTGTTCTTGTATCTCCGGCCAAATTGTGATAGCATTTGGATCGGTTAGACAAACTTGAATTTGAAGGTGAAACAATTGACGATTGAAAAAACAGAATCAAATGGTTTATTAGAGACCTTTATTGAGACTGAACAGGAGAAGTATGAAGCAAAAAACGGAATTGCATGTAACTATACACCGTTTTGTTTTGTAGCAAGGATTGATGATATTGTTGTCGGAGCAATTAGCGGAGCAACCTTTTTCGCTGAAATCTATGTTGATGAATTGGTTGTAACGGAAGCACACAGGCGAAAAGGGATTGGGAGAAAACTGATAGAGACTGTTTTGGAATACTATAAAGATTGCGGCTTTAGGAACATAAATTGTTGTACCAACGAATTCCAAGCACCGGGTTTTTATGAAAAATGTGGATTCGAATTGGAATTTGTAAGAAGAAACAAAGACAATCCCAAGCTTAGCAAGTACTTCTATATTAAGTATCTTGCTTAAATCACAAAAGATGTATTCAGATAAATTCCAATTTGGCGGAGCGAGGTGCTGTTATGAGCAAAGGAGAAGCATCTGCAAAGAGGGTAATTGCGCTGGCGTATTTTCATCGTTACGGATGGATTGCAACTATGGTAGGATTGGCTCTGATTATACCGAAATTAGCGCTTTATAGTGTCAGCATCTGCGCTATTGCATTTTCACTCTGGTCGCTCATTGGGTACAAACTTAAATGGAGGCATATTTATTGCTCATTCCAAAATGCCTATCACAAGACCATGACACCGCATTCCATTCATTGGAGTCAAATTAAAAAAAGCGATGCATACGGAGTTCCATTGATTTTCTTGGTTCTTGGAATAGGGCTGCTAATCGCGAGTATATTAGGCTGACAAACTTGAATTTAACGAGGGGTATCATTGCAAAAAATGTTCAAAGGCATTAGGATAAAATATTGTATAGTTGCTGTACTGAGCAGTGCTTTTCTTGCGTTTGGATTGTATCATGTTCATTCTCTTTCGGGGGTAACCGAGGGCGGTGTAATTGGCTTAAACCTTCTGTTAGACCATTGGTTTCATATTTCGCCATCAATTACAAACTTTATTGCAAATGTAATATGCTATGCATTGGGATGGAAACTTCTGGGAAGAAAATTTATTATTTATTCAGCAGTCGCAACAGTAAGTTTTTCTGTTTCCTATTCGATTTTTGAGCAGTTTGAACCCTTATGGCCGCAACTCGCCAACGCACCTTTACTGGCTTCGATTATCGGTGCGGTATTTGTCGGTATTGGCGCAGGGCTTTGTGTTAAGGTTGGTGGTGCAGTATCTGGAGATGATGCTCTTGCAATGTGCGTGTCCCATGTGTTTCATATGAGAGTTGAATGGGCATATCTTGTTAGTGATATTACTGTGCTTGCATTATCGTTGAGCTATATTCCGATAAGCAGAATTGGTTACTCACTTCTGACGGTCATCCTTTCGGGGCAAATTATTGGATTGATACAGCGTATCAATTTCGGCCAAAATACGCAATCATAATGCCTCAAATTCCAATTTGTCGAACAGGCAAACGGGTACGCATTTTTATATCTTGAAAACGACGTTAAAGCCAAGCTGTAAAATACAGCTTGGCTTTAACTGCTTTATGAACGCCGATCAAAAAGCGGCGTTCATTTTTTGTCATCCTTCCCCCTGCCCACGCATAGAATAAGTGTATGCGCTCTGTGTACGGAGCTGCTTTGAGGGGGTGAGGGAGTGGATAAAGATATTGATGATATGATCTTCGGTAATGCCGAACCGATCCCGAGCGAAAGATAAGCCAAAACAGCAGCCCCGGCGCAGGAGATTCCGCGCCGGGGCTGTTTTCCAATTCCGTATGCACGCCTGCGCGTGATTTTTTTGCTCCGTGTTCCGATCAGAGCGCGATTTTTTGCACCTCCGGCGCGTCAGCCAGCATGGCCGCCTCGCGGCTGTGGCAGGTGAACAGAAGGATCTGCCGTTCCTTCGCCAGCTCGCGCAGGAGAGAGAGCGCCTGTGCGCAGCGCACATCGTCAAAGCTGCACAGCGCATCGTCCAGAATCAAGGGGCAATCCCCGCCCGGCATGGTCAGCGAGCAGATGGCCAGGCGCAGCGCCAGATAGAGCTGGTCGTAGGCGCCTGCGCTGAGATACGCCGCGTCGTGCGCGAGCGTGTCTCCCTGCATGCGCGCCTGCGCATCGAGCTTCTTGTTCAGCGTCAGGCGGTCATATTTCCCGCCCGTGAGCGCAGAAAACAGCTCCGCTGCGCGTGCGCCAAGCTGCGGGAAGAAGCGTGTTTGCATCTCCGTATCCGCCTCCTGCAGCACCTCAAGCGCGATGGCAAGCGCATCGTATTCTGCCTGCAGCCGCGCGCGTTTTTCGTCCAGAACCCCGATCTCGCTTTTGATTGCGAGCGGATCGCCGAGCGCGCTGAGATGTCCTTTTGCCGCGGCCAGCGCTTCACGACTGCGCTGCAGATTCTCCTGCTCGAAGCGAAGCTGTCTGCCCAAACGCGCCGCCTCGCTGTCCCCATCGGTGAAGTCCAGCGCGGAGAGCGCCTGCGCGTCGATCCTTTCCTGCGTCTCCCGCGCGGAGGAAAGCGCCTCCTCCGCTGCGTGGCTTTCCTGCGCCATCTCTGTCCACAGGGCATACAGCCCGGCATGTGTCTCCGCGGCGGAAAGCAGCTCGTCCTCATCCTGCACGCCCCAGTCCGACAGAAGCGTCTGCCTTTCGGCGGCGGCCTCCTCGATTCTGCGCCGCAGCTCCCGGGCGTTCCGTTTCATCCGCAGCACCAGAACAACGGCCAGCGCAGCCAGAACCAGCGGCACAATGCCGACGATGCCCTTGAAAACCAGCAGCGCCACGCCGGCGGCGACGAGCAGGATTGCCAGCGCCAGAAAAACGCCGATTTTTGCGCCACTCGGCGGCGTCTGCGACGCGGTCTGTGCCAGCGCCCGGCACCTTTCTGCGGTCTCCGAGGCACTCTGCCGCGCCTCCTCCGGCGCGCACATTCCAAACACGCTGCGCTCCACGGCATCACGCGCGACCGCCGCGCGGCGCGCGGCTTCGTCCGCATTCTGCTCCGCCTCCCGCAGCAGCTTCCGGCTCTGTGAGGCGCGCGCAAGCACATCCTTCCGTGCGCGCTTGCGGCTTTCCTCCACCTGCGCAGTCAGCGCTTCAACCCGCGCAGAGCAGGTTTCCACCTCCTGCGTCAGCCGTTCGATCTGTGCATTTTCCCGCGAAAGCGCATTCAGCTGTGCGTTTTTTTCTTCCAGCGCGCTTTCCGTCTCCGGCAGCTCGCCGCTCGTGCGAAAACGCCGGCGGCGCTGCCACGCGGCAAGCGTATTCTTCGTCTCGGAGAAAGACACCTCCTCATCGCCGGTTGTGACGATGGAGGCGATGCGCTTTTCCAGCTCCGGCCCCTGCGTGACGCGCATGCTGCGCTGGGTAATAAACGCGCTGCTTTCAAACACGCTCAGCGACACGCCCGTGAGCGTTTCGCCCGCGCTCACACCGGTCAGGTCCGGAACCGGCGTCGCGGTGCCGGTATAGACGGCAGAAAAGTCCCGCATCGGCGCATTCGCGCGCCCTCTGCGGCTGAGCGTAATCTCCCGATCCTGCCAGAGCAGCTCCATCTCGCCGGCCATAGCGCTGCCATCCCAGGCGGCGTAGCGCGTCTTGTCCGGCAGCACGCCCCCGCTGGCTCTTTTCGAGGTGTCCACGCCGTAGAGCATGGCCTTCAAAAAGGCGCACCAGGTGCTTTTCCCGCGCTCGTTCGGCGCGGTGATCACATTCAGCCCTTCGCCCAAAGTCAGGCTCTCGCCGTCGAGTGTGCCGAAATGGGCTGTCATTTTCCGAATTTTCATCCGCGAGGTTCCTCCGCATTTTCCATGGCCGCAAGGCCAAAGCGCAGCGCCATGAGCAGGCGCTCGCGCGCCGTTTCATCCGATGCGCTATTCAGTTTTTCCCGCATCCGGCGCAAAAACTCCCCACGCAGGCTGTCCTCCTCCGCGCGAGCCCAGATATCCGTCTCCGGACGCGTCTCATCCCGCAGCCGCAGGGCGAAAACCCGCTCCGACAGCGCAGCGCGCAGCTGCTCCGTCTTCGGCGCAGTTGCCGTCTCTCCGCGCAGCGCGATGCGGAAGATGTCCCGCTCCGCGCACTCCGGCAGCGCATCCACAACGGCTTCCAGCGCATCCTTCCCGCCGCTGAGATCCACTTCCAGGCGGTGATACTGCCGCGCGGCGATGGGCACAAACTCTGCCGAGCAACCGCTGCGTGTGATTTCCGTGATGTAAACGCCCTTTTCGCCGCACTCGTCAAAGCCACGCCCCTCGGCGCAGCCCGGCCAGGCGTAACAGGTGTCTCCCGCGCGGCGCAGCCCGCTGCAGGCATGAATATGCCCGAGCGCAACATAGTGCATACCGCAGGAGGCCAGCTGTGCCTCCGTCATGGGGTTATACTTCCCCTCTCCGGAGCCGACCTCGCCGTGCAGGCACAAAACGCGAAGCCGATCTTCCGGATTCTCCGGCGGCGTGAAATCGCGCAGCAAAGCCGGGCAGCTCTCCTCCGTGAAGGCCGCGCCAAAGACCTCCGCATCCAATTCCGGCAGGCTCACGCACTCGATCTCGTTCGAGCGGAACACATGGACATTTTCCGGCAGCTCCAAAGACGCCCACACGGAGCGCGGGGAAAAGAAATCATGATTTCCCGGTGCGATAAAGACCTTCGTTTCCATCTCCGCAAGCGCCTGACGGAGCGTGATCGCCGTCTCACGGTAAGCACTGCCGGAATCGAGCAGATCCCCCGCGAGCAGGACGAGATCCACCTCCCGCTCCCGCGCAAGCTCCGCAATCTTGCCGAGCAGCGCGCGCTGTTCGCTTCTGCGAATGGCCGCCTTTTCCCCGGAGAGCGCCTCAAAGGGGGAATCCATGTGCAGGTCTGCCGCGTGCAGGACGCGAATGCGATCTCTCATACTTATTTACTCCTCAATTGCCTCAAATCCGTATCCAATTTGCGCACAAATTACGTTTTCAGCGGATACGCACGCCGCAAAAACGCTCTCCCGCATCCTCGCAACTCACGGTGCCGGCGGTCAAATCCGCCAGTTTTTTCTCAAATTCCGGCGCCTTATCCTCGCGCAGCAGCGCCTCGATCACCACATCCGTGCCGAAATCCGTGTTCTCGATCACGGCCTCGCAGCTTTCCAGCAGCCGCCGCACCCGCTCATACTGCGCGTAGCTGCAGCCCAGAAGCCGGCTTTTCCAAAGCGCCATTTCTTTCACGCCCGCAGCGTCAAGCGCCGCCTTTGCCGCCGCGCTGTAAGCACGCACAAGGCCGCCCGTGCCAAGCAGTATGCCGCCGAAATAGCGGGTGATCACGCAGCATACGTTTTCAATATTCGCCGAGCGAAACACGTTGAGCGTCGGCATGCCGGAGGTTCCGCCCGGCTCACCGTCGTCGGAATAGCGCATGACGCCGTTCTCCCGCAGGATGTAGGCGTAGACGTTATGCGTTGCATCCCAATGCTTCTCGCGCATCTCGCGCAGACGGGCCAGGGCCTCCGCCTCGTCCTCAACGGGCCAGACGCGCCCGATAAAGCGCGAGCGCTTTTCCACAAGCTCCGCCTCGCCGTAAGCAAAGGGCACAAGATATGTTTCCAAGCCCGCTCACCCCAATCTGCCAAAACGTTTGTCCAGTTCCTTTTTCGACAGGACAATGGATACGGGGCGACCATGCGGGCAATACCGCACCTCACCCGTGAGCACACGCCTTGCCAGGGCATCCAGCTCCTGCAGGGCGCTGCTGCGCCCCGCCTTGATCGCCGCTTTGCAGGCGATCGTGTGCAGAATTTCGTCCAGCGCCGACTCACCGTCCGGCTTAAGCCCCGCGCGGAGCGTTTCCAGAATCTCCTCGAGCATGGGTTTTGCCTCGGCCTCGTCCGTATCCGCCGGCACGGCGCGCAGCACCACGCTGTCCGCGCCAAAGGGCTCAATCTCAAAGCCGAGCTTTTCAAGCGTCGGCGCGTTCTCCAAAAGCAGCTGCGCGTCTGCCTCGCCGGGTGTGAGCGTCACGGGCACGAGCAGCGTCTGCGACATGACGCTGCGCTTCTGCGCCTTGAGCTGATCGAACAAAATGCGCTCATGCGCGGCGTGCTTGTCGATCAGGACAAGCTCCTCCCCCTGCTGCACCAGGATGTAGCAGCCGAAGACCTCGCCGATCACGCGGAAGGGCGTTTCCTCCGTGTCGGACGCGTGCTTTATCTCCACATGGCGCACCACGATGCCGTTTTGCTCGCGCACCTCATAGGGGATTGACGGAGAGCGGATGGGCAGCGCGCTGTAGTTGAATTCTCCCTGTTTTGAGCGCAGTGTGCTGTAGTTGACTTCCCCCTGTGCCGAACGCAGTGCGCTGTAATTGGCCTCCCCCTGTACCGGACGTGCTGGCATTTCCGGGCGCAGTGTGCCGCTTTTGATTTCCCGCCGATAATCCTCGGTGTTCATCCGGCGATAAAAATCTTCCCGAGGCTTCGGCGTCGCCGTCGATGCGCTGCCGCCCCCCGTGGGGATGCGCAGCTGCTGCGGGGCGAAGCGCTCCGGCTCCGGCTTTGTTTCCGGCAGCCGCTGCTGCACAAAGCGCGGCGCACTCGCCTCCTGCGCCCGCGCGGGCAGGGCGTTTTCCTGCTCCAGCGCGCCGAGCGCGGCATGATACACCGCATCAAAGACGCTTTTCTCGTCTGAAAACTTAACCTCATTCTTAGTCGGATGGACGTTCACATCCACCGCGCCGCAGGGCAGCGTGATATACAGCACACAGGCGGGGAAACGCCCCACCATAATGCTGTTGCGATAGGCCTGTTCCAGCGCGCTTTGCAGCATCGTGGAATGAATCGACCGCTCGTTGCAGAAGAAAAACTGTCCGCTCCGGTTTCCGCGCCCCGCTCTCGGCGAGGAGACGAAGCCGCGCACGGTCACGCCGCCCCACTCGCTCTCCGCCGCGAGAAAGCCCTGGGCAACATCCCGCCCGAGCAGACTGTATACGCAGGAGTCCAGCCGTCCGTCACCGGGGGAGAAAAACACATCCCGCCCGTCCCGGATGCATTTGACAGACACCTGCGGGTGCCCAAGCGCGCAGCGCAGGGCAGCGGCGACACAGTTTTGCGCCTCCGCACGGTCACTTTTGAGGAATTTGAAGCGCGCGGGTGTGTTGAAAAACAGGTCGCGCACGATCATCGTCGTCCCCTCGGGGCAGCCCGTTGGGCGCATCTCCTGAATTTCTCCCGCTTCCAGCACCACAAGCGTGCCTGTTTCCGCGCCGCGCTGCCGGGTCATCAGCTCCACACGGCTGACGGCCGAGATGGCGGCCAGCGCCTCACCGCGGAAGCCGAGTGTTCCGATGGCTTCCAGCCCGCGCGCGGAGGTGAGTTTGCTTGTTGCATGGCGCAGGAACGCAACGCCCGCATCCTCCGGCGACATGCCGCAGCCGTCATCCGTAACGCGGATATAGGGCGTGCCTCCGGCGCGCAGCTCAATCGTTATGTTTTTCGCTCCCGCGTCGATGGCGTTTTCCATCAGCTCCTTGACAACAGAGCCGGGACGCTCCACGACCTCACCTGCGGCGATCATATCCGCAACAAGTGTGGGAAGAACCTGAATATTGGGCATGGGCTTTCACCTCGCACAGTTGTGCTTTATGTTACATGATTCTCCGGCAAAGCGCGAAGCAAATCCGCGCTGTCGGTTCTCTGCACTCTTTTATTTGATTATATAACATTTCCTGCACGAATTCCACTATTTCCGTTGAAAAAAGCACGCGCAAATGCTATGATAGACCATCAAGCAATTTTTGGGACAGGGAAAGAAACATATGCCTTACGAAAGACAGGAGATCGCGCCGGAGCGGATCTCACAGCAACTGGATATATGTCAGCAGATCCGCAATCTGCGCGCGGGAAAAGCCTCCCTTGCGTTTGTGGACACTTACGGCTGCCAGCAAAACGAAGCGGACAGCGAAAAGCTGCGCGGCTATCTTGCGGCGATGGGCTTTTCCTTCACGGACAACGAGGCGGAGGCGGATGTGATCGTCGTGAACACCTGCGCCGTGCGCGAGCATGCGGAAATGCGCATTCTCGGCAACGTCGGCAGCCTCAACCACACAAAAAAAGCCAAGCCTGAGCAGCTCATCTGCCTCTGCGGCTGCATGGTGCAGCAGGCGCACATGGCCGAAAAGATCAAGCGCTCCTATCCCCTTGTGAACCTCGTCTTCGGCCCGCACGAGCTTTGGCGTTTTCCGGAGCTTCTGCTGCGGGTGATGACAAAGAAGGGCCGCGTTTTCTCCGCCGCGCCGTCGGACGGCGTGGTGGCCGAGGGGATTCCCGCTGTGCGTGACCGCAGCAGCGTAAAGGCGTGGCTGAGCATCATGAACGGCTGCAACAACTTCTGCTCCTATTGCGTTGTGCCCTATGTACGCGGGCGGGAGCGCTCCCGCCGCGCGGAGGATATTCTGCGCGAGGCAAAGCAGCTCATCGACAGCGGCGCGAAGGAGATCACGCTGCTCGGGCAGAACGTCAACTCTTACGGCAAGGACATTCCCGGCGGGCCGGATTTCGCCGACCTGATTCGGATGATCAATGCGCTGGATGGAGATTTTCTCATCCGCTTTATGACGAGCCATCCCAAGGACGCCACGGAAAAGCTCTTCCGCACGATGGCAGAGTGTGAAAAATGCGCACATCAGCTCCATCTGCCCGTCCAGTCGGGCAATGACCGCGTTTTGCATGCGATGAACCGCTATTACGACCGCGCTGCCTATCTGGAAAAGGTCGCGCTCGCGCGGCACTATATGCCGGACCTTGTGCTGACGAGTGACATCATCGTCGGTTTCCCCGGCGAAACAGATGAGGAATTTGAGGACACGCTCAACCTCGTGCGCGAGGTGCGCTATGACGCGCTGTTCACCTTCATCTATTCCAAACGCGAGGGCACCGTGGCGGCAAAGCTGCCCGATCCCTTTACGCGCGCGGACAAGCAGCGCCGCTTTGACCGGCTTGTGGAGGAGCAAAACCGCATCTCGGCAGAGCTGCACGCGGCCTATGTGGGCAAAACGCTGCGCGTGCTGGTGGACGGGCGCGTGCCCGGACGCGAGGGCGAGCTGAGCTCGCGCACAAGCGGCGGGCGGCTCGTGCATCTGACGGCTGCGCCGGAGCTGATCGGTCAATGGGCGCAGGTTCGCATCACCGGCAGCAACACCTGGGCGCTCTACGGAACGCCGGAAAACAGGGAGGAATAAGCATGGCCAGAGCACTCACCCCCATGCGCGCACAATACAAACAAATCAAGGCACAGTATCCGGACTGCATGCTTTTCTTCCGGCTGGGCGACTTTTACGAGATGTTCGATGAGGACGCGAAGCTGGCTTCCAAGGAGCTGGATCTCGCCCTGACGACGCGCGACCGCAACGTGGAGGATCCGGAGGATCGCGTGCCCATGTGCGGCGTACCCTATCACAGCGCGGACGCCTACATCCAGCGTCTGCTCGCGCAGGGGCACAATGTTGCCATCTGCGAGCAGGTTGAGGATCCAAAGCTTGCCAAGGGACTCGTCAAGCGGGACGTCGTGCGCATCATCACGCCCGGCACGGTCACGGAAACCGCCATGCTCGACGAGGGCAAAAGCAATTATCTCGCCGCCGTCTGTCTGCAGCCGAACGCGGGCAGCGTCTGCTTTGTGGATGTTACGACCGGCGAATTCTGCGCCGCGGGCTTTGGCAGCGATGTGCTTGACCACATCGCCAACGAACTGGGGCGTTTTCATCCTGTGGAGGTCGTGCTGGACGCCGGCGCGATGGGCTGCGCCGAGCTGCGCACTTTTCTTTCCGACAAACTCGGCTGCGTCGTTTCCGGCGAGGCGGACTTTGACTATATGCACGGCGCGGCGCGCCTTTGCGAGCAGTTTTCCGCCGAAAGCACGGATGCGCTCGGCCTTGACGGGCAGGACGCCGTCGTCTGCGCTGCGGGCGCGCTGCTGGACTATCTTGCGCGCACGCAAAAATGTGATCTCAGCCACATCAACACGCTCGATCTCTTTGCCACGGGCCGTTTTATGGAGCTGGATCTGACGACGCGCCGCAATCTGGAGCTGACGGAAAGCCTACGCACCGGGGAGAAAAAGGGCAGTCTGCTCTGGGTGCTTGACCGCACAAAGACCTCCATGGGCTGCCGCATGCTGCGAAGCTGGGTGGAGCGTCCGCTGCTCTCTCCCCCGGCGATCACGCGCCGCTTAAACGCCGTGCGCGAACTGCATGACGACAACGTCCTGCGCGGGGAGCTGCGGCATGTGCTGCAGGGCTGCGGTGACATCCAGCGCCTCATCAGCCGCACCGTTTACGGCAGCGCCAACGGACGGGATCTGCTGAATCTGGGCAACTCGCTCTCCGTTCTCCCGAGACTGCGCGAGCTGCTCTCCGACGCCCGCTCGGCAGAGCTCAAAAGCATCGCCGCTGTCGATGATCTGTCCGAGCTGTGCAGTCATATCGCCTGGGCGATCTGCGACGAGCCGCCTTTCTCCATCCGCGAGGGCGGCATCCTCCGCGCCGGTTACAGCGAGGAGGTTGACCGTCTGCGCGCGCTGCGCGACAACGGCGCAGAGCTTTTGCGTCAGCTTGAAGCGCGGGAGAAAGAGCGCACCGGCATCAAGAAACTCAAAATCGGCTATAACAAGGTCTTTGGCTATTACTTCGACGTGCCGCGCGGCGCAGTCGATCAGGTGCCGGAGGACTTTATCCGCAAACAGACGCTGGTCTCCAACGAGCGCTTCTTCACGTCAGAG
The DNA here is from genome assembly GCA_017522015.1 of Oscillospiraceae bacterium. Taxonomy (GTDB): domain Bacteria; phylum Bacillota; class Clostridia; order Oscillospirales; family Oscillospiraceae; genus SIG483. The sequence continues at coordinate 30,735 of JAFXAW010000045.1, read as the reverse complement.
CTCAAGGAACTGGAAAACGAGCTGCTCACCGCGCGGGAGCACATCAGCGAGCTGGAATACAACTATTTCATCGCGCTGCGGGACAAGGCGGCCGCGCAGGTGGAGCCTATCCAGCGCGCGGCGGATGCTATCGCGCGGCTGGACGCGCTGTGCTCCTTCGCCGAGATCGCCGTCCTCCACGGCTACACGGAGCCGGAGGTGGACAGCGGCAGCACCATCCGCATCATCGGCGGACGGCATCCGGTTGTCGAGGCCGCGCAGCCGGACACGCTTTTCGTCCCGAACGACACGCTGCTTGACGGCGGCGAGAACCGGCTGGCCATCATCACAGGCCCGAACATGGCCGGTAAAAGTACATACATGCGCCAGACGGCGCTGATCGTGCTCATGGCGCAGATGGGCTCCTTCGTCCCCGCCGCGAGCGCGACCGTCGGCCTTGTGGACCGCGTGTTCACGCGAATCGGCGCGAGCGACGATCTGGCCTCCGGCCGAAGCACTTTCATGGTCGAAATGACCGAGATGGCGGACATCCTCAAGCACGCCACGGCCAAAAGCCTGCTGATTCTCGACGAGATCGGGCGCGGCACCTCCACCTATGACGGCATGGCCATCGCGCGCGCGGTACTCGAGCACTGCGCGGACAAGCGCAGACTCGGCGGCAAAACCATGTTCGCCACGCACTATCGCGAGCTGACCGAGCTGGAGGGCGAGCTGCCCGGCGTGCGCAACTATCACATCACCGCCCGCAAGCAGAGCAATGATCTTATTTTCCTGCGCAAGATTGTGCCCGGCGCGGCGGACGACAGCTACGGTATCGAGGTTGCCAAGCTCGCGGGCGTGCCGGATAGCGTCGTTTCCAAGGCGAAAGTCTATCTCAAAGAGCTGGAGGCGCAAAACCCCGTCGGCGCGAGAGCCGTTTCCGCGCCCGCAGCGCCGGAGAGCGACCAGCTGAGCATGGAAGCGCTCGGCGGAAGCGAGGTGCTTGCGCAGCTGCGCGCGACGGATCTGAACACCCTCTCCCCCATCGAGGCGCTCAATCTGCTCTATGCACTCAAAAGAAAGGCAGAGGGCTGATGAAACCGCAAAGACCGCCCTTCGTCTGCACGCTGACGAAAACAGAGCGCCTGCTCGGCGCGTTTCTGCTGCCGGTGCACGTGTTTTTGCTGCCCGTTCTGCTGTCCATGCTGCTGGAATACTGGCCGACGGGCTTCTCGGCCGTGCAGCGCAACACGCTTTATTACGCCATCAGTTTTGTTCTGATTCTTCTTCTGATGCGCTCCTGCCTGCGCAAAGACTGGGACCGGCTCTGCGATTATAAGCTGCCCAGCCTTTTGCTAATTGTGCCGACGCATCTGCTGTGCGTTTTTCTCAGCTTCATCGTTATTGGGCTGACGATGCTTTTGCCGGAGGAGCTCTCCGCGCTCTACGATCAGGCTCTGACGGAGCTGTCCGGCCTGAGCGGGGACGGCGCGTTCACCCTGCTCGTGCTGCTTGTGCCCATTGTGGAGGAAACGCTGTTTCGCGGCCTCGTGTTCGGCACGCTGCGGGAGAAAAACCGTCTCGCCGCCTATCTGATTTCCGCGCTGCTGTATGTCATCTGTGCCGTTTGGCAGTACGCCGTGCATTATCCGAACGCCAGCATCCTCTTTTATGCGATGCAGGAGCTGCCGATGGCCTTTGCGCTGGCCTGGTGCTATGAGCGAAGCGGCACACTCTGGTCGCCGATTCTTTATCACGCGGCATACAATCTCCTCCCCTCGTTGATGGGTTAAGGCCGGGCCAAACGAAAGCAACATATAAAAATCCCCCGCCTGCAAGAGGAGACGCAGGTGGGGGATTTTTCGTCTTCAGTTTTCCATTTGCTTCCCGAGGAAACCCGCGACCGTGCCGGCGAGCTTATATTCCACCTCGCCGGGGAGCTGGCCACCGCCTTGCATGGCAAACAGCACGCAGCCGAGCAGATCACCCTCCGAGAGGATCGGCGCTGCCACGGCGATTTTGTATTTGTCCTCGCCGTCGACGATCGGCATCTCCACGCCGCCGCGCTCCATGCGGAAAATCTTGCGCATCTCCATAATCGACTCCAGCTCGGGGCTGATGCGCTTTTCCGCCAGATCGCGTTTCGGCGCACCGGATACGGCGATCACCGTGTCGCGGTCACACACAAGCGCCACATGGTCGGTGGATTTGTTCAGCGCCTCGCAGATCTGCCCGGCGCACTCGGTCAGCTCGCCCATCGGCGAATATTTCTTGAAGATGACCTCACCATCCCGCTCTGTATAGATCTCCAGCGGGTCCCCCTCGCGGATGCGCAGGGTGCGGCGGATCTCCTTCGGAATGACAACTCTGCCGAGGTCGTCGATGCGGCGTACAATTCCGGTTGCTTTCATATATCTCTCTCCTCGTAAATGTCGAATTACGATGCTATTATCTGTAAAAGCGAGAAGATTATACTGCAAGATTTACTTTTTGCTTTCTCTGTATTATGATGAAATAAAGGCGGTGAGGATATGCAATTCGTTTTCAACGGAACACTTGAAAATCTTAAGGTGAATATTCAAAAAAGAGCCGCAGCATTGCATAAAGACATCGTTATATATCAATATGAGCCAACTGTTTTGCAAATTGGCTTTTTAAGATTGGGGCATAGCAGCGGCAGATTCTTTGTTGCTGATATTGCTGAAGAAAATCATTCTGTAATCTTAGACGGTGAAATTAAAAATGTTAACGCAAGTATTCCTAACCCAGATACACGAAGCCTTTTTCAAAAGATTCGTGCCGCGGCGTTTGGCTATGCGTTCCTTTATGCATTCTTGGCGCTTATCCCTTGTCTGATTTGGTTTATCTTCGACATTCCCCATCTCTGGATTCCTTTTGCAATACCCGTCGCGATTATTGCAGCTTTTGAATTGGTACAGCTGTTTAATAAACTTTTTCGCAAAGACGAAAGAAGTTTTGACAAAGAAGATGACAGCTTTTTGCAGTTTATGTCAATGATCTGTAGCGGGGAAGTTACAATACCTTTGAATACGCAGGAACTATATAGGATGCTTATTAACACCGAGGGTCTTCAGTCATTTCCCAAGATCGAAAATGACACTATAATATGGGAACTGTATGACAATGCCTGCGTAGAAGCGTCCATCAACGAATACGATACCATCATTGATATCGTCAACAGAAACGCTCTTCACGGTTCATATATGCACTGGCATCCCTCTGTTGAAGAAATGTACGAAGAACTATACAACATAGGAAAGAAAGGGAATATTTTAGTCCTTCGCAAATTGTTCGCCGGAACACAGATATACTATTTGGGCTCTCCCGATAAATATCGATTTAGCAAAAGCAAAAGCTGGCATTGGGGCAAATTAACCTATTTGGAACAAAAATAGTCAAGGCGGTGAGAATATGCTGTCAAAATGCAAATTATTAAATTGCATGGTTGAGATTGACCGGGAAAAAACAGAACAATGGTATGCACAAGCAGAGGATTGGGGCTGCGAATGTGGTGACTGCATCAATTTTCTGGAAGTAGCCAAACGAGCTTTGCTTCCTTCTCACATCTATGATTTATTGGCATCTTTACATATTCCTGCCACCAAAGCAACCTATGTTTGCCTTTTGAACAGTGAAGATCTGTATGAATTCAGTTATCGTATTGCAGGAAATATTCTTTTTGCCGAATCCGAGTGGGAAGAGGATGGGTGTTGTTGTCACGAGTGGTATCCTTACGGTGCCCCAGACTTTCCAACGCCACATTTTGACATCAAATTCGTGGTAGAATTACCGCGGGTCCTGTAGGACGACGGCCTAAACACAACAGCGAGGTGATTTCACCTCGCTGTTTATCTTTGTGCATCGCGGAAACGATTGATTCCCGCGGGCCAAGGGAGTATAATGCAGTCAGGAAAATCCGACTTCGCCAAGGATGTGAGATGCCGGTGGAAAAGAAATTAAAATTCGAGACAAGTTCATTTTTCCTGCACATTCTGGCCATGATCTGCATGTTGTGCGACCATTTATGGGCCGTGTCTCTTGTTCGTCACGAGATCTTCACCTGCATAGGCAGGCTTGCATTCCCCATTTATGCGTTCATGATTGTGGAGGGCTATTTTCACACCGGCAATCTGAAGCGGTATGCGGCGAGACTTCTGCTGTTTGCTGTGGTCTCCGAAATCCCGTTTAATTTGGTTGCGGGGGGCCGACTGTTTTTCCCCGTCCACCAAAATGTGCTGTGGAGTTTTCTGATCTCCATCGGGCTGATTCACTGGAACGAAAGAACGAAAGAAAAAGCGGTATGGAAACGGATTCTGGTTGGGCTTATCACGCTTTGTCTTGCTTATATTGTTGGCAACATCACGTTCATAGACTATCATCATGGCGGTATTTTCATGGTGCTGACCTTTTATTTCTTCCGGGGCAAAAAGTGGTGGCATTATATCGCGCAGCTGCTTTGCCTGTGGTTTATTAACTGCGAAATGTTGGGCGGTTACGGATATGAAATTAATCTGTTTGGCAATACCCATTTCATTGCAAGACAGGGCATTGCCATATTCGCGCTGATTCCGATCTGGTTATATAAGGGCAGGCAAGGATACCACAGCAAGCCGCTGCAATACATCTATTACCTGTTTTATCCTCTTCATTTGTTGATTCTGGGCATGATACAAATTCTGTGAGCTACAATTTTTGAGCCGAAAGACGCAGCCGCCGGCCACAAGGCCGGCGGCTGTTTCCATGCACGGAAGACTTCCGACTGCGATGCTGTTATGGCCGGAGACTTACGCCCGCAGGATTTACTTTTCACCGAAAATGTGGTATATAATATACGTTTGTCAAAAGGGGGATGTTATGCTTTTCATCAGTGTGGAGGATTTTTTATCCCAAGTCAGCGGCATAAAGCACCTGAGCCGGGACGAGGAAAAAGCCCTTGCCCAGCGCATGAACGCCGGCGACCGGACCGCCCGCGAAGCCCTTGTGCGCAGCCGGCTTCCGATGGTGGCGTCTTATGTTCAGCGGGCTCCGCAGACGATTCGCACCCTGCACACCGTGTATGCCTGCATTGCCGCTTTGGAAAAAAGCGTGGATTGCTTTAACTTCCTGCAGGACAGCGAACCGTTTGTCCATCATTTGGGGTGGAGGCTGCGTCAATGCATCACGCGATGCCTGGCTGACCGAATCTGATAACATATAAACCGGAAATGTGGGCATTCTGCCAAACCGATTGACAAGAGAAGCAATGTGCAATATAATAAGGAAAATTATATGTATTCATTGAGGGAACCAGCTGTCTGCAGAGGCCATTGGTCCCCTTTTGTTTTTTGGGCGAAAACGTTGTGTGCACCGAATCGAAATCTTATCGACGCGACAGAGGTTTTGCTTATGATAAAAAAGAAATTCTCTCTATCCACAACGCAAATCATTATGCTGAGTTTCCTGGTGGTGATTTTGGCGGGAAGCCTGCTGTTATCTCTGCCGATCAGCACCGCAAACAGAAAATCCGTTTCCTATTTGGATGCATTGTTCACCGCCACAACGGCTACATGCGTAACCGGCCTGGTAACGCTGCCCACAGTAACAACATGGAGCATTTTTGGTCAGGTTGTGATTCTTATTTTAATCCAGATCGGGGGCTTAGGTGTCATCACGATCATGTCCGCGCTGATGATTCTGCTGCACAAACGCATGGGCATCGGCGATAAGCTTCTGCTTCAGGATGCATTCAACTTGAACAGTCTTTCCGGTATTGTTCGTTTTGTGAAGCGTGTGCTTTGGGGCACTCTTCTGGTGGAGGGTGTGGGCGCGCTGCTGTATATGACGGTCTTCATTCCGGAGTTCGGCTGCAAAGGCATCTGGATTTCTGTATTCACATCCATTTCCGCGTTCTGCAACGCTGGTATTGATATCATCGCAGAAGACAGCCTGTGCCGCTATGCGACCAACCCGCTTATCAACATTATCACCTGCTTGCTGATCATTCTTGGCGGCATTGGTTACATTGTCTGGTGGGACGTGATGGGTTTGGGGAAAAAATCCTCTTCGAAAAAACACCGGCGCTTCCGCAACCTTTCCTTGCACAGCAAGATTGCAATCGTCACCACGCTGATTTTGGTTTTTGGCGGCGCAGCTCTAATTTTCCTGTTTGAGTATCGCAATCCGTTGACGATCGGCAACATGTCCTTGTTTGATAAACTTCAGGTCTGCTTCTTCCAGTCCGTCACTACAAAAACGGCAGGATTTGCAACCATCGCGCAGCAGGACATGACCAACGCTTCTTCCATTTTGTGTCTGCTGCTTATGTTTATCGGCGGCTCACCCGTTGGCACCGCCGGCGGCATCAAAACAGTAACCCTTGCTGTGTTGGCAGCCTCGGCGCTGGCGACCATCCGGGACAAGCAGGATGTTTCCCTGTTTAACCGGAACATCTCCAAACAGGCAATCAACAAGGCTTTGGCCGTTACGGTGATGTCCTTTGCCATTGTGTTCACATCCTCAATTTTGCTTTCCGCTGTTACCGATGCCAATGTGCTGGATATCTTTTTTGAAACTGTCAGCGCCACGGCAACGGTAGGCTTAACCCGGGATCTGACCCCCTATCTGAACGCAGCAGGGAAAGTGATCATCCTTGGCGCTATGTATTTGGGAAGAGTCGGTCCGATCTCTCTGGCACTGGCCATGAACTCCAGAAACAAACATCAGAACATTATCAAAAACCCCACGGAAGAGATCAGCGTTGGGTAAAGGAGTTTTGAATATGAGCACGAAGAAAACATATGCCATCTTTGGTCTGGGGCGGTACGGCATTGCCGTTGCCCGCGAATTGGTCAACAACGGCATGGAAGTTATTGCGGTGGATGCCGACGAAAAAATCGTCAATGCCGCCGCCAATGAGCTGCCCATCTGCAAATGTGCCGATATTACCGATCCGGATGTGATCCGTCAACTGGGAATCGCGAATGCGGATGTGGTGATCATTGCCATGGCCAACAATCTGGAAGCCAGCGTTATGGCCGTAACGCTTTGCAAAGAACTCGGAATTAAAACCATAATTGCCAAAAGCGCCAATGAAATGCATCAGAAAATCCTGACTCGGGTAGGCGCGGATAAAGTGGTTTTTCCGGAAAACGAATCCGGCATCCGGTTGGCAAAGAACCTTCTCAGTTCCGGCCTTGTGGATATGGTTTCGTTAGCCAAAAATGTATCCATGATTGAACTGGATGTTAAGCCGGAGTGGCTTGGCAAGAACCTGATTGAATTGAATTTGCGAAAGAAATACTCTGTCAACGTAGTGGCGTTACGTAAGGGAGAGTCTGTAAGCGTGGACATTGATCCCCATGCACCGTTGCAGGCAGATGACAAGCTGATTGTAATTGCAAACACAGAAAAAATTTCCAAACTTAAATAATCTGTTTGCTTTTTACCGTTTGTGCAGTATGATGAAGAAAAACTTTTGGAGGCCTCATCATGAACAAAATCAAAAGCATCGTTGCCGTCGCGCTGGTGTGCGTAATCTGCCTTAGCCTGTGCGCCTGCGGAATCAAGGAAGAAGACGCGGTCGGCACCTGGAGCGGCACCTATGTATACAACGGAAACACCTTTGCCGTTGCCTTCGTTCTGTCCGCAGATGGCGACTACGCCAAGGCGACCTACAAAAACGGAAGCTTCAGCAGCACCGAGGATGGCACCTGGGAAGTGAAGGGCGGCAAGGTCATTCTGCACGAGGACGGCAACATGGGCATCTCCACCGTTTACAAATACAAGGGCGGCGCGCTGGTCAACAACGACCACGAGTTCACCAAGCAGTAATTCTGACGCTTTATAACCGTTTCGCAACACGATCTGCGAATGCCTTTCGCGTTGCAAGTCACAAATTATATGGGGGGTTCTATGAACAACCAGTCTTTAGACCAGTTGATGCGGGTTCGTGCTTCTGCCAAGAAGAAGCTGATCCTGGGTATTGTATTCACTGCCGTCGCCTACTTGTTCAGCTTTATCGGATTGCTGACCATGTCCGGCGGCGCCGTGGGCGTTGTTTTGGTCATCATGTCCCTGCCTTTCTACGGCGTGGGCATTCCGTTCCTCATCAAGGGCATCATCGGCACCATAAAGGCCAACCGCCAAATCGCGCTTGCCAGAATGAACGGTAATTCCGCGCCGGCGCAGCCCGTTGTTGTGCAGCAGCCCACCCCGCAGCAGCCCGTCATTGTTGCGCAGCCTGTTCCCGTCGCCCAGCAGCCCATTCCCCAGCCTGTTGTGCAGCAGACCATTCCCGCTGCGCCTCAGCCTGTTTTCACAGAGCAGCCTCCGGTTCAGCCCATTGCATCTGAGCCTGTTCAGGAGCAGCAAGCCGCCGGGGAAGAAAAGGCTTCCGGCTGCGCGGAGTTAGATTGGCAGAAATACAATCCTTTGGATGCCGGCATTTCCTATAACAAAGACAAGGATTATAAATTCCATCGCGCGGACGGCTTCGCGGGCTCCGTTCCCCAGAAGTTTGTTGACCGCACCTTCCCCAAATGCCCGATTTGCTGCTCCAAAGAGCCGCATTGGACAATCTCGCAGCACAACCAAATGTCCTGGAAGGGAAATCTGTACTTATTCAAGTGTTCCAGCTGCGAAAGCATTATTTCCATGAGCATGCCCGACGTCACCACTTTGGGCAACGGCGCAAGCGGCATCGTGTCGAACCCCAACGTTGGCCTCACCAATCTGATGGTCAAGGCAAAGTCGGGCAAAGAGGTGGGCGCTGTCTACGCTGTTATTGAAAGCGTCGGCACATCCGGCGTTTCGCGCGAGTGCGAGGGCAAAGAGTTCAAGCTTGAGCACCTGCAGGATATGTTCCTCAGATAAAAAGCATAGTTTACCGGCGGGGTGAATTTCACCCCGCCGGTTTTTCTCTCCGTCAAACTGTGTGTGTCGCCATTATAAACTTTTCTGCATGTGTCAAAGTGGCATCCCGCGGTCACCCGCCTGCAGTGTTTTTCAAATTCTGCTATCCGGATCTGTAAACAAAGTGGAACTTTCCGGCTTGATTTACTTTTTCAATTCGCTGTGATAGGATAAACAAAAAGGTGGTGATTTTGTGGAAGGTGTGTTTCTTCGTAAGAAATTTAACGCTTGGCTATTTCTCTTGCTCCTGTGCGGTTTGGTTTTTATCGGAATGTATATATTCCTGGGCATCGTGGATTCAGAAGCAACAAGCGGATTGCTGGCCTTTTTGATTGCAGGCATTCTTATATGCTTGGTTGTGATTCCGTCTTGGTTGTTAAACTTCAAAGCGTTTATTCGTATTGACGAAGATTCAATCAAAGCAAAATACCATTGGTTTGGTAAAATCGATTGCACGTTTTCGGATGTAACTTTTGCGGCAGCACGTGTGAATACTTTAATCATTCAATTAAAAAGCGGCAAAACCCATACCATTATGGGCATTGAAAACCCCTGGGCACTTTGCTCAATTATTCGGCGCAATATGGACTTTGATGTCACAGAGACTCCGGAAACGCTAAATAAAAAACTGAACAACCTAAAGGTCGCCAAAAAGCACGGGCTTATATATGTTTGTTCCGGCTTAGCTTTAATGTTTATCAACATCTTTATCGCAGTGCTTTTGACCGGAGAAAGAGAATTGTATGTGTTCAGCAAAACTGACTGGACAATCATGGCGGTTATGGGTGTAATAGAAATCGCAACAATTATTGCCACCTTCTATTTTGCCGAAAAAACGGGGAAGAAGAACATTCCCATCGAAAGACTGCGCTATCAGCTCCAACGGAGAATCGTTGAATCATATCCGTTATTACCCGGTTTTGTTATAGCGGTTTATGCCGATGAAAATTACACCCGTCGTATTACCTTGTTTAGATATCCAAACGATGCCTCGGGTTATTACGCCGTTGAGGAATTTGCCTCCGATTATAATTTCATCAAGGTATATGAATCTGAAATATACGAAGATATCGAACTGCTTTCTGAAAGTCTTGAACTTCTGATTGATATAACGGAAAAAGTGTTGTATTAAGCACACCGGCGGGGTGAATTTCACCCCGCCGGTTTTTCTCTCCGTCAAACTGTGCCGGGGCATCTGCAAGCCGCCCGGAGATTTGTGCGGCAGGATTTGCTTTTTCAAATTGCGGTGATATAATAAACAAAAGCGCAAGGGGGAGCGACGATGGCAAAGTTTATTTATGAATTTGAAGGCGTCCGCGGCCGCGTTTTGACGCTGTACGACACCAAGGTTGTGATCGCTACCGACGTAACGTTCGGCAGCATCATAACAGGCAACGCTACCGACGGAGAAAAAACCATATTCCTGTCCGACGTGGTGGGGGTTCAGTTCAAAAGAAGCGGCGCGCTGATCGGTTATTTGCAGTTTGAAACGCCCTCCTCGCAGATGAACAACAAGAGCGACAATGCATTTTCCGAAAACACCTTCACATTTGAAAACAACAAAAACGGCATTACCAACGAGCTGATGGAAGCGCTTTACAATTACATTGTCGACCGGGTTGAAGAGCTGAAATACGGCGTGCCCATCCTGAACGAAACACCTGACTTCGATGCACTTATCGCGCAAATCGCCGAGGAACGAGCGAAAGAAGCCGCGCTCGCAGCGGCGCTCGAACGCTATGAAGCGCCTGCGGAAGAACAGCCGAGTGGCAAAAAATGCGAATTGTGCGGCGGTTATTTTGATCACTTGACCTACTGCAAGATCAAGGACGATTTCGGCACACGTTTCCGCAACATTTGTGACGATTGCATCACCAAGTACAAGGCAAAGCCCCAAAAATAAGATAAACGCCATCCGGAAGAATCCGGATGGCGTTTTTATTCTTTCTATGCTGCTTAAATTCGCGGCTTATTTGTCCGAATACACGGCCAGCATGCCCTTATAGGTCATGTAGCAGTCAAACTTCGAGACGGTTTCATAGGGCGCGTGCATGCTCAGCACGGGCACGCCGGCATCAATGGTGTCGATGTTGCGCTCGGCCATGAACTTGGCAACCGTGCCGCCGCCGCCCTGATCGACCTTACCGAGCTCCGCCATCTGCCAGACAACGCCCGCCTCGGCAAAAACCTTGCGCAGATAGGCAACCACCTCTGCGGAAGCGTCGTTCGAGCCGCCCTTGCCGCGGGAACCGGTGAACTTGCAGATGCCGAGACCGTAGTTGATCTTGGCGTTGTTGCGCTTCTCGCTGACCTCGGGGAAGTTCGGGTCAAAGGCATTGCAGACGTCCGCAGAGACGCAGAAGCTCTTGGCAAAGCAATGGCGCAGCGACACACCCTGCTCGCGGCAGATGTCCTCAATAAACACTTCAAAGGCCTCGGACTGCATGCCGCTGACGCCTTCGGAGCCAATTTCTTCCTTGTCCGCAAGGATGCACACGCAGGTGCGCTCCGGCTCACGCACATCCATGATGGCGCGCAACTCGGCATAGGCGCAGGCGCGGTCGTCGTGGCCGTAGCCGCCGATCAGGCTGCGATCCAAACCGATGTCGCGCGTCGGGAAAGCCGGCACAGCGCTGAGCTCTGCGGAGAGGAAGTCCTCCTCTGTGATGCCGTATTTCTCGTTGAGCAGCTCGATCACGGCAAGCTTGACGCGATCCTTGCCTTCCTCCGCATCCGGCACGCTGCCGATGAGGAGATTGAGTCCCTCGCCGGTGATGATATCGCCGGGGGTTCTCTTCATCTGATCCGCCGCCAGATGGGGCAGCAGGTCGGTGATCACAAACTGCGGATCCTGCGCATCGTGGCCGATCACGACGTTCACAACGCTTCCGTCACGCAGCGCAACAACGCCGTGCAGCTCCAGCGGGATGGCCGCCCACTGATACTTCTTGATGCCGCCGTAATAGTGCGTTTTGAAATAGGCCAGCTCATCGCTCTCGTACAGCGGGAGCTGCTTGAGGTCGAGACGCGGAGAATCGACGTGTGCTGCTTCGATGACACAGCCGGCGTCCATCGTCTTCTTGCCAATCACGGCCAGCAGCAGAGACTTGCCGCGGTTGGAGCAGTAAACCTTATCGCCGGCTTTGAGCTTCATGCCCGGCTGGTAGGCGACAAAGCCCTCTTTCTCGGCCATCTCAATGGCGCTCTGCACGGCTTCGCGCTCGGTCATGGCGCTGTCCAGATACCGCTTGTAGCCCTCGCAGTAAGCATTGCAGGCCGCACGCTCGGCCTCGTTGATCAGATCATAGCCGTTTTTCTGCTCATAGAACAGCGCGCTGCGGCGTTCGCTCTTTTCACTCATGGTGGTGTTCCCCTTCCTGTTCATTCAGAATAATCCGGACAAGCGCCCGGCATTTTTCAACAAAGGCAGCCTCACTGCCGTCGTTTTCCAGAATATAGTCGCAGTTCTCGCGGAAATAATCCTCGCCCTTCTGTGCCGAGATGCGGAGCAGGGCATATTCGCGGCTGATCCCCTCGCGCTTCATCAATCGCCCGACACGCGCCTCCGTGGGTGCAGTGACGCCGACGACGGCGCTGCAGATCCCGCCCAATCCGCTCTCGATGAGGGCAATGGCGTCGACCGCCGCAAGGAAAATGCCGTTTTTCACGCAATCGGTCAGCGCTTCGTCTACCGCAAGGCGGATGTGGCGATGCGTGATGGCGTTGAGCAGTTCAAGTTTTTCCGCGTCCGCAAAGACGATGCTGCCGAGCTTTTTCCGGTTAAAAACCTCGCCTTCAAAAGCTTCCGGGAAAGCCGCGCGCAGCTCCGCGCGCAGCGCTTCGCTGTTTTCCAGCAGCCCGTGATACACCGCGTCGCAGTCAATGACGCGCCCGCCCTTTTCTGCGATCGCCCGCAGCGCGGTCGTCTTGCCGCAGCCCGTGCCGCCGGTGAGTCCGATCACTGTCATCTTTTCGCGCAGCGCATCAAAGATCTCCGATTCCGGCAGCGCACCCTGCCGCAAAACGCGGTAAGGTGTTTCGCTCAGATCCAGAATTGTGGACTCCCGTCCGAGGCCGCATTCTCCCCCGTCCAGCACGCAGGCGATTTTCCCGTCAAAATATCCGCGCACCTGAGAAGCCGTCTTCGCGCTCGGCTCTCCGGAGGGATTGGCCGAGGGGGCAGCCAGCGGGAAGTCCAGCTCCCGCAGCAGTTCCCGCGTCAGCGGATGATCCGGGCAGCGCAGGCCCACCGTGTTTCCACCCGCAAGGACCGTGGGCGGAATTTCCTCCTTTGCGCGCACGACAAGCGTAAGCGGCCCCGGCCAGAACCTTTCGGCCAGCACGCAGGCCGCCGGAGGCACTTCTTCGCCGCAGCGCTGCAGGCCGGAGGCATCCGGCACCATAAGGGAAAGAGCCTTGTTTTCCGGCCGTCCTTTCACGGCGTAGATTTCCGCCACCGCGTTTTCATCCAGTCCGTTCCCGGCCAGACCGTAAACCGTCTCCGTCGGAACGGCGCACAGGCCGCCGCTTTTCAGCGCTTCGGCCGCGACGCGCACGTCGGTTGTGCAGATCGTATCCATATCAAATCTCCGCGCGGTCGGCCAGTTCCCGCAGCGTTTCTGCCAGCTCCCGCAGCCGCGCCTTGGCCAGCGCGCCGGAGGCGGTGTCGCCCTCATCGTCCACACGGCCGAGCAGATAGTCCGCCGATACGCCGTAATACTCGCAGGCGCGGCAGACAAATTCCAGTCCCGGCTCCCGCGCACCGTTTTCATAATGGCTGAGCAGCGCCTGACTGATCTGCAGATCGGTGGCAACCTTTCTCTGGCTCAGCCCCCGTTTCTTGCGCAGGGCGGACATGGTTGTGGAAAAAGCTCTGTTCATCCGGACACTTCTTTCGCCGCCGCGCAGCGCGGCGGATGATAACAAACAGTATAATACCCCATCCACAGGGTTTTGTAAAGCCCGCCGGGCACGTTTCACTTGACTTTTGCCCGAAAAGTGCTATGATTCAGGCAGAAAAATCACATTTGGAGGTAAAATATACCATGGCAAATGCTGTCGTTATAGAGGGCTCCGGCCGTCACATTCACGTCACCCGCGAAGCGCTGGACGTTCTGTTCGGCGAGGGCTTTGAGCTCGACCATAAGAAGGCACTCTCCCAGCCGGGACAGTTTGCAAGCTCCTGCAAAGTCACCGTGACCGGCCCGAAGGGCAGCCTCACGCTGTCCATCCTCGGCCCCTGCCGCAAGGCAACACAGGTTGAGCTGAGCTTTACGGACGCCCGCAGCCTGGGTCTGGATTGCCCCGTGCGCGAGAGCGGCAACATCGCCGGCTCCCCCGGCTGCACCGTGACCGGTCCGAACGGAAGTGTGGAGATCAGCGAGGGCTGCATCATCGCCAAGCGTCACATTCACTTCACGCCCGAGGACGCGGAGAAGTTCGGCGTCTCCGATAAGGAGATCGTCCAGGTCAAGGTCGGCGGCGACCGTGCGCTGATTTTTGACGAGGTTGTCTGCCGCGTCAGCAAGGACTATGCAACCTTCATGCACGTGGATTATGACGAGATCAACGCCGCTTCCCTCTTCGGCAAGGATCCGCTCGGCGAGATCATCCGGAAGTAAGCTTTTCAAAAAGGCCGCTTTTCCAGGCGTGCCGCAAATACGAAACCATAGATTTTCCCCTATAGCCGTTGTCTATAGGGGAAAACTGTTTTCCGTCATTCTGGCTGGCTTTCCCGCCGGAAAACAGACTTGTGGCCTGGCGGTGAAAAGCGCGTTTTACTATCATTGCTGCGAAAGCGTTTACACACTCGCCTACATCGACAAAATGTGGGGCATTCTGCGCAGGGAGGCGTTTTCCGAGTACCTCCGTTTGTAATGCACGCGATGCTGTGATATAATTTTCCTGTAACTGTGTTTTTTAGCCGGGGCAAGCCCAGAAGGCCTGCCTTACTCTGTCCAAGGACGGTGTTTACATCACATGGAGCATGAACAGATGATGCGCTTCGCGCTGGAACAGGCAAGAGAGGCCTTTGATGCGGGCGAAGTGCCCGTCGGCTGCGCAATCGTGGACGGCGAAGGGCACATTCTCGGGCGCGGCCGCAATCGGCGTGAGGACAGCCAAAGCGCCCTTGCCCACGCAGAGATCGAGGCCATCGCCGAGGCCTGCCGCGCGCGTGGAAGCTGGCGGCTGGACGACTGCACGCTGTATGTCACGCTGGAGCCCTGCCCCATGTGCGCGGGCGCGATAATCGCAGCGCGCGTTCCCGTCGTCGTCTTCGGCGCGCGGGAGGAAAACACCGGCGCCTGCGGCAGCGTCGTGGATCTTTTCTCTGAACGCTTTGGCCACCGCCCCGCCGTCTACGGCGGCGTGCTGGAAAAGGAAAGCGCCGCGCTCCTGCGCGAATTTTTTGAAAAAGTGCGGAAGTAGCATCCTTTGCCTTGCAGAACGCGTTTGGTTATGGTATAATAACATACCCTAAATGTAGAGAAGTATCCCACAAGGACGTTTTGGAACGAGAAAGGTTATTTGCTATGAAATACAATTCCTGGATCATTCCTGATACATCACCCCCTCCGCTATCCGGAACAAAGGAACGGGGGTTCTCACCTCTGCTCTCCGCGCTGCTCTCCGCGCGCGGCTGCAGCACGGCAGAAGAGGCGCACAATTATCTGCACTGTGGGCCGGAGACGCTATCCAACGCCATGCTGATGGCGGACATGCCCGCAGCGGCAGCGCGGCTGCGCCGCGCCATCGAACGCAGGGAACATGTCGGCGTCTACGGCGACTATGACGTGGACGGCATCACTTCAACCGTGCTTTTGACGGACTGGCTGCGCGGCAAGGGTCTGGAAACGGAGCTGTACATCCCCGACCGCATTGAGGAGGGTTACGGCCTCAACTCCGCCGCCATTGAGAGCCTGCACGCCAAAGGCGTAACGCTGCTGATCACGGTCGATTGCGGCGTAACCGCGCTTGAGGAAGCGCAAACCGCGCGCGCACTTGGCATGGACATGATCGTGACGGATCATCATGAGTGTCAGCCGGAGCTGCCGGACTGTGTTGCGGTCGTCGACCCGAAACGGCCGGACTGCCCGGGCTGTAAGGATCTTGCCGGCGTGGGTGTAGCGTTCAAGCTGGTCTGCGCCGTGGAAGGCGATCCTCTTGCGGCGCTGGAAAAATGGGGCGATCTGGTCGCTGTCGGCACCATTGCGGATGTCATGCCCCTGACGGGAGAGAATCGCTTTATCGTCCGGCGCGGCTTAACGCTTCTTGCCGAGTCACCGCGCCCGGGTCTGGCCGCACTGCTTGAGGAGAGCGGCGCACAGCGCAGTCCCCTCCAGGCCACTGCCGTCAGCTATACGCTTGCCCCCCGGATCAACGCAGCAGGCCGGCTCGGCCGCGCCAAGCTCGCAGCGGAGCTTCTGCTGTGTCAGGATGCGGAGCACTGCACCGCACTTGCGCGGGAGCTGTGCGCCATGAACCGTGAGCGCCAGCAGCTCGAGCAGGGCATCTGGCGCGAAGCCGTGGAGATGCTCGGAGACGAGCTGCCGGACGGTCCCATCGTGCTGGCGAGCGACACCTGGCATCAGGGCGTGGTCGGCATCGCCGCCTCGCGGCTCTCGGACGCCTATTCCCGCCCCGCCATCATGATCTGTCTCGACGGCGACCGGGGCAGAGGCTCCTGCCGCAGCTTCGGAAACTTTAACCTCTTCAACGCGCTCGGCGCCTGTTCCGAATTTCTGGAGAGCTACGGCGGACACGCGCTGGCCGCCGGCCTGAACATCAAGCGGGAGAACATCCCCGCATTCCGGGAGGCTATGCGCGCCTATTACGCCGCGCATCCGAGCACGGGTGAAAACCCGCTGAACGTGGATCTTTGCATCAGCTCCGCGGAAATGCTCACGCTGGGCAGCGTGAGCGATCTGGAGCAGCTGGAGCCTTTTGGCTGCGGCAATCCGCGCCCGATCTGCTGCCTCACCAACGCATATCTGGACAGTGTCACGCCCATCGGCGGCGGAAGACATCTGCGGCTTCGTATCAACAAGTTCTCCGCCTCCTATTCCTGCGTCATGTTCTCGCAGACGGAGGAGGAGCTGGGGCTGCACGCCGGCAGTGTTGTGGACATCGCGTTTTATCCGCAGATCAACGAATACCGCGGCTGCCGGAATGTGATGTTCTATGTGGAAGACATCCGTGCCTCGGACTGTCTTGCGCTCTGTCGCCAGGTCTTTGACGACGGAGACTTTCTGCCCCGGGATAAGGACTGTCTGCTCCCACAGCGCTCGGACTTTGTCTGCGTCTGGAAACAGCTGCAGCAGGCCGGCGGCACGATTTCGGGCGATTTGGGCACAATACTCCGGCGCATGTCCGCCGTAAGGCATCCGGCGATGACGAGTGTCTGCCTGAAAGTCTTTGCTCAAACCCGGCTTGCCGATGTGTCGCTGGAGGGCAACCACCTCAGCGTCACCATCCATAAAGACAGCTGCAAGACAGATCTGGAGGGCGCACCGCTCATGCAGCGGCTGCGCGCACTGTAGAACACATAAGGGCGCCCGCCCTTTTCAATCCCTCGCCCCTCACCCACACGCTCTGAGATCAGGAGGCCCGCGCTATGGACGAAAAAACGACCTCTGTACAAAACGCACCCGAAAGGGATGCTGAATACGACCGGATTGTCTCGGAATGCTTTGATGAGCTCCGCACGGCTGTGCTCACCTACAATCCTGCTGCGGATATGCTGCGCGTGCGCGCGGCTTTCGATTATGCCGAGCAGGCGCACCGCACGCAGAAGCGGCGGGACGGCTCGCCTTATCTGACGCACGTTGTTTCCGCAGCGATCATCACAGCGGAGATGTGGCTGGATGAGGACAGCGTCGTTGCCGCGCTCCTGCACGACGTTCTGGAGGACACGCCGACCTCACATGCCGACATCTCCCGCATCTTCGGGCAGACGGTTGCGGACGTGGTCGAGGGCGTCACAAAGCTCACGCGCGTGCAGTACACCTCCAAGGAAGAGGAGCAGATGGAAAACCTGCGCAAGATGCTCTTTGCCATGGCCAAGGACATCCGCGTGATCCTCATCAAGATTGCCGACCGTCTGCACAATATGCGCACGATGGCCTATCAGACCCCAAACAAGCAGCGCAGCAAATCTTTCGAAACGATGGAGATTTATGCGCCCATCGCGCACCGGCTCGGCATGCAGAAGATCAAATGGGAGCTGGAAGACCTCTCTTTGATCTATCTCGACCCGCTCGGCTATCAGGAAATCAGCCACGTCCTTGAGCGCAAGGAGGCGGAGCTGCGTGAATTCATGGAGCAGACCGAAAAACGCATCCGGACACGGCTTGACGAGGCAAAGCTCCGCGGTGCCACCAGCCACCGTCTGAAACATATCTACAGCATCTATCGGAAGATGATCGCGCAGAAGCGGGACGTCTCCGAGATCTTCGATCTGTGCGCGTTTCGCGTAATCGTGGATAACATCCCCGACTGTTACAATGTCCTTGGCCACATACACGACATGTTCAAACCCGTGCCCGGCCGCTTTAAGGACTATATTTCCACACCCAAACCCAACGCCTATCAAAGCATCCACACCACCGTCATCGGCTCGGAGGGCATCCCCTTCGAGGTGCAGATCCGCACGTGGGAGATGCATCACACCGCGGAATACGGCGTTGCGGCACATTGGAAATACAAAACCGGCGAAGCCGGCGTGCGCGAGGGCGAAACGGAGAAATTCGCCTGGGTGCGTCAGCTGCTGGAATCCCAGCAGGACAGCGACGCGCAGGATTTTGTCCGGAACCTCAAAATTGACATGTTTGATGACGAGGTTTTCGTCTTCACGCCGAAGGGCGACGTCATCAATCTCCCGGCCGGCGCAACGCCCATCGACTATGCCTATGCCATCCATTCCGCGATCGGCAACCACATGACGGGCGCGAAGATCAACGGCCGCATCGTTCCGCTCAACACCGCGCTGCAAAACGGCGACATTGTGGAGGTACTCACCTCCAAATCCGCGCCCGGACCGAGCCGCGACTGGCTCAAGTTTGCCAAGAGCGGCGAAGCGCGCAGCAAAATCAAGCAGTGGTTCAAAAAGGAAAAGCGCGAGGAAAACATCGTGCGCGGACGCGAGATGTTTGAAGCGGAGTTCCGCCGAACAAAAATTCCGCTGTCCGACCTCACTGATCCGGAGATTGAACCGCTGATCCTCAAAAAGCTTGCCATCACCTCTCTGGACGATATGTACGCCGCCATCGGTTACGGCGGCATGACCGCGGTGCGCTCCGTCAACCGTGTGCGGGATGAGATTGTCCGCGCGCGTAAGCCCGAGCCGGGCAAAACGGCGCTTGACCGCATCGCGGAAATGAACGAGCGCAATGCGCAGAAGAAGCCGGAGCTGCACCCCATTCATGGCGTGCTCGTTGAGGGGCTGGACAACTGCCTCGTCCGATTCTCCCGCTGCTGCACACCCGTTCCCGGCGACGAGATCGTCGGCTTCATCACGCGCGGCAAAGGCATATCCATCCACCGCGAGGATTGCCCGAACCACATCAAGGGCCGCGTCAATCCGAGCGGCGACGGCCGGTGGATCAACGTCGAGTGGGCCAGCCAGACCAACGAGTTCTACGCCGTCTCGCTGAAAATTCACGCCGTTGACCGCAGCGACCTGGTGCTGGACATTGCAACGGTGCTCAAAGCCGTCAACGCCCGGGTGCGCAGCTTCGTCGCGCGCGACATCGGCGGCGGACGCTCCACCACATCGCTCATGCTGGAAGTGCATGACCTGACCGAGCTGCGCAACATCATCTCCCGCCTGTCCACGATCTCCGGTGTTTCGGACGTCATCCGTGCGGGATAAACCGGATAAACAGACAAAGGAGTGGTTCTGCCATGCGGGCAGTGCTTACACGGGTTACAAGCGCCGCCGTCACCATTGACGGGGCAGAAACAGCAAGAATCGGCAAAGGCTTTCTTGTTCTGCTCGGCGTCCATGTTTCGGACACGGAAAAGCAGGCAGAAAAGATCGCGGATAAGATCTGCGGCCTGCGTATTTTTGAGGACGGCGCAGGCAAGATGAACATCGCCCCGGCAGATGCCGGCGCGCAGCTGCTCATCGTCAGCCAGTTCACGCTTTATGGGGACTGCAAAAGCCGCCGTCCCGGCTTCACCGCCGCGGCGAGACCGGAAACAGCAATTCCCCTGTACGAAAAAGTCATCGCGCTCTGCCGCGAACGCGGCTTTCATGTGGAAACCGGCGTCTTCGGCGCGGATATGCAGGTTTCTTCCGTCAACGACGGGCCTGTCACGCTGATTCTGGACACCGACGCCCTGTAAATACCGGATTTCGAAATCTGATTTCTTTTTCTCAATGCGAAGGAGGACCTTTCTATGCTCATCAAAACGCTTGTCGTCGGACATCTCGGCACGAATTGCTACGTCGTCACGGACGAGGAAAGTCTGCTCTGCGCCGTCATCGACCCGGGTGACGAGTCCGGCACGATTCTGGACTATATGGAGGACAACCACCTGCAGTGCAAAGCCATCATGCTCACGCACGGCCATTTTGACCACACCGGCGCGGTTCGCGCCCTGATGGAGGAGACCGGCGCGCCGCTTTATATGCATCAGGCGGACTGCGGCAGCGGACATCATCGCTTTGACGCGCCGGACGGCACGTTTTTCTATGAGGACGGCGACTGTGTCACCGTTGGTGCGCTGCAGTTTCATGTGCTCGCAACGCCCGGTCACACGCCCGGCGGCGTTACGCTGCAATGTGGCGACGCGCTCTTCACCGGCGACACGCTCTTCCGCGATTCCTGCGGGCGAACTGATTTGCCCGGTGGCGATATGCCCACGCAGCTTCTCTCGCTGCGGCGTCTCGCACAGCTTGAGGGCGAATACGACGTCTATCCCGGCCACATGGAGCCCTCCACGCTCGACCGCGAGCGGCGCTTCAATTATTACATGCTGGCAGCCATGAAAAAGTAACAAACAGACTGTGAAACCGCTCCGACAGCCGTCGGGGCGGTTTTTTCGTCCGAAAAAGTCGGCGGAGAGCGGCATTTTTTGCTATAATTCGTGTTGTTCTTGCTTTTTTCGCATAATCCGTGTATGATTAAATCCCTTAAGTACAATCATTTCCGGTTCTCCCGTTTCGGGCAGATGACAGCAGGAGGCACATGCATGGCAAACACATACAAGCGCCGCTGGGGCGATCGGAGAGATGGGCGGCTGCTCCACTCTCTCGACGCATTTACCAAATTCATTCCCTTTATCATGAAGACACGCAACGACGCAAGCAACCAGTTTTCCGATTGTGTTGAGATCACGGAGCTGGATCGCTGGCTGCGCAAAAAGCGCGCCGAGGGCTGGAAAAACATCGGTCTGCTCCATGTTTTTCTCGCGGCCTATACGCGCGTCGTGGCCACCCGCCCTGCGATCAACCGTTTTGTCAGCGGACAGCGTATTTACGCCCGCAACAGCGTCGAGGTCGTCATGGCCATCAAGCGCACGCTGACGGATGCGGGTTCGGAGACGACCATCAAGGTCGAACTCACGCCGGAGGACACGATTTTTGATGTTTACCGCAAGCTCAGCGCGAAGGTGGACGAGATCAAGGCAGACGATGGCAGCAACAACACCGAGCGGGTGGCGGAGACGCTTTCCAAGCTGCCGCGCATCATCCTGCGTTTTGCGATCTGGCTGCTGAATCTTGGGGACTATTTCGGTCTGCTGCCGAAATCCCTGCTGGATGCCAGCCCCTTCCACGGCTCCATGATTACCACCGACCTGGGCTCCCTGGGCATCCCGCCGGTTCATCACCACCTTTATAACTTTGGCAACCTGCCCGTCTTCCTTGCTTTCGGCGCCAAACGCCGCGTGGTGGAGCTGGACAAGTCCGGCGTGCCGACAGAGCGCAAGTATGTGGACTACACGGTTACGACGGACGAGCGCATCTGCGACGGGCAATATTTTGCCACTTCTTTCAAGTATATGAAATACTATCTCCGCAATCCGGAGCTTCTGGAAATCCCGCCCGAGACGGTTATGGAGGATGTGTTTTAAGTTTTTTCAAAACTCCCTTTTCGGCGCCGGCTTTGCGGCGTGACGGGTGCGCCTGTATAATTTCACATCGCAGTGCAGCGACGGCAGAATTTTCTGCCGTCGTATTTTTTTGTGCCCGGGGGCAGCGCCTCGCGCTGCGCATAGACTGTATCGGAAGCATACGGCAAAAAAGGAGGGGCAGGCAGATGAACTTTGCGCTTGATACCTTGCCGCAGGGCAAATGCGGCCTTGTGAGCGAATTGCGCACGGAGGGCGCCATGCGGCGGCGGCTGATGGATCTCGGCTTCACGCCCGGCACGCGCATCGAGGCGCTCTACCGCGGCGGCCGGGGCGGCATGACCGCCTACCTCGTCCGCGACACGGTCATCGCGCTGCGCCCGGAGGATGCGCAGACAGTCCGCGTGCGGCCATGTGAAAACGCACCCGGCGCGCGAAAACACATCGAGGTGATCCATAAATGAGATTTCATTTCCGCGTTCACGGCAACGCGGGTTTTTCTGACCAAAGCACAACCGCGCGCGAGGGCGAAACGCTGCTCGCGCTTGCGGGCAATCCGAACGTCGGCAAATCCACGCTGTTCAACCGGCTGACCGGTCTGCATCAGCACACGGGGAACTGGCCGGGCAAAACAGTCGACAGCGCCTGCGGCCGCTTCAGCCACGCGGGAAGGCGCTATCTGCTCATGGACACGCCGGGGGCCTATTCCCTCGCCGCCCGCTCAGACGAGGAGGTTTTAACGCGGGATTTCCTCTGCTTCGGCGCGCCGGAGGCCGTCATCGTCGTGTGCGATGCCACCTGCGCCGAGCGCAGTCTGATCCTGGCGCTGCAAATTCTGGAGATCACGGGAAATGTCATCATTTGCATGAACCTGTGCGACGAGGCGGAGAAAAAAGGCATCTTTCCAAACACAGACAGGCTCTCAGCGAAGCTTGGTGTGCCGGTGGTGCCGATGTCCGCCGCACGCGGCAGGGGCGTTGACGCCTTTCTTCACGCCGTGGACAATCTGACGCCGGGCCCGCCGCGCCCCATCTCGCTGCCGGCGGCGGTGGAAACCGCCTGCGCGCCGCTGGTCTCGCTGCTGGAATCGCGCGAGATACCGCTCCCGCCGCGCTGGATTACGCTTCGGCTTCTGGAGGGGGACGCGGACACGCTCGCCGCGTTGCAAAAACAGCTCGGCGTTTCGCCGGAGGAGGACGCTGCCCTCGCCTCTGCGCTGCAGCTTTCGCGGGAGATTTTGCACATACACGATCTTGACGCCGCCCGGCTCAGTGACCTGTGCGCTGCTTCCGCCGCGGCGGAAGCGGAGGCGCTTTGTCGCGAGTGCGTTCGGAAATCGCCTTCCCGCGCGGCATTGCGCGACCGGCGCATCGACCGCGTGCTGACGCATCCGGTCTGGGGCATTCCGGTCATGCTCGCGCTGCTCGCACTCGTGCTCTGGCTCACAATCTCCGGAGCGAACTATCCCTCCGCGCTGCTCAGCCGGGGTTTTTCCTGGCTCGGCACGCTGCTACGGGATGTCTTTGCCAGCCTGCACGCCCCGCCCTGGCTCACGGGCGCGCTGCTCGACGGCGTATATACAACCGTCGCCTGGGTGGTGGCGGTCATGCTGCCGCCGATGGCGATTTTCTTCCCACTCTTCACGATTCTGGAGGATCTCGGCTATCTGCCCCGCATGGCGTTCAATCTCGACGGCAGCTTCAAAAGAAGCAGCGCCTGCGGCAAACAGGCGCTGACGATGTGTATGGGTCTCGGCTGCAACGCGGCAGGTGTCGTCGGCTGCCGCATCATCGACTCGCCGCGCGAAAAGCTCATTGCCGCGCTGACCAACAGCTTCATGCCCTGCAACGGACGCTTTCCGACGATCATCAGCCTGATTGCCCTGTTTTTCACGGGCAGCGGCCTGCTGGGAAGCGCCCTGTCCGCGCTGCTGCTCACGCTGGTTATCCTGCTCGGTGTGGTATCGACGCTGCTTGCCTCCAAGCTGCTGAGCAAGACGCTGCTGCGGGGCGTGCCCTCGTCCTTCACTTTGGAACTGCCACCCTATCGCAAACCGCAGATTCTGCGCGTGCTTGTGCGCTCGATTCTGGATCGGACGCTTTTCGTGCTCGGGCGAGCCGTTACGGTTGCCGCGCCCGCAGGTCTGCTGCTCTGGCTGATCGGAAATCTCCGCCCGGGCGGTGTGGATCTGCTGCAAGCGCTCGCCGCGATTCTCGACGCACCCGGGCGGTTTTTGGGGATGGACGGCGTCATATTGCTGGCTTTCATCCTCGGTCTGCCCGCAAACGAGCTGGTTTTGCCCATCATGCTCATGTGCTATCTCTCCCAGGGACAACTCACAGAGCCGGGCGCGCTCGCTTCGCTCGGCACGGTGCTGCGCGCAAACGGCTGGACGGGCGTGACGAGCGCCTGCTTCATCCTCTTTTCCCTGCTGCACTGGCCCTGCGCGACGACGCTGCTGACCATCCGGAAGGAGACCGGCTCCTGGCGCTATACAGCGCTCGCCGCCGCGCTGCCGACGGCCTTCGGGCTCATCGCCTGCCTGCTGGTCCGTTTCCTGTCTATGCTGCTTTAATAAAAACAGGGCAGACGCACTCAGCCCTTTTCTTCCCACTTTCCAAAGAACGCGGCGCTCGAAACACCGTGCGGCCGGTTGAACCGTCCGAGCTCCAGAAGCTCCTCCGGCGCGCCGGTGAGCAGATTCACCCGCTCGGTGCAGGTGAAGGCGGCGCGAAATCCATTCGCCGCGACGATCTCCCGCGTCAGCGCGCAGTAAGCGCCAAAGGGATAGGCCACGGACGGCACGGTTTTCACGCCGTAGGCGGCGCAGGCATCCGCAAACTGTCCCAAGTCCTTCTCCAGCGCTGTGCGGTAGCTCGACTCGGCCTCCCCCTTCATCTTGTTGCAGCCCTGACGGGGCGAGAGCGTATGCATATCCCAGCTGTGGTACTGCACCTCCAGCACACCGCGGTGCGAGAGCTCCGCGACAGCCTCCCAGCTCATATGAGAATAGCGCAGGTTGTGGTCGGGCTGGTCGCTGTATTGCTGCGCGACGGCGCCGATCACCGCGACGACACCCGTGAAGCCATACTTTTCCAGCAGGGGCGCTGCACAAACGCCGGTGCTCTCATAGCCGTCATCCAGTGTGATGATGCAGGGCTTCTCCGGCAGGGTGAAGCGCCCCTCCGACCAGGCGATCAGATCCTGCACGCGCACAGTCTCATAGCCATGCTCCCGAAGCCAGCGCAGGTCGCGCTCAAACTCCTCCGCGCTCACGACATATTTGCCCCAGATGGACTTCGTGTCGCTAATGTGGTGATACATGACGATCGGCAAGCGGACGCGCTCGTCATCCTCAGGGCCTTCCGGTGCAGTGTCCGGCACCGTCAGCGCCCGCGCCGTCAGCCCCAAACACGCAATCGAAAGCAGCACCGCCGCGCAGAGCACGGCACGTCTCCTTTTTTTCAACAAAAATCCCCCCTGTCGACTTATTCTGCCGCAGGAGGGACTTCTTTATTTTTGGAAAGTATTGCGTGCAAGCGCTGTTTTTCCTCCGCATCACATAAAACCGGTATGCGTGGGGCAAACTCCCAATATGTCGGAATTCATGTTTGTCTACACGCTCGGCGCGATCGGTTACGGCGCGATCGAGCTGCTCTGGCGCGGTCATACGCACTGGACGATGCTGCTCACGGGCGGCGTGTGCTTTCTGCTGATCTATCTCGTGGCAACGCGCCTTACGCTGCCGCTGCCGCTGTCCGGGCTGTTCTGCGCTGCGCTGATAACGGCCGTGGAGCTTCTTGCAGGGCTGCTGGTCAACCGGGCGCTCGGCTGGAACGTCTGGGATTACTCCTCGCTGCCGCTGAATCTGTCCGGGCAGATCTGCCTGCTGTACAGCTTCTATTGGCTACTGCTGAGCATCCCCGCCGTCGCGCTGTGCCGTCTGCTGCGCCGTGTCCTGTTCTCTTAATCCAGGATGCGTGACGGGGCATCCCGCGCGCAGATTTCAGTATCCCTGCTCCATTGCAAGCTTCACCACGCGGCTGGTGCCGAGACGATCCGCGCCGAGGGCGACAAAATCTGCCGCGTCTTCGAGCGTTGCGATGCCGCCGGAAGCCTTGACGCGCACATGTTCGCTGCAGTTCTCCCGCAGGAGACGCACATCCTCGCGCGTTGCCCCGCCAGTGGAAAAGCCGGTGGAGGTCTTGATGAAGTCCGCGCCGGACTCGGACACGATGCCGCACAGCTCGATTTTTTCTTCCTCGGTGAGCAGGCAGGTCTCCACAATGACCTTGAGCACCCTTTCGCCGCAGACAGCCTTGAGCGCGCGGATTTCCCCGAGCAGCGCCTCCCGCTTCCCGTCGCGCAGCTGGCAAAGATTGACCACCATGTCGATTTCGTCCGCGCCGCTCCGGATGGCCTCCTGCGCCTCAAAAACCTTAACGGCCGTTGTGCTGTAACCGTTTGGAAAGCCGATGACGGTGCAGATCTTCATTTTGTCCCCGACCTGCGCCTTGGCAAAGGCGACATGACAGGGCGGGATGCACACCGAGGCACATCCGTAGCGCAGCGCCTCGTCGCAGAGCGCGGCGATCTCGTCTTCCCCACAGTCGCGCCGCAGCAACGTGTGGTCGCAGCGGCTCAAAATCTCCCGAATATCCATCTCCATAGCAAAGGTTCCTTTTCAAAAGCGTATTGGTATATACCGGGTATCCGCAAAAACCCAAAAGCCAAAACTCTCCCGACGCAAGACATGGCAAAGCAGCACCGCACAGCAAGTGGCGCGCTTACACCAGCAGACCGAGCCGGCTTTATTTGTTTTGTTGGATACTTCGTATGAAATGTACATCTATTTTACCCCGCGAACGCAGAATATGCAAGCGCGGGACACAGGGAGGAAAGCGGACATGCACACAGCGGCCATATTGGAGACCAGCGGACGGCTTTTTCCCCTTTTGCTCCCCGCTGCATCGGGCTGCGACTGCCGCCTGTTTCGCCCGGCGCCGGGAGAGAAGTTCCGCTGCGCCATGCTGATCGTTTCGCCGGACTGGCAGGGCGAAGCGCCGGACCTAAGCTGCCGCATCCTGCTCACGCCGCCGGATAAGGCGGCGCTGCTCTCACGCGTCCGCGCCGAGCGGATCGTCAGCTTCGGCCCATCCGCCCGCGCGAGCATCAGTTTTTCGTCCCGCACACCGGAAAGTCTCACGCTCTCCGTGCGGCGGGAAGTCCCCACGCTTTCCGGCCGAATGCTGGAAATGCAGGAAATTCCCATGCGCTGCCCGCCCGGAGAAGCGGAGGAAAGCCTTGCCTTGTGCGCCGCGACGCTGCTCATGGGGGCACACCCGTGATCGGACAGCGCCCCGGCACCCACGAAACCGCCAAAACGTCGGCACACGTTCCTGCAAAAACCGGCTGCTTTTCGCTGCACGCATCGCCTGCGCGCATAAAACACACACCGCCTGAATACGATTGGATAAGGCTGCGCGAGAGCATCCAAATCCGTTCCCGGGCGCATTTTGCGCCGTGCTTCCTTGTTCTCTGTCGGGCTTGACGCCCCGCAAAGGCCGACGACGCGGCAGCGCCGGGTGCATAAGCGGCTTGGAATCCCTCGCCCGGCCTGAGCAAACGATTCCGAATGAAAAGTATTCGAGGTGTGCGTATGGACGAAAATCCGAAAATCAACAGCGTGACGCTGCGCGGCGTCACTTCCTGCGCGCCGGTCTTCTCCCACGAGAGCCGAGGCGTGCGGTTTTACAGTTTTCCCATCGAGGTTGAACGCCTGTCCGGCACGGTGGACAGGCTCAATGTCATCGCCAGACAGGATCTGCTTGCGCGTGCGGAGCTGACGGAGGGGGATAAGCTTGGCGTATACGGCGAGCTGCGCTCCTTCAACAATCGCAGCGGTGTCGGCAGTCGGCTGGTGATCAGCGTGTTTGCCCGGTCGATCGAAATGGAAACCGGCGAGGACCGCAATCTTGTCGAGCTGACCGGCACGCTCTGCAAAGCGCCGACACTGCGCACGACCCCCATGGGGCGCGAAATCTGCGATCTGATGCTCGCCGTGAACCGACGATACGGGCGCAGCGACTATCTGCCCTGCATCGCATGGGGCCTGCTCGCGCGCAGCGCCTTCACCTGGCGCGTTGGCGACCGTATCTCCCTGCATGGGCGCGTCCAATCGCGGCAGTACATAAAGCTCCTCGAAGGTGAGCAGGTGGAAAAAACCGCTTTCGAGGTCTCCATCACGGATGCCGCGCGGGTTTGACCGGCAAAAATCGGCTTTGCGCCAACAAAAAACCGAGGATTCGGTATTTGCATACCAAATCCTCGGCTATACAGCGCAGATACACCGTGCGTCTCCGCCAAAAGCAAAACTGCACGTAGTATCCCGTGTATCGGGGCACGCTTGATTTCCTGCCCCGCAATCTTTCTTGCTTCTTTGCTTACTGCTCCAGCATCTCGACGGCCGTGTTGAACGCAAGCTCACTGTCGCTCTCGGACAGAATCGCATAGATCACATAAGTTCCGATAACTCTGTACTGCGCGTTTTCAACCTTCGGCTTCTCCTCGGGCAGATATTCGTCCATCCAGGTCTCGCGGCGCATCGTCAGATAGGCCTGCACATCCTCGTCAAGCGCCTGGACGTAATCTTCACTCTTGGCCTTGAACACGCCGAACTCGTTGACGTTGATGCTGGCCGTGCTCAGGCGAACGTCGTATTCCGCGCAGTTGGACAGGT
The DNA here is from genome assembly GCA_017522015.1 of Oscillospiraceae bacterium. GTDB lineage: Bacteria > Bacillota > Clostridia > Oscillospirales > Oscillospiraceae > SIG483. The sequence goes on along the minus strand of JAFXAW010000045.1, from coordinate 2,033 downwards.
CAATGTCCATGCGTCCGGTGATGTAGTTCTCGTCGAGCGAGGTCATGGCATCCGCGATGCCCATTTCACCGACAATCGCGTCCGCGATATCAACCGGCTTCACATCCGTGCGGATCTTCCCGCCGCCGCAGGCGCACAGCGAAAGCAGCGCCGTCAGGCACAGGAGCAGAGACACAAGCTTCACAGCGTTTTTCATTTGCATTTCCTCCTTTAATCATCAGCAGCCGTGTGTGCGGATATACTGCACCACAAGGCCAAAGGCTTCTCCGTTCAGATGCAGCCCGTCGCCGTTTGTATGCTCGTCGGGCAGAACTCCGTTTTCATTGCGCAGCGCGCTCGCGCTGTCCAGATAATTCACGCCGCAGCTCTCTGCAACACTCCGCACCCAGAGATTCGCAGCTTCGATCTTCAGGTTGTTGATCCCGTTATTTTTCTGCTCGTAGCCCGTTGTCACCGGGTAAATGGAGTTGAGGATGATCTTCGTGTTCGGGCTGACCTCCTGCACCTTCTTGACCAAAGAGGTGTAGGAATCCTTGAAATACTGCTCTTTCATGAAGCTCACGCCGTTGACGCCGAGCGTGATGCAGAGATATTCGGGCTTCTTGAGCTCCAGCAGATCGGGGAGCATCATTTCCTCGCCGGTGTCGGGGTTGACGATCGCAACATAGCTCCACTGGTCGAGCGTCAGCGTGCCGCTTGCCGGCGTCCAGACATGCTTGGAAGTGACAAGGTCGGTATAGCCGTGGTCATAGTAATAGCCAAGACCGTATGTCGTGCTGTCACCCAGGAAGTAGATCTTATCCAGATACTCACGTCCCATGTCTGCCGTCTCTGCAAGCTGCGTCTGAGACTGAACAGGGGGCGTGATCTCCGGGTCCGTTGTGGGAGGCTGTGTCCCCGGTGTGGGGGATTCAACAGGCTGCGGGCTCTCGCTGCCCGTCAGCGGATCATCGCCGTTTTCGGGATCCGTGTTGTTTCCCTCATCCGGATTGTTCGGTGTTGTTCCATCCGAATTCTCCAGCTGCACATCCGAGCCATCGTCGTCCGGCTTCGAGCAGGACACAAAAATCAATGAAAACAAAACAAGCAGCAAGCTCACAAGGATCGTTCCAACCCAGAACGACTGCACCCCTCTTGACCGTTTCTTTGACATTTTGAATGTTCCTCCCAATTCATATCATCGCGTCATTCGTATAGCAGACAACTTAAAGGTTAAATGTATCCAAATTCCATCCATACGGGAAAGAAAATCTCTCTGCATATGGACAACAGATATAGTATATCACAGAGTTCAAAAAAATACCAGCGAAAAAGCAAAGCCCGCAGGATTGCTCTTGCGGGCTTCGTGTTGGCATTGACCTATCTTCCCGGTCCGTCTCCAGACAAGTATTGTCGGCACTGGTGAGCTTAACTTCCGTGTTCGGAATGGGAACGGGTGGACCCTCACCGTTAAAAACACCAACTATCGTAAATGGCACAGGCCATATACTTACATATGAACTTTGAAATGGTGACCCGTGGGAGAGTCGAACTCCCGTTTGAGGCGTGAGAGGCCTCCGTCTTGACCACTTGACCAACGGGCCATCGTCTCATACACTCCCGGGTGAACCCCAAGGCTCACCCGAAAGCGTACCTGGTACACCTTCAGGGACTCGAACCCTGGACACCCTGATTAAGAGTCAGGTGCTCTACCAACTGAGCTAAAGGTGCTCATCTCTGCACCCTCAAAACTGAACAGAGTCTTTTTAAGCAAGGCGCCTGCATGCTCCTTTGTAGGTCAAGCCCTCGGGTTATTAGTATCGGTCAGCTAAACATGTTACCATGCGTACACCTCCGACCTATCTACGATGTAGTCTACATCGACCCTTACTCCATAAAGGATGGGAGATCTTATCTTAGGGAAAGTTTCACGCTTAGATGCCTTCAGCGTTTATCTCGTCCCGACTTAGCTACCCAGCTGTGCCCTTGGCAGAACAACTGGTGCACCAGAGGTCAGTCCATCCCGGTCCTCTCGTACTAAGGACAGCCCCCTT
>JAFXAW010000044.1 GCA_017522015.1 Oscillospiraceae bacterium | reverse complement strand
GGCCTTCTCCCAGTAGAGACCGATCTCGGGATAGCCCTCGCGGTGCGCGACGCGCGCCATGCAGAGGTACATGCCGACCTCGCTGCACTCGCCGTTGAAGTTGGCCAGAAGCTGCTCGAGGATGTACTTCTTGTCTTCGTCGGAGACGTTCTCGTTGTTCTTCACGGTCTTGGCATAGACGCCGTACTCATGCTCGGCGGCCAGCTTCATCTCGCCAACCACCTCGTCAAAGGCGTTCTTCTGCTTGCACTGGGGGCAGATCTCGGGCGCGCTGTCACCCTCGTGGACGTAACCGCAGATTCGGCAAACAAACTTCTTCATATTATGTTCCTCCTGAATTATAATTCTTAATATTTTTGATCCCAAAGGGAATTGTGCGCGTATTTATGCTTCTTTTTCCTGTGCCACACAGTCCTGACACAGTCCGTAAAAGGTCAGCGTGTGTGTCCTTGGGCTGAACCCGTACTGCGCGGTGAGCTCCGAATAGGACTCCCGCGGGACGAGCGAGGCGTCCATATCCAGCACGGAGCTGCATTTTTCGCAGATGAAATGCGCGTGCACGCCGGTGTTCGCGTCAAAACGCTCCTGCCCGTCGACGGTTCCAACGCTGCAAATGTCGCCGCGCCGTCGAAACAGAGCCAGGTTTCGGTAAACTGTGCCAAGACTCAGATCCGGATGCTCCGGCTTCAGACGCAAATAAACCCATTCCGCACTTGGATGACAAGTCGTCTCCCGAAGCGCCGAGAGGATTGCATCCCGCTTTGCACTGTGTCTGCTGACTGCCGGCATCGCCCCACCCCCTTAACAGTAATAATTATCATTTACAATTAGAGTATAGCAGACTGTTTTCTGTTTGTAAAGGGGGTAAAGCAAATTTTTTACATTTTTTTAGAAAAAATTTCCGAGGTATCCGCCGGTAGCTGTTGCAAAATTGTGTAGGGGGCGTATAATGGGAGCTGCAAGCAAGCATCCTACATTTTGATATCAACAGAATAATCAGGTATAAGATTTGGAGGAAAATACAATGAGCTGTGAAAAGAAAATCCGGGTAGCAATCAACGGTTTCGGGCGCATCGGAAGACTGGTTTTCCGTGCGGGACTGCAGAGAGAGGACATTGAGTTCGTGGGCATCAATGACCTGCTCAGCCCGGAGTACATGGCATACATGCTCAAATATGACACGATGCACGGAACGCTCAAGGAGAAGGTTTCTTCGACCGAAAACAGCATTCTGGTCGGGGATCGGGAAGTGCGCGTGTTTGCCGAGCGCGATCCTGCCCAGCTGCCCTGGGGCGAGCTGAACGTGGACTACGTGGTTGAGTCCACCGGCCTTTTCACGACGACGGAGAAGGCCTCTGCCCATCTGGCGGCAGGCGCGAAAAAGGTTGTCATCTCTGCGCCGAGCGCCGATGCGCCGATGTTCGTCATGGGCGTCAACCAGAACAAGTATGACACGAGCATGAACGTTGTTTCCAACGCTTCCTGCACAACCAACTGCCTCGCGCCGCTGGCCAAGGTCATCCATGAGAATTTCGGCATTGAGTCCGGCCTGATGACGACGGTGCATTCCACGACGGCGACGCAGCGCACCGTGGACGGCAACTCCATGAAGGATTGGCGCGGCGGCCGTGCTGCCTCCGGCAATATTATCCCCAGCTCCACCGGCGCGGCGAAGGCTGTCGGCAAGGTCATTCCCGAGCTCAACGGCAAGCTGACGGGCATGAGTCTGCGTGTGCCGACGCTGGACGTGTCCATCGTGGACCTGACCGTGAACCTCGCGCGCGACGCGAGCTATGAGGAGATCTGCGAGGTCGTCAAGAAGGCATCTGAGGGCGAGCTCAAGGGCATTCTCGGCTACACGGACGAAGCGGTCGTGTCCTCTGACTTCCTGGGCGATGCGCGCACGAGCATCTTCGACGCGGGCGCCGGCATCTTGCTCAACTCCCGCTTTGTCAAGCTCATGGCCTGGTATGACAACGAGTGGGGCTACAGCAACAAGCTGCTCGACCTGATCGGTCACATGGCTTCTGTGGATTGCAAATAAGAAAAACCAAATTACCCCGCCCGATTTCGGTCGGGCATAAAAAACGGATTCAGTCCCGGCAGCACACGCTGCCGGGACTGTTCTTGTATATGCTGCCGCTGTATGATAAAATAAAATATAAATCGGAAAACCCGGGGCTTGCGAAAGGAAGATGTGAGAGATGGAATTTTTGAATACGGATTTTCTGAAGAGCGAAGAAATCAAATTGGTCGTATCCCGTTTAGCCGGGGAAAATCCCGAGAGAAATTGGGTGCCGGCGTATCATTTCCAGGTGTGCAATTTGCGCGGCGAGATCATGGGTACCTGTGATCTGAGAATTGGATATACGGAGGGTCTCTATTACGGAGGACATATCGGATATCAGGTCATGGAGGAATACAGGGGGCATCATTACGCTGCAAAAGCCTGCGAACTTTTGTTTTCCCTGGCCCGAAAACACGGGATGCGTTATTTATACATCACCTGCAATCCCGATAATTTGGCATCCAGAAAAACCTGTGAATCTCTAAAAGGAGAATTTCTCGGCATAGTGGAACTGCCCGAAGATAATGATATGAGAATAACTCTGGGGGAATCCCACAAGTGCATTTTCAAGTTCGAGCTCTGAGCGCATTTCGGTGAGATGCGGCGGACTGGCTTGTACGGTGGCAAAACAAAGGACGTCCGCTGCGGACGGTGAAAAGATAAAAACGGCGGAGCTTCCGTTTCGGAAACTCCGCCGTTTGTAATTGATGTCAAATCGCTTACACAGGCTTGTTGGCGTTGATCTTGACGCCGGGGCCCATGGTGGAAGCGGTAACGCAGCTGCGGATGTACTGACCCTTGGCAGCGGCGGGCTTGGCCTTGACGATCGCGCCGATGAGCGTCTGGTAGTTCTCCATGAGCTTCTCGGGGCCAAAGCTGACCTTGCCGATGGGGCAGTGGATGATGTTGGTCTTGTCGAGACGGTACTCGATCTTACCGGCCTTGATTTCCGCAATGGCCTGCGCGAGGTTCGGGGTCACGGTGCCGGCCTTGGGGGAGGGCATGAGGCCCTTGGGGCCAAGGAGCTTACCGAGACGGCCGACGACACCCATCATATCGGGCGTGGCGACGACGACATCGTAATCGAACCAGTTTTCGGTCTGGATCTTCTGAACGAGATCCTGGCCACCGGCGAAATCGGCGCCGGCCGCGAGGGCTTCTTCTTCACGCTCGGGCTTGCAGAAAACGAGCACGCGGCGGGTCTTGCCGGTGCCGTGGGGCAGCACGATGGCGCCGCGGACCTGCTGGTCAGCGTGACGGCTGTCAACACCGAGCTTCACATGCAGCTCGACGGTCTCGTCAAACTTGGCCTTGCTGGCCTGGCATACGAGGGCAAAAGCGTCCTGCGCATCGTAAAGATTGCTTTTGTCAACGAGCTTAGCGCTCTCTTTATAATTTTTACCTCTGAACAATTTCTTTTCCTCCTTGAAATGTGGTTAGGCAGATATGCGTTTGCACATCCTCCCACTTGTGGGGAAGCTGACTTACTCAGCCGCGACGAGGACGCCCATGCTGCGGCAGGTGCCGGCGATCATGCTCATGGCAGCGTCGATATCGGTGCAGTTGAGGTCGGGCATTTTCTGCTCGGCGATCTTCCGCAGATCCTCACGGCTGATGGTGGCGACCTTGTCGCGCTGCGGCACGCCGGAGGCAGTCTCGATGCCGCAGGCCTTCTTGATGAGAAGAGCGGCCGGGGGCGTCTTGGTGACGAAGCTGAAGCTGCGGTCGGAGTACACGGTGACGATGACGGGGATCATCATGCCCATGTCATTCTTCGTGCGCTCGTTGAAATCCTTGGTGAACTGAGAGATGTTGATACCGTACTGACCGAGAGCCGGGCCAACCGGGGGGGCGGGAGTCGCCTTGCCGGCGGGAACCTGGAATCTGGCGTATCCAACTATTTTCTGTGCCACTTCTAAAGCACCTCCTGATTATTCTTTTACGATTTCGACCTGATCAAGATCAAGGTCAACGGGCGTCTCACGCCCAAACATGGAAACAATGACGCGGACCCGATCCTTCTCCGGCTCCAGCTCGTCGACTGTGCCGAGGAAGCCCTCCAGCGGGCCGTCCACGACCTTGACCGTGTCGCCGATGTCGAAGCCGACCACGATTTCGTGGCGCTCCACGCCCATGTCATAGATCTCCTGATCGGAGAGGGGGATGGGTTTGCCCGCGCTGCCCACGAAGCCGGTGCAGCCGCGGACGTTACGCACGAGATACCAGCTCTCGTCCGTCATAATCATCTTCACCAGCACATATCCGGGAAAGAGCTTGCGCTCGACGATCTTGTCGCCGGCGTCGGTCTTCTCCGTCACGGTCTCCATGGGAATCTTCACATCCAGGATCAGATCCTGCATGCGGCGGTTTTCCGCGGCCTTCAGAATGGAGGCCACGACGGTGTTCTCATAACCGGAGTATGTGTGGATCACATACCATTTTGCCGTCTCAGCCATCTTGCTTAACCCGTAATGGTGATGAGCGCCTGGATCGCGGCGCCCGCAAGCTGGTCGAACGCCCAGATCACGATCGCGAACACGGCCATCACAACAAGCGCCACGATGGTGTTGTTGAGAAGCTGCTTCGGCGTGGGCCAGATTACCTTTTTCAGTTCACTGCGCATCTCGCGGAACCATTTGGCAATCCTCTTGAAAAGTCCGGGCTTCTTGTCAGGCTTCTTCTGGACGGCTGCTTTGGGGGCTACGGATTTCTTTTCTTCTTTTGCCATTTCGCGCATCCTTTCTGAAAGCCTTACTTGGTTTCGGTATGCACGGTGTGCTTGCGGCAGAAACGACAGTACTTGCTCATCTCGAGCTTGTCCGGAGTGTTCTTTTTGTTCTTGAACGTGTTGTAGTTTCTCTGCTTGCACTCGTTGCATCTAAGGGTCAGTTTAACTCGCATTTCGGCACCTCCTTTTATATTTGGCCCATCAGGGGACCAGCTGCCTCCCTGTATGAGCAAAGCGGTTTTTGCGCAAAAAAACAAACCTCTCTGCCGACAGGTGAAATGACTATATCACAAGAAAACTGGAAAGTCAAACATTTTTTATATAAAAAATAGGATGAATTTACAGGGGGGAATGCATGCGCACATCTGCGTGCTTTACAAGAAAAAATCTTGCATTTCGGTATATACAGTGATACACTAAATCATCAGCAGGATGGACTGCGGGACAGACTGCAAATGCTGATTTTGCAGCAATATTACTTGGGGGTGCACTCCTTATGAATATAAAAGAGACGATGGAATTTATCGAGAGCGTGGACTGGGTCGGAAGCCGGCCGGGTCTGGAACGCGTTTCGGAACTGCTCCGCCTGCTCGGAAATCCGGAAAAGGCATGCAAATACATCCACGTTGCCGGCACGAACGGCAAGGGCTCCACGGCGTCCATGATCGCCTCCATTCTGCAGGAGGCGGGCTATTGCGTCGGCCTGAACACCTCGCCCTATCTGTGGTCGTTCAACGAGCGTATGCAGGTCAACGGCCAGATGATTACGGACGAGGAGCTCTGCGAGGTTACGGAGCTGATCAAGCCCTTTGCTCTGGGTATGGAGGACAGCCCGACGGAGTTTGAGATCGTCAGCGGAATTGCTTTTGAATTTTTCAAGCGGAAGGGCTGCGACTATGTCGTGCTGGAAGTCGGCATGGGCGGCAGACTGGACGCCACGAACGTGGTGGAGAACACAGAGGTCGCAGTGCTGACCAACATCGGCCTTGACCACACCAAGGAACTCGGCGACACGGTTGAGCTCATCGCGGCGGAGAAGGCCGGCATCATCAAGCCCGGCTGCTCGGTCGTGGCTTATGACCAGAAGCAGAGCGTTATGGACGTTTTCCGCGGCGTGGCCGAGGAAAAGGGCGCGGCGGTCTATTGCCCTGCGGACTTCACGCAGCTTGTTCCCGAAGGGGACAGCCGCGAGGGTCAGGTTTTCTCCTACAAGGGCTTTGCCCATATGCAGCTGCCGCTGCTTGGCGCGCATCAGCTCAACAACGCGGCAGTCGCGCTTGAGGCCATCGAGGCGCTGCGTGCGCGCGGTGTTGCCATTTCGGAGGAGGCCGTGCGCGAGGGTATGCGCAAGACGGTCTGGCCCGCGCGCTTTGAGATCGTGTCGCGCGATCCGTGGTTCATCGTGGACGGCGGCCACAATCCGCAGTGCGCGGAGACGGTGCGCGACAACCTGCGCCGCTATTTCCCCGAGGAGCATCACATTATGATGGTTGGCATTCTTGCGGACAAGGATGTGGACAGCCTCACGGATATTATTGACATTGAAGCGGATGAATATATCACCGCGACCCCGAATTCTCCCCGCGCCATGAGCAGCGAAGAGCTCGCGGAGCGGCTGAAGAAATACGGCAAGCCGGTGACGACTTGCGCAAGCATTGAAGAGGCGGTGCGCGTTTCGATGCGCCGTGCCGCCGAGACCAAGGGCATTGCCTGCTGCGTCGGTTCCCTGTATATGGCGGGCGAGGCAAGAGTAAGGGGGTTGGAAATCGTAGGATAATTTTGCCCATGCGCCCGGCGGGAGGAATGCCCGGCGGGAAAGACGGAGTTTTCCGTCAACAGAGTAGAGTATGACGCGTAAAGTGCCAGGGGATGGGAAGTTGCCTCTGGACGAAGTCGTTGGACGCGGTGTCATATTCGCATCCGCTGCCACCTAAGGAGCAAAAACCTCCTTTCGTGGCAATGGCCAGGAAAGGAGAAAATATAATTATGAAAAAGCTGAGCTTACGCGCGATTTGCCATTGCGCCATTCTGGTGGCGATGGAAGTTGTGCTCAACCGGTTCTGTTCCATCCAGACCCCGTTTCTGAAGATCGGCGTGAACTTCATCCCGATTATCATGGGTGCAATGCTTTACGGCCCCATCGGCGGCGCCATCGTGGGCGGCCTTGGCGACCTGATCGGCGCGCTGCTGTTCCCGTTCGGCCCCTATCACCCCGGATTTTCCATTTGCGGCGCGCTGATGGGCGCGGTGTTCGGGTTCTTCCTGTATCAGAACTCCAGGGTTTTCGACAACAAGAATCGCGTTCGCTTCTGGCTGAACATGTTTGTGCCGGTTGTGGTCAACAGCGTGATCTTTGCGCTGTTTCTCAACACGCTGTGGATTTCCCAGCTCTATGACAGCAAGACCTATTGGGGTTTCTTCATCGGCCGCATCCCGCAGGAGCTTGGAATGGGCGCTGTGAAGCTGATCTTCATCCCCATTCTGGTGCCCATTGCAAGACAGCTTCGCAAGCTGGGCCTTGTGAGATATGTGGACCGCACGAAAGTGCAGATAGTAAAGGAAGAGGACGCGCAGGAATAACGCGTCCGGACAGGAAATGCTTATGCGCATCATGGCGATCGACTACGGGGATGCCCGCATCGGGCTTGCCGTATCGGATCTTACAGGCACGCTTTGCGGCGAGGCCTGGACATTGCAAGAGTGGAATATGGAGCGGGCAGCTTCCTGCATCGTGGAAGAAGCACGCAAACGCGAGGTCGGCACCATCGTGCTCGGCCTGCCGAAGAATATGGACGGCAGCGAAGGTCCGCGCGCGGAGAAAAGCAGGCAGTTCAAAGCTCTGCTGGAAGAAGCCGGCGCGACGGAGGTGCTGCTGCGCGATGAGCGGCGCACGACCATTGATGCACACCGCATCCTCCACGAAAACGGAAAGCGCATGAAGCGGCACAGAGAGACGGTGGACGCCGTTGCCGCCTCGCTGATTCTGGAGGCTTATCTCGGCGAAAAGAGATAGCGCGAGGGGCATCCTCCCCGGACTTGTCCGGTGCCCGAAAAACAGTTGTATACAAAAGACAGCGTAATCGAATGATTGCGCTGTCTTTTTTGTTTTGCCGTTTTACATTTGCTGGATCATCTCCCGCCGCAGGCGCGAGATGATGCGTTTTTCCAGGCGGCTGATGTAGCTTTGGGAGATGCCCATCAGGTCCGCAACCTCTTTTTGTGTGCGCTCGGGCTTGCCGCCGAGGCCGAAGCGCAGTGTGATGATTTTCTTTTCCCGCTCGCACAGGCGATCCACCGCCTGAAGGAGCAGCTGACGGTCCACATCGTCCTCCAGCGGGCGGGACACCTCGTCATCGTCCGTGCCGAGCACGTCCGAGAGCAGCAGCTCATTGCCGTCCCAGTCCGTGTTGAGCGGCTCATCGAAGCTGACCTCCGCGCGCTGCGCGCTGATCTTGCGCAGGTGCATCAGAATCTCGTTTTCAATGCAGCGGGAGGCATAGGTTGCAAGCTTGATGTTCTTCTCCGGCTGAAAAGTGCCGACGGCTTTGATGAGCCCGATCGTGCCGATGGAGATGAGATCTTCCAGATTGACGCCGGTGTTTTCAAAGCGGCGGGAAATGTAGACCACAAGGCGCAGATTGTGCTCAATGAGCGTCTTTTTCGCGAGCGCGTCGCCGTTTTTCAGCGCGGTGAGCGCCTCTTCCTCCCGCTCCTTGTTCAGCGGCGGCGGCAGCGTGTCACTTCCGCCGATGTACAGCACACGGATTGGCAGATGCAGAGACAGCCGCCGTGCGACTATGCGTCTCAGCCGCGCGGCGCGCAGCCATCGCCGGATCTGTTTGGATTTGCTCTTCACAGGCACCTCCTTTGAGCGTGACAAAGCGTTTCAGATGACGGCCTGATATTCTCCGTCCGTGCACAGCGTGTTCGGGGAGAACGCAACGAAGTGCGCTCCGGCCGCCCTGCCGTCCACGGTGACCCGATCCGGCCGCAGCGCGAGCAGCATCCCGGCGTCCACGCCGACGGCGGCGTAGGGAATGAGCCGCAAGCGGGCGCGAAGCGCCGCGTCCTCCGCGAGAAGCTGAAAATCGGTTTCCGCATCCCCGGTCAGTTCGATTCCAGGCGGCAGCAGCGGGGCGAGCGCGGCGGCCTCCGCCGTGATGACCGGCGCGCCGGAAACCGGCTCGTGCAACTCATTTCCCGTGTCCGAGAGCGCGGTGAAGGCCGCGCTGCGCGCGGAGAGTGTGACTTCCACGCGCAGAAGCTTCCTTTCTGCCTTCCCGCCGATGCGCCGGAACACGATGGAGACGGCGAGGTAGCAGATCGAAAAGGACACAGCGAGCATCGGCATCGAAACGGGTATGTAAGGCTGCGCGGGAGAAAATCCGTTGAAAAACATGCTGATCGCCCAGACTGCGCCGCCGAAAGCCGCCGAAACCGCCAGAAACACAACGCTCGTGCGCAGCAGCCGACCCTGCCCGCCGAACGCGATGAGCACCATCGCCTCGCCGCAGAGCAGCTTCATCAGCGCGAAACGCAGGAAAGCAAAAGCGGGCAGAACGGAGATAACCGCATACAGACCCCCGAAGCCCGCGGCCAGCGCGAGACGAAATCGCCTTGGCGGATGGGGACAAAGCCGCGCCGCAGCGAGCAGGATGAAGTAGTCGATTACGGCATTGAGGATAAACAGGCTGTCTACATAAATGACGTCCATGCCCCAAGTATAGGGGCATGGACGAAAAAATGCAGTCGAAAGCACTCTGCATAGTCAGATTGAATTTTGCTTTGCACGCGCTTCCCGAAAGCGCATCGCGGATGGATGAAGCAGCGCGCCGGAATTGTTTATGCCGCGGTTTCGGCAACTGCCGTTTCCGGCTTGCAATAATAATAGGTGTTTCCGTGCTCGCCGCGCTTCGGCTCTATCCCGTTTATGAGCGATTGCGGGCTGAGCCATGTGTCCTGCACGAGCAGCGCGTGGTCAGCGCAGGAATGAGCAAGCTCGTCAAACGATGCATAGGGGCCTGCAAGCATCCCGTCTGCGGTGTTGAAAAGATAGAAGCGGTAATCCGTTGATTTCAGCTCTTCGTCTGTGGCAAATTCTTCCTCACAGCGGATGCCTTTGAGCAGAATATATGGCTCGGATGTCTGAAATCCCTGAACAAAGAAGTTCTGTATCACATAAGTTCCGCCTGCGCCATCATCCAATAAACGCACCAGATTGATGCAATACGAGTTGACTTTAACGATTGCGTAGCCGCCGAACAGTTCCAGCGTCCAGTCTCCGCGTCCGGCGAAGACCAACCAATATGGCGAACATCCCGCCAGCGAAATACATATACAAATAAGGAGCACGACGGACAACAATTTAATCAATGCCCATCTGTTTGCCAAAATACGGACAGGCCGCGAAGCGGACATATGTCTTCCTCCTTCCGTCGGTGGGGGGTGGGATGGTTTCATCCCGAAGTGATTTGTTTGTGCAGCGGCGCAGGGCTGGCTGTAAAGTTTGGCGGCGCTTATTGTGGTTTGGGATTCGAAGGAGGGGGACAGAGAATCGCTCCTGTGGCTTGTTGCTTTTCCATAGAATAGATGCTTGATAGAGGGCATGAAAATACAAGATTATTCTATCGGTTGTTTTCTATGTATATTCTTAATAACCGATATAATATAAACACAAATTTTCAGAACAATTGAAGCCAAGATATAACATCCTATGACAAACAGAAGCAAAATGCCATCCGCATGATTAACTTCGCGCAAAGGCATGAAACCAAATCTGAATGTCAGACGAATAGCGAATATAACCACCGTGCTTAGGATAAAAAAGAGTAAGCTATTCAAAGAAAAACGCGTAAGTTTCTTGTTGTCAGACTCTTTTAAGGTGAGTGCAACATAAACGAAAGCAGAAAGAGCTGCGCTCGATGCCCCAATCAACAGATGTTTTTCCAAAGATAGATTTGAGGCATAAACAGACACCGAAAAAGTCCCCAAACAAACCAAAATCAGACTTTGAATCAAGCCATCAAGTGCAGCTTTTAAGACGATTCTCTTATTCATGATTCTGCCTCCATATCCCACAAATCGCAACTATAGATCAAAATTTATCCAATACCTGTCAGCGCGGCAGGAGGTCATGCAGGTGCAGATGCGTCCAAATTACGTCGCTGTTATTTTGCACACGGGAGATCGCCCACTTCAGCTCATTGGCGGTGGAGTACATCCCGCTCTCCTGCAAACGGCGCAGCGCGGGCAGGATCTCTCCGTTCCAGCCGATAGCGGCCTCGAAATACTGGAGGTCAAACTGCGCGACCTGTCCGCTTATGAAGGCGCTGACGTTGTATTCCGCGATGATGCGCATCGGCCCGATCAGGGAGAGCAGCGTCCAGGAGCAGAGCGCCACCAGAAACAGCACGCGCCAGAAGTTGAACTCCGGATGCAGCGTCTTCCATGCGGCGGCAAAGATGCTCACAAGAATGACGAACATCGCCCAAAGCGTCAGCAGCCGCAGCATGCTCAGCGCGTAGACCGAGATGTACAGCGACATCCGGAGCACGGCGCTGGCGAGGATGATGAGCGTGAGGCCGAGTAGAACAAGCACAAGCACGCGCAGCGCGAGGCGGCCGCTTTCCGTGCAGCGTTTTGCCCAAAGGACGGTGAGCAGCACGGCGCAGAGGTTGATCGCCGTGACGGCGACGAGCTGGAAAAAGCCGCTGCGGGCATACTGGGCATAGCCGCCCTGCATCGTCGCCGTTTCCGCGCCGCCAAAAAGAAACACGATCTGGATGACGGAAAAGACAAGGTAAACGATGTCCAGCAGGACAAGGACCGTCACAAAAGGCGCGGCTGCGTGCGGCTGCTTCATTTCCTGCGCATCGGACTGCGCCTGCTGCGGCGCGCTGCGCGTCTGCGTGAGAAAATACAGCCCCGAGAAGAACAGCAGCCCCACAAGGACAACGCGAACGGCTTTCCACAGCCAGCGCGGGAAGTCCGTATCGCCCAGCCAGTCCCCGATGTTCGTGAACATGCCGGAGAACACCGAATCCGCGCTGATGAGCAACGCCAGTACGATCGCCAGCACCGGGATCGCGCAGAGCAAGCCGATCAGGATGCCGTAAGTGCGCTTTTTGTCCCCGCGCCGCAGAGAACCCAGGGCGCGAAAGGGCGTGAACGAATAGCGGAAGATGGACTTGAAGAAGAGGCCCATCGCCTCCCCAAACTGCGAGAGCGTCGCATTCGGCTTTCGGAGCTGCCCGGAGAGGGAGAACACGGCGAGGATGCCGACGGCGAGCGTGATGAAGGCGTTGAGGAAATACATAGCTGCATTGCCGCCCAGAAAGCAGCTCAGGCCGAGCAAAAAGGCACACGCGGTGCAGAAAAGGGAAAAGCTGTTTAGATGCACCTTCTTGCCCAGCCGCACAAAAACGGCGGCGAGCAGCGCCGTGACAAAGACCGTGACGCCGAGACCGGCGGGGCCGTAGTCCAAAAAGGACGTGGCGTTGTATGCGCCCATGCAAAGCCAGCCCAGCAGCAGCGCTACCGGAACAAACAGCCAGTCCTTGACGGTGAAGCGCAGGGGCGGCCGCTGCGGCGCGGCTTCGTAAGGGGGTGCCGGCGGAGTCGGCAGCGCGGAGTTTCCCTGTGATTGCGGTCTGTTCAGTTCGTCCATGTTTCAAACCTCCTTGCAGAACAGATTGTAAGCGGGCTTTAGTTTTCTTCTTCAAACGCCAGCAGATCGCCGGGCTGACAGTCCAGCGCGCTGCAAAGCGCCTCCAGAGTGGAAAAACGGATGGCCTTGGCCTTGCCCGTTTTGAGCACGGACAGGTTGGCCATGGTCAGCCCCACGCGAGTGGAGAGCTCCGTGAGGCTCATCTTCCGCTTTGCCAGCATAACATCCAGATTGACAATGATTCCCATACGGCGCCTCTCAAATCGTCAGATCGTTTTCTGTCTTCATGTCTGCAGCTTTTCGCGTTAGGTAAGAGAGCGCGGCCGTGATGACCGTGATCGCCAGCCCTAAAAACACGACACATGAGAGCGCCGCGAAAGAGGCAAGGCGGAGCACAGCCAGAGAACTGAGCACGGCTGTGGCGATCACATACAGCACCGTGTCTGCCAGCGCCAGAAAGCTGATCGACCGAAGACGCCGCGCGTTGGCGATGCAGAAACTGTTGTCACGCCCGATCTCAGAGAAAATCTGCCAGCTGAGTGCGAGCGCGGCGAACACCGGCAAAACCGAAACCCAGCAGAACACAAGGCAGGGCAGGTAATAAGGCTCCATCATCGGGTTTTTTCGCACGACCTCTTTGCCGAAGCCCGGCACGACCGCGATCGCGAGAAACAGCACCACAGCCCCGACCAAAATGACGATGACATGCAGCCATACGGACATATCTTTTTGCTTCATAGCTTTTCCTCCGTTTCCTGTATCTGCCTCGTAGTATAAAGGGAAGAATTCCGAAAGTCAAGAAATATTTATCGAAAATCAATAAATTATGATCGAGAAACAAGAAAGGGCCGGACGAAGTTTTCGTCCGGCCCTTTTCGTATTGCGGTATGTTTACTTTTCCTGTTTGAGCAGTTTGATGTTCTTGACAAAGTATTCCACGCCGGAATACACAGTCGTCACCAGCATGAGAATGACGATCAGCCAGTTGAGATCGAAAGCGCCGATGATCGCCGTGTTTTTCCACTCCGGGATCATGATGCAGATACCGACCATGGAGACAAAGGTTTTCACCTTGCCGCTGCGTCCGGCGGCGATGACAAGTCCGCTCTCCATCGCGACGAGGCGAAGCCCCGTCACGGCCAGCTCGCGTGTGATGATGACCATGGCTGCCCAGCAGGCCATCTGCCCGTTGGCAACAAAGACCAAAAGCGCTGCGATGACCAGCAGCTTGTCGGCCAGCGGGTCAAGGAACTTGCCGAAGTTGGAGGTCTGACCGTACTTCCGCGCGACATGACCGTCGAGCATATCGGTGAGGCTGGCCACGATGAAAACGCCGAGGGCGGCCCAGTCATGGCCGGGGAATTTGATGAGCATCAGCACGAAAAAGACTGGGATCAGCACGATGCGGAACAAAGTGATCTTGCTTGCGGTTGTCATACCAGCACCCCCATCAGGTCGCCGTCCTCCGTGACGGCGGTGATTTGAATATTGGCAAAGCAGCCGGGCTCGGCCTCCCCGTCAAACAGCACGCGGCCGTCGATCTCGGGAGAATCCGCCCAGCTCCGTCCCCAGAGCAAATCGGCTTCCTCGTCATAGCCCTGCACGAGCACGCGCAGCGTTTTGCCAAGCTGTGCGCGGCACCATTCGTCCATCACTTCCGCCTGCAAATCCATGACGAGCTGTGCGCGCCGCTGCGCTTCCTCTTCGTCCACGCGATCCGTCATTTCAGCAGCGGGGGTTCCCTCCTCCGGGGAAAAGGCAAAGACGCCCGCGCGCTCCAGCCGCGCCTCGCGCAGCCAGGAGCAGAGCTCTTCAAATTCCGTCAGCGTCTCACCGGGCAGGCCGGTGATGAGGCTCGTGCGGATGACAACGGAGGGGATCCGCTCACGCAGTTTTTTCAGCAGCGTGCGGATTTCCGCGCCCGTACCGCGGCGGTTCATGCGGCGGAGGATGGTGTCATTGATGTGCTGCAGCGGAATGTCCAGATATTTCACGATTTTCGGCTCGGCGGCGATGCACTCGATGAGCTCGTCATCGAAGCGGTCGGGATAGAGGTAGTGCAGCCGCAGCCACTCCAGACCCTCGATTTTCACAAGCTCGCGGCAGAGCGCGGCGAGAGAATTTCTAGGCTTGAGATCCGAACCGTAGCGCGTGATGTCCTGCGCCACGAGAATCACTTCCCGCACGCCGCTTTGCGCAAGGCTGCGGCATTCTTCCACGATGGCCTCCATCGGGCGGGAACGATAGCGTCCGCGGATGGAGGGGATGGCGCAGAAGGCGCAGCGGTTGTCGCAGCCGTCTGCGATCTTGACGTAGGCCCAGCCCGGGCCGGTGGAAACGGCGCGTCCCGTTTCATCCACGGGGGCATTGATGTCGCCGAAAAGCTCCGGCTTTTCTCCGGCGAGTGCGCCGCGCACGGCGGCGACGATCTCCGAAAAGCTGCCGACACCAACGATGGCGTCCACCTCCGGCAACTCCGCGCGCAGCTCCACGCGGTAACGCTGCGACAGGCAGCCGCAAACGACGATGCGCTGCAGCCGGCCGGCCTCCTTGAGCGCGGCGAGGGAGAGGATAACGTCAATGGCTTCACTTTTCGCGCTGTCGATGAAGCCGCAGGTGTTCACAACGGCGACGTCCGCCCCGTCGGGATCGGGCACCAGCGTGTAGCCCGCTTCCGCGAGCAAAAAGAGCATCTGCTCGCTGTTAATCAGATTCTTTGGACAGCCCAGAGAGATCAGAGCAATTTTCTCGGACATGGTGTTCTCCAATAGTTCATTCTATTCGTCCGCTTCTTCGCGCAGACGGCGAAGTGCGGAGGCAATTTCCTCATAGCTGTAACCCTTGCGCAGGAGAGAATCGGTGGCGCGTTTGATGTCCGCGCGCTCAAGGCTGCCGCGCAGCTTATGCCGCAGCAGCTTTTCCAGCGCCTCGTCCTGTTCGGGCATGGTTTCCATCGCAGCGTCCATCGTATCGCGGTCTATGCCGCGGCGATAGAGCTCCTCGCGCACGCGCCGCGCGCCGCAGCCCTTTGCGGCATACTGCCGCACGATGAGCTCCGCGTAGCGCAGATCATTTACGAAACCGAGCCCGACAAGGTATTCAACCGCGTTTTCAGCCTCAAGCTCATCAACGCCCTTCTCCTGCAGCTTGCGCCGCAGCTCGGCGCGGGAGTAATCCCGCCGGTCGAGCATTTCCAGCGCACGCTGACGCGGCGTTTTTTCCGCTGCCGGAGTGCGCTTTTTATCCGCGGGCATCAGCCTTCAAAATCGTCAGCGTCCACGGCGATGGCGCGGCCTGCCGCGCGGGCGGCTGCCTGTGCCTGCGGGGAGAGAAGCTTAAACGAGTTGTCACGGATCTGCTGTTCAATCCGGTCGCACAGCTCCGGATTGTCGCGCAGAAGCTGCTTGGCCGCGTCGCGGCCCTGCACGCGGGTGTCGCCGATGGTGAACCAGGCGCCGGCCTTCTCGATGAGGTCAAGCTTCACGCCGAGATCAATGATCTCGCCCGTCTTGGAAATGCCCTCGCCATAGATGATGTCAAACTCCGCCTCCTTGAAGGGGGGCGCAACCTTGTTTTTGATGATCTTGGCGCGTGTGCGGTTGCCGATCATCTCGCCGCCGCTTTTGAGCGTTTCGATGCGGCGCATGTCGATGCGGACGCTGGAAAAGTACTTCAGCGCGCGGCCGCCGGGCGTCGTCTCCGGGTTGCCGTACATAACGCCGATCTTCTCACGAAGCTGGTTGATGAACACGACGATGCAGCCGGTCTTGCTGACGATGCCGGCCAGCTTGCGCAGCGCCTGACTCATCAGACGCGCCACGACGCCGACGCTGCTGTCGCCCATCTCGCCCTCCAGCTCGCTGCGGGGCAGCAGCGCGGCTACGGAGTCGATCACAATCACGTCGAGCGCACCGGAGCGCACCAGCGCCTCGGTGATCTCCAGCGCCTGCTCGCCGGTGTCCGGCTGCGAGATGAGCAGGTCGTCAATGTTGACGCCGAGCGCCCGGGCGTATGCCGGCTCGAGCGCGTGCTCAACGTCGATGTATGCGGCTTCGCCGCCATCCTTCTGCGCGCTTGCAACGATGTGCAGCGCCAGCGTGGTCTTGCCGCAGGATTCGGGGCCGTAAATCTCCACGATGCGGCCGCGCGGCACGCCGCCGATGCCGAGCGCAAAGTCCAGGGACAGAGAGCCGGT
Source organism: Oscillospiraceae bacterium (assembly GCA_017522015.1). Taxonomy (GTDB): domain Bacteria; phylum Bacillota; class Clostridia; order Oscillospirales; family Oscillospiraceae; genus SIG483. The sequence continues at coordinate 7,435 of JAFXAW010000044.1, read as the reverse complement.
CGGGATGGCCTCCACATTTACGGAAATATCATCGCCCAGACGCATGATCGCGCCTTTTCCAAAACTCTTTTCAATTTGTGCCAGCGCGGTCTCCAATGCCTTCTTCTTGTTTTCCGACGGCCCAACGGGCGTTACAGTCGTCTTTTTCTTTTCAGCCATGGTGCAGTCACCTCATCCAATCATCAAAATTTAGTCTTTCGTTGTTTTCCTGTGGAGATCCGGTTTGCGGGTGGGAAATATGTCTTTGCCCGGCCGAGAGACGGCCGTGGCACAGATGCAGAGATGTATTAAATGTGTCCGCTGATTACGCGCTCGATGCCGCGGCTGTCCGGATGAACGCACACATCCAGGAAGCCTGCATTGCGCATGAGCTTCTGCACGGCAGCGGACTGCCCGATGCCGACTTCAAACAGAAGAATGCCGCCCGGCCGCAGGACGCTTTTCCAGTATTTCAGAATGTCGCGGTAAAAGTCCAGCCCATCTTCGCCGCCGTCGAGCGCCCATACCGGCTCATAGTCGCGCACGGAGGGATCGAGCATGAGAATGTCGCCGGAGGGGATGTAGGGCGGGTTGCAAAGCAGCGCGTCAAAGCTGCCGACGAGCATGGGAGGCGTTTTGCGTGCGTCCGCGTCCGTGCACAGCACGCGGCTGCCCAGTCCGAGCTGATTGACGTTGCGCCGCGCCACGCGCAGCGCCTTGTCGGAGATGTCCAGCATCACGACGCGGCTGGCGGGCAAATTCAGCGCCATGGCGCAGCCGATGCAGCCGCTTCCGCAGCAGAGGTCAAGGATGCGCGCGTCCATTTTCCTTCCGCGCAGGAGGGAGAGCGCCACATCCACCAGCGTTTCCGTGTCAGTGCGCGGAATCAGCACGTCGGGCGTGACCTCCATCGGCAGACCGTAGAACTCCCAGGCGTTGGTCAGATAGGCCACCGGTTCGCCCCGCAGCCGCCGTTCGGTCAGGCGCGAGACCTCGGCCTCCACCTCCGCGCTGGTGTAAAACTGCATGTTCTGCAGCAGCTTTTCCATGGTCTTGCCGCTGGCATGCGCGATGATGAGGCGCGCCTCCAGACTGTAGGCCTCAATTCCCGCATCGCGCAGGGCGCGGCGGGCGGTGATATACAGGTCGTTGTAGGTTTTGGGCATCTCGCTGTCTCTCCCAACGCTTACTTAATTGCTTACCATTCGTCCTTTCCCGTTTCCTCGGGAATGACGTGCTTCAGGGCTTCAATGGCGCACTCGATCATGCCATCGTCCGGCTCATAGGTGGTCAGGTGCTGAAGCTGCCGCCCCGGCCAAGCAAGGACGGTGGACAGCACATTGTCGTGCCGCCCGACCCAGCGGTTGATTTCATAGCTGATCGCGACGATCACGGGCAGCAGGCAAAGCCGGATGAGCAAACGCAGCAGCGGCGTCGTCCAGGTGACGAACATCAGCACGAAGATGCTCACAATCATCACGACGAACAGGAAGCTGGTGCCGCAGCGGGGATGCTCCTTCGGCATGGTGCGCACGTTTTCCACCGTCAGCTCAAGCCCGCGCTCGTAGCAGTGGATGGTTTTGTGCTCCGCCCCGTGATAGGAGAACATCCGGCGGATATCCTTCATGTGCGTCACCGCCCAGAGATAGAGCAGGAAAATCACAATGCGCAGAACGCCCTCCACCAGATTGCGCAGCAGGCGGCTTTTCAGGAAGCCGTCCATCAGCCCTGTCAGCAGCGTGGGCAGGAAGAAAAACAGACCGACGGCCAGCGCAATGCCAAGGAAGATGGCGATGCCGAAGACGATCTTCTCCGCCTTCTCCGAGCCGAGCTTTTTTTCAAGCCAGAGGTCAAACTTGCCCGGCTCCTCCTGCATTTCCTCCGGCTGCTGCTCGGCAGACCAGGTGACGGCCTGCATGCCTTTGACGAGGCTGTCCAAAAACGTGACAACGCCGCGCACAAAGGGCCAGCCGAGAATGGGATGCTTGTCCTTGATGAGCTTGAGTTCGCTTTCCTTGACAGAGAGCTCACCGTTTGCCTTGCGGCAGACGATGGCCTGCTTGTCCGGTCCGCGCATGAGGATGCCCTCGATGAGCGCCTGTCCGCCGATGGAGGTGCGGAAGGCGCAGGATGAATCTTTTTTCGACATTTTTTTCGATCTCTTTTCTGTCGGATTTGTAAAGCTATTCTTGAACAACGGGGAGCTTTATGGTCACGAGCACGCCCGCTTCCGGGGCGTTTTCGATGATGAGCTCACCCATGTGCCGCACAATGATTTCCTCGCAGACAGCAAGGCCGATGCCGCTGCCGCGCTCTTTGCTGCTGCCCTTATAGAACTTCTGCTTGACAAAGGGCAGCTCGTTTTCCGGAATGCCGCTGCCGTAGTCGCGCACGGTGACCGTGATGTACGCATCATCAAAGCTCAGGCCAACGTCGATGTAGGTCCCGTCGCGCCCATATTTCGCGGCGTTATCCAGAATGTTCAGAAACACCTGCTTGAGCCGGGCCGGATCCCCGAGGATCAGCGGCGCATCCTCTTCGCAGGGCGTGTAGCGCAGTTCAACGCCGTCCTGCCGAAGCAGACCGTCATAGGAGAAAACAAGATCCTCCAGCTCCGCGGCAAGGTTGAGGGATTCCACATTGAGCAGGAAGCGCCCGTCCTGCATGCGGGTGAAGTCAAGCAACTCCGTGACCAGTTTGGCCAGTCGGTTTGCTTCGCTGGAGATGATCTGGATGCCGCGGCGGGAGTCGCCCTGGATGGCCTCGTCATACATCAGCGTTTCGCTCCAGCCGGTGATCGCGGTCAGCGGCGTGCGCAGCTCGTGGGAGACGGAGGAGATGAACTCCGTTTGCAGCTTTTCTGTTTTGGACAGCGTCTCGCTCAGGGTGTTGACCGTGTCGGTCAGAACGCCGATCTCATCGTCATATGTTTTTTTCACCTGCATGCCGTAGCTGCCGTCGGCAATGCGGGAGGCCATGTCGGTCAATTTTGCAACAGGCTCAGAGATCGTGCGGATATACAGGAGGCTGCCGAGCAGGAACAGGGCGCTGATGCACCCGCCGATCGCAGCAGTGATGAGTATCGCGCGGAGCACCTGTCGGCTTGCGATCTTCAGGTCGGAGACAACGCGCAGGGCGCGGAGGGTCTCTCCGTCTTGTTCCGAAACCGGCATACAGAGGGAGAGATAGCGCGGGTCCTTGCCCTTGGCAAACTGCGTTTCCCCGTCCTTCAGCGCAGCATTTACATCCTCCGTGCGAATGCGCCTGCCGATCTGCGATTCCCGACTGGAGGCCTCAACGCACCCGTCCGCGTCGAGGAGCTGCAGCTCCAAACCATTGTGGTCATCATACCTGCACACAAAGCGATGCGCGGCGCTTGCGTATTTTTCGTCCGGCTGTGCAAGCAGGACCGGCAGCGCAGCGTCCGCAAGCCGCAGCGCATCCTGCATCTCTGCGCGCAGATGCTTTTCCTGCTTCGCGGAGGACACCGCAGCACTCACGGAAACGGCGATGATAAACCCGAGCAGCAGGCCACAGATGCAGCCGATCAGCCAGCGTGTGCGCAGGGATCGTGATTTACGCACGGGCCACTTCCCGCGCGACAGAAACGTCAAAATCCCCATTTGTATCCAAAGCCCCAAACGGTCGTGATGTAAGTGGGTTGGGTGGGGTTGTCCTCAAGCTTGATGCGCAGCCGGCGGATGTTCACGTCCACCGTTTTCAGATCGCCGTCGTATTCGCGGCCCCAGACCGCCTTGAAAATATCCTCGCGGGAGAGTGCCGTGCCGGGATTTTCCATAAAGAGCTTCGTGATGGAATACTCGATTTGCGTCAGGCGGATGCGCTCACCGTGCTTTTCCAGCGTCCGGTTCCGCGTGTTGAGCCGGAAAGGCGCATTGAAGAGCGTGCCGGGCTCCGGCTCGTCCCCGCCGCCGGTGCGGCGGTAGAGCGCGTCGATGCGTGCGGTCAGCTCGGCGGGGGAGAAGGGTTTGGTCACATAGTCGTCCGCGCCGGTCATCAGGCCGGTCACCTTGTCCATCTCCTGGCTCTTGGCCGTGAGCATGATGATGCCGATCTTGCTGTCCGCGGCGCGGATGCGGCGGCAGACCTCAAAACCGTCGATATCCGGCAGCATCACATCCAGCAGCGCAACGCGAATGTCCGGATTTGCGCGCAGCTGCGCCAGCGCCTGTTCACCCGTCTCTGCCTCGATGGGTTCATAGCCGCTGCGGCGCAGATTGATCACAACAAAGCCGCGGATGCTGCTCTCATCCTCCAGCACAAGTACCTTTTTCATTGGGAACCTCCTTGGAGAGGGAAAACACGGCGCATCTTCCGTTTCGGATGTGTGCCGGACAAAATCTCATACATAGACAGTATAACATACCGCACGCAAAAATGGTAGCCTTTTATTCAAACAATTGCGCGTCGATTTCCGCAGCAAGCGGGAGAAAAAGAAGACCGGCCGCACAGATCGTGCAGCCGGTCGGAATTCCAGCTTTTGCAGCGCGCTCAGTCGCTTGAAAGCGCGTCTTCAAACAGGGCTTCGTTTCGGGCGTAGGCCTTTTTGCGCAATGCGAAATAGAAGATGAGCAGCACCGTGATTGTGAGCACCCAGGAGATTGGATAAGAGGCGTAGAGAAGATCCAGGGAGCGATTTTCGGCAAAGGCGGTGTAAATCCAAAAGACACGGAAGCCGCAGATGCCCAGCAGGGTGATGCAGGTGGGCAGCAGACTGTAGCCATGCCCGCGCAGGACGCCGCCGAACATATGCTGGAAGCCGTTGATGAAATAGAGAATGCCGATCACAACGAGCCGGCGGCAGCCGGCCTCGATCGCGGCGGGTTCGGAGGTGTAAATGCTGATGAGCGGCCGCCGCAGAAGGATGATGATCAGGCTCATGGCAACGCCCACGATGAAGCCCAGCAATGTGCAGCAGCGGATGGCCTTGCGGGTCCGGTCGTATTTCCGCGCACCCATATTCTGGCTGACGGAGGCGACGGCCGCCTGACTCACCGCGTCCAGCGCAACAAAGCTGAACGCCTCGATGCTCGCGCCGGCGGAATTGCCGGCCATGACCATCGCGCCGAAGGAATTGATGGAGGACTGGATGAGCACGTTGGATACGGAGAAAAGCGAGCCCTGGATTCCGGCGGGCAGACCGATGCGGAAAATCTCCTTAAAGCATGCCCCGGAGAAGCGAAGCCCCTTCAGCTCCAGACGGCAGATGCTCTTGGAGCGGATGAGGCAACGCACCGTGAGATAGCAGGAAACGCACTGGCTCAGCACGGTCGCCAGCGCAACACCGACAACGCCCATGTGGAACACGATCACGAAAAACAGGTTCATGCCCACGTTCAGAACGCCCGCGATGGCCAGATAGATGAGCGGGCGCTTGGTGTCACCCACCGCACGCAGCGCCGCGCTGCAGAAGTTGTACAGCACGAAGACCGGCAGACCCGCAAAATAGATGCGCAGATAGATCGTTGCCAGCGGAAGCACTTCCTCGGGGGTGCCCATGATGCGCAGCAGGCTGCCCGAAACCAGAATGGCCAGCAGGCCGAAAGCAATGCCGCCGATCACGGCGATGATGACCGTTGTGCGGATGGTGTCAAGCAGCTTGGTTTCATTCTTGGCGCCGTAGTAGCGGGAAACAAGCACGCTCGTGCCTGTGCCCATGCCCATCAGGACGTTGACGATCAACGACACGAGCGCCTGGTTCGAGCCGACCGCCGCCAGCGAGTTTTCACCCGCAAAACGACCGACCACAATCAGGTCGGCCGCATTAAAGGCAAGCTGCAGGATGCCCGAAAGAATCAGCGGGACAGCGAATGTGACAAGCATGGGAAAAAGCTTCCCACGGCTCATGTCGAGTTCATATTTGTTCTTCATTGAGGAAAGTTGCCTCCGTTTCATTGTGGGTGCAGGTCTGCACCCGCGCTGCGGTGATAGGTGATGTCGGCATCCGGGAAATAATGCCCGACGGTTTTGCTGCAGTCGGCAAAATGCGCGCCGTCAAACACGACGTGCACCCGCCCCTTTTCCGTGTAACACTCCGCCTCACCCGGCAGCAGAGGAAAGACGGCGCCTTCCAGCTCCGCGCAAAGCGCTTCGGCGTCCTGCATATCCAGATCCTCCGGCACGGCGTAATCGCCGAGGTCGAGCACTTCGCCGCGACTCGGGAGAAAGGCGAGCAGCAAAAAGAGCACGAGCATGACCAAAAAGAGTACGCAGCCGAACGGGCGGAGTATTTTGACAAATTGCTGTCCGGCAGTCATGCATCGACGCTCCTTTCCGTTTGCGTGCAGAGGGCAGTAAAATGAAAATCCTGCCTTTTGCCCACAGATGTGAAATCAAGACACAGCCAAGCCCGGCCGGATGGCAGGGCTTGGCGAAAATACGGTTTCTTACCTTGGATTACAGAAGAATGCGCTGCGCGATGTAATCCTCCAGCGCGTCGATCGGGATGCGCTCCTGCGTCATGCTGTCGCGCTCACGGACGGTGACGCAGCCGTCGCCGGTCTTCTCCGCGTCGCCAACCGTGTCAAAGTCCACGGTGACGCAAAACGGCGTGCCGATCTCATCCTCGCGGCGATAGCGCTTGCCGATGCTGCCGGAGTCGTCGAAGTCCACCATAAACTTCTTCTGCAGCTTGTGGTAGATCTCCAGCGCGGGCTCGGAGAGCTTCTTGCTCAGCGGCAGAACCGCGCACTTGAAGGGCGCGAGCGCCGGGTGCAGATGCAGCACGGTGCGCACGTCGTTCTTGGCCTCGTCCACGACCTCCTCGTCATATGCGTCGCAGAGGAAGGCGAGGGTCACGCGGTCAGCGCCCAGAGAGGGCTCGATGACATAGGGGATATAGCGCTCGTTGGTTTCCTGATCGAAATAGGACTGATCCTTGCCGGAGGTGGTCTGGTGAGCGGTCAGGTCGAAGTTGGTGCGGCTGGCAACGCCCCACAGCTCGCCCCAGCCGAAGGGGAAAGTGAACTCAAAGTCGGTGGTGGCGTTGGAGTAGTGGCTCAGCTCCTCGGGGTCGTGGTCACGCAGACGGATGCTGTCGGGATCCATGCCCAGATCCAGCAGCCACTTGTGGCAGAAATCTTTCCAGTACTTGAACCACTCAAGCTCGGTGCCGGGCTTGCAGAAGAATTCCAGCTCCATCTGCTCAAACTCACGGGTGCGGAAGGTGAAGTTGCCCGGAGTGATCTCGTTGCGGAAGCTCTTGCCCACCTGGCAGACGCCGAAGGGCAGTTTGCGGCGGGTGGTGCGCTGGACATTCTGGAAGTTCACGAAAATGCCCTGTGCTGTCTCGGGACGCAGATACATCTCACTCTTGGCATCCTCTGTAACGCCCTGGAAGGTTTTAAACATCAGGTTAAACGTGCGGATGTCGGTGAAGTTATGCTCGCCGCATTCCGGGCAACGCAAATCGTGCTCGTCGATATACGTTTTCATC
>JAFXAW010000043.1 GCA_017522015.1 Oscillospiraceae bacterium | reverse complement strand
CGTCAGCATTCTGGTGCTTCTTTACTGGGTCTGTTACTTGGTGCTGAAAAAGAAATATTGATACCGTTTTATACAGCGCAGGCGGCGATATACCGCTTGCGCTGTTTGTCATTCTAGAAATTAACACTTGCGCATCCCCCAAAATCAGAATTTGTCGAAAGTGAGAAAAAAATTAAAAGTCTCCTTTTTCGACAATTCATCTATGTCAAGTTAAGGATCGCGGTAGAGGTGTGCAAAAACCTGCCTTTTACCTGCAAAAACGCATAAAAGACGCAGAATAACACAAAATTCTTTTGTCCCTTACTTGACACAGAAGTGTCCGGCAGCCCGATTATTCAGGATGGCAAATTGGTTGGTGCAGTCACCCACGTTCTAATCAACGACCCCCACCCGGGGATATGGGATCTTTATTGAGACCATGCTCCAAGCCGCGGGGTAAAGCCTCCCTTGTGCGAAGGGAGGTGGCCGAGCGGATGCGAGGTCGGAGGGATTGTCAATCCCCCAGTCAAAAATCAGAGGTTTTTGCCAGCCCCCTTTACACAAGGGGGCCTTTTTATTTTCTTGTAATTTCCCCTCATTGTGATATGATACCGGAAAGGCGGTGACGCATTCTTTGATCTATTTAGTTCTGGCAATTGCAAGCAGCGCAATGATTTCCGTGATCATGCGTATTAGCGCGCGCACTGTGCGGGGTAATATCAGCATGCTTGCAACGAATTATCTGATATGTCTGCTGCTGGGCGCTTTCTATGCCGGATTTCACTTGCTCCCCGTCCGGTCAGCCGGTTTTTCTGTGACGGCGGCAATGGGTGCGTTCAATGGCATTTTGTATCTTGCAGGATTCATGCTGCTGCAGCATAACACCCGCAAAAACGGCCTTGTTCTGTCTTCTGTGTTTATGAAGTTGGGCCTTCTTGTGCCCATTGTTCTGTCCGTTTTTCTCTTCGCAGAAATTCCCACCGGTATGCAGTGCATCGGGTTTGTTCTGGCAGTGGGCGCAATCATTATGATCAACTATGAAAAAGGCACCTCTTTTTCCGGCTCCAAACTGCCGCTGGTGCTGTTGCTGCTGGCAGGGGGCAGCGCCGATGCCATGTCCAAGGTGTTTGAGGTATATGGCCCCGCGGTACATGCAGATCTGTTTTTGTTTTATACCTTCGTAAGCGCCTTTTTGCTGTGCATTGTGCTGATCCTTCGGAAAAAGGAGCGGCCCGACAAATATGCCTTGCTGTTCGGCGCGCTGATCAGCATACCCAATTTCTTTTCGGCCAAATTTCTTTTGATGGCTCTGAACCATTTGCCCGCTGTAATCGTCTATCCGACGTTCAGCGTGGCCACCATTCTTGTGGTAACACTTGCCGGTGTCTGCCTGTTCAAAGAGAAGCTGCGCAAATTACAGTGGACGGCTCTGGCCCTTATTCTTGCCGCGCTTATCCTGTTGAATATATAGAGTCCGCAAGCGCGATGTCGGGATCAGAAAGGCAGAAAACCGGCAAATTCTGTCGGTATGATCTATAGACCCCCGTCCTCGTCAACGACCCCACCCGGGGATATGGGATTTTCATCGAAAATATGCCGGCAGCAGCGGGATAAAAGCAATGACAGAGGCATTTCGCCTCTGTCATTTTGCCATGATCTGTGCTATGATCAAGAGGGAACGGGTGATTCTATGGCCAAAATCATGAAACGAATTGCACTATTGGCAACGGCAGCCACAATCCTTTGTGTTGCTTTCCATATGCACACCGGAAACGGATTCTCTCTTACTTTGGCAATTACGTTTGGGACAATCTCATACCATTTTGTAATGCGTTTGCTCGTCGGACTTTCTGTAAATCTCTTGCTGCATAATCGCGTGGATTATCAAAGAAAGTGGTTTCAGATCCGCGCCGCCGAGCAAAAATTTTATCAGAAAATAAAGGTAAAAAAGTGGAAGGGCAAAATGGCCACTTATGATCCGGCCGCCTTTGACAGGAGCATCCACACATGGGATGAAATTGCGCAGGCGATGTGTCAGGCCGAGCTGGTTCACGAGATCATCATTGTGCTCAGCTTCATCCCCATCCTCGCCGCCATTCCTTTCGGCGCATTGTTCGTGTTTGTGATCACGTCCGTTCTCGCCGCTTGCTATGATGCCATGTTCGTCATCATGCAGCGGTACAACCGGCCAAGGATTCTTAAGTTAATCAAAAAAACAGAGAAAACGGATTGAAATTCACGGAGGGCAGCCATGGTTGAATTGCGGGCGGTAAGCAAAGAGAATCTGGATGAGATTTTAAGCTTGGACATTCTGGAGCACCAAAAAGCATTCGTTTCCTCCACCGCCTGCGCGTTGGCGCAGGCCTACGTCTATCGCGAAACCGCCTTTCCCTTTGCGGTGTATGCCGACAACACGCTCGTTGGCTTCATCATGATGGGATACTACGAAACCCGGAAACAATATACCCTGTGGAAATTCCTGATCGACAAGCATCATCAGAACAAAGGCTATGGCAGGGCGGCGCTGATGCAAGGCATGGCGTATCTGAAAGAAAACTTCGGCGCGAAAGAAATCTATACCGGTGTCACGGCGGGGAATGCGCAGGCAAAGCATTTATACCGCGCCGTGGGCTTTCGCGAAACCGGCCTTGTCGAAAACAAGGTGGAAGAGATGAAAATCGTCCTGTAACGAAGCGCTCCCCCCTCCCGCTTTGCATTGACTTTCATTTTTTCTTATAATATCATGGTTTGAAAGAATGCCCCCCGGCAGACAGGAGCGCGATTCACACATGAACGTCACCTACATTCACCACAGCAGTTTTCTTGTGGAAACCGAGCGTTTCTACTATCTGTTTGATTACGCCAAGGGCCGCCTGCCCGAAATGGATCCCGCCAAGCCGGTTTACGTCCTCGCCAGCCACAGCCATGGTGACCACTTCAATCCGGAAGTTTTCTCCCTGCTGGCCGAGGCGGGCATGCAGCAAATCCGCGCGGTTTTGTCTGACGACATCCGGCCTCCTGCGGACACAAGCGCCCTTCTTGTTTCCCCCGAAACGGAATACGCGCTGGGCGAAGCGCAAAAGCTCACAACGCTGCGCTCCACGGATATGGGCGTTGCGTTTCTGATCGAAGACCGGGATGCGCTGATCTACCACGCCGGCGACCTGAACGACTGGGTTTGGGACGGGGAGAGCGAGGCCGACAACGCGGAAATGACGGAAAATTACCGCGCGCAGATCGCGCTTCTTGCCGAAACGCTCCACGGCCGCACAATCGATGCGGCGTTTGTCGTGCTCGACCCCCGGCAGGAGGGCGATTACCACCGCGGGCTTGTCTGGTTTCTGGAGAAGATCTCCGCAAAACGGGTCTATCCCATGCATTACTGGGGCGAGAGCGCGATCATCCAAAGGTTTTTGGCGGATTATCCGCAATACGAACAGCAAATTCAAAAAACGGAATAAAATATACAGCGCTGCGCGCGGGAAAGGGGTTCAATATGAAATTCAAAATGATTCACGAAAACTACAACGTCTCGGATTTGGCCAAGTCCATGGCTTTCTATGAAAAAGCGCTGGGCCTTCATGAGGTGAAGCGCATCAACACCGATGATTTCACCATCGTCTTCATGGGCAACGACGAGAGCAGCTTCGAGCTGGAGCTCACCTGGCTGAAAGACCATCCCCAGCCCTACGATCTTGGCGAGTGCGAGTTCCATCTGGCCTTCCTGGCGGACGACTACGAGGCCGCGCACAAGCTCCACGAGGAGATGGGCTGCATCTGCTTTGAAAATCCGGCCATGGGAATCTATTTCATCAGCGATCCGGACGGATATTGGCTGGAGATCATCCCCACCCGCAAGGGCTGAGCGCCCCGCCGCGGCGAGGATGCCGCACAGACGGAAAACGGAGCAAGCAAAACGGAAGCTGAAACACGCAGCTTCCGTTTTTCCTTTTTTCTCTTTGCCCCTCTGCCTCCCCCGCTGCAAACGCATCCCCCACGCCTGCCGCGGCCCGCTTGTGCCCCGCCCTTCCTCCCCTCTGCTGCAAACTTATCCCCCCCGCCACTCTCCCCGCTCCCGCCGCAACTTATTTCTATGGACATCCCGGCGAAAATCGGGTATGATAGCTGCAAAGGACGATTCGCACGAAAAAGGAGGGCTCGCCTTGTCGCTCGACCACAAGCACTATCACGATCCGGAGGAGAAAAAGCGGAAGATCAACCGGCTTTCCCGGGTGATCGGCCATCTGGAATACGTCAAAAGAATGATTGCGGAGGATGAGGACTGCGCCGCCGTTCTGATGCAGATCGCCGCCACGCGCTCGGCGCTCAACGGCCTCGGAAAAGAGATCATCCACGAGCATATCTCCCACTGTATCGCGCACGCGGTGGAGGAGGGCGACACCGCGGCCCTTGAGGAATTCCAGAAGGCCATTCAGAAATACCTGTAAATACATCCGCGCAAAGACGCGACACAAAAAAGCCGTCCCCGCGGGGACGGCTCATATTGCCGACCAAAAGGACGGCACAGAAAAAGGGTGCGCTGCAGAGTTTTCATTCTGCAGCGCACCCTTTGTTTTCTTATCCGGTGCAGACTTTTTGCCCTATTCCAGCTCAAACGCGCCGGTATACAGCCGATAGTACTGTCCCTTGTTCGCGATCAGCTGCTCATGGCTGCCGCGCTCGATGATTCTTCCGTGGTCGAGCACCATGATGACATCACTGTTATGCACGGTGGAGAGCCTGTGCGCGATGACGAACACGGTGCGCCCCTCCATCAGCGCGTCCATGCCGCGCTGGACGATGGCCTCCGTGCGCGTATCGATGGACGAGGTGGCCTCGTCGAGAATCATAACCGGCGGATCGGCGACCGCGGCGCGCGCGATGGAGATCAGCTGCCGCTGTCCCTGACTCAGTCCGCTGCCGTCGCCCTTGAGCACGGTGTCATAGCCCTGCGGAAGCCGCATGATGAAGTGATGCGCGTTGGCGAGCTTCGCCGCGGCGATGCATTCCTCGTCCGTCGCGTCCAGCTTGCCGTAGCGGATGTTGTCCATGACCGTGCCGGTGAAGAGGTTGACATCCTGCAGCACAACGCCCAGCGAGCGGCGCAGGTCCGCCTTGCGGATGCGGTTGATGTTCACGCCGTCGTAACGGATTTTGCCGTCGTCAATGTCATAGAAGCGGTTGATGAGGTTCGTGATCGTCGTTTTTCCCGCGCCGGTCGCGCCGACGAAGGCGACCTTCTGCCCCGGCTCGGCGTAAAGCGTGATGTCATGCAGCACGGGCTTTTCCGGAACATAGCCGAAATCCACTTCCTGCATGGTGACGTGGCCCTTGAGCTCGGTGTATGTGACGCTGCCGTCCTCCTGCGGGATGCGCCAGGCCCAGACGCCGGTGCGCTCCTCCGTCTCGACGAGCGTGCCGTCCTGGCTGCGCTGCACATTCACGAGTGTGACCGTGCCGTTATCAACCTCCGGCTCGGTATCCATCAGGTCGAAGATGCGGCTCGCGCCCGCCATGCCCATGACGACGGAGCTGGCCTGCTGCGACACCTGCGTGATCGGCATGATGAAGCTGCGGGAGAGCTGCACGAAAGAGGCGATGGTGCCCACGCCCAGCACGCTCCAGCCGGCCAGGGAGAGGTTCGGCACCTTGTAAGCCACCAGCACACCGCCCACAATCGCCACAATGACGTACAGCGCATAGCCGAGGCCGCCGGTCACGGGCATCATCATGTTGGAATAGCCGGTGGCAGCGGTGGCGTTGCGGCGCATCGTCTCGTTGACCTCTTCAAAGCCCTCGTTGGCCTTCTTCTCATGGCAGAAAACCTTGACGACCCGCTGGCCATTGATCATCTCCTCGATGTAGCCGTTGACGCGGGCGAGGCTGTTTTGCATCCGCACAAAGTAACGTCCACTGTGCGAGGCGATATAGGCGGACACAAACACGATCAGCACAACGAAAATCAGCGATACAATCGTCAGCCAGAAGCTCAGCAGCAGCATCGACACCAGCACCGAGATCAGCGTAATGCAGGAGGAAAACACGTTCGGCAGCGCCTGCGAAATGAGCTGACGCAGCGTGTCCGTGTCGTTGGTGTAGCAGCTCATCACGTCGCCGTAAGTGTTTGTGTCAAAATACTTGATCGGCAGGCGCTGCATCTTGTCAAACATCGTCGTGCGCACGTCATGGAGCACACGCTGCGTGATGCCGGCCATCGTGCGGGAGGTAAACCAGCCGCAGAAGGTCGTCAGCGCATAGATGCCGGCCATCGTGAAGATCAGCCGAAGCAGGCCGGAGTAATCCGGATTGTCGCCCTGCAGCAGCAGCGGCGCAATATAGTCGTCGATCAGCGGACGGATGAACATGCTCGTTGCAATCGAGCCCACAGCCGAGATCACGATGCTCGCGAAAACCAGGATCACCTGCCACTTATAGGGCGCGAGATAGGCCAGAACACGCTTGACCGTGTCTAAGCGGATGGATTTGAAATCAATCTTTTTGCGGTTTCCGTTTTCGTCAAAACGCGCGCCGTGTCCGCCACGGCCGCCGGGGCCTCCCATCCTAGGCATTCTCCTCGCCTCCCTTCAGCTGCGATTCATAGACCTCGCGGTAGACCTCGCTGTTTTCCAGCAGCTGCTCATGTGTGCCGCAGGCGATGATCTTGCCCTCGTCGAGCACGATGATTTTGTCCGCATCCTGCACGGAGGAGATGCGCTGGGCAATGATGAGCTTTGTCACATCGGCCATCTCGTCCCGGAAGGCGCGGCGGATCATGGCGTCCGTCTCGGTGTCAACCGCGGAGGTCGAGTCGTCCAGAATCAGCACCTTCGGCGAGGTCAGCAGCGCCCGCGCGATGCAAAGCCGCTGCTTCTGGCCGCCGGAGACGTTCGTGCCGCCCTGCTCGATGTGCGTGTCGTAACCGTCCGGGAAATCGCGGATAAATCCGTCCGCCTGCGCGATGCGGCAGGCGTGGACGATCTCCTCGTCCGTTGCGTTCTCGTTGCCCCAGCGGAGATTGTCCTTGATGGAGCCGGAGAAAAGCTCGTTTTTCTGCAGCACCATCGCCACCGAGCTGCGCAGCGCAGTCAGGTCGTATTCGCGCACATCCACGCCGCCGACGGAAACGGAGCCCTCCGTCACGTCGTACAAGCGCGGGATGAGCTGCACGAGCGTGGATTTGCTCGAGCCCGTGCCGCCGAGGATGCCCACCGTCTCGCCGGAGGCAATCTCCAGATCAATATCCTTCAAAACCGCGCTGCCGTCCTCGCCCCGATAGCTGAATTTCACGCCCTTGAAGGCGATGCTGCCGTCGGCAACCTCGGTTTTCGGCGCGTCGGGATTGCGGATGCTGCTCTCGTCGAGCAGCACCTCTGTGATGCGCTCGGCGGAGGCGCGCGCGATGGTGATCATGGTGAAGATCATCGACAGCGCCATCACGCTCATGAGAATCTGCGTGGAGTATGTAAACATGGTCATCAGGTAGCCGGTCGTCATGCCGACATCCGGATTGTTGCCGCTGGCCACGATCAGCTTCGCGCCGATCCAGGCCACCAGCAGAAACACCACGTGCATACAAGTCTGCATAATCGGGTGGTTGAGCGCCATGATGCGCTCGGACCGGATGTAAAGATTCTGAATTTTTCCGGCCACCTTGCGGAATTTCTCCGACTCATGCTCCTCGCGGATGAAGGATTTGACCACGCGGATGCCGTGCAGATTTTCCTGCACAACGTTGTTCATGTCGTCATAAATGCGGAAAACGCGCCGCATGATCGGAAAGACGATGCGCACGATCGCGCACAGCGCAATGAGCAGCACCGGGATGCAGCACAGATAGATGATCGGCAGCTGCCTGTTGATGCTGAAGGCGGAGATCAGCACAAAAACGATCATCAGCGGCGCGCGCAGCACCGTGCGGATAATCATCATCACGGCCATCTGCACGTTGGACACGTCCGTGGTCATGCGCGTGACAAGTCCGCTGGTGGAGTAATAGTCAATGTTCGAAAAGGAGAAGGTCTGCACCTTCTCAAAAATGCGCCGGCGCATATTCTTTGCAAAGCCGGAGGACGCGCGCGCCGAAAAGCGTCCGGCCAGGATGCCGGTAACCGTCGCCGCCGCCGCGAAGGCGACCAGAATCAAACCGTAGTGGACGGTGTTTGCAATGCTTCCGGATTCGATGCCGAAGTCGATGAGCTTTCCCATGTAGCGCGGCAGCAGGATGTCAAACAAAACTTCCAGCGTCACGAACAAACACGAGAGGATCAGAAACTTCGTATACTTCCCGAAGCTTACGATCAACGTCTTGATCATTTTCAAAGGCAAAACCTCTTTCCCTGCTCACGGACGGCGCGCTTCGCCCGTCCGGTTCCCCGCAGCGCCATGCTGCGAAAACACTTCGCATACAAATTTTCTGTTTTCATTATACGATACCGGAGATACCTTGTCTATAAAAAATTTTTCCCCGTGCGCAGGGGAGGCTTTTTCTCTTACGCACGGGGATTTCGTTCTGTATAAAAATGCTTT
This sequence comes from Oscillospiraceae bacterium, assembly GCA_017522015.1. Classification (GTDB taxonomy): domain Bacteria; phylum Bacillota; class Clostridia; order Oscillospirales; family Oscillospiraceae; genus SIG483. Next base: position 26,999 of record JAFXAW010000043.1, on the reverse strand, counting down.
TCCTCTCGCGTGCGAAACGGAGTTTTACTCCGTGCGCAGCGCGATGACGGGGTCCTTCTTCGCCGCGATGCCCGAGGGGATGAGGCCCGCAATAAAGGTCAGCAGGACGCTCACGCACACCAGCACGATGCCCGCCACGGGCGGCAGCACGGCCGCAGCCTCAATCTCCGCAAAGTGGCGCAGCATCGCCCCGGAGGGGAGACACAGCAGCAGCGTCGCGCCGATGCCGATCAGGCCGGAGATCAGGCCGATGATGATGGTCTCGGCGTTGAACACGCGGCTGACGTCGCGCTTGCTCGCGCCCATGGCGCGCAGGATGCCGATCTCCTTCGTGCGCTCAAGCACGCTGATATAGGTGATGATGCCGATCATGATGGAGGAGACGATGAGCGAAATGGACACAAAGGCGATCAGCACATAGCTGATGGCGTTGATGATGGTCGTGATGGAGCTCATCAGCAGCCCCACATAGTCCGTATAGTGAATCCGGCTTTCCTCGGGCACGCTCTCGTTATACGCGTCGATGATCTCCACGATCCTGTCCTTGGACTCAAAATCGGCGGGATAGATGTTGATGATGCTCGGGGCATCCGGATCCGCAACGCCGAGGCGATTGAGGTTCCCCTCATAGGTGGCATCCGTCGTCGGCATCTGGCCGAGCTGGGAATTGATGAGGGAGAGGATCTGTTCTGCGGGCATACCCGCACCCTGCATCTGCGCAACGCCGGCCATGAGCTCCTGCTGCTCCGCCTCGGGCAGCATCATGGCAAAGGCCTGCAGCTCCTCCATCGTATGGAACTCCGGAATCTCGGGCGCGGACTCCGCCGCATCAAAGGCGATGCCGGTGAAGATGTCCACATCGGGATTTTCCTTCTGCTCCCGGACGATCTCGCTGCTGTTGATGAGCTCAAGCAGCCAGTTTGTGAGTCCATGCGTATAGCCGATCTTGTCGCCGCTGATCGCGCCCGAGCTGCCCTCGGCCGCGCGCAGAATGCCGACCACCTTGATTTCCGGCGCAGCGGCAACGGCCGCGGCAAGGCGCATCTTGTTGCCGGAGATGTCCTGCCAGACACCGGCGGAATCCTTCTCATAAAGCCCCGTGTTCGGCAGGAGCTTGAAGCGCAGATCCAGAACCTCCTCATAGGTCATGGTCACGTCTTCGGTCTCGATCGGTTCGTTGTTGAGAATTTTTTTGGCGATGTCCCGCAGCTCATCCTGATCCAGCAGGGCGAGCGTATAGAGCATAAAGTCCGAAACCTCGTTGTTCTTCGAAACGATGAACACCACCTCGTCCGCCGCGCTGGGCAGGCGGCCGGCCAGAACGTCATACTGGCGGGAGAGCAGCTCCTCGTCGCCGATGAGCTCCGTCCAGGCATCCGCGCTGCCCATGCTGCCGAAGCTGCTGCCGTACTCCATCATGGGGTTGCTCATGCCCATTTTTTCCATAAGCTGACTCGGATTCACCTGGGCAACCTTGCCGTTCTCGTCGGTACGGTAGACGTTCAGCGGCGTGTTATAGCTATAGGAAATGTCGGTGATGTAGGGCTCGATGCCGCTCTCGCTGCTTTCGAGGAACTTTTTGAAGCCGGTCATGTCATTCTTGGTGACGCCGCCGGCAAAGGTGTTGACAACATCCGTCATCACGCTCACGGAATAGACCTTATCCAGCTCATGCTCCTCCCAGTTTTCCAGCTTTCCGGTCAGTCCGGTGAGGAAGGCGCTCATGTCCACCGTCTCGCTCTGGATGGTGAGCGGATAGCTCGAGAGCGTTCCCTCCTCCATGCTGTCGATATAGCGCTCGATGCCCGTGGAGAGCGCGAGGATGGCGGCGATGCCGATGATGCCGATGCTTCCGGCCAGCGCGGTCAGAATTGTGCGCGTCTTTTTGGTGAGCAGGTTGTTCAGACTCAGGGAAAGCGCCGTGAAGAAGGACATGGAGGGCTTTTTCTGCTTCTTCCCGCGCTTGTCCGCGGGTGTCTTCTCCCCCTCGCCCGGCGGGCAGGGGTTCGAGTCGTCGATGACGTGGCCGTCCTTCAGCCGCACGATGCGGTCGGCATATTCCTCCGCAAGGTCCGCGTTGTGCGTGACCATGATGATGAGCTTCTCCCCGGAGATCTCCCGCAGCACATCCATGACCTGCACGCTCGTCTCGCTGTCGAGCGCGCCCGTCGGCTCGTCGGCCAGAATGATGTCCGGGTCGTTGACGAGCGCGCGCGCGATGGCCACGCGCTGCATCTGTCCGCCGGAGAGCTGATTGGGCTTTTTATGGATCTGCTCGCCCAGGCCGACGCGCTCGAGGACGGCTTTCGCGCGGCGCACGCGCTCCGCCTTCGGCACACCCGTCAGCGTCAGCGCCAGCTCCACATTTGCCAGCACCGTCTGATGCGGGATCAGATTGTAGCTCTGAAACACAAAGCCGACGGAGTGGTTGCGATAGGTGTCCCAATCCGCGTCCTTATAATCCTTGGTGGAGACGCCGCCGATGATGAGGTCTCCTTCCGTGTAGCGGTCAAGTCCGCCGATGATGTTGAGCAGCGTCGTCTTTCCGCAGCCGGAGGGGCCGAGAATCGCGACAAATTCATTGCGGCGAAATTCAATATCCACGCCGCAAAGCGCATGGGTTCTCAGGTCACCGACCTGATAATCCTTTGTGATACCGGTGAGTTTGAGCATGCTTTTTCCTTTCCGGGGCTTCGTTGCCGCCCGGATGCGCGCTGCGCGCTCCCAAAGCGGAGATAAGTCCAAATTTTTCTTGATATGTCTATTATACCAGAGTATTTGAGATGTCAATATCGTATGACCCCGCGTAAGATGAATTTTCTGTAAATTCGTAAAGTTACAAGGCAAAGCGGGCGGCAAAAGTGCCCTTTTGCCGCCCGCTGAAAAGGTGATGCGTCCATTTATCCTTCGGAAAGCAGTTTCCGTTTTCTCCAGCGGTTGGAGTAGAAATAGGCAACCGACATAATGGTGGGTGCCACGCGTCCGAGCGCGATGCCGTAGAAGTAACCGAGCACGCCCATATCGAAGACCTGTGCCAGCACGATGCTGATGCCAATGCGCAGCACAACGCTGTCGAGGATGCCGATGATGAAGCCGTAAACCGCGTTGCCGTCGCCGGTGATCATGGCGCCGTAGGGACCCATGAAGCCGGCCAGCACAAAGGTGATCAGGGAGATGTGCATATAGGTGACGCCAAACTCGATGACCGCCGGATCGTCCGAGAAGACGCGGAAAATGCCGCGCGGGATCGTCAGCGCGAGCACGCAGTTGACAACCGTGATCGCCATGGCGATGATAAGCGCAGAATAAACGGTCTTCTTCGCGCGCTCCGGCTTGCCCGCGCCGAGGCTCTGCCCGATGATGGCGGCAGCGCCGGTGTCCACACTCGTTGTGACGATGTTGGAGAAGCGGGTGATCTTGTTGCCGATGTTGTTGACCGCAGCGGCGACGAGGCCGAAGGAGTTGACCTGGGCGCTGCAGTAGAGCATGGAAACGTTAATCAGCGCACCCTGCGCGGCCTTCAACAGGCCGAGGCGCAAAATGACCTTCGTCTGCTCAGCGTAGGGCTTGAAGTTCTGGGCTTTGAATTCAAAGCCCATCTCCACACGGCTGCGGTACATAAAGCGCAGCGCCATGAAGAAGGAAGCCGCCTGTGCAAGCACCGTTGCAAGCGCGGTGCCGAAGCAGCCAAGCTTGAAAACAGCAACAAAGAGGATGTCGAGCACAACATTCACGACCGCAGCCACGATGACGAATTCCAGCGGCCGCTTCGATTCACCCATACCGCGCAAAATGCCGCAAACGGCATTGTAACCGAAAACAAAGGGCATGCCGAGGCAGGTGACGATCATGTATTCCCGCGCCGGTTCGAACGCCTCCGCCGGTGTGTTGATCAGGTTCAGGAACGGACGAGTGACCAGACTGCCCGCAACGCCGAGCACAACACTCGCCGAAATCATCAGCGTGAGCAAGGTACCGATCGCACGGCGAACCTTTTCCTGCTGTTTCGCGCCCGCAAGCTGCGCAATATACACCTGTCCGGCGCCGGAAAAACCCATGCCGATCAGCGTGAGGAAATTGGCAAGCTCACCGCCGGTGCCCGTTCCCACTGTGCCGGCGCTACCGGCAAACTTGCCGATGACGATCAGGTCAACGGTGTTGTAAAGCTGCTGAACCAGGTTTGCAAGGATCATCGGAATTGCAAACACGATCAGCGTTTTCATGATGCTGCCCTCGGTCAGGTCCGTGCCGACCTTGAGCCTTGCCTTTGTTTCACTCATAAGCAATTCTTCTCTTCTTTCTGCAGACGGGGGATCGGAACCGTCTGTGCCCGGATTATCACGCAGCGCCTGTGTCATCCAACCCCATTATTTATAAATACGCAACAGACGCATTATACTCTTAGCATACGAACTTGTCAAGAAGAAGAAGCGGAAAGCTGCCTGCGCCCCGCTTTCCGCTTCTGCCTGTATATTCTCTTTACGAATCCTGTTTTGCAAGTGTATGGAGCGTCTCCCCCGCGACGCGGAAAACGGTCCATTCCTCCATCGGCACCGCCCCAAGGGCCTTGTAAAACCCGATGGACGGGCTGTTCCAGTCCAGACAGCTCCACTCCAGCCTTCCGCAGCCGCGCTCCACAGCAAGGGCGGCCAGCTTTTTCAGCAAGGCCGTTCCGTAGCCGCGCCCGCGGCATTCCGGCAGGACGAAAAGATCCTCCAGATAGATCCCCGCGCGGCCGAGAAAGGTGGAAAAATTATGGAAGAACAGCGCAAAACCGAGCTCTTTTCCATCCTCCACAGCGAAGATCACCTCCGCTTTCCCCTTGTCGAAGATCCATTCCTCCAACAGCGCTTCCGTCGCCACGACCTCGCCGCTGAGCTTTTCATACTCCGCGAGCGCGCGGATAAAGCGCAGGATTTTCGCCGTGTCTTCGCGTTTTGCAAACCGGATTTCCATTGTGTTTCCTCCGTTGAATCGGCTTTCCTTCGCTGCGTCGGCTCGCGAACGCTGCAGACATACGCAGCGCAAGCGCGCGGACTCAATTCCCACTCCGCCGCACGCCTGCCCGGACGCAGCGCGGTGCTTACACTTCCAGCACCTGCTCGGTCAGCCAGCTCATGATGCCGTGCTCGTTGTGATAGGTCGGCACCCACGAGGCATGGTTGGCGGAAAAGCGCTCTTTGAGCGTCAGGTCGGGATCCGTGGCGATGCCGAATGCGGCCAGCTCCTCGGGGCTGTACAGCGTCAGATGCGCATTCTGATTGCCCGCGTCGCGCAGCGCCATGATTCCGTCCACAATATATTTGTGGCGATAGATCGTGTGATCCACATAGGCCGTGGCGATCCAGAGCTTCGAATGCTTAAGGCCGCACAGGATGCGGAAGGTCTCCGGCGTCATGCTCGGGCAGACCGGCACGGCGGCGGCAAACAGACCCGCCCCGACGCTCATCGCGCGCAGTGTGCCCGCGCCGCCCATCGACATGCCGGTCACATAGACGCGGCGCGCGTCGACCTTGCCCTCGGCGATCATCTTGCGGATCAGGTCACAGACAGCGCCGAGATAGGCGCGGCTCCAGCCGTAAGGCCCGGTCTGATCTGTCTCGGCAAAGGGCGCATTCATCTTCGGCAGAACGCCCTTGCGCTCCATCGCCTGCGGCGCCATAACGTAAAAATCGGGATATCTCTGCGCGAACTGAATCACGCCGTAGTCCGCGGCGATATGCGTGATGTTGTCGTCACCGCCGTTTCCGCCGCCGTGCAGGAACAGCAGCAGCGGGCGCGGACCCCTCGCCTCCGGCGTATAGAGCCGGTAGAGCACACCGTCTTCCTGCTTCGATTCGTAGACCTCCAGCCCCTCGACCCGCTCTTCGTCCATCTCGGCGCGGGTATATTTGTCGTCTCCGACGCACAGCACCCAGTTGCCGCGATAATCGAACTCGTCGGTTTCAATCTTCAGCGTTTCGCCCTCGGCGGTCACGCTGCGGACCGCGACGGGGATCGGCGCGGCGGCGCCGCGCGGGGAGAGCGTCAGCGTGACGTCGGAAAGCTCCGCCGGTGCATGGTCAATCGAAAAGCCGAGGCCGGTCCAGCCGGCATACGGCACATGGGAAAAGGATATGTTGGACATGGGAAATCCTCCTTGTGATTTTGCGGAATTTACTGGTTCTTTCTTTCAGTATACCTTCCCCCCGCGCGAAATGCAATCCGGAAAGACAAAATCGGTCATCTCCGCGGCTTCCCGCGGCAGCCCGTCGCTCCCACAGCAAACGACGCAGCAGACGATTTCCTCCGCAACAGAGGGACTCTCCCGCCACAGTCTGTTTCCCTCCCCGCGCAGCAGACAATCGCCTCCGCCACAAAGGGACTCCTCCCCCGTCGCAGACAGCGCATGCACTTTGCCCGCCTATACAAAAAAGGGCTGCCCGGCGGGCAGCCCTTTGCTTATCCTTGTTATAACGCGCGGAAGCTTTTTATTCCGGCTTCTTGTTGCCGCTGACGTGCTGATACTTCGGGCGCGCGGTGGTCTTGGCCTCAACGCGCACGGAAGCCTCCTCCGTGATGCTGATGTCGATGAACATGATGGGCTTGTTCACGCGGATGACGTTGAGCGGGCAGTGCTTGACGCCCTTCGGGACAAAGATGTACGCCGGATAGTCGATCTTGATGATGCGATCGTCATAGGTCAGTTCGCAGTAGGCGTCAAAATCATCGAATCTCTCATAACCGAGCAGATAGATCCACTGGTCAAAGGGATGGACATGGGTGGGCGAGCCGAGGATTTCGGGGCGCTCAATGATCGCGGGTCCGAAGGACAGGACCGAATCCGGAAGATCGTGGCAGGAACCGGTTACCATGGGCTTCGTGATCGTGGGATGAATGGAATTCCAGGTTGCAAGCTGGACAACGTTTTCTTCGCGAACGATGTTCTTGGGGAATGCCATTTTACTCTCCTCCTTAAGAAGTATGGTATTGAATTTGTACGAAATTATGTTACCAAATCGGCGGCAAAGTGTCAACAGCCACGCCCCGAATATAAAAATCCGGCCCGAACCGCTCTGGTTCGGGCCGGATGGCGTTTTGCGTATTTCCGATCAATGGTTGTAGTACCAGGGCTTGACGTACTCCTCGTAGAACTCCTGGAGCTTGGCGTTCTTGCGCTCTCTGCCTTCGACGTCGCCGTCGCTGGAAGCGTGCGCAGTCCATGCAAAGCCGCCGCCGGGGGCGAGCTTATCCACGCACTCCTTGGCCGCTTCCAGAGTCAGCTCATCGGGCGAGCTTGCCCAGCTTGCCGGGCCCTGAGAATCCCAGCCGCCGATGATGGCGAGCTTTCTGCCGTACTTGGCCTTGATGCCGACCAGGTCGTTTTCGACCTGCGCCGGATCCCAGCCGGAAATGCCCATGTCGATCCAGTCGTCGATGAAGTCCTCGCAGCGGCCGCAGTCGTGCATGAGCACCTTGCAGCCCGCGTTCAGGGCGAGCTCGCACTGCTTGCGCTGGAAGGGGATCACCAGGCGGCGGTTCATCTCGGGAGAGATGAAGGGGTTGAGCTTGGTGGCGTTGTCATCGAGGATGTACCAGATGTCGGGCTTGTAGTACTCCAGGAAGATCTTTTCCTTCTTCAGATCATACTCGCTGAGATAGGTGAACAGATCATAGACAGAATCCGGATCCTCGTACATGGCCAGCAGGCCGCCGGTGAAGCCCATGAAGCTCATCAGCGTCTGAAAATAGGAGCCGGCCGCCATCATAAGGGGCTTGTTCACGCGGTCATAGTCCGCCAGATCCTTCTTGGCAGCCTCTGCCCAGTCCACATCGGGAATCTCGGGGGTGCGAATGATCTTCTCCCAATCGGCAACGTCCTCCAGAAGGATCTTGCCCGGAGCGGGCATGGGGGGCAGCTCCGGATTGCTGAGCACGGGAGCGTATTCCACGCCGAGCTCATCCACAAAGCCACCGTTTTCCGTCTCATAGCCGTTTCCGAACTTGACACTGGGGCGGATCATCCAGCCCATCATCTCAAACTTCGGAACGTACTCCGGCATCTGGCCGGACATAAGGCGGAGAAAATTCTCCTTAACTGTCAGTTTGTATTCCATTGAACAACATCCTTTCTAATGTTGGAAGTGCGCCGGGATGGGAAAATATCTGCGCTTCTTATGCGCGCATCATGCCGTCCACGCTCAGGACGGCGCCGGAGATGTAGCTCGCCTTGTCGGAAGCGAGGAAGACGTACGCGTTGGCAATGTCCTCCGGCTCGCCAAGGCGGCGGAGCGGAATCTGCCCGATCATCGGCTCGATATACTCCTTCGGCACGGCGCGCATCATGTCCGTGTTGATGATGCCGGGCGCCACCGCGCAAACGCGGATGCCCTTCGGGCCCAGCTCGCGCGCGAGAGAAAGCGTCAAGCCGTTGACGGCGAACTTGGAAGTCGGGTAGGCCATTCCGGAGGGCTGGCCGGAAATGCTCACCATGGAAGAGGTGTTGAGAATGACACCGCTTCCCGCGGAAATCATGTGATCCACAACCGCTCTGGTGCATTTGTACATGCCCTTAACGTTGAGGTCGATGACCTTATCGAAAGTTTCATCCGTATAATTGACGAAAGGCGTGTCCTCCGACACACCGGCGTTGTTCACCAGGATGTCGATGCGGCCGTATTCCGCGGCCACAGCGTCAAACGCCGCCTTGATGCTCTCGGAATCCGAGAGATCCGGCAAAATAGCCGATACCTTCGCATCCGGCATCTCTGCTTTCAGCTCAGCAATGGCCTTGTCCGCCGTCGCCTGACGGGAAGCGCACAGAACGACTGTCGCCCCCTCTTTCAAAAATGCCTTCACGGTTGCAAAACCGATTCCGCGGCTACCGCCGGTTACGATCGCGATTTTGTTTTCCAGTAACATACATTTGTCCTCCTCACATGGGATATAAAGATTTTTATATACATTTTTGATTATATCAGCCACATCTGCCAAACGCAAGAAAAATCGAAACCGATTTGCGGCAAAAGCGGAACTTTTCTCAAAACTTTGGTTTTTTATTGGTGAATATACATTCTCGATGGCTCTGCTTCGCCGTCTCCCTGCGCCATGCACAAAAAGCTCCAGCCATAGCGCTCGTAAAAGCCCGTGTGATCCGTGAGCAGATAGACCGGCGTGATGCCTTTGCTTCTCAGCTCCTCCACGACCCGGCGCAGCAGCTGCCCGGCTATACCTCTGCCGCGGTGTGCCAGCTCTGTGTACACCGCGCAGACGTTCGGGCTCAGGTCCTTGCGGTCGTGGAAGTCGTTTTCAATCACGCCCAGCCCCGATACGATCTCGTCCCCGTCCAGACAGAGATACCAGCCGTATTCCGTTTCGTTTTGCAGATAGGCCTCCATGCATTCCAGATAGGCCGCTTTCGGCACGCGCCACTTGCTGCTGAACCAGTCGGCGGCGCTGTCCATTAACTGCGGCTGCTGCCGCAGATTAATATATGTATACGTCTGCATATTCGTCCCCTCTCCCGCAAATTCCGCTTTGCCGCCACAGCCGCGAAGCGCACATCCGGAATTTTCGCAATTTTTGTCCGCCGCCCTGCCACGCTTCTCTTTCCCCGCCGGGCAGCGAAACGGCGCGCTGCGAAAAGCGCAGCTGCGCTCAGATCAGTTCTTTCCGGAACACCCGCAGCTCCAGCTGATATGCCTCCGACACCTGTTCCACAACCGCCGTAACCGCCTTGTCCAGCGCTTCGCCGTCGCCGAAAGCGCTGGAGTTGAGCACCACGGCGATCTCGGTGCAGGGCTGGGAAAAGCTTTGATTCACCTCGATGTCCCGCCCGGTGCCCATCAGGTCCGCCTTGGCATATTCCCCCTCCGGCGTCCAGGCAAGCAGCTTCATGTGGGGCATCTCCGCCCCCAGCGCCCTGACGGCAGCCTTCACGCCCTCCGCCAGCGCCAGAAGATAGGCATTGCCGTCAAAGCTGTCGCAGCAGACCGTGGCAAAATACTGTATGTTATACTCGCAGACCTGATCCATGATTTTGGTGAAGGCCTCGCCGCCGTAAGCGATGTCCGGCCTGCGCATGGAGGCCTTGCCCTCCGTCAGCGCCCGGGAAAGTTCCGGCAGATTCTCCCCCGTGCGCGCGCTGATGCAAATCAGCGCAGCCTGCGGATACTGCGCCCTGAGCCAGTCGGCGCAGGCGGCTTTCTCCTCTTCGTCGATGGTGTCGATCTTGTTGAGGACGATGAGGTCCGCCTCCACGAGCTGGGTGTTTAGAATGTAGAGCAGATCCCCGTCAAAGCCTTCCCGCAGCAGCTTCACCGTGCGCGGCTCCACCAGAACCGTGAAGGGCCCGAGCTCGCACGCGCCGGGGAATTTTTCCGTCAGCCCGTGATAAACATGCTCCAAAGCGCCGACGCCAAAGCCGGGAATGTCCGAAACCACCAGCTCGCATCCGGCGTCGTACAGGGAATTCAAAAGCTCCATCAGCTGCTCGTTGACATAGCAGATGCAGTCGCCGCTGATCTCGGCTGCGTTGCAGCCGGAGAGCTTTGCAAAGCGGTTATCCGCAAGCCCCGCGCTGCCCAGATCGTTTGTAATCATGGCGGCTTTGCCCCGGTTTTCGCTGTGCCACTTCGTCAGCGCCATCATGGCCGTGGTCTTGCCCGCGCCGAGAAAGCCGGAAAAAACTGCAAATTTCTTCATCTGTGTGCCTCCGGGAAAGTTTGGATTGCATTTATTATAAAACGAAGCCAAGCTGTGTTCAAGTGCACAAATCTGTCCCGTTTCCAAAAATCCCGGCTGCGGGATTCCCTTTTAACGTGGAAAGCTGCGGCGCGCCGGTCTTTCGCCTCCTCTCGCATCTCCGCTTGTGCCTCCGCTCCGAAAAACCAAAACCCGAACCGCCTTTCGGCAGTTCGGGTTTTCGTCTGTTTTGGGTCTGATTGGTTCCGGGCACTGCTTCACAGCCAATAATAGCATTCTGCGATCTGCTGCAGCTCCGCCTCGGAAGATGCGGCAATCGTGACGTTGGCAACGTGACGGTCGCAAAGCACCATGAAGGCTTTGACATAGATCTCAGAATCCCCCATGTCAGCGTGCAGGTACATGCAGTCCAAAGCTTTTCCGTCAATCTGCACTTCCTCCAGCGACGCCGAAACATTCGTGTAGCCCATGTTCTCGTAGGCCTCTTTTACAACGCCCAGGGTTCCTTCAATCGTGTCCCTGACATCGAATGTCAAAATCTGCAGTGCCGTGAGCTTCTGGAAATTCACATTGACATTGGCCATCCCGGCCTGGCTTCTCGCCAACATATCGTACACGATGTCTGCATTTTCCATTTGCTCGGCGAAGTCCTCGGGTATGTATTCCAGCGTCATGCCGTTGAGCTCGGCAATTTCCTGCTCGCTGCTGAAAAACCAGGAATCCGGGAACTCGCAGCCGAGCCCCAGATACTCGTTTTCCCAGACCTGACCGGACACGGTGCCGAGAGAAAATTCCTTTGCCTTCTCCACGGACTCTGTCTCCGGCTCTTCGCCCTCCTGATCGTCAGAATCCGCGCTATCCTGATTTTCCGGCTCTTCGCCCGTCTCTTCGGAATCCGCGTCCTCCTGACTTTCGGGATTTGCGCCCGTCTCTTCGGAATTCACGTCATCCTCTGCGGCAGACGGGCTTTCCGGCACATCCGGCTCTTCCGCCGCCGAACCGCAAGCCGCGAATGTAAACAGCAGCAAAACCGCGAGCAGCCATGCAGCAATTTTCTTCATATCCGTTCCTCCTGATCGTGATGCCTTGATTCTAAAGCCTATGCGCCAATTGCCGGGAATTTCCCTTCCGGACTCCCAAAAATCGGTTTTCGCCCGATTCGCACGCATCGGATTTGCCCGGCCGGAGCCGGACGAAGCCTCCCGCCCCGCTCTCCGGGGCGGCAGCACGGGAACAGCAAGACCCGAAACCGAAATGCGCTTTAATAATAGAGTCTGCGGATGACCTGCTCGCATTCCTGCGCATTCATGCCGGGCCGAATCTCCGGATGATACAGCAGCCGCATAATCAGCTCATCGATATCCGTGAGCCATTGCGGCTCTGAATAGGCCTGATAAATCAGGCTGTCCGGACGAAGGTTCGTGTCCTGCACGGGGCCGAGGCCGTTATAGATTTCTTCCAGAATCACCGAATTCCGGAGCGTTTGGCTAAGATCGTGGCGGACGCAAATGATGCCGTCGTAAATCTCGTTATCCATGTACCAATATCTCACTGCGCCGTCCATATACTCAAAATCCGGCCCCATCCGCTCCAGCAGTTCCTGCTGGGAGCAAATATAGATCCGCAGATTTCTTTCCAGCGGATCCTCGGTGCGGGAGATTCCGGGGAAGCCCTCCACGCCGTTGAGCCAGTTCATGAAGGACTGCAGCACCGCCAAATCCTCGTCAGTATAATCTCCCTCAAAAGTGAAGCAAACGGGCGCAACCCATTTCTGCACAAGGCTGGGATCTCCGGCATTGACGAACTCACTGTCCAGACAGACCTCGTTGAAGTAGACAATCACATCCTCCACGGAAACACCCGGGATATACAGCGCGGAATGCTCCGGCTGCGGCGTGGGTGTCGGCTCGGGAGTGGGTGTGGGTGTCGGCTCCGGTGTGGAGGTCACTTCGGGTGCGGACGTCACTTCTGGCGTCGGGGTCAACACCGGCTGCTGTGTTTCTGAAGAATCAATCTGCTGCGTTTCCTCCGGAAGCGGAGACCCCGCAGGCCTCCGGATGCAGACGAAGAGCAGCACCGCAACCAAAATAATAAGTATGACAACAAAGGCTTTTTTCATGCGCTTTCTCCTCTTCCTATCAACACTACCCATATCAATACCACAAAGAGCAGTTTATTGCAACCACCGCGCAGAGATTCCTATATTGCCGCTTCAAGAAATTCCAATCTCCCAACAAAACTATCGGGCAGACACCGCGGTGTCTGCCCGATATTGGCCATTATTATCTCAAGTGAGTTCCGAGATATTTTTACAGCAGGAAGCGCCTGCTTCACAGACTTGAAGGTGCAGCCTTCAAGGATTTTAAGAAAGGCACAGTCAAAGCAGCAGCAACAATCATTGCAAGGAAGTCCGCAGAGGGGGCGGCATACAGAATTGCCTCAACACCGCCAAACACCGCGGGATAAATAATAATCAAGGGAATAAAGCATACGATGTCGCGAATCATGGATGCCACCACTGCACGAACGGGTTTGCCAACCGCCTGGAAGAAGATAGAGGTCATTTTAATAATGCAGGTAAAGGTGACGAGGCAAAGGAAAATGCGGAAACATTTTTCGCCGAACACCCAATAATCTTCTGGATTGGGAATGTTGGTCGGTGCACCAAACATACCGACAACAGCGCGGGGAGCCAATTCAAACAGCGCGGTAGATGCCAGCCCGATGGCAACGGTGGCGTGACTATGATCTTATGCAGACTCAGGAAAATCCCGATAATGATCCCCTTATTCTTTATTTCGAATGCGATATATGATGTCTGCTGCCAAAACGCCAAGCATCATAATGACAAATCCTACCGCTCTTAGTTTAACGTCCTGAAGATACGCATGGAGTGTACTGTCTTTTACAACAGCAATAAAGTCAAAAACGATCAAGGCAAATATCAAGCAAACCGCCACTTTCAATGGCTTGTCCCATTTTCGTGATGCATACCGCATCAGCGCGCCTATTATGAATGAGAAAAGATATCCTGCAATAACTAAAGCAACGTTCACTCGCTTCCCGCCTTACTGAAGTGTATACGCTACAAAGTTATTAAATCCAGTTTGGATAAGCCCAGATACATCATCGTAATCCGAATGTTTTATATTGTGGTAAGTCGATACATTCCATGTACTCCCATTATCAAGGAAGGTACTCTTAAGTGTCCATCCGGCCCAATATTGAACTGTACTCGTGTAAGCAGGAACTGTTACAATTCTCGTTCTGTCGCATTCATAAACATACAAATTTCCAGAAATAGCTTGCGCAAGAGCTTCTCCCGCACCAAACGTTGAAGTCAGTGCTCCCGCAGCACTCAAAAACCACTGTAAACTAAAGGAGAAACCACCTGTAGCAATCCAAGCAGCGATCGCGACTAACGTTTGTCCAGCAAAAAATTCATAAGGAGCATACTTTAACTGATAAGTAGACTGATTCCCATGACAATATACGGTGTAATCCACTCCATCATAGCTTTTACTCGAAAGCCCAACAAAGCTGCCTATATAATCCGGTCCGAAAGTTTTATTTAACTCAGTGCTAATAGGCGTTGACGCTCTCGAATCTACTTGTTCACGAGTCTCGGATACATCAAGTATTGTACTGCAATCCATTGAGTGAACCACTTCGAATTCACTTAGTCTGTCCATTATCGCGCCGCTCCATGAGGCAATGCTCTCAGAAATAACCTTTTTCGAGATATTATTTAAATCGATGTCATCAATTACTTCATCAAGACGCATGACACCGCTTTCGTACATCTGCTTTTGCGCTTTTCCCACATAAGCAAAACTAACATTTCCGTCAATATCAATTTGAGAACAAAAAACCAACTTATCATCCGTGTAAATAAATAGTAAACTATCATTTATTTCTTCAATTCTTATATCCGTATTGGCATCGTTTTCTTTGGCGATAGCTTCATTTTTTTCGACAGAAGATGCAGCAAAAGCGGGAGCGGATAATGCACACAACAACGACACGCAAAGAAGAAGGGAAAGAAGCTTTTTCATAATTACCTCCTATTCACTATTCAACAAATTTAATGCATTATTACCACTTGTCACATTTCGGACATGATCATTGTTTTGCAAATAACATTCACACCGGGACACCCTAGTGTGATGAGTATATGCCCATCACACTATCAATTGTTTGTCTTTTGAATGGTCACTGGAGTTTTTGCAACCCCATTTACCGTCCATTCTAGAACGAGCGTATATGTTACCCTGCGAGAAACGTCCGCTATTCCTCGCATACTCAAAATACCGTTTCCGGAGCCACTCCAGGAGTTAATAACCCTGTTACCCCGCTTTAACGTCATAGTTGCAGTTATGCTGTCCGTTACTCTGTCCCCGGTAATTTGTGTAATACATGTTGCTTCCGTCCCGTCGAATTCAATATCGGTAAAATAATCAATTGCGCGTGAAGACTCCGCGTAGGCAGGAATTGCAAATAGCATGGCCATAAGAACAAGCAAAACAATAGACCGTTTCTTCATAAAATCACCCCCTTTCTCGTTAAACGAATACGATGAAAGAGGGTGATTTTGGACACTTGAAATTTAATTTTCTATTTTTTCTACACTTTCGGCAATTCTTACCAAATCATCCTCGTCTAAAAATGCAGAAATATAAAACGCTGTATTATCAGGTGTTGACCAAAGAATGCAGCTTGCAATATCGGGAGATGTAGAAATCAGTAGATCCGCAGCATTCCCGTTTACCTTTGCTGATGTTATTTCCATTTGCGTGAGATCAATGCCCCAGCTTATCTCGTTCGGATTTTGCACATATTTGAACTTCAGCATCTCACCGGCCTCATTGGTATAAGCGACAACGATAAGTTCTGTTGAATCGTTGACAAAATATTCTGTATACCCATCGGGAATCCACGATGGACGGTAGTCGCTTTCCGGAATGGGATTTTCGGTTTTATCATCGTAACGATACACGAACAGATCTTCATAGACTTCTTTAATCCACCCGAAAACAGCAGCTCTTGCTTCAACATCAACAGCTAACCATGCGCTTGTCCCCAAAAGAATGACCAGAAGGAAGGAAGCCACCCTAAGCATCGCGTACGAGAAAACAGGATGGTTTGCTTTTTTCTTCAATTTCTTGAGCTTGCTTTCAAACCGGGAGGAAAACGTATGGTGGATAGCGTCATCACAACCGTCGATGCAGCGATCTGTATATCTCTCACATGATCTTGCCGCCGCCGTGCGAATCATGTCGTCTGTAATCACAACACACCGCCTCCTTCCCGATAGAGTTCTTCAAGTTTTTTCTTTGCCCTCTGATCAATTTTTTGTGCCCAAGCCAAGGTGATGCCAAGTATCCTAGCTATTTCCCGAAGAGTATAACCATAATAGTATTTTAGCCAAATAACCGTACGTTGTTGCTCAGGCAGTTTCAAAATGCATTCCGTTAACAAATCTTCACTATCCGCCTCTTCAGATAGGTAATTCTGCAATTCGTCATAATAATTGGCAACCGGGTGTTTGTTACGCATACGAAAAACATCGGTTACTCGGTTCTCAATCATAATTACGATGAGCCGCTTTGTTTTTGGACCGACCGGCTCTATAATTTTTATGTTTTCGGCAATCTTGGCAAATGTTTGATATACCACATCTTCTGCATCTTGGATATGCTGCAATCGATCATAGGCAATACGATACATTAAATTGCGATACGCGTAGTATATTTCTTCGAATTTAGACTTGTCTTTGTCCGTTTCTATCATTTGCAGATAAATGATCAAGGTTTCTCACCACCTTGGTGTTTTATTAGTAAATAATAGCATACTGACAGCAGTGTGTCCAATAAATTCAAAACAGAATGAAGCCGACTTATAATCAGCTGTATTGTCCGTTCCGTAAGAAACGGATATTAGTGAAAAAAGTCACCTTTGTCGGTAGACAAAAGTGACTTTTTGGGGGTGGAGGAGGGTGGATTCGCCCGGCTGCGGCCGGGCCCGGTCGCGGCTCTGACGCGCCACCGGCGCGTCATTCACTCCCGCTCCCCTTCGAATCCACCACACAATAAAAAATCCCAAACGGCAAAAGCCGTTTGAGATTTTTTGGTGGAGGAGGGTGGATTCGAACCACCGAAGTCACTGACAACAGATTTACAGTCTGCCCCCTTTGGCCACTCGGGAACTCCTCCATATTCAATTTATATTTCACGAGTCCTTACGGGAAATCATGGAGCTGGTGGACGGACTCGAACCCCCGACCTGCTGATTACAAATCAGCTGCTCTACCGACTGAGCTACACCAGCAGAACCAGCGACGCTTATCATAACAAACTCAGCTTCATTTGTCAACACCAAACTTCACTTTTTGCGGAAGAAAAAAGCGGGGGCGACCAAACCTGCCGCCCCCTCGCTTATTTTACCGGTTTTTTACCAGGGCTCTTCCAGAATCACGTCTTCGAGAACGCCGTCCTGCATGCCGAGCGATCTGAGCGCATACTCGGGATGATTGGAGTCAGCGCCCGTGGCAAGGCCTGCGCTGTGCCAGAAGTTGTCCCGCTCCAGCTTATGCACGCGGATGGGGCAGTGCGGCAGATAGGGCGGCAGATAGACCAGCGTGGGGCGGTCAATGATGAAGCTCTCGCCGTTGAGGCACTGCGTATAGGTGCCGCCGAGCTCAAAGGGATGCCAGGCGTCGCAGCCGTAATAGGCCAGAATCTCCGGCGTGTTGTGCATGTGCGCAAAGCCGACATAGTCCCAACCGTCGGTCTTCAGCCAGCGGCGGAGGGAGCTGCTGATGTCGCCCTTCATGGTCTTGTTCGCCGTGCTGCGCATGACGAGCTCCTGATACTCATTGGGGTTGGGGAACTTGATGGTGTCGCCGTTATAGAAAAGCGTGATCTCGGACAGCGGCCCGTCGTAGCCGGGCAGCCAGACGTCCTTGGGCAGCGTGGTGTGCTCGCGGCCCTCGCCGGTGACGAAGGAGAAAACGGGGCTCTTCACATCGGTAATTGTGATGTTGCCGTGAGGCACAAAGGCCGGAACCTGAATCATGCAGTTCTGATCGGTGACGAATTTCTGGCCACCGATGTCCATGGAGAGCGTGGCACCCAGGTTGTGATTGTCGTGCGCCGTGTTGGAGAAGCAGAAAAACTCCACATAGGGCAGTGCATACATGGTATCGCAGATCACATAATCATGACGATAGTAGCAGCTCTCATAAAAACAGCCCATAATGGGATTGTCTTTGGAACGGATCAGATCCACCTTCGCCTCGGAATCGTCCACAGGCCGCTCGATGGGATGGATCAGGTACTTTTGCATATCAGCGCGCATGGTCAAACACCTCTTCAAAATTTATGATGCTTGCATTTTATCACCGCCCGCCCGTTGCGTCAATGCCCGTGCTGCGTCTTACCGGGCTTCCCTCCCCCGCCGGGCGCGAAAACGGCAATCTTCTCCGGTTTACAAAGCGGATGCATCTGTGCTATATATAAGAAGTCGGCGCGAAATATGTCGAAAGAAGCAAAATCCTGCGCCGCGGGAGAAACTATGACAAAACGCATTATTTTGATATTACTCGGCCTGATTCTGCTTACTGCGGTGCTGTGTGCCTGCGGTCGTGAAGAACCCGCGCCTCCGACGCCGGATCCCCATGCCGGTGAGGTGCTCGTGCCCGACGGGCGCGGAAACAAAGTCTGGGTGAAGCTCTATGAGGACGTGCCCGCCATGGCGCTTCGGAAAGCGGATTTTGTGCCCGCGGACGGCTACATAGACTATATCGGCGACAGAGCCGAGGCGCTTCGGGGCATTGATGTCTCCGAACATCAGGGCGAGATTGACTGGGCCGCCGTCGCGCAGGACGGCGTGGAATTTGCGATGATTCGCGTCGGCTACCGCGGCTACACCAAGGGCTCGCTGATGGAGGATCAGTATTTCCACGCGAACATGGAAGGCGCACTTGCAAACGGGCTGCGCGTGGGCGTCTATTTCTTCTCGCAGGCCATCACGCCGGAGGAGGCGCGCGAGGAGGCGCGTTATCTTCTGGAGAAGATCGCGGGTTATGACGTGACCATGCCCGTCTGCTATGACTGGGAGGCACTTCACGGCATGAACGCGCGCACCGAGGGCATGCCCGGCAGCGCAATCACGGACTGCGCCATCGCCTTCACCGATGTCGTCCGCAGCGCGGGCTACAAGCCGGCGGTCTACTTCTACCGCGACCTGGGCTATCATTTCTATGAGCTCGACCGCCTGAAAGATATGGAATTCTGGGCGGCGGCGCTCGGAGACGCGCCGGATTTTTACTACGCGCACACGATGTGGCAGTATTCCTGCACCGCGCAGGTGCCCGGCGTGGCAACGGACTGCGATCTGGATCTGTATTTCATCTACCCGGAGAAGACCCCCGAAACGGAAGTTCTCGCAGATAAAATAACCGACGGCGCGCAAGCCGGCCTGTCCCCCACCCCCGCGGATTCCGAATAAAAAGAAAGACTCCGGATTCCCTTTCAGAATCCGGAGTCTTTTTCATCGCCCGGTACAGGCGGCTCAGTTCTTCAGATAATCGAAGTTCTCGAAGACCGGAATGCCGGTGTAAAGCACAACTTCCTCCTCGCCCTTCATGGCGCGGATGGCGCCGGAAGCCAGCGCTTCCATCTCAAACTCGCCCGGCTGCACAGAGATCGGCGCGATCCAGTCGATGTAGCTGATGAGTTTTTCCACCAGATACTTCTCGTTGGACGCACCGCCCGTGAGGATGATGCCGTCCACCTGGCCCTTGAGCGCAACGGCGCAGCTGCCGACAGCCTTGGCGATCTGCAGAATGAAGCCGTCGTAAACGAGCTTGGCATACTTGTCGCCCGCCTTGATCATCGCCACGACATCGCGCACATCGGAGGTGCCGAGATGATCGGTCAGACCGCCGTTTTTGGTGATGCGGTCATAGAGCTCGCGCTCGGTGTATTTTCCGGAGAAGCAGAGCTTGACCACATCCATCGCGATCAGAGCGCCGGCGCGGGTGGGCGCCATGGGGCCGTCACCGTTGACGGCGTCATTGACGCTGCAGTATTTGCCCTTGCGGTGCGCGCCAACCGTGATGCCGCCGCCGATGTGGCAGCAGATGAGGTTCATGTCCTCATACTTTTTGCCCAGGGAATTGGCATAGCGGATGCAGTTTTCCTTCTGATTGAGCGGATGGCCGCGGCTGGTGCGGAAGCAGCCGGCAAGACCGGTAATGCGCTCCTCATCGTCCAGCTCATCCACGTCGGGCGGGTTGACGCAGAACGTCTGGCCGCCGTACTTCTCCTGCAGCGCCCAGGCGATCTGCGGGCCGAGCAGGCTGGGATGCCGCACGTTCTTTCCTTCGCGGCAGTCCTCAAGCAGCTTGTCGTTGATGGCATACACGCCGCCGACGCAGCCGACCATGCCGCCGCCGCGGGCGGAGAAGGCATCCACGCCCTCCAGGGAGATGCCGGCTTCCTCGAGCGCGGACAAAATGGTCTCCATGCGGAAGGGAAGCTGATCCCGGATCTCCTTAAACTTTTTCAGCTCTTCCGCGTCGTGATCGACGTTCTTCTGAAACAGCTTTTTGTCATCCTCGAACAGCGCGATCTTCGTGGAAGTCGAGCCCGGATTGATGACGAATACCTTATAACTCATGTTAAAAAGCCCTCCTGCTTTTTATTTTTTATCTCAAGAGGCAAAATGTGCGCCTCTCTTCTCCGTTCAAGCCCCGGCAAGGGGGGGATATTACATGGACACCATGCGCTCCAGCGCACGCTTCGCGCCCGTCAGCTCGTTTTCGGGCAGCGTAATGGGCGGCAGCTCGCCGTTCACGGCACGCCAGAGGTCCATAAGCGTCGTCTTCTTCATGTCCGCGCAGACGAAATCCTCCCGCAGCAGATGAATCTGCTTTTCCGGGAACTCCCGGCGCAGGATCTCCGCCACGCCGCATTCCGTGCCGATGACGAACTCCGGCTCCGCGCTGCCGCGCACATAGCGGAGAATCTCCGCCGTGGAGCCCACGCAGTCGGCATAGCCGACCACTTCCGCGCGGCACTCCGGATGCACGGCGAACTTCGCGTTCGGATGCGCCCGGCGGGCAGAGACCGCCATCTCCTCCGTCACGCCGTCATGAATCGGGCAGAAGCCCGAAAACAGAATGATCTCCTTTTCCGGCACCGCTTTGGCGCACCACGCGCCGAGATTTTTGTCCGGCACGAAAACGATCTGCTTGTTCGGCAGGGCGCGGACGATGCGCTCGGCCGAGGAGCTGGTGCAGCACACGTCGCTGACCGCCTTGACCGCCGCCGTGGAATTGACGTAGCACACCACCGCCGCCTCCGGATACTTTTTCCGCAGCGCCAGAACATCCTCCGGCGTGACCATCTCCGCCATCGGACAGCTTGCATCCGCGTTCGGCAGATAAACCGTCTTGTCCGGAGCGAGAATCTTCGCGCTCTCCGCCATGAAGCGCACGCCGCACATCACGATGTTTTCGCAGGACGCGCTCTGCGCCTTCTGCGCGAGTGCAAAGGAATCGCCCACCGCGTCGGCCACATCCTGCACTTCAAGACTCTGGTAATAATGCGCCAGAATCAGCGTATTTGTTTCGCGCTTGCGCGCAAGGATTCTTTCCTGTAATTCGTTCATGCCTGGCCCCTCCTTTGGGGGAATGTCTCTTGCTGTGACCCCTCCGTTTCGGGGGGGATACGGTTTCTGCCCTCCGTTTCGGAGGGATACGGTTTCTGCCCTCCGTTTCGGACAGCTGGCTTTCTGCACCCGCTTTCGGAGGGATGGCTTTCCTCCCCCGCTTTCGGAGGAACACGGCTTGCCCCCTCACTTTCGGAGGGACGGCTTTCTGCCCTCCGTTTCGGAGGGATAAGGCTTCCTGCACCCCCTCCTTCGGGAGAGAATGCAGCTTCCTGCGGGAAAGTATAGCACATATTTTCCCGGGGCACAATAGAAAATCATCCGCGCAGCGGCGCAGCGGCGCTTTTGCCCTGCAAGGAATTTCTTGCAGTCGGGCGCTGAATGTGCTATAGTATAGTTTGTGAGTTTGTAAGTAAATGTAAACGCTCTGTGCCCTTTCGGGCACAAAGCTTCCGCACATCGGAGGATATACATGAAATTTCGTAGCATTGCGATCTTTCTCGCCATTGTCCTGCTGCTTGGCGGCGTCTGCACGGCGTCGGGCGCGGCGGGCGGCCGGGATGATCCGCTTCTGACAAAGAATTATACGGACGGCGAGTTTACCGACACCGTTTTGCGTGACACCGCGTCCGGCGTTAACTTCACGGTCTCGCAGGTGCTCAATGAGCTGGGCACGAACATCAAGCGAACTACCGGCTCTTTCGCGATCAAGCGGGTTCGCGCCGGCGGCACCGCCACGCTTGATTTCGGCGACAACATCACCCTGCTCTCCGGCGCTGCGACGGTGCGGATTTCCTCCGGCGCGCTGGTGAACGTGAGCGTCGGCGGCCAGGCCGTAAACGGCATCCTCATGCTGCGTCACCGCTACCTCGCCTGCGAGAATCTGCGTGCTGTGGTCAGTTTCTCTCAGGATTCCGTCATCGCGGTGGACGGCACCGTGCCGCTCACAGAGGAAATCGTGCCCGAAAGAGTCAATCCCTTTGTGGACGTGAAGCCCACGGACTGGTTTTATAACGACGTGCTCGTGGCGTACGAGCGCAGCTTTATCCACGGCATGACCACCACCACCTATGAGCCGCAGGGCACGCTCACCTACGCGCAGTGCGTCAAGCTTGCCGCATCCCTGCACGAGCTGCATTACACCGGCAGCATCACCCTCACGGCCTGCCCGACCGGCAATTGGTATCAATACTTTGTGGACTATGCAAAGGAACACGGCATCATCACGCAGGACTTTGAAAATTATGACGCGCCGATCACCCGTCGGGACTTTGCCTGGGTGTTCTACAACACCCTGCCGGCGGAAAGCTACACCGCCATCAACAACATTCCGGACGGGGCAATTCCCGATATCGCAGCGGATGACTACGCGTATGAGGAGATTTACACCATGTATCGCGCGGGCATCCTCGCCGGTTATACCGACACGCCCGGCTTCGCCGAGCATGCTTTCGGCCCGGACACCACCATCAGCCGCGCGGAAGCCGCCGCGTTGATCAACCGTCTGTTTGACCCCAGCGTGCGTGCGCGCTTCACAATCTGAAAATGATTCGCAGCCCGGCAAAAGCTCCCACGGGGGGTTTGCCTGCGCGTTTCGCTGCAAGCTTCCCCGCCGGGGAAGTTTGCCTTTGCTCAAAAGCCCCGTTTTTCGGGGCTTTTGACGGTGAATTATCCAAGTTGAGCCCGGGGAGGGACTTTCCCCTCTGCCCGCGAGTCGGACAGCGCAAAATTTCCTTTTCCGATTCTTTATCTCATTTTCCCTCAGGAGGCAAGAAACCATGTCTGATCTGATCGCAGCGATTGCAACGGGCGCAAGCCTCACCGCCATCGGCGTTATCCGCCTGTCCGGCGAGGGGGCCATTGCCGCGGTGGACCGCGTCTTTTGCGCCAATTCCGGCAAGCCGCTTTCCAAAACGGCGGACCGTAAGCTCGTGCTCGGCAAGCTGCACGACCGCGAGGGCTGCGTGATCGACGAATGCCTTGTCACCGTCTCCCGCGCGCCGAACAGCTACACGGGAGAGGAAACGGCGGAGCTGCAGTGCCACGGTTCTCCCCTCGTCCTCCGTCTGGCGCTGGAGTCGCTCTTCGCCCAGGGAGCGCGGCAGGCGCTTGCCGGCGAATTCACCAAGCGCGCCTTCCTCAACGGACGCATGGATCTGATGGGCGCGGAGGCCGTTGTGGACCTCATCAATTCGGAAACAGCCGCCGCCGCGAAAAACGCTGTGGGGCAGCTCTCCGGCGCGCTCTCGCGCCGTATCGAGCAGGTTTACGGCAGCATCGCGGATCTGTTGGCGCATTTTCAGGCGGTTGTGGATTACCCGGATGAGGATATTGAGCCCACCGAGCTGGACGCCGACCTGCGCACTTTGCGCCAGGCCGAGGCCGAGCTGCAAAAGCTTCAGGACAGCTTCAAAAACGGCCGCACGATGAACAGCGGCCTGCCCACGGCCATTCTCGGCCGCCCGAACGCGGGCAAAAGCAGCCTTCTTAACGCCTTGCTCGGTTATGAGCGCGCCATTGTAACGGACATTCCCGGCACAACGCGGGACACCATTTCCGAGCGCGCCGCGCTCGGCGACGTGCTTTTGCGCCTGACGGACACCGCCGGTCTGCGCGAGACGGAGGATAAGGTCGAGGCGCTGGGCGTGGAGCGCAGCCGCGAGGCGATGCGCGCAGCCGAGCTGATCTTCGTTCTGTGCGACAGTTCCGTGCCCTTCACGGAAGAGGATTCATCGCTCCTGGCGGAGGCGCGCGCCGCCGCGCCGACCGTGCTGATCTGGACGAAGAGTGACCTCCCCGCCGCGCCGGTTTCCCCGCTGCTGCCGGAGGATCTGCCGGTCGAAGTGCGCCTGTCTGCCGTCACGGGGGACGGATTTGATGCGCTGCGCGAAGCGGTGGCTGCGCTGTTTCCGCCCTCTGCCGTGCCGGCGGGCGAAATTCTCACAAACGCGCGTCAGGTGGACGCCGTTGCCCGCGCACGGGAATCCGTCGCGGCGGCCTGTGCTGCGCTGGAAATCGGCGTTGCGCCGGATGCGGCCCTCTCCGAAGCGGAGGCCGCGCTTTCTGCCCTTGGCGAGCTGACGGGCCGCACCGTCCGCTCGGATGTTACCGACCGCATTTTTTCGCGTTTTTGCGTCGGAAAATAAGGAAAACCGGATAAGGCCGGCCGAAAGGCAGGTCTTGTCTTGTTCAAACCCGGATAAATTCTCAAGGCCGTCATAAAACGGCAAAACGCTTTTAGCAATCCGAAATTCTGTGCAAAATTTCCCCCGGAACACAAAATTCAACGCGCCGCGGCGCAAAAGGAAAGGTGAAAACACATGGGAAAGAAGTATGTTTATCTGTTCAGCGAGGGCAACGCTTCCATGCGCGAGCTGCTCGGCGGCAAGGGCGCCAACCTTGCGGAGATGACCTCGATCGGCCTGCCCGTCCCGCAGGGCTTCACGATCACAACCGAGGCCTGCACCCGGTATTATGACGACGGCCGCCGCATTGGCGACGACATTCAGGCTGAGATTCTGGAATACATCGCAAAGCTTGAGGATCTCACCGGCAAGAAGTTCGGCGACCCGGAAAATCCGCTGCTGGTCTCCGTGCGTTCGGGCGCCCGCGCCTCCATGCCCGGCATGATGGACACCATTTTGAACCTCGGTCTGAACGAAAGCGTCGTGGATGTACTTTCCAAAAAATCCGGCAATCCCCGCTGGGCGTGGGACTGCTACCGCCGCTTTATCCAGATGTATTCCGACGTGGTCATGGAAGTCGGCAAGAAATATTTTGAAGTGCTCATCGACGAGATAAAGGCGGAAAAGGGCGTCACGCAGGACACCGAGCTCAGCGCCGAGGATCTGCAGAAGCTCTCCGGCCTGTTCAAGGAGGAGTACAAATCCAAGCTCGGGCTGGACTTCCCCACCGATCCCAAGGAGCAGCTCATGGGCGCCGTCCAAGCCGTGTTCCGCAGCTGGGATAACCCCCGCGCCAACGTCTATCGCCGCGATAACGACATCCCCTATTCCTGGGGCACCGCCGTCAACGTGCAGGCCATGGCTTTCGGCAACATGGGCGACGATTGCGGCACGGGCGTTGCCTTCACCCGCAACCCCGCCACCGGCGAGAAGGAGCTCATGGGCGAATTTTTGACCAACGCGCAGGGCGAAGACGTGGTCGCCGGCATCCGCACGCCTATGCCCATCGCGCAGATGGCCGAGAAGTTCCCGGAGGCTTATGCGCATTTTGTGGACGTGTGCAAAATTCTGGAAAATCACTATCGGGATATGCAGGATATGGAGTTCACCGTCGAGCACGGCAAGCTCTTCATGCTGCAGACCCGAAACGGCAAGCGCACCCCCGCCGCCGCGCTGAAGATCGCCTGCGATCTGGTGGACGAGGGCATGATTTCGGAAAAAGAGGCCGTGGCCATGATCGAGCCCCGCTCTCTGGACACGCTTCTGCACCCGCAGTTCGATGCGGATGTGCTCAAGAAAACGCCTGTGATCGGCAAGGCGCTGCCCGCCTCTCCCGGCGCGGCCTGCGGCAGAGTTGTTTTCACCGCCGAGGACGCCAAGGATTGGGCCACGCGCGGCGAGAAGGTGATTCTGGTGCGGCTGGAGACCTCGCCCGAGGACATTGAGGGCATGAAGGCCGCACAGGGCATCCTCACCGTACGCGGCGGCATGACCTCTCACGCGGCCGTCGTGGCGCGCGGCATGGGCAAATGCTGCGTTTCCGGCTGCGGCGAGATCGCCATGGACGAGGAAAACAAGCGCTTCACCCTGAGCGGCAAGGTCTATCGGGAGGGCGACTGGCTGAGCCTGGACGGCTCCACCGGCAACATCTATGCCGGCGCCGTTCCCACGGCGGACGCCTCCATCGGCGGCGAGTTCGGCCGCGTGATGGCCTGGGCCGACAAATATCGCCGTCTGGGCGTGCGCACGAATGCGGACACCCCCTACGACGCCGCGCAGGCCAGAAAATTCGGCGCGCAGGGCATCGGCCTGTGCCGCACCGAGCATATGTTCTTTGAGGGCGAGCGCATCCGCGCCATCCGCCGCATGATCTGCTCCGACACCGTGGAGCAGCGCGAGGCCGCGCTGGCCGTGCTCGAGCCGATGCAGCAGGGCGACTTTGAGGGCATCTACGAGGCGATGGAGGGCTGCCCCGTCACCATCCGTTTTCTGGATCCCCCGCTGCATGAGTTCGTCCCCACCGAGGAGGCAGACATCGCGCGGCTGGCGGACGATATGGGCAAATCCGTTGCCGACATCCGCAATATCATCGCCGGTCTGCATGAGTTTAACCCCATGATGGGTCACCGCGGCTGCCGTCTGGCCGTCACCTATCCCGAAATCGCCGCCATGCAGACGCGCGCCGTCATCAAGGCCGCGCTGAATGTACAGGCGCGGCATCCCGAGTGGAAAATGGTCCCCGAGATCATGATTCCGCTGGTTGGCGAGATCAAGGAGCTGAAATTCGTCAAGAGCGTCGTGGTCAAAACCGCGGACGAGATCATCGCTGCCGCCGGCAGCGACATGCAGTATCTCGTCGGCACCATGATCGAGATCCCGCGCGCCGCGCTGACCGCCGACGAAATCGCCACGGAGGCCGACTTCTTCTCCTTCGGCACCAACGACCTGACGCAGATG
>JAFXAW010000042.1 GCA_017522015.1 Oscillospiraceae bacterium | reverse complement strand
GGGAAGCGGCAAGGTTTGTTTTGGTTAAGCGTCCAGATAGTCGTCAATGGCCTTGAAAAGCGCATTGACGGCATCGCGCAGACTGGTGTTTGCAAGCTGCACGCCGGCAGAGGATTTGTTGCCGCCGCCGCCGAGTTTCTCCAGAATCATCTGCACATTGATGTCGCTGATGGAGCGGGCGGACATAATCACGCCGCCGCTCGCTGTGGAGTAGAGCACGATGGAAGCCTGCACACGCGCAATGTTGACCAGCTCGTCTGCGGCCTGCGCCACGACGACGCGATCCTGCTCCGTGTCCAGAACGGCGACAGCGATGCCGTCCCGGTAAAGTCTTGCGCCCTGCAGAATGCGGCAGCGGGCGACCGTGCTCTCAAAATCAACCTGCAAAAAGCGCTTGACCTCCGTGGTGTCCGCGCCAACGCGGCGCAGGAACGCCGCAGCGTCAAAGGTGCGCTCACCGGTGCGCAGGGTGAAGTTCTTGGTGTCCAGCACGATGCCGGCGAGCATGGCCTCCGCCTCGCAGCGGAGAATGTCCGACTGCTCCGAAAGCTCCTGCACCAGCTCGGTAATCAGCTCGCACACGGAGGAGGCGTAAGGCTCTACAAAAGAGAGCGTCGGATTCTGGATAAAGGTTGATGTACGGCGATGGTGGTCAATAACCGCAACGCGGTTGCACGCGAGCAGCAGATTTTCGTCCTCAGCCTGCTCCGGACGGTTGGTGTCCACCACAATGAGCAGACTGCGATTGTCTGCCATCAAAATTGCATCCTGCGGTGAGATAAAGGCGTTCTGATATTCCGGCTGCTGCTTGAGCCGCGCGATCAGCTCGCGGGAAGCGTTGTTCTCCGGGTCTGTTACGAAAAACAGCGGTGTGCCGCGCTTGCGCGCAATGCAGCCGAGACCGGCCGCCGCGCCGACGCAGTCAAGATCGGCAAATTTGTGACCCATGACATAGACGCGGGAGGCGTCTGCGATCAGCTCGCTCAGGGCGTTGGCCATCACGCGGGATTTGACCTTGGTGCGCGTTTCTACCTCGTTGCCACGTCCGCCGTAGAACTCAAAGTTGAAACGGTTTTTGATAACGGCCTGATCTCCGCCGCGGGAGAGTGCCATCTCGATGGAAAGGGCGGCGAAGGAATTGTTTTCCTCAAAGCTTCCACCGTCGCGCCCGATGCCGATGCTCACGGTGGCATGAATGCCGCTGGGGGAGACGACCTCGTGCACCTTGTCAATCAGGGAAAACTTCTCCTCGATGTAGCCGGGAAGCCAGCGCTCCTCAAAGATAAACACATAGCGGTCGCGGTCAATGCGGTTGAGGAAACCACCCTTGCTTTCCGCCCATTGGGTGATCCGGTCATCCACATCGCCGAGCAGCGTGGTGCGCGTGCGCTCGGGCAGCGACTTGGTCAGCTCATCATAGTTGTCGAGCACGATGATCGAAACAACGGGGCGGGAGGCGGCGTATTCCTGCTTGATGTTGTCAAAATCCGTCACATCCAGCCAGTAGGCTATGCCCATGAAGTCCGTCTTGCGGGCCTTGTCCGGGGAACGGACGATGTTGCCGTAGATCTGATACTTCCGCTCGCCGATCTCCGTCAGCCCGGGGGCCTGGCTCTTGCCCTCATAAATCCACTTGCCGGAGAATGAGGGGATCAGATCGGTCATGCGCGCGTCGAGCGGAGGCTTGCCGCCGCAGATGTTGAAGAAGCTCGTGTTGCCCCAGATGATCTGATTGTCATCCAGCTTGAACACGACCATCGGCAGCGGAAAGTTGAGCAGCGTGTCGCTCTTGGCGGTCTCCACGTTGTAGGTGACCGAGTCGATGTATTCCATCAACTCGCGCCGCTTGCGCCGCGAAATGATCAGCGAGTAGATCACCAGAAGAACGACGGCGATGGCGTATGCAAAGGCCAGATACTTGTTGAAAAACAACGCGGCAATTGTGAAGAGCACCAACACAACGAGATACATTTTCATGCTCGGTTCAATAAACCGCTTGATTTTGTTGTTCAAGATTTTTACCCCCCGCGAGCAAGTCAGCCGGCTGCCCGGATTCGTGGCCGGACGCCGCATGCCCGGTGAATAATCTATTATAACAAAGATAGACGCGCCGCGCAAGAGCGCATCATGTGCGAAAGGGAATTTTTCGAAAAACTATTCTGCCTGTTCTGCGCCGATCATGTCGATCTCCCGCAGTTTCAGAATGATGTCGCCCACGACATTCTCCACGCCATCCTGACAGGCTATGCGGATTTGCGCATATTTGGTGTAGAGCGGCTCGCGCAGCGCATAGATGTCCCGGATGCTCATGTCTCCCGGCGCGGCGACACCGCGGCGCTCCCGGGAGCCGCCGGTCAGGCGCGCTTCCAGCGTTTCCACCGGCGTTTCAAGCCATATGACCACGCCGCTTTCGCAGAGATGCTGCATGGCGTTTTCGGAGAAGACCATGCTGCCGCCGGTGGCAATAACGGTGTTCTCGCACTGCACGGCAAGGCCGGTCTCGCCCTCCATTTCCAGAAAACGCTCCAGGCCGTCCTCCCGGAGAATACGGGGCAGCGTGCGCCCCGTGCGGCGCACAAGTTCAATGTCGGTGTCCATAAAGGCGTAGCCGATGTGTTTGGCCAGAATTACGCCGACAGAGCTTTTCCCTGTGCCGGGCATACCGATGAGTACGATGTTTTTCACGGATGTTCCTCCATTTTAAGCGATTGAATGAAAAAATCATTTGTCAGTTATCATACCACAGTCGGAGGAAAAAGAAAACATACAATCTGCGCGCAGGCCGTATGTTTCGACAATCTTTTTGCGCCGCGCGGTCTACGATGGGGGAAAGCGGGGGAGACGCGGTCAAATCCCGCCTGCGTAAAGGGCTGAAATGATAACGAAAGGAAGAGAAAGATGGAAATACGGGCAAAAGAAAGCGGAGGCAGGCTTACCCTATATTTTTCGGGAGAGCTGGATCATCACGCGGCGAAAGAGGTCATGCGCCGTGCGGAGGACCTGCTGGACCGCTATATGCCGCTGGACTGCACACTGGAGCTCTCCGGGCTGAGCTTCATGGACAGCTCCGGCGTGGCCGTGATCCTCCGGCTGTACAAGCGTCTGCTGAATACGGGCGGCCGGATCTGGCTGGAAAATCCACAGGAACAGCCGCTTCGGGTGCTGGACATTTCCGGCATTGAGCGGCTTGTCAAGATCACTACGACAGCAAAGGAGCGGGGAAGATGAACAGCAGAAACTACATAAAGATCGAGCTGCCGAGTCGCAGCGTGAACGAGGGGATCGCCCGTGCGGCGATCGCCTGCTTTGCAGCGCAGCTCGATCCCACGCTTGAGGAACTCGGCGACATCAAGACCGCCGTGAGCGAGGCGGTGACCAACGCGATCGTCCATGCCTATCCGGACAGCATTGGCCGCATCTGTCTGCGCGGCCGCATTATGACCAGCGGAGAGCTGGAGATCAGCGTCCGGGACTGGGGCAAAGGCATGGAGGATGTGGAGAAAGCCCGCACGCCTCTGTTCACAACGGGTGGTCCGGAACGCAGCGGCATGGGCTTTACGATCATGGAGAGCTTCATGGACAAGCTGCGTGTGCGGTCGAAGCCCGGCAAGGGCACGACGGTTGTCATGCGCCGGACGCTGGAAAAGCGCCGGGAGGACTGATGGAGGGGATGCTTGCGCTCTTGCGCGCGGCAAAAACAGGAGACAAGGAGGCCTCCGAAAAGCTCATCGTGGAAAACGCCGGACTGATCTGGAGCATCGCAAGGCGCTATTTCGGACGCGGTGTGGATGCCGATGACCTGTATCAGCTCGGCTGCGTTGGCTTCATCAAGGCAATCCGGGGCTATGACGAGAACTTCGGCACGCAGTTTTCCACCTATGCCGTGCCGAAAATCTCCGGCGAAATCCGGCGCTTTCTGCGCGATGACGGCAGCGTAAAGGTCAGCCGCCGCATCAAAGAGCGGGCAACAGCCATCCGCGCGGTGCGCAGCGCGCTGGAACAAAGCCTTGGGCGGGAACCGACGATCTCGGAAATTTCGCAGCAGATGAACCTGACACCGGAGGAGATCGCCGCGGCGGAAACGGCCGTGGAACCGGCGCAGTCCCTGCAGCGGGAGTGCGGCGAGGACGGCTTCACGCTGGAACAGATTCTCGGCGACGGCGGCGATGAGGAACGGCTGCTGGAGCATGTGGCGCTGCGCAGCGCCATAGAGACGCTGCCGGAAAAGGAGAGCAGCGTGCTTGCGCTGCGTTACTACCGCGGCATGACGCAGGAAGCGGCGGCGCGCGTACTCGGAGTCAGTCAGGTGCAGGTGTCGAGGCTGGAACGCCGCGCTGTGGAAAAGCTCAGAAAACTACTGTCTTAATCTTGCACCAGTATTTGCAGTGGCGGCGGCAGGTTTTGCCGCCGCCTTTTTTATTGCAAGCGGAAAAGAAGTGTGATATATTAATAAGGTTAGAAAGGCGAAATGAACCGAAACAGGGGGAGAGCATGCTTCTTTCATCCGAGAAACTTCATGCGGAGATTGCGCAGCGTCTGCCGGAACGGACGTTCCGGCTGGAGGTTCACGACGTTTTGTCTTCCACGAATGACCGGGTGCGCGAACTTGCGCAGGGTGATGCACCGGAATATACCCTTGTTGCCGCGGGAAGTCAAAGCTCCGGGCGCGGCACACAGGGCAGGTCATTTTTTTCTCCGGCAGATACCGGTGTCTATATGAGCCTGCTTCTGCGCCCCGCGGTTTTGGAGAATCCTGGGCGTATTACGGTCACGGCGGCTGTCGCGGTGTCGCGCGC
>JAFXAW010000041.1 GCA_017522015.1 Oscillospiraceae bacterium | reverse complement strand
GCTTCTTGCGGGTGGTGCGCTGGACATTCTGGAAGTTCACGAAAATGCCCTGTGCTGTCTCGGGACGGAGATACACGACGTTCTTCGCATCCTCGGTGACGCCCTGGAAGGTTTTGAACATCAGGTTGAACTGACGGATGTCGGTCCAGTTGTGTTTGCCGCAGGTGGGGCAGGGGATGTTGTGCTCTTCCACGAAGGCCTTCATCTCGGCCTGGCTGAGAGCGTCCACGCTTTTGCCCAGATCAAAACCGTTTTCCTGGCACCATTCCTCGATGACCTTGTCGGCGCGGAAGCGCTCCTTGCACTCCTTGCAGTCCATGAGAGGATCGGAGAAGCCACCCACGTGGCCGGAGGCGACCCAGACCTGGGGATTCATGAGGATGGCGGCGTCCAGACCCACGTTATAGGGGCTTTCCTGAACGAATTTCTGCCACCATGCTTTTTTGACGTTGTTTTTCAGCTCCACACCGAGCGGACCATAGTCCCAGGTGTTGGCAAGACCGCCATAGATCTCGCTTCCGGCGAAAATGAAGCCTCTGCCTTTGCACAGAGCTACGATCTTGTCCATGGTTTTCTGCGTGTTTTTCATTTGCGTTGCGAACCTCCTTGTCCCACGAATGGCTTTCGCAGAACGTATTGTGAATGTAAAAACGTATTATATATAGGTTGTGTGACCCTGTCAAGGGCGCGCGTCAACGGTGGGCGAGGTATTCCTTAACCGCGGCGACGGAGCCCTCAATGCCGAGCTTGGAGGTGTTGATGCACAGGTCATAGGAGCGGGCATCCATCCAGTTCTCACCCGTGTAGCGCTTGATGAAGTTGGAGCGGGTCTTGTCGACCTTGATGATCTTGTCGGCCAGTCCCGGCTCATCCAGGCCGTATTCCTCGGCGGCACGGCGGATGCGGTCGTCAAGCGGCGCGTAAAACAGCAGGCTGACGCGGTCGGGGTGGTCACGCAGAATGAAGCCTGAACCGCGGCCGACGATCACGCAGCTTTCCTTGTCGGCAAGCTCGTTGATAACGGCGGTCTGCGCCAGATAAGCGCGGTCACTGACCGGCGCGTCATACTGCATGAAATAGCCGATGGAGTCGCCCGCGGACAGGGGGAGTCCAAAGGAAAATGCACTCGGCGCGCGCTCATCGCTGCTCGCGATGAAATCCGGCGAAAGGCCGCTCTTCTTTGCGGACAGCTCGATAATTTCCTTGTCGTAGAACGGAATGCCGAGATCTTCGGCAAGCCGTTTGCCGATTAGACGCCCGCCGCTGCCGAATTCGCGGCCGATGGTAATGATCGCTTTTTTCATACTGGTTCCTCCTCACAATAAATGAATGAAGAAATGCTTGGTATACATACTCTTTCCATGTTCAGTATAGCACAGGAACCCCTCCGGCTTCAACAAAAAAATGCTGTATACGGTAAAAATCCTGCGCCGGCAGCGCGTTCGTTCCGAGGTTGGCTGTCCATCCGCGCGCTCTCTCCGCCGCTGCGGCACTTTTCCGGGCGGTATGGGTTTGGCGCAGATGCCCCTTTCCAGCAAACCATCCATGCAGAGAACGGAGCGGCAGCGCACAAACGCGGGACTTGCTCTTTGCCGCGCACGCGTATATACTATATGTATGCACACAATTAAAAAAGGAGAATGATACTTATGGACAAGCTGAAATATCCGCATCTGTTCGAGCCGATTGTGTTGGGCGGCACACTTTTCCGCAATCGCATTTTTTCCTCGCCCATCGGCTTGCAGTACCACGACTCCAACCATTCCCCGACGCCGGAGAGCAGCGCGTTCTTTGCCAGAAGGGCCAAGGGCGGCGCAGCGGCCGTTGCCATTGGCGAGTGTCTGGTCGACTCCGTCCATGGGCGCAGCGGTTATAATCAGACGGCGCTGGATACGCAGGTCTCCAAGGCGGCACTGCGCATGAAGGCGCTGGGAATCAGCCAGTACGGCGCGGTGCCTGTCATCGAGCTGCAGCATGCGGGGAAATATTCCATCGTATCCGCCATGCAGGGCAGCGACATCTACGGCCCGAACGACGAAGAATTCCCCTGGGTGCACCGTCTGCCCGCCGGCGCACCGATCCCGCGGGTCATCGGCATGACGGAGGAGATCATTGCGCAAACCGTCAAAGCCTATGCGGACGCAGCGGCCTATGCAAAGCGCTGCGGCTTTGGGATGGTGCTTCTCCACGGCGGCCACGGCTGGCTGCTCACGCAGTTCCTTTCCCCCGTGGTAAACCGCCGCACGGACCGTTACGGCGGGAGCGTGGAAAACCGCTGCCGCATCGCCATTGAGATCTGCGACGCCATCAAGAAGAGCTGCGGCGCGGATTTCCCGATTGAGTTCCGCATGAGCGGCGATGAGGTCACTCCCGGCGGCTATACCATCGAGGAGGGCATCAAAATTGCCAAACAGCTCGACGGCCACGTGGATCTCATCCATGTCTCCACCGGCGACCACAACAACGGCGAATCCTTCACGCGCACGCACCCGAGCATGTTCTATCCCGATGCCTGCAATCTGGAATTCGCCGCCGCAATTAAGAAAGAGGTCAAAACGCCGGTTGCAACGGTCGGCGCTTTCACCGACCCCGCCGATATGGAGGAGGCCATCGCCACCGGAAAGTGCGACGTTGTGGAGATGGCGCGTCAGCTGGTGTGTGACCCCGATATGCCCATCAAGGCGCGCATGGGACGCGATGCGGAGATCCGCAAGTGCATGCGCTGCTTCCACTGCTTCTCCACGCTGGTGAGCACCAACCAGATCTGCTGTGCGGTCAATCCCGTCATCGGCAATGAGCTGCTGGAGGAAAAGCCGGTTCAGGTTGCGCGCAGCAAGAAGGTGCTTGTGGCCGGCGGCGGCCCCGGCGGTATGCAGGCGGCGCTCTACGCGGCGGAGCTGGGGCACGAGGTTATCCTTTGCGAGAAATCCGACCGTCTCGGCGGCGTGCTGCTGTGTGAAGAAAAGGTGCCCTTCAAGAAACATCTCGGTGAGTATCTGGCGCAGCAGGCCATGCTTACGGAGCAGTGCGCGGGCATCGAGCTGCGCCTGAACACGGCGGTCACCCCCGCGCTCGCGCAGGAGTTGGAGCCCGACGTCATCATCGCCGCCATCGGCGCGGAGACGGTTGTGCCGCGCATCCCGGGCGTGGAAAAGGCGCTCGGTGCGGAGGAAGTTTATGTCTCGCCCGAGAAAGCCGGGAAAAAGGTCGTCATCCTCGGCGGCGGCCTCGTCGGTTGTGAGCTGGCGATTTTCCTCACGGACGGCGAGCGGGATGTGACGATTCTGGAGATGGGCGACAAGCTCAACGACGGCGGCAATGCGCTGCACATGCAGGCCATCAAGCTCCAGCTTCGGGACAGAAATGTCGGGCAGGTCTTCGGCACGAAGGCTGTGGAGATCACGGACGGCGGCGTGTACGGCGAAAAGCAGGGCGAGAGAACGTTCTTCGAGGCCGACACTGTGATCTATGCCGTTGGACAGCGTGCAAAGCGCGAGGAGGCCATTGCCCTGGCCGCCTGCGCGCCGGAATTCTATCAGATCGGCGACTGCCTGAATGCGTCCAACCTCTATGGCGCGACGAATGCGGCATACTACAATGTCCGCAACATGAGCCGCATCTGAGCCGGAAGCAGGAAAGAAAAGCGAAAAATGATGCGAGTCGACAGACCGTTTGTGCAGATGAAGAGCGGCTTGCCGGGAGGAGAAAGGCGCGGAAAAGAGTCCGGTGCCATTCACCCGGAAAAACCGCCTCGCAGACGGATCGTCGCGCCGCATCTGATTTTGTCCTGAGGCGGGATTGACGTCTCCGGACAAGCGAACGCCCCCTCTCTTCACGGGAGGGGGTGTGCTTTTAGACAGTAAAATCGGATGCGATCAGCGATTTTGCAATTATTTTTAATAAAAATTCAAAAATTGACTTGTAATGCACAAATTTCTTCGCTATAATAGGCGTAGTTGAATTTCCGGCCCTTTCAAAATTCAAAATTGCGGGTCGGACGATAAATATGGAGGATAGTAAAATGAAAAAGATCATCGCATTACTGCTCGCGGTCGTCTTCGTGCTGGCGCTGGTCGCCTGCGGCGGAGGGAAAAGCGTTTCCATGACCATGGGCACCGGCGGCCCCACCGGCACCTACTACGGTTTCGGCGGCGTGCTGGGTCAGTACATGAAGAATCACGCTGGCGTTGACGTCAACGTTGTTTCCACCGACGGTTCCAAGGCCAACATCGAAGGCATTGATGCCGGCGACTATCAGCTGGCCACTGTCCAGTCCGACGTTATGGCTTATGCCTGGGACGGCACCCGTTCCTTCGAGGAGAACGGCAAGATCGACTCTTTCCGTGTTCTGGGCGGCCTGTACGCTGAGGCTGTGCAGCTGATCACCATGGATCCCGAAATCAAGTCCGTTGCCGACCTGGCCGGCCGCAGTGTCTCCATCGGCGCCCCCGGCTCCGGCGTCTACTTCAACGCCGTTGACGTGCTTGCCGCCGCGGGTCTGACCGAGGAGGACATCAAGCCCCAGTACATGAGCTTCGGTGACAGCACCGACGGCCTGAAGGACGGAAAGATTGACGCCGCCTTCATCGTGGCCGGCGCTCCCACTGCCGCCATCACCGAGCTGTGCACCACCAACGATGCATACCTGGTGCCCATTGACGGCGAAATCGCCCAGAAGGTGATGGATGCGTCTCCCTACTACACCACCTATGAGATTCCCGCCGGCACCTACGCCGGTCAGGACGAGGCTGTGGTTACCATCACCGTGAAGGCCACCATGATCGTGGATGCCGACGCTGATGAGGAAGTTGTCTACAACCTGACCAAGGCCATCTTCGACAATGCCGCGGACATCACCAAGGAGCACGGCAAGGGTGCTGAGCTGTCCGTCGAAAACGCCACCTCCGGCATGACCGCACCTTTCCAC
This sequence comes from Oscillospiraceae bacterium, assembly GCA_017522015.1. Lineage (GTDB taxonomy): Bacteria > Bacillota > Clostridia > Oscillospirales > Oscillospiraceae > SIG483. Next base: position 53,270 of record JAFXAW010000041.1, on the reverse strand, counting down.
GCCGGCGCTGCCAAGTACTTCGCCGAGAAGGGTGTCACCGTTACCGCAGAATAAGAAAGCTTTGCAAGGGGGAGGGGAAACCCTCCCCTCTTTTGCATGAAGAGAGAAATGCAGAGGCGGGAGTTTTCCTGCCCCTGCTTTACATCATTTCCCCGGGAGGAGCCTGCTTATGGCATTATTCAAGAAGAAAACAACCATTGACGAACCCATGGATTTGGAGTCCGTCATGAAAAAATATGACCGGGAGTCCAACACCCGGGTCTGGGAGGGAAAGCCCAAGATCGTCGTTTTAAGCGTTCTGGCGGCATTCTCTCTGTTTTGCCTTTATGTTACCCTGTTCACAAGCTGGCTGGAGGAGATCCGCCTGACCTCCTTTATGGCCTGCATCGTGTTCGTAGGGTTTTTGATGTTCCCAGTCCGGAAGGGTAAGCAGAAAGTGAATTCCATGCCCTGGTATGATATCCTCGCCATGGTGCTGGGTACTGCGGCTTTCCTGTATTTCACCTTCAACGCCATGAACATCATCCAGCAGGGCAGCCGCCTGAACTGGTGGCAGATCGTGATCGGCATCGTGGGCATCCTTGCCCTGTGTGAGGTCTGCCGCCGGAGCGTGGGCCTGCCCATCCTTATCGTGGCGGGCTGCTTTGTGGCCTACGCCCTGATCTGGGGCCTGTCCAACCCCTCTTTTTTCGGACGGCTGAACAAGACGGTTTATAACCTGTTCTTCACGAAAGAGGGTATCTTCTCCACGCCCGTGAATGTCTGCTCCAAGTTTATCGTGGTGTTCATCATTTTCGGCGCTTTCCTGGAGCGCACCGGCATTGCTGATGTGTTCATCCAGTTTGCAAACGCCCTGGTGGGCGGCTTCTCCGGCGGTCCCGCCAAGGCGGCTGTAGTCGCAAGTGCGCTGGAGGGCATGGTTTCCGGCTCCTCCGTGGCCAACACCGTGGGCAGCGGCGCCGTTACCATCCCCCTGATGAAGAGAACCGGCTACAAGCCGGAGTTCGCCGCGGCGGCGGAGGCTTCCGCTTCGACCGGCGGACAGATTATGCCCCCCATCATGGGCGCGGCGGCTTTCCTGATGGCAGACTATGTGCAGATGCCATACGGCAGCATTGCCGTCCGGGCCATCCTGCCGGCGGTTTTGTACTTTGCGGGCATTTTCATTTCTGTACATCTGGAGGCCAAGAAGCTGGGTCTGAAGGGCCTGTCTAAGGAAGATCTGCCCAAGCTGCGCCCGCTGCTGAGAAAATGGTATCTGCTTACGCCGCTGGTGATTCTGGTGTACCTGGTGGGCACCAGCTCCAAGAGCATCCAGTATGCTGCGGCCATCGCCATTGTGGCCTGCATTGTGGTGGGTCTCATCAACAAGGACAACCGGATCACCCCGAAGAAGATTTTCCAGGCGCTGGCAGCCGGAGGGCAGGGCGCCATCACCGTGGCCGCGGCCTGCGGCGTGGCGGGCATCATTGCCGGCACGATCACCATGACGGGTCTTGCCAACGTCATGATTAACGCCATCACGAGTGTGGCGGGCAACTCCACCATCATCGCCCTGTTCCTGACCATGATCTGCTGCATCATTCTGGGTATGGGCGTGCCCACAACGGCCAACTACTGCATTATGGCGGCCACCTGCGCCCCCATCCTGATTCGCATGGGCGTGCCCACCATTGCGGCGCATTTCTTCGTGTTCTACTTCGGCATTGTGGCGGACCTGACGCCGCCCGTGGCGCTGGCGGCCTATGCCGGCGCGGCCATCGCGCAGTCCAACCCCATGAAAACCGCTCTGGTATCCACCAAACTGGCGGTAGCGGCCTTTATTGTGCCCTATGTGTTCGCGCTCAATCCCGCCATGCTGTTTGTTGACACAACGGTGTGGGAGGTTATCCTGATCTGCATCACCTCTGTGCTTGGCATCTTTGGTGTCAGCGCGGCGCTGGAGGGTTATTTGCGGGGGGCCATGGCCTGGTATCTGCGGATTATCAGCGCGGCCGGCGGTCTGCTGCTGATCTATCCCGGTCTGGTGACCGACGCGATCGGATTTGTTCTGATCGGCATCGTCATCTTCGCGCAGTTCGTCATCAGCCGCAAGAACACCCCGAAGGTCGCGTAACGCGCATTAACAATTCCATTCATCCGGCGGCGATGGCAAGTCCTTCGCCGCCGGAATTTTCTATGGCGTTTTTTTCCGGGCTGTGATATACTGTAAAAAAACAGATGCATATTCCGTCCGGAAAGGGGATGGGCAAATGGACAAACTGGAACAACTGCGCGCGGAATGCCTCGGCTGTAAAAAATGCGGACTTTGCGAAACACGCAATCACGTCGTTTTCGGCGTGGGCAATCCCGATGCGGAGGTTCTGTTCATCGGGGAAGGCCCCGGTGAGCAGGAGGATCTGAAGGGCGAGCCCTTTGTCGGCCGCGCGGGGAAGCTGCTCGATGATATGCTCTCGATCATCTACCTGGATCGCAGCCGGATCTATATCGCCAATATGGTCAAGTGCCGCCCGCCCGGGAACCGGGATCCGCTCAATACGGAACAGGCGGCCTGCGCCGATTGGCTGCGGCGGCAGATTGAGATCATCAATCCGAAGATCATCGTCTGCCTTGGCCGCATCGCGGCGATGGCTTTCATCAAGCCGGATTTCAAAATCACCAAGGAACACGGCCAGTTCTTCACGGACGAGGCCGGGCGCAGCGTGATGGCGCTGTATCACCCCGCGGCGCTGCTGCGGGATCCGCGCCGTCGGCCGGAGACCTTTGAGGATCTCAAGCGGCTGGAAGCGGAGATCCGAAGCCGCTGCGCGCACACTTACTGATAAGGATATTCAGCGCCGCATGGGGGGAATTGCCCCAAACAGAGAGCGGCGCATATCGGAGCCTGTATGATCGAATTCAAAAGTTTGGAGCTCTCGGACAAGGCGTGGATTGATGCCTGCACGGCTGCGGAGGATTCGCGCAGCGCCGATTTCAGCTTCGCCAATATGTACATGTGGGATGAAAGCTTCCGGCAGCTCGTGGCGAAAATAGACGGCCGCGTTGCCGCAAAGCCGAAGTATCGCAGTCATCCCTTTTTCGCGTTTCCTGTCGGCAGCGGCGACCTGCACGCTGCCGTGGAGGCGCTGCGGGACTATGCGGAGGAAAAGGGTTTTCCGTTTTGCATCAACGGCGTAACGGAAACGCACCGCGCACAGCTTGAGGCGCTCTATCCGGGGCAGCTGCAGTTCACACCGGATCGGGATCATTTTGACTATCTCTATGAGGCGGAAAAGCTGGCGACCCTCTCGGGCAAAAAGCTGCACGCCAAGCGAAATTATGTAAACCGCTTTCTGGCGGAGCATGAGGACTGGCGTTTTGTTCCGCTCACGGCGGAGAGCTGCAGGGACTGTCTTCCGCTTCTGGAAAAGTGGGAGGACGGCCACAGCGGGGATGCGCAGCAAAATACGAGCGTGGAGGCGGAACGCGCGGCCATCACGCGCGCGTTTGAGAGCTTTGACGCGCTCGGGCTGGAGGGCGGCGCGCTGTACATCGGCGAGGAGATGGTCGCCTTCACCGTTGGGGAAAAAATCAGTTCGGACACCTATGACGTGCATTTTGAAAAGGCGAGAGCGGACATCCCGGGGGCTTATCCGATGATTAACCGCGAGTTTGTGCGGCTTGTCCTGCAGCGCCATCCGGAGATCCGCTACATCAACCGCGAGGATGACATGGGGCTTGAGGGCCTGCGCAAGGCCAAGCTCTCCTATTATCCGGTGTCTATGGTGGAGAAATACAGCGTGTGCTTTTGCGGCTGCGAGGGCGCAAGGTGATGGCGGCGCTTGTGATCCGCCGCTCGGATGCGCGGGACGATATAAACGGGATGAAAAAACTCTGGGCGGAGGTTTTTGGCGACCCGGAGGACTTGATTGACGACTTCTTTGCAACGCTCTACGCGCCGGGGCGCGCGCTGCTGGCGCTGGAGGGGGATGCGCTGCTTGGCTGCGTCTACCTGCTGCCCGGCGCGGCACTCGTTTCCGGATCGGGTGAGCGGGAAAGTGCCGTGTATTTCTATGCGCTCGCCGTCACGCCCACGCGGCGTGGCGAGGGGATCGGCGCTGCTCTTACGGCGCAGAGCGCAGCGCTCTGCCGGGAAGCCGGTGCGGCGCTCTGCCTGATGCCGGGGGAGGAAAGCCTGCGCGCATGGTATGCCGGGCGCAGCGGATTTGCAGCTTTCAGCACCGTGCAGACGGAGCTTTACCCGGTTTTGGACAACACACCGGAGATCACGCTGCGGCCTGTTTCCGCGGCGGACTATGCCGCGAAGCGCGAAGCGCTGCTTGCGCATACACCGCATGCGGCGCTGCCGGAGGAATTTTTCCGATTCCAGGAGAAGCTCTGCGCGCGCTCGGGCGGCGCGCTGCTGGAAATCGCGGATGCGGACGGAAAAAATGGACTCGCCTGCGTGGAAACCGCGGGAGATTGTGCCGAGATCAAAGAGCTGCTTTTTGGCGGCGATGTTTCGCGCGCCGCGGGCAAAATTGCATTGCGTTTCGGCGCCTCCGCCTGCCGCGTGACCCGACCCGGTGCTGCGAAGGACGCGGTGATGGCGCTGGGCGCGAAAACGGCGCCCGGGCTCTGGTGGGGCCCTGTTTTTGACTGATTTTGGTGCAAAAAAGCGCAAATAATACGCCATTTAATATTTTTGAAACATTCTGCCCGTTGTTTACGTAACAACTATCTGGTAATATTTGAATCACAAGAGACAGTTTCATCTTTATCATTTTATCCTCATTCTCCATAAGCAGCCCCAGCGGAATGGCGTACCGCTGGGGCTGTTTGCATGTTTATCGGCTTTGCAAAGGCGGTTGCGGCGCCTGAAATGTAGGGCGGAAACCGGGATCAGGCGGCTGAAAATAAACAGAAAATTTCCTATGGTTGCATTTTCTTTACAATGGTGCTATAATGCACGATGGTTTAGTATGAACGCTTTGGGGCATCATAGAGACAGAGCCCGATTTCAATAGTACAGCACGAAAAAACGTCCGATTCGGAGGTCGTAAGCGTGGATAAGTATAAGTATTTAATTCGAGGCGGGAAACCGCTGCACGGCGAAGTGGAGATCAGCGGCGCAAAAAATGCGTCTGTTGCGATTATTCCCGCTGCGCTGTTGGTCAACGGTGTCTGCCGCATTGAACATATTCCCAACATCAGCGATACGGAGATGCTCCTGCGCATTATGAAATGCTACGGTGCAAAGATCCGGCAGGTGAACAAGACAACGGTGGAGATCGACTGCCGCAGTGTACACATGAGCGATGCCGCATATGATATGATGCGGAAGATCCGCGCCTCCTATTACCTGATCGGCGCGCAGCTCGGCCGCTTCGGCAAGGCGAAGACAACGATGCCCGGCGGCTGCAATTTCGGCGTACGTCCCATTGACCAGCATGTCAAGGGCATGACGGCGCTTGGCGCGCAGGTGGATGTCTGCGGAGGCTATATCTGCTGCGAAACGCCGGAGGATGGGCTCAAGGGCGCAAACATCTATCTGGATAAAATTTCCGTCGGCGCGACCATGAACATCATGATCGCGGCGGTTTTGGCCAAGGGGCGTACGGTCATCGAGAATTGCGCCAAGGAGCCGCATATCGTGGACCTTGCCAACTTCCTCAACTCTATGGGCGCGGACGTGCGCGGTGCGGGCACCGACACGATCAAGATCAACGGCGTGCGCGAGCTGCGCGGCGGCAGCTATTCCGTGATTCCCGATCAGATCGAGGCCGGCACCTACATGGTGGCGGTCGCGGCAGCGGGCGGCGAGGTGCTTGTGAAAAACGTCATTCCGAAGCATCTGGACTGCATCACGGCCAAGCTGCGTGAGATCGGCGTGGAGATCGAGGAGCTGGAGGATGCTGTTCTGGTGCGTCGGAAGGGCCAGCTTCGGCATACGAACATCCGGACCCTGCCTTATCCCGGCTTCCCGACGGATATGCAGCCGCAGATCAGCACGCTCCTGTGCCTGGCAAAGGGCACGAGCGTCGTGACGGAGAGCGTCTGGGATAACCGGTATAAATACGTCAACGAGCTGCGAAAAATGGGCGCGGACATCCATGTGGACGGCACGGTCGCTGTGATTCAGGGCGGCACGCACTTCACCGGCGCACCGGTGACGTCCTGCGACCTGCGCGCGGGCGCGGCAATGGTCATCGCCGGACTTTGTGCGGACGGGCTGACCGAGCTGGAGGATGTGGAGTTCATCGAGCGCGGCTATGAGGATTTCATCGGTAAGCTTCGCGCCCTTGGCGCGGACATTATGCGCCTGACTGATCCGGATAAACCGGAGCAGGAGGACAGCATGTGCACAGCCGGCTGAAGATGCGCTTCACCAGCTTCGCCAGCGGCAGTGGCGGCAACTGTGCGCTGCTGCGCGCCGGAGAAACACGTATCCTGTTCGATGCGGGAATTTCTCTGCGGCGTATTCGTACACATCTTGCCCAGCAGGCACTCACGATGCAGGATATTTCCGCGGTTTTTCTCACCCATGCACACAGGGACCATGTTGCCGGACTGCGGATGCTCTGCAAATATCATACGCTTCCCGTCTTCGCCACGGCGGAGACCTGTGCCATCCTGCGCAGAGAGGCGCCGGAGGCCATTCCCCGGCTTTGCGAGATTGAAACGTTCCAACCGGTTGAAGTGGACGGCGGACTCACTGTGACCGCTTTTCCCACCATGCACGACATACAGGGGAGTGCGGGCTACACCGTCGAGCACGAGGGCGTGCGCTTCGGGCTTTGCACCGACCTCGGCTGCGTGACGGATGAGGTGTTTGAGGCGCTTTGCGGCGTGCAGGCGGCGATGCTGGAGGCCAACCACGACCTGATGATGCTCCGCAACGGGCCGTATCCCTATCCGCTCAAGCGGCGCATTCTCTCCGAGCGCGGCCACCTCTCGAATGACGTCTGCGGTGCGCTTGTGTCGGAGCTGGAGCGGTTTGGGCTGAAAAATGTGCTGTTGGGGCACCTGAGTAAAGAGAATAACCGTCCCTCGCTTGCGCTGGAAACGGTGCGCAAGGCGAGCTCGGCCTCGCTGCGGCTTGCCGCCGCGCTGCCGGACGGAGCGGTCCATATAGATTGCGGAGAAAAGCCATGCTTGGAGTTGAGCTGATCTGCGTCGGCAAGATGCGCGAAAAGCACTATATCGACGCACTGCGTGAATATGAAAAACGGCTCACCACGATGTGCCGTTTTAAGATTGAGGAGCTGCCGGAAGAGCGTCTGCCGGAGAAACCCAATCCGAAAGAGATTGCCGCCGCGCTTGACAGGGAGGCGGAACAGATCCTCAAAAAAATTCCGTCCGGCGCCTGGGTGTGCGCCCTGTGCATCGAGGGCGGGATGCTCTCCAGCGAGCAGCTGGCCGAAAAGCTGCAGACTCTTGCCGTGTCCGGAGTTTCCCGCACGGTGTTTATCATCGGCGGCTCCTTTGGGCTGCATGAACGGGTTAAGCAGCGCGCGGACTTTAAGCTGTCCATGTCCAAAATGACCTTTCCGCACCACCTTGCGCGCGTGATGTTCTCTGAGCAGATCTACCGCGCGTTTTCTATTCAGGCGGGCGGGAAATATCATAACTAAGCCGATTTCGGGCAATGGAGCCCGAATTCCCTTTTGCGGGTATATGCGGCATTCGTTGCCGTTTTGCCTGCGAGTACAGGACCAGTTCCCGACGGGAACGAAAGGAGTCCGGCGCGAAAACGCGCCGCCGGGGCCCGGGCGCGAGATTCATCGCCCGTGGCTGCACAAAGCATGGAAGTGAGGTGCCGTGAACATGGCAGAGAAATTTCCGAAGCTCGGTTGGGGCTTTTCCAAAAGCGGCAAGCTTTACAAAAGCTGGCCGAAGGACGAAAAAGGCGAGCCTGCGCCGGCCGCGCTGCTGACGCATTGCGGCTGCGCGGATATGGAAGATGTGATGATTCTGAATCTTCTGGAGGCATACGGCATCCCCTGCATCCGCCGCGCCTCGCAGGATGGCGGACTGGGCGATGTTGTGCTGGGAATCTCCGGTTACGGCGCAGACCTGTATGTGCCGGAGAGCATGCTGGAGGATGCGCTTGCGCTCATCAGCCAGGAAAGTGAGATTGAAGATGACGACAACGACGAACAGTAAAGCGGAATTCCAGCGCTGGCTGGACAGTCCCGCGCTCAGCGACGCGCAGTGGCAGGAGCTCAACAACATCGCGGAAAATGACGCGGAGATCGAAAGCCGTTTCTATGCGCCGCTGGAATTTGGCACCGCCGGCCTGCGCGGCGTGATGGCCGTGGGTCTGCACTGCATGAATGTCCATGTGATCCGCCATGCAACGCAGAGCTTTGCCGAGGTGATCGCCGAATCCGGAACGGACGCCTGCGAAAAGGGCGTTGTCATCTGTTTTGACTGCCGGGAGCACAGCGAGGAGTTTGCCCGCGAAGCCGCCTGCGTGATGGCGGCCAACGGCATCCATGTCCGCCTTTTCGATGCGCTGCGCCCCACGCCGGAGCTCTCTTTTGCCATCCGCTATTTCGGCGCGGCGGCGGGCATCAACGTCACGGCAAGCCACAATACGAAAGAATATAACGGTTATAAGGTCTACTGGTCGGACGGCGCGCAGCTCCCGCCGAAAAAAGCGGATGAGGTTGCCCGGAAGATGGCGGAGATCGACATATTCAGCGGCTGCAGCACCATGCCTTATGAAGACGCGGTCGCGGCGGGACGTATTGAGCTGATCGGCGAGGAAGTGGACGAGGCGTTTTTGTCCTGCGTCATGGCGCAGTCCATCGACGCATCGCCCGTGCATCGCATGGCGGACCGGCTGGAGATCGTCTATACGCCCTTCCACGGCGCGGGATATAAGCTCATCCCGGAGGCGCTCAAGCGTCTCGGTGTGACAAAGCTGCTGCCGGTGGCGGCGCAGATGCGTGTGGACGGCAGTTTTCCGACGGTGACGAGTCCCAATCCCGAGAATGCGGAGGGCTTTGCCCTTGCGCTGAAGCTTGCAAAGGAGCATGGAAGTCCGCTTGTTATTGGCTCGGATCCGGACAGTGACCGCCTTGGCGTGGCGGTGCGGGATCGTAACGGGGAATATGTGATTCTCAGCGGCAATCAGGTCGGTGTGCTGCTGCTGGACTATATTCTCACCGCAAAGGCGGCGAGAGGCGAGCTGCCCGAAAAAGCGCTGGCCATCAAGACCATTGTCACAACGGAGATGGCCAGGGAGGTTTGCCGTGCCGCGGGTGTGCGCATGGAGGAGACCTTCACGGGCTTTAAGTTCATCGTGGCGCGTCTGGAGGAGTTCAAGCAGGCGGGTTATCAGTTTCTGATGGGCTACGAGGAGAGCATTGGCTATTTGATCGGCGACTTTGTGCGCGACAAGGACGCTGTGACGGCGGCGATGATGGTTACGGAGATGACGGCCTGGCATATGGAGCAGGGCAGAAGTCTGCTCGATGCGCTGGATGCACTCTATGCGCGCCTGGGCTGGTTTGAGGAGCGTACGGTTAATCTGGTCATGCCGGGTCTGGACGGTCAGAAAAAGATGCGCGCGCTCATGGATTGGATGCGCGACACGCAGATTGAGGAGATCGCGGGGGAGCGCGTCCTGCGTATGCGCGACTATCTGAGCGGGCACGTGTTCGTGCCCGGCATCGGGAATGTGGAGAAGACGCCGATCTCCGGCTCGGATGTTCTGTATTTCGAGTTGGCCGACGGCACGAACTTCATCATGCGTCCCTCCGGCACGGAGCCGAAAATCAAGGTCTATGTCCTCGCGAGAGGAGAAAACCGTGCGGAGACGGCAAACAGGGCCGCAAAGTACGAGGCCTTTGCCAAAAGCCTCCCGGAAATGGTATGAAGCGAATAAGGAAGGAAAAAGCCGGTATGCAGAAGGCATACCGGCTTTTTTGCTGCGTATTGGGCAAAGGACTGCGCACCGCAAACACACACAATGCCCGGAGTGGGGAGGACGAGAACGGATTTGCAGAGAAAAAGCGTTTTCCCCGACGGTTTGTGTACGTCGGGGAAAACGCTTAAAACTTATTTGTGCCTGCAAACGTAAACGCTGCAAGGCATTTCAGCGACCCCGGCGAAGCGGGGAAAAACATCAGTGGAGAATGGTGAGCTTGCCGATGAGCGGAACGCCCTTCATCTTGCCGCAGCAGGTGTTGATGATGCCGATGATCATGCAAACGAAAGTGAAGATGTAGCCGACGGCGGCGCAGAACCAGCCGAGGAAGGGGATAATCGCGAGGACAGTGCATGCGATGGTCAGCAGGAGCAGCACGATGCCCTGATTGCAGTGGTAGCGGCAGTAAGCGGAGTTCGGCTGCGCAACCAGCGGAATCAGCATGAACAGGCCGAAATAGGCCAGGATGCACAGGAAACGGTTATCGGCGGCATCCGGATCGAGAACCTTCTTCGGTTTGGCGACCGGCTGCGGAGCGGGGACCGCACCGTCAATCGAAGTGCCGCAGGTGGGGCAGAAGCGCGCGTCAGGAGCCATTTCAGCGCCGCATTGTGTACAAAAAGCCATAGGAACAACCTCCAAATCATAAGTGTATCCAACAAGTTCCAATATAGCAAAGAGGGCCGGAATTTGCAATACACAATCCGGTTTTTCTCTCCATAAAAGAAAAACCGGCAGCATTCGCTGCCGGTTCGGACTGCGCATGAATCCCGTCCGCGCTCGCCGCCAAAGGGGGCGGAGGGAGCGCGGAGCCTCTCCCGCGAAATCCGGAAAAGCGGATTCGCCGGGTGACGCTATGCACAGAAGCGGTGTTTGCCGATCACCACGATCAGCGGTCTCGACCAGATCCACTTGCTTGTGGCGGTGGCGGGATTGAAGTAATAGATCGCGCCGCCGGAGGGATCCACGCCGGCGAGCGCGTCGCGCGCTGCGCGATAGGCGCTCTCTGCGACCGGCTGGTTGAATTGCCCGTCGGTGATGCAGGTGAAGGCGCCGGACTGGTAGATTACGCCCGACATGGTGTTGGGAAAGGACGGGTGCTTCATGCGGTTGAGCACGACGGCGCCGACCGCGACCTGCCCGTTGTAAGGCTCGCCTCTGGCCTCTGCGGAGATCAGGCGGGCGAGCAGATTGACGTCGCCCGACACGCTCTGCGCCGCCTCGTTGGACTGAATGCCGAGCGCGGCGAGCGTTGCAGGGCCGGCGATGCCGTCCGCGGTCAGCCCGTTGCGGGACTGAAAGGACTTAACCGCCTTTTCCGTGCGGCTGCCGTATATGCCGTCCACGTTGTATTTGTAGTAGCCCCAGTTTTTGAGCTTGGTCTGGATCTGGCTGACCACGTTGCCGGAGCTGCCGCGCCTGTAGGATATGGCATCCGCATTCTGGATGAGCGCGATCAGCGCGATGTTCACGGTGAAGATCACCACGAGCGCCAGGATCAATTTTTTTCTGCTGCGCATAAAAATAACCTCCCCGCAGACTGTAGCTGCCGAGAAATGTACTCGGCCCGGATACAATCCGAAACGATTCGGATTGCTTCGCTTAGCCTATAGTCTACGGAGAGATGTGCGGAAATATTCGTTTGTCGCTTTGTCAGCGATTTTCATGTGCCTGCGCCTTGTGAAAGAGCGCCGCAAGCACGAGCGCGAGCGCCAGTCCGGGCAGCAGACCGTAAATCCCGCGCAGCGTGGAAAGCCAGATCGGTGCGCGGCTGTGGCAGAAGGTGTTGACGACAGAGGAAAAGCCGATTGTCGAAAGAATTGCGAAAGGGCAGGCCCAGCGCCGCGCGCCGCGTGCACACAGGGCAAAGGCCAGGCCGAAACAGGGCCATGCCGCAAGGAATTCCTTGCTCCGCGGCCGCACGAGCAGCTGCCTTTCCAGCGCGTTTCGCATGCGCTGCTCCAGCGTGGACACGGAGAGCATCCCGTCTCCGGTGCGCAGCAGGAAAACCGCTGCCGCCGCCGCAACGATGACAAGGGCGAAGATCAGAATATAGCGCTTGCCGCGCCAGAGCTCGCGCGGGGTGCAGAGCCTGCGCAGCACAAGATAAGCCGCAAAGAGCAGCGGCAGGATGGAGGCCAGCTTCACGCCCCGGAAGTTGCGCACGGCGAGCAGCCATTCCGTTGAGGACTGCGCAGCGCCTACGAAAAAGCCGCCTGCAAGCGCGATGAGAAAGCTTGCGCACAGCGCGCCCGCGCACGCGCAAAGCGCTTTCCCAAGCGTGCCGCTTTGCGCCGCTTCCATGCGCTTTTCCGCATAGCGGAAGGCCAGACATGGAAAGATGACGCTCGATGCAAAGGACAAAAGCAGGATCGCCGTTTCCCACACCAGCAGGAGCGCCGCGCCGCTCGCTGCACAGCCGATGACGAGCAGCGGAATGATCCACTTTTCGGGCAGGGAGAAGGCTGCGCGAAGCAGCAGAACGCCCGCGGCAACCGCGCCGAAGGCGGTCAGAAGAAGCAGCAGCGTGTTCGGTTCATAGGCGGGGAAAAGGGAAGCGCGCGCATCCAGCACCAGCCCGTGACGGGCGATGCGTGCGGAGAGCGATTCGAGCATTTCCGCATAAATCTCCCCGTTTGTGACGGTTTGACCGCTCTGCGCGTCCACCATTGGCTCGAGCCAGATCACGCGGATGTTGCGGTCGGTCACCGCGCGGTAGAGCATGTTTTCAATTTCCTCCGCGCCGGGATAGCCGAGCGTGTTGTAGCGCGCTGCGTATTCTTCCGTCAGGTGGAAGCAGCGCACGCAGGGCAAACTGTTTTTCCCGGCGCCGAGGGCAGACTGTTCAACCAGCGCGTTGATAGATTCGTCCGGAACGTAGCTGTACTGGTTTTTGTCCTCCACGAGCAGTACGCTGCCCTCCCAAAGCAGCGCGCCGTCAAAAAGCTGCACCTGTTCCGGGAGCGCGTCGAGCATCGTGGCGGCCTCTGCCGTCATCAGCACGCTGACACGGTTGTTTTTCAGTTCCAGAACTGACCGGAAAGCGCACAGAACCAGAGCTGCAAGCAGCCCGATGAGCAGTATGGCGCAGAGAAGAATCCGGCTTGCCTTGTCACGCATGGCGATGGTACTCCTTTGAAAAAATCAGGGCGGGAGCTTTGTTTCCCGCCCTGATGCGTCTTTTTTAGTGAATTTCCTTGCTTGCGACTTCCTCGCGCAGCAGAGAAGCGAAGTCCGCAACAGGCATTGCGCCCAGATCCTCGCCGGAGCGACGGCGGACGGAAACGGTCTGATTCTCCACATCGCGGTCGCCGAGCACCAGCATGAAGGGAACCTTCTCCAACGTCGCCTCGCGGATTTTCTTGCCGATCTTCTCGTTGCGGCCGTCGATCTCCACGCGAAAGCCCGCCTCGTCGAGCTGCTTTGCAATGGAAGCGGCGTAGTCATCCGCGCGGTCGGTCACCGTGAGCAGCTTGACCTGCACAGGGGAGAGCCAGGTCGGGAACGCGCCGGCAAAATGCTCGGTGATGACGCCGATGAAGCGCTCGATGGAGCCGAGCACGACGCGGTGGATCATCACGGGGCGGTGCTTGGCGCCGTCCTCGCCGACGTATTCAAGCTCAAAACGCTCGGGAAGCTGGCTGTCAAGCTGGATGGTGCCGCACTGCCAGGTGCGCCCCAGGGAGTCGGCAATGTGGAAGTCGAGCTTCGGGCCGTAGAAAGCACCGTCGCCCTCGTTGACGACGTAGCTCTTGCCCATGGCGGTGATGGCATCCTTGAGGATGTTCTGATTGTGTTCCCATTCCTCCACGGTGCCGATGTGATCCTCCGGCATGGTGGAGAGTTCAATTTCATAGGACAGGCCAAAGACCGAATAGACCTCGTCAAACAGACGAACCGTCTCCTGAATGACCTCGCGCATCTGATCCCGCGTCATGAAAACGTGGGCATCGTCCTGCGTGAAGCAGCGCACGCGGAACAGGCCATGCAGCGCGCCGGAGAGCTCGTGCCGGTGCACCAGCCCCAGCTCGCCCACGCGCAGGGGCAGCTCCTTATAGGAATGCGGCTCGCTGGCGTAAACCAGCATACCGCCCGGGCAGTTCATGGGCTTGATGGCAAAGTCGGTCTCGTCGATGACGGTGGAATACATGTTGGCCTTGTAGTGATCCCAGTGGCCGCTGCGCTCCCAAAGGCTGCGGTTGAGGATCATCGGCGTGGAGATCTCGACATAGCCATACTTCTTATGCACCGTGCGCCAGTAGTCGATGAGTGTGTTGCGAAGCACCATGCCCTTGGGCAGGAAGAAGGGGAAGCCGGGGCCCTCATCCATCAGCAGATAGAGCCCGAGCTCCTTGCCGAGACGGCGATGGTCACGCTTCTTGGCCTCCTCAATGCGCGTGAGATAAGCGTCCAGCTCTTCCTTCTTCGGGAAGGCGATGCCGTAGATGCGCTGCAGAGACTCGCGGCTGCTGTCACCGCGCCAATAGGAGGCGTTGCAGGCCGTGAGCTTGAGGGCGTTGCCCTTCACGCGGCCGGTGGAGTCCAGATGCGGGCCGGCGCAGAGGTCGGTGAACTCGCCCTGACGGTAGAAGCTGATGACCTCGTCCTCGGGCAGCTCGTTAATAAGCTCGACCTTGAAGGGATTGTCCTTCATCAGCTCCAGCGCCTCGGCGCGGGGCAGCTCAAAGCGCTCCAGCTTGAGCTTTTCCTTGCAGATCTTGCGCATTTCCGCCTCGATCTTCTCCAGATCCTCCGGCGTGAAGGCAAAGGGGGCAAAAATGTCATAATACCAGCCCTCAGCGATGGCGGGGCCGATGGTCAGCTGCACTTCCGGCCAAAGACGCTTGACGGCCTGCGCCATGATGTGGCTGCAGGTGTGCCAATAACTGTGGCGGTAGTCGGGGTTTTCAAAGCTGTATTGATTTTCGTTCATGGTCGTCGTCCTCTCTTCTATTGCAATGCACTTGTGCTTGTTTTGCGTATTTTTCGCGGGAATATACAAAAAGCACCCCCGGTTTCCCAGGGGTGCTTGAATTGCCAAAAGCACGGTTCCACCCTGCGTTTCACTCGCAGCACGCTGTAACGGGCGAATCCCGTCCCGGTTATTTCCCGGGCGGTTCGGGAGCGGTACGGCCGAACGCCTGCGCAGGACGCTTGCAGCAGAATGCGCCCCTCTCTGTCCGCGGCGAAACGGTTTCTTCTCCGTCATAACCGATTTAACGTAGGCAATATACCACTGTGCGCGGGAAATGTCAAGCATTGGGATAGAGCAGGGAATCGGATTCCGGCTGCCGCTTCCTTGGGAGCGGCAGCCGTTGATCCCTTGCCCCTTTGGCATTAACCGCCGGAGGGCAGGATGGAGAAGTGCATGAAGTCGTAACGGGTGCCGCTGGTCCAGTTGCCGCCCCAGCCCCAGCCGTACTTGGCAAAGGCCCGCACCACGCTGTAACCGTAGTCGCCGGGATTCCGGCCGATGGAGAAGGGACTCGAGGTGGTGAGATTGCCGGCATAGAGCGTCCGCTCGGTGCCCAGAGGCCACCATCCGGAGCCGCAGGTGACCTGCAGGTAGCCGTAAAGCGTGTTGCACTCGCAGTTGTATACGGGATTGATGTCGATGGCGCAGCCCCAGGCGTGGCGCATCGTGTCGGTGAATCGCGCACCGCCGACACCCTGGTTCATCGGGAAGCGCTCGGGATCGTTGTAGATCTCCTGGAAGATCAGCTTGACCTCCTCCGCCACCAGCTTGTGCACCTGGATGTTGATCTGCGCGGGGCTCTTTACGCCGGTGGTGGTGTTCAGGGACCAGATCGGAACGGTTACCGTGGTCATGTAATTTGCAGCGTCGGCGCTGGAGGTGAAATAGGTCTTGTTTACGTTGCCGAAGAGGGCAAGGCGGCGCTCCTGCTCCGACATCGTGCGATACTTGAACGCGAAAGACTGGAAATTGCTCGTGTCGGGCGTCGGCGCGATGGACTCTGCATCCTCGACCTCGACGCGCCGGTCGGCAAAGAACAATCGGGCGACGACCGAGATGCCCTCGGCGCGGGTGAGGATTCCTTCGGCCTTGAAGTTGCCGTCCGGATAGCCGGCAATAATGCCCTGGCCGTAAGCCTGCTCGATTGCGTCAAGATAGCTCGCGTCGATGGAGTTGTAGTCCGCGATCATGCTCTTGATGTCATTAACCTTGACCATGTCCTTGCAGAACACGTTGTAGAGCATGTTGCTGATGAGCAGGCTCATTTCCTTACGCGTGATCGGCTTTTCCAGCGATTCAAAGGTCAGCGGGAAGACAGGCTCCATAAGCTGTCCGTAAGTGCCGACGGTCGAGCTTGCCTTTTCCAGCACACGGGCTTCGTTGAGGGTGTTCCAGTAAACCTCTGCCCAATGGATGCCCTTGCTCGGGGTGAGGGTAAACATGCCCTCGTAAATGCCGAGCAGCGTGATGAACTGTCCGCGCGTGATCGGATCATCCGGCCGGAAGTAGCCATCGTTGTGGCCGTGCACGATGCCGAGCTTGTACATGCGGTTGAGGTCCTCATAGAACCAGTCGCTGGATTTTACGTCCGGGAACTTGGCGTCATCCGTGTTCAGCGCGCCTGAGGGCGGCAGAAGCGCGCAGAGGAGACACAGCGCAAGCAGTGCCGAAAAGAAGCGCCTGCGAAACTTTTTCATCATAATGTATATCCTTTCTGTCTTGTTATTTGCAATCTATATTTAACAGGTTACAGGGTAAAGGCGTGGGGCAGAAGCTGACGGAGCTTATAGCTCACATAGCGGCCGCCCGCTTTGGAGCAAAGCACCTCCATGTCCGGCGAGAATTCCCAAAGGAACTGCCTGCATGCGCCACAGGGCATGCAGTAATTCTCACCCTCGCCGTAAACGGCGATGCGCTTGAACTGGCGGTAACCCTCGCTGACCGCCTTGCAGGCGGCAGTGCGTTCCGCACAGATCGTGCTGCCGAGCGCTGCATTCTCCACATTGCAGCCGGTGAATACCGTCCCGTCCTCGCATTCGATTGCTGCGCCGACCGGGAACTTGGAATAGGGAACATAGGCGTTTTCGGCCGCTTCCCTCGCCAGATTCAGAAGCTCTCTGTCATTCATCCTGCTCGTCCTCTCTTTTCTCTTTAATCTTAAATACCAGCAATTTGTATCCAAAATAATTCATGAGCATGGTCAAAACCGTAACAAAAATCTTTGCGATATACCGATTGATGCCAAGCGTGTTCGTCAAAAGCGCGATGAGCGCCGATGAAACGCCGAGCGAGACCAAATTCACAAGCACGAAGACCAGGGCCTGCCGCAGGAGCTTGCCCTCCCCGTCACGGAAGGTGATCTTCCGGTTGAGCAGGAAGCTGCAGATTGTGCCGGCGGTGTAGCCGGCGGCCTGGCCCAGCCATGACGGCGCGTGCAGCAGAGAAACGAGCGTGAACACACCGTAATCGACGGCGGTGTTGATTCCGCCGACGAGTGCAAAGAGAATGAATCGCTTGCATTTCAGAAACAGCTTTCTAAGGAAAGCGCCCGTCTTGTGGAACAATTCTCTCACCTCGGTCCCTTGGCATTGCGTTGTTCTTGCCGGTTCAGTTATTGAGCTTCCAGTCCTGAATGTTCAGGAAAACGTTGTAGGGCGAAAGCTCAATGCCGGTCAGCACGCCGCGGTGCGTGACCAGTTCGCGCCCCTCAAAGGCGATGGGGATGATGGGGGAGTTGGCAACGATGTACTGGCACATGTTGCTGCAGGCAACGGCGCGCTGCGTATCGTCCGCGGCCAGATACTCGTCGATGCGCGCAATATAGCCGGGATCCGTGATGCCGCCGTAGTTGAGCGGATCGTCCTCCCGCAGCAGCGCGCTCAGATTGAAGTCCGCCGTGAGCATCACTTCGCCCAGATAGATATCAAATTCACCCTCTTCAAGCGCGGTGACATAGTCGTTCCAAGGCATTTCGTGCAATTCCACCGTGATGCCGATGCTGCGCAGTTCCTCGGCGATGCTGCGCGCGATCGACACCTTAACGCTGTTCTCGCCGTTGACGATGAATTTGAGGCGGATTTCCATCGGGATGCCGGTGACCATGTATTCAAGCTTGCCGTCGTCGTCGTGATCCGCGCAGCCGCTGTTTGCAAACGCGGTCAGGGCGGCCTCCGGTGAATAGTGGATTACGTCTTCAATCGAGCGGTCACAGTAAGGACTCGTCGGCACGACGGGGGAGACAGCCTCCACGCCGCTGCCGAACATCAGCTTCTGTACGATGGTTTTGCGGTCGATCAGGAAATTCATCGCATAACGGTACTGCGCGGTCAGGACAAAGTCATGCCCCATGTTGAAGCCGAGATAGTACATGGACGGGCTGATGTAGCTGCGCACCTCATTGGCGCTGCCGAAGCCCATGGCGGAAAAACCGGTCGGGTCGTTGACCAGCAGATCAATGTATCCGTCCTCAAAATCCGCGACCATATTGTCCATCCCGCCGCTTTCCCGCAGGCGGATCTCCGGGATCATGGCGCTCGCGGCGGACGGATGCAGGGAATTGAGCACGAGCCGCGGCTGCACGGGTTCCGGCTCGGTCGCCTCGCCGCTTTCACCATCTCCCTCGTTTTCGTCGGCGTCGTCCTCATCCTCGGGCAAACCATTCCAAAGCTCTGCGCCCTCCATCTTATACAGGCCGGTGCCGATCGGGCAGCGCACGTTATAGTCGCCGTTGCGGATGACAGGAATCGTCAGCAGCGCGGGGAAAAGCATATTTTCCTGGTGGAGCGAGATCATGAAGACCTCATCCGAAATGGCGGATACGCCATAAACGATGGAGTTGTTGTCCAGTCGTGAACGGTAGAGGCTGCTCTGCATGGCGCGGCGGACAGAATACGCCACGTCATAGGCCGAGAGGTAAGTCCCGTCGGAGAACTGCACGCTCGTGTCGACGGTGAAGGACCAGGTTTTGCCCTCGTCATAGAACTCAAATTCCTTAATCAGACGCGTGGGCGCGAAGGTGTAATCCGTGCCGACGGTAAAGGGCGTTTCATAGATCAGATTTGTGAGCAGCGCATTGGTCGATCCGGTGCCGGAGAGGGGGTTGACGCTCTCCTCCGGCGCGTAATTGATCGTGAGCAGATCGCCCTCCGGCAGCTTGCCCGTGACCGGTTCGCCGAGCAGAAGGTCGGAAGGCGTCTCATCCTGCGGCAAATCGGAGTCTTCGCTGCCGCAGCCGGACAGCAGGAGCGCCGTGAGCAGGGCGAAGACAAGAATCAAAGTTGTAAATCGCTTCTTGTTATTCATAGCACAATCAGGCTGGCCTGAGAGCCGCGCAGTCCCTTTGTCGCGCGGTGTGACCAGTATTTTTCAGATTTGCACATGGTGCATTCGTCGGAAATGGAGATGTTCTCTTTTGGCACGCCGAGCTGAAGCAGACGCGCAGCGTTTGCGCCGCGCAGATCGACAAGGAATTTTCCCGGCGTGTCCGCCTTGTCCCGGATAAAACCGTCCGCCTCCGCGCCGAGCCAGTTTCGAACGGCCTCGGGCACCTCCGGTCCGGTCTCAAAGCAGCACGCGCCGATGGAGGGGCCGATGGCGGCGCGGATGTTTTTCTCTTCCGCGCCGAGACGGCACATTTCGCGGACGGTGTTTCCCAGCATGTCGGCTACACTGCTGCGCCAGCCGCAGTGGGCGGCGCCGATGACGCCGTGCTCCGCGTCGCACAGCAGAACGGGCACGCAATCCGCCGTGAAGATCGTCAGCACGTTTCCCGGCTCGTTTGTGACAAGCGCGTCCGCCTCATAGGGTACGGGCGCAAACAGCGTGTGCCGGTCAGCTTTTGTGACAACGCGCACATCGTTGCCGTGTACCTGCCTGGAGAAAACAAGGGAAGTTTCCTCCACTCCCAGCGCAGCGCAGACGCGCCGGTAGTTTTCCCGCACATTCTCCTGCGTGTCACCGCGGTTCTCGCCGAGATTCAGGCTGGCAAGATGTCCACTCGAGACGCCGCCGTAACGCGTTGTGAAGGCGTGCCGGCAGGGGAGAATGGGGCTGACTGCATATTCAAGGGCGCCATGGCGACGCATTTCAAACTTCATAGCGGCAATCATGCGTTTTTTCCGCAGCAGTCTTTGTATTTCATCGGCAGTCCGTTCGGGCGCTTTTTGCCGCAGGGGCAGGGGTCGTTGCGGCCGATTTTGGCGGCCTTTTTGACCGGCGCCTTCTTGACGGCCTCGCCGCCGACGTTGCCGACCGCGTTTTTCGAAACGCTCTTGCGTTCCATGGCCTGCTCCTTGCGCACACGCACCGTGAACATGCGGCGCACGACTTCCTCGCGCATGCCGTGAATCATGGCTTCAAACATGGAGAATCCCTCCTGCCTGTAGGCGTCAACGGGCTTCTCGTTGCCATAGGCGCGCAGGCTGATGCCGCGGCGCAGCTCCTGCATGGCATCGATGTGATCCATCCAGTATTCATCCACAACGCGCAGCATCACAACGCGCTCCAGCTCGCGCATGAGCGGCAGATTGTTCGGCCCCATGCCGAGCTCAGCTTCGCGCGCGGCGTACACGGCGTTGGCGCGGCGGGAGAGCTCCTCTTTCAGCGCATCGGCACTCAGATCGGGCGACCATTTGATCTGTCCGTGCGCGACAAAGAGCTTTTCGAAGGGCGCGAGCACAGCGTCAAACTGCGCCTCGTTATCCAGCGGCTCGCCGTCCACGCCCATGGCGATCATGTCCTCAATCATCGAGCGGATGTTTGCCGAGATGTCCTCACCGTCCAGCACGCGGCGGCGCTGCTCGTAGATGAGGTTGCGCTGCACGTTCATCACGTCGTCATATTCCAGCACGCTTTTACGGGACTGGAAGTTGCGGCTTTCCACCGTTTTTTGCGACTGCTCAATCGCGCCGGTGAGCATCTTGTGGTCAATGGGCGTGTCCTCCTCGAGCCCGAGGGTTTCCAGCATGCCCATCACGCGCTCACTGCCGAACAGACGCATGACGTCGTCCGTGAGCGCAAGGTAAAAGCGGCTTTCGCCGGGATCGCCCTGACGGCCTGCGCGGCCGCGGAGCTGATTGTCAATTCGTCTGGATTCGTGGCGCTCAGTGCCGAGGATGAAAAGTCCGCCGGCGGCGCGCACCTTTTCGGCCTCCGCGTTCGTGACGAGCTTGTGCTGTGCAAGCCTTTCGGCGAACTGCTTTCGCGCCTCCAGAATTTCTGCATTGTCGGTTTCTGCGTAGCCGGTTGCCTCCGCGATGACCTCGTCGGAGAAGCCGGCTTTTTTCAGGTCGTTCTTCGCCAGATATTCCGCGTTGCCGCCGAGCATGATGTCCGTTCCGCGGCCCGCCATGTTGGTTGCGATGGTCACAGCGCCGAATTTGCCCGCCTGCGCGACGATCTCCGCCTCGCGATCATGCTGCTTGGCGTTGAGCACGTTGTGCGCGATGCCCTTGCGGCGCAGCAGGGCGCTCAACTGCTCGCTCTTCTCGATGCTGACCGTGCCGACCAGCACGGGCTGGCCCTTTTCGTGGCAGGCCTCGATCTGCGCGAGGATCGCACGGTTCTTGCCCGCCTCGTTTTTGAACACCGAATCCGGATTGTCGATGCGCACGACGGGGCGGTTGGTCGGGATCTCGACAATGTCGAGATTATAGATCGCCTGAAATTCCTCCTCTTCGGTGACGGCGGTGCCGGTCATGCCGGAGAGCTTGTCATACAGGCGGAAGTAGTTCTGGAAGGTGATGGTGGCCAGCGTCTTGCTTTCGCGCGCGACCGTAACGTGTTCCTTGGCCTCGATGGCCTGATGCAGCCCCTCGCTGTAGCGACGGCCGAACATAAGACGGCCCGTGAATTCGTCGACAATGATGATCTCGCCATCCTTGAGGACATAGTCAATGTCGCGCTTCATGATGCCGTGCGCCTTGATGGCCTGGTTGATGTGGTGACTGAGCGTGGAGTTTTCCAGATCGGAAAGGTTTTCCAGCCCGAAATGCTGCTCGGCCTTGGCAATGCCGCGGGCGGTCAGCGTGGCGGAGCGCGCCTTTTCGTCCACAACATAGTCGGCATCGTCGCTCTCGTCCTCCTCCAGCTTCTCGTCAATGCTGGCATAGACCTTCACGCGCAGACGGGCGACAAAATCGTCCACCTTGCGGTAGAGGTCGGTGCTCTCGTCGCCCTGGCCGGAGATAATCAGCGGCGTTCTTGCCTCGTCGATGAGGATGGAGTCCACCTCGTCCACGATGACGAATGGATGGCCGCGCTGCACCATGTTTTCCTTATAGAGCGCCATATTGTCACGAAGATAGTCAAAGCCCATCTCGTTGTTTGTGCCGTAGGTGATGTCGGCAGCGTAGGCCGCGCGCCGCTCGGCGTTGTTCAGCCCGTGCACGATCAGACCGACCTGCAGGCCCATGAAACGGTGCACCTTGCCCATCCACTCGCTGTCGCGCCGCGCCAGATAGTCGTTGACGGTGACGATGTGCACGCCCTTGCCGGTCAGCGCGTTGAGATAGGCGGGCAGCACGGCCACGAGGGTTTTGCCCTCGCCGGTTTTCATCTCGGCAATGCGCCCCTGATGGAGCACGATGCCGCCGATGAGCTGCACACGGTAGGGCCGCTGCCCGAGCACGCGCCATGCGGCCTCGCGCACGGCGGCAAAGGCGTCGGGCAAAATGTCATCAAGCGTCTCGCCCTGCGCCAGACGCGCCTTGAAAGCATCTGTCTTCGCGCTGAGTTCGGCGTCAGAGAGTGCTTCATATTCTTTGCCGAGCGCCTCAATCCTGTCCGCGATGGGATAGATTTTTTTCAGTTCACGCTCGGAATGTGTTCCGAAAAGCTTTGTCAGAAGTCCCATAAATTCTTGCCTTTCCGCATAAAGAGCATAATTCGTCCATTATTAAATTCCATTATAACACATTATTTTGAAAAAACAAAGACAAATAAGTGTATCCAAGTTGTAAAAAATATAAAAATTTGAATTGAAAAAGGGCAGCAAAATAATATATAATACTTTAGCGTCTTAAGCTTGTGAGAAATTTGTCGAACGAACGGCGGAGCGCGCTGCTTCGTGCCGTGACAGTGCAGGGCGTAAGGAGGGGCAGGAATATGGAACCCATGAAACGATATCGGTTTTTGCTGAAGCTGCTTTATAAACCGGCGCGGTTTTTCTTCCGGCTTGTGTATGGCTACACGCCGCAGGTGCGTCCGGTCGAAGGGCCCTGCCTGATTGTGTCCAACCATGTGACGACGCTTGACCCCGTGATGCTTGCGCTGAGCTTTCCGGATACGCCGATCAGCTTCGTGTCGAGCGAGCATCTTTTCCGCAAGGGCCTGCTGAGCAAGCTGCTGAAGTGGTTTCTTTCACCCATCTCCCGCAAAAAGGCGGCATCGGCTGCGGACACGGTGATGGCGATTATCCGCAGTGTGCGCCAGGGAATTACCGTCGGCCTTTTTGCCGAGGGCGAGTGCACCTGGGACGGGCAGACCGGCTGGGTTTTTCCGGCGACGGCGAAGCTTGCGCGCACCTGCGGCGCAACGCTTGTGACCTATCGCCTCGAGGGCGGACACCTGACCTCGCCCCGCTGGGGTAAGGGCATCCGCAAGGGAAAGATGACGGGGCACATTGTGGGCGTTTATCCCCCGCAGGAGCTCAAGGCCATGAAGCCGGATGCGATCTATGAACTCATCAACCGGGATATCCGGGAGGATGCCTGGGAGCGTCAGCTCGCTGAGCCGGTTGTTTATAAATCCAAGGCGCCCGCCGAGCATATGGAGACGCTGACCTATCTCTGCCCGGAATGCGGCCGGGTCGGCACGCTGCACAGCAAGGGCGCATATATCCGCTGCGATTGCGGCTTTTCCCGAAAATTCACGGAAACGGGTGCCTTTGAGCCCGCGGAGCCCTTTGCAAATCCCGGCGCGTGGGATGCCTGGCAGAAAGAGCGGCTTGCTGCGCTGGAGCCGGATGAGAACGGGTTGCTGTTTTCCGATTCGGATATACTGCTTCACGAAGTGCTGCCCGGACACAAGACGGTTTTTGTCGGAAAGGGCGAGCTGCGCCAATACGCCGACGAGCTTGTCTGTTGTGGCGAGCGTTTTGCCATGTCGGAGATCGAGAATATGGCGATTTTTACCGCAAAGGTGATTGTTTTTTCCTGCGGCGAGCGTTATTTTGAGATCAAAAGCAAGAACATCTATAACGCCAGGAAGTATCTGGATTACCACAGCTTGTATTTACAGCGGACGGCCGAAAAAGAAAGCAGTTCGCTTTGACGTAATATTGGGATGTGCGCAGAAACGGATTTTCTGTGGCTGACGCACCCCGGCGGGACTTCGGGATCCGGCGCGGTATCCTTACCGGCGCGGGTTTGGAGCCTCCGGGCAGTTCCGGCGCAAAAGCCGGGGCGGACAGAAAAGAAATATAAAGACAGAGGTAGAGTGACATACGATGGAGAAGATTGGCTTTGATAATGACCTGTACATCGCCATGCAGTCGGCGCATATCCGCGAGCGCATCGAGAAGTTCGGCGGCAAGCTCTATCTGGAGTTTGGCGGCAAGCTCTTCGATGATTTTCACGCGGCCCGTGTGCTGCCCGGCTTTGAGCCCGACAGCAAGATCCGCATGCTCATGGAGCTGCGCGACGAGGCAGAGATCGTCATCGTAATCTCTGCGGACGACATTGAGCGCAACAAGCGCCGCGGCGACCTCGGCATCACCTATGATCTGGACGCGCTGCGGCTGATCGATGCGTTTCGGGACTGCGGTCTGCTTGTCGGAAGCGTTGTCATCACGCGCTGGGCGGGCCAGCGCACGGCGGAGGCCTTCCAGAAGCGGCTGGAGTCGCTGGGCATCAAGGTGTACCGGCACTATACGATTCCCGACTATCCTGCCGACCTGCCGCTGATCGTCTCGGACGACGGCTTTGGACGCAATGACTATGTGGAGACCAGCCGGTCTCTGGTCATCGTTACCGCCCCCGGCCCCGGCAGCGGGAAAATGGCCACCTGCCTGAGCCAGCTCTATCATGAGCACAAGCGCGGTGTCGCGGCGGGCTATGCGAAGTTTGAAACCTTCCCGATCTGGAACCTGCCGTTGCGGCATCCGGTCAACCTTGCCTATGAGGCGGCGACGGCCGACCTCAACGATGTGAACATGATTGACCCTTACCATCTGGAGGCTTACGGGGAGACCGCCGTCAATTATAACCGCGATATTGAGATTTTCCCCGTCGTGCGGGCGATGCTTGAGCGGATTCTGGGGAAGTGCCCCTACAACAGTCCGACGGATATGGGCGTGAACATGGTCGGCAAGTGCATCACGGACGACAAGGCCTGCCGGGAGGCGTCCCGTCAGGAGGTCATCCGCCGTTATTTCAGCACGGCCTGCTCCATTCGCCAGGGGCTGAGCAAGTCGGCGGAGCTGTATAAGATCGAGATGCTCCTCAGCCAGCTCAACGTCGGCACGAATGACCGTGAGGTTGTTGCGCCCGCGCTGGCCAAGGCGCAGGAGACGGGGGAGCCGGCTGTGGCAATGAGTCTGCCCAACGGTAAGATTGTCACCGGG
Organism: Oscillospiraceae bacterium; assembly: GCA_017522015.1. GTDB lineage: Bacteria > Bacillota > Clostridia > Oscillospirales > Oscillospiraceae > SIG483. Next base: position 27,818 of record JAFXAW010000041.1, on the reverse strand, counting down.
CGGACGGGAAATTTCCTCGGCGCCTGCGCGGCCTGCCTGCTCAATGCGCTTAAGTCGCTCGCAGGGATTGAGGACGCCGTGAATCTGATCTCTCCGGAGGTTATTGAGCCGATTCAGCATCTGAAGGTCGCCCACATGGGCAACCGGAACCCGCGCCTGCACTCGGACGAGGTGTTGATCGCGCTGTCCATCTGCGCTGTGTCGGATCCGCAGGCGCACCGCGCGATGGAGCAGCTCTCGAAGCTCGCCGGAAGTGAGGCGCACGCGACGGTTATTCTCTCGCGCGTGGACGAGAGCCTGTTCCGGAAACTGGGCGTCAACGTCACCTGCGAGCCGCAGTACGAAACCAGCAAGCTCTATCACAGATAAGAATGAAACGCCCCTCGCCGCGCGGGGGGCGTTTGCGAAAAGGATTCTGCCCGGTGCGCGTGCCGCCCGAAGTGCAAGTGCGCGCACCGGGCGGCGCGACCTCCCGGCATAATGCCGCGGAGGGATGTGCAGGGCTTGTGGGCGCCTGTATTCGGTGCCGGGAGAGTTTTTGTGTGTTTCGGCGAAGAAAAAACTATTGACAATCGATTCCGTTGATGGTATGCTTTCTAAGCTGAACATTTGGGGACGAGCTGTGCGGATGTAGTTCAATGGTAGAACACCAGCCTTCCAAGCTGGATACGTGGGTTCGATTCCCATCATCCGCTCCACTGGCGGAAGGAGCTTCCGCAAAAGGGATAGACCCCCTCGAGACGATACGCGCCAGTAGCTCAGTAGGATAGAGCAACTGCCTTCTAAGCAGTAGGTCGGGGGTTCGAATCCCTCCTGGCGTGCCATCCAAGGCAAACAGCATCATATGGTGGGATTAGCTCAGTTGGCAGAGCACCGGATTGTGGTTCCGGGTGTCGTGGGTTCGAGCCCCATATCCCACCCCACTTTTTTGAGGCGAGAGGGTCGGAGCGAAATCCGACCTTCCGTTCTTTATGATGGGATGTAGCCAAGGGGTAAGGCACGGGACTTTGACTCCCGCATTCGCAGGTTCGATCCCTGCCATCCCAGCCAAATTTAATATGATCCAGTAGCTCAGCAGGCAGAGCACCTGCCTTTTAAGCAGGGTGTCCGGGGTTCGAATCCCCGCTGGGTCACCAAAGCCTTGAAAACATTGCGTTTTCAAGGCTCTTCTCTTTTTGTTAAAAGTCAGACACCCTGCCTGTTTCTCGTTTTTGATGAAGGCAGGGTGTCTGATTATGTTAAGAAAACCGATCATTATGAATGCTTCTCAAGCAAGTGTTGAAGAACTTTTTCAGAACTTTGTGATGGTAAAAAGGCGCAAGGCGTTAGCGAGGATATATTATTTTAGCGCAAAGAAGGTAAACTGTTTGCCCATGCAGCAAGTTTTTTGATGCAATGCTCACGGAACACTTGCCTTTCTGCTCTATCCATTTTTTCCAAGCTATCAAACCTGATGGCTCGATCAACACGTGCATAAACAGCACCCTTTGGAATGTTATTGCCAAAATCATGCTCATCTTTGAACGCTACATAAATGGATAGACAATGCACCTCCTCAATGTGGCCACTGCAACAAGCGGTTGTCACATATCCTTTTCTATTCAAAGTGCGAATAATCGGGACGATCAATGTATCAATTTGAATCAAGTGATATGGATAGGTAGAGCAGCGACAATCATCGAGTTCTCTAAAACAATGGGGGCAAATGTACGTGATTTCATTCCTGTGTTTTTTCTTGCTCTCATAATCATCCGCATCATCTTCCGGAACAAACTGTGTATCTTTACCAAATCTCTCTGCCATTTCTTTTGATGCTCGATAATCCTCCTCAAAACAGCAATGATAATCTTCAATTTCTTCTGCCTCGAGTTCCATAATCGGGGAAATATCGTAAACAAACCTTGCTGACTCATCTGGCTGTCCGTTAATAATTTCAACAGGCGAGAACTTCCCTGTCAACCCGTCATATTTTTCATCACACCAAGCTTCTTTCAGGAACGCATTCAGGTCTTCAAAAGAAGCAAAGATCTCGTCGCATATAGACTCTCCTTCTTCATTATCAACCCAAAAGCGGAGTGCGTGTTCAATGCCAGCTATTATCATAGTGTCCTCCTCGGTAGTTCAAAAGTATAATTTTATTTAATAAAATAATATTACTAGTGACCTCTCAAAAGAAAGTATTTCTATTGCTCTATCGCTATTTAAAATATAACACATTCTACCAAGGATTTCAAACCAATGCATATATCAACAGAAAACTGTCTGGTAAAGAGAAAGAAACGGCGTTATAATATTAAACAAAGCAAGTGTTACGTTTGCTTATTTTTGCCTTGATTCTACTGCGTTTGTTTTATAGGGATTAAGACATTTCCAACCTGCGCTGCGGTGGCTTTTTTCTGAAAACATAGCGTGCATTTTTATGCAGGATGCGACAAGTTGAAAGCGCATTTCCGCACAGGCAACACATCTTACAAATTCCGGTATGATTTGAAAGTGGTTTTTTTAGAATATTGTGTATTGAATAAAGCACACTTTTTTGATATGATCTAAAATATAATTTAGTGCCGCACGCAACTGACGAAATATGTGGTTTAACACAGGGGAAGCGTGATGAGGGGTTTGGTAATGTCGTTCGTCTGGGCAGTCTGCTGTGTATGGGCAGCAGACTGCCCAGTTTTGCTTTCCCAGAGGGGTAATTTGCGGGCTGAGATTATTTGAGGAGGGCGTTTGCAATGAAAAAAGTTGCAGTTGTAATGGGCAGCGACAGCGATCTGAAAGTGGTTGAGAAAGCGGTCGACGTGCTCAAGGAATATGGCGTGCCGCATGAAGTGCATGTTTTTTCGGCACACCGCACACCCGAGCAGGCCGCGAATTTCGCAGGCACGGCCCGGGAGAACGGCTTCGGCGCGATCATCGCAGCGGCCGGAAAGGCGGCGCACCTTGCCGGCGTTCTTGCCGCGCACACGATTTTGCCGGTTGTGGGCATCCCGATCAAATCGGATGATCTGGGCGGCCTGGATGCGCTTTTGGCTACGGTTCAGATGCCCTCCGGCGTTCCGGTTGCAACGGTTGCCATAGACGGTGCTGCCAATGCTGCACTGCTGTGTGTGCAGTTCCTGGCGCTGGCGGACGATTCTCTTGCGGCAAAGCTGCTGGATGCAAAGAAAAAGAACGTTGAAAAGACACTGGAAAAGAACAGAAAAATCGAAGAAATGTTCAATGCCTGATGAGCAGGGGAGAGGATGCACAATGAGCAAAATTCATGAAGAGTGCGGTGTGATCGGCATTTATTCGCCGAAGAACATCAATGCTGCGCAGCTGCTGTACTACGGCCTGTTTGCCCTCCAGCACAGAGGACAGGAAAGCGCGGGCATCGTGGTTTGCAATGACGGACTTTTCCGCAGCCACAAGGATATCGGCATTGCGGCGAGCGTATTTACCCCCGAGGTTTTGCAGCGGCTCGGCAGCGGGAACATGGCGGTTGGACACGTGCGCTACGGCACGGCGGGTGAGGCCGGGGCTGTGAACGCGCAGCCGATCGTGGTCAACCACATCAAGGGCCATATGGCGCTGGCGCACAACGGAAAGCTGGTCAATGCTTCGGAGCTGCGCGATGAGCTGGAAATGAACGGCGCGATCTTCCATATGTCGAGCGATTCCGAGGTGATCTCTTACTGCATCATCAAGGAACGGCTTACGGCGCCCTCCATTGAACAGGCCATCAACAGGGCCATGCACAAAATCAAGGGTGCGTATTCTCTGGTCATCATGTCCCCGACGAAGCTGATCGCCGCGCGGGATGAGAACGGATTCCACCCCCTGTGCTACGGGCAGCGGAGCGACGGTAGTTATGTTGTGGCCTCCGAAAGCTGCGCGCTGGAGGCTGTGGGTGCTGCGTTTGTCCGGGATGTTCTGCCGGGCGAAATCGTCGTGTTCGACGCAAACGGCGTGACCAGCATTACCGAGCATTGCGGCAAAGCCCCCAAAAAGACCTGCATTTTTGAGTACATCTATTTTGCAAGACCCGACTCTGTCATTGACGGTGTGGGCGTACACTCGGCAAGAGTGAAGGCAGGTGAATGCCTGGCCAGAGAAAACCCGGCGGAGGCGGACATCGTCATCGGCGTGCCGGATTCCGGACTGGATGCGGCCATCGGCTTTTCGAAGTATTCCGGAATTCCCTACGAGATCGGGTTTATCAAGAACAAATACATCGCCCGGACCTTTATTTCGCCCACGCAGGATATGCGCGAGGAGGGCGTGAGCATCAAGCTCAACCCGATCCGGGAAGTCATTAACGGAAAGCGCGTTGTGCTGGTGGATGACTCGATCGTCCGCGGAACCACCTGCGCGCGGATCGTGAAGCTTTTGCGGGATTTCGGTGCCAGGGAAGTGCATGTGCGTGTTTCCGCGCCGCCGTTCATCGAGATGTGCTATTACGGAACGGACGTTGACTCCAAGGAAAACCTGATCGCCTGCAACAAGACCACGGAAGAGATCTGCGAGATCATTGGCGCGGATTCTCTGGGCTTCCTGCAGGTGGAACAGCTGGGAGAGCTGATCGGAAGCGAACTGGGTGTTGGCTACTGCGATGCATGCTTCACCGCCAACTACCCCACAGATACACCGAAGAACACAGGGAAAAGACGCTTTGAACGCGGTCTGCATGAAAAAGAGGGGAAAAAGAATTGAAGAACTCAAGATCTGAAAGTTACGAAAAAGCAGGAGTCGACATCATCGCCGGATACCGTGCGGTCGAACTCATGAAAGAGCACGTTGCCAGAACGAACACGCCCGGAGTTATGTCCGACGTGGGCGGCTTTGGCGGCCTGTTTATGCCGAACCTCGCCGGAATGAAAACGCCTGTGCTGGTCAGCGGCACAGACGGCGTCGGCTCCAAGCTCAAGCTGGCGTTTATCATGGACAAGCATGACACCGTCGGCATTGACTGCGTGGCCATGTGCGTCAACGATGTCATCTGCTGCGGTGCTAAACCGCTGTTTTTCCTGGACTACATTGCCTGCGGCAAGAACATTCCGGAGCGCATTGCGCAGATCGTTTCCGGCATTGCCGAGGGCTGCGTGCAGTCCGGCAGCGCGCTCATCGGCGGCGAGACGGCAGAGATGCCGGGCTTTTACCCGGTGGACGAATATGATCTGGCGGGCTTTTCCGTCGGCATCGTGGATCGGGACAAGATTCTCGACAAGAATAATGTCTGCGCGGGTAACGTTGTGATCGGCCTGCCGTCGAGCGGCGTGCACTCCAACGGCTTCTCCCTCGTGCGCAAGGTCTTTGACGTGGAGCACAATCAGGACATCCGCACGCCCGTTGCCGAGTTCGGCGGAAAATCGCTGGGCGAGGTGCTGCTCACCCCCACGAAGATTTACGTCAAGGCCATCACCGCGCTGCTCGATGCCGTGCCGGTGAAGTCCATTTCCCACATCACGGGCGGCGGCTTCTATGAGAACATTCCGAGAAGCCTGCCCGCGGGAATGAGCGCAAAGATCGAAAAGAACGTGTTGACGATTCCGCCGGTGTTTGACCTGATTGCCAAGACCGGGGATATTCCGGAGCGCGACATGTTCAACACCTTCAACATGGGCATCGGCATGAGCGTCGTGGTGGATAAGAACGATGTTGACAAGGCCCTTGCCGTGCTGCGCGAGCAGGGCGAGGCGGCCTATGTGATCGGCGAGATCGTTGCCTCCGACGATGGGATGATCTTATGCTGAAAACCCGAATCGCGGTGCTGGTGTCCGGCGGCGGAACAAACCTGCAGGCGCTGATCGACGCGCAGCACGGCGGCGTGCTGCAAAGCGGAGAAATCTGCCTGGTGATTTCCACGCGCGCGGATGCATACGCCCTGAAGCGGGCGGAAAAAGCGTCGATCCCGACCCTGGTGGTTGAGCGGCGCGGGAGCGACGATTTTGAGAGCCGGATTCTTGCTGCGCTGGAGCAGTACGGGATTGAGCTGATCGTGCTCGCCGGTTTTATGAGCATTCTCAGCAAGGATTTTGTTTCGAAATATCCGGAGCGCATTTTGAATGTGCACCCCTCCCTGATCCCCTCTTTCTGCGGCGAAGGTATGTACGGGCTGCGCGTCCATGAGGCGGCGCTGGCTTACGGCGTGAAGGTCACGGGCGCGACCGTTCATTTCGTCAATGAGATTCCGGACGGTGGAGAGATTGTCTATCAGAAGGCTGTGGAGATCATGGACGGAGACACGCCGGAGCTGCTGCAGCGGCGCGTTATGGAGCAAGCGGAGTGGAAGCTGCTGCCCGCAGCGACGGAGCTGGTCAGCAGCGGAATCATGAAAGGAAAGAAAGAATGAGTGCATACGAAGTCAGGCCGTTTTCGGACTGGACGCAGAATAATCCCTATGTCGGCCGCGGCATCGTGGCCGGTAAGACGCCCGACGGCAAGTATGCCGTTTCGGCATATTTCATCATGGGCAGAAGCGAGAACAGCAGAAACCGCGTCTTTGAACTGCGGGATGGGGAAGTGTATACAAAGGCCTTCGACGAATCGAAGCTGACGGATCCGTCTCTCATCATCTATGCGGCTCTGCGCAGGACGGGCGACTGCCTGATCGTGACAAACGGAGATCAGACGGATACCGTCGTGGAGTATCTGAAAAAGGGACAGAGCTTTGAGCAGGCGCTGGAGAGCAGAGCCTTTGAGCCGGACGCGCCCAATTTCACGCCCCGCATCAGCTGCATGTTCCATATGGACGGAGCGGATTTCCGCTATAAGATGAGCATTCTCAAAAGCGAGGATGCCGATGGCTCGGCCTGCGCCCGCTATGTGTATTCCTATCAGCCGCTCAGCGGCCTGGGGCACTTTATCCACACCTATGAGGGCGACGGCAATCCCCTGCCGTCCTTCGCCGGCGAGCCGAAGCGCGTGAGCATCCCCGACAGCATTGATGAATTTACTTCGGAGATCTGGAACTCGCTCAATGCGGATAACCGGATTTCCCTCTATGTCCGCTACACCGAGCCGGAGAGCGGAAAATACGAGGAGCGGCTCATCAACAAGAACAAATAAAAAGGCCGAGGCCGGTTTTTGGAACCGGAACGCTGAAAAGAGAGGTTATGGACGATGCAGGAACTTGAACTGAAATACGGATGCAATCCGAATCAGAAGCCGGCGCGAATCTACATGGAAAACGGCAGCGAATTGCCGCTGGAGGTGCTGGGTGGGCGTCCCGGCTATATCAACTTTCTTGATGCGCTCAACTCCTGGCAGTTGGTGAAGGAACTGCGGGCGGCGACGGGCTTGCCCAGCGCGGCCTCTTTCAAGCACGTCAGCCCCACATCGGCCGCGGTCGGCTTGCCGTTGCCGGAAAAGCTCAAGTACGCATGCTTTGTGGATGACATTGAGGGGCTGGACGATTCTCCGATCGCCTGCGCCTATGCACGCGCGCGCGGAACGGACAGAATGAGCTCTTTCGGTGACTGGGTGGCGCTTTCCGATGTTTGCGACAAGACCACCGCGCTGATTTTGAGCCGCGAGGTGTCCGACGGCATCATCGCGCCGGGCTATACGGACGAGGCGCTGGAAATCCTCCGCAAAAAGCGGCGCGGCGGCTACAACATCGTCAAGGTGGATGCAAACTATGTTCCCGCGCTTCAGGAGACCAAGCAGGTGTTCGGCATCAGCTTTGAGCAGGGAAGAAACAACTTTGAAATCAACGCCCAGCTGCTGGAAAATCTTGTGACACAGAATCGGCAGCTGCCGGAGGCTGCCGTCACGGACCTGATTATTGCGCTCATCACGCTCAAGTATACGCAGTCCAACTCCGTGTGCTTTGCCTACGGCGGACAGGCCATCGGCGTGGGTGCCGGACAGCAGTCCCGCATTCACTGCACGCGGCTCGCGGGCGGCAAGGCGGACACCTGGTTTTTGCGGCAGCATGAAAAGGTGCTGAACCTGCCTTTCCTGGACACTGTCGGCAGACCGGACCGCGACAACGTGATTGACGGTTATATCAATCACAACGAAGAGGACGTCTGTGAAGACGGCGTGTGGCAGAAGTATTTTTACGAAAAGCCGCAGCCCTTCACCGAGGAGGAAAAACGCGAATATCTGGCGGGAATCAGCGGCGTGGCGCTTGGCTCGGATGCATTTTTCCCGTTTAGCGACAACATTGAGCGGGCGTACCGCAGCGGCGTGCGTTACATCGCGCAGCCGGGCGGCTCTGTCCGGGACGACGCGGTGATCGAGTGCTGTGATAAATACGGAATGGTAATGGCCTTCACGGGAATGCGGCTGTTCCATCATTGATGAGGGGGAGCAATATGAAAATTATGGTGGTCGGCGGCGGTGGCCGTGAGCATACGATCGTATGCAAGCTGAAAGAAAGCAAAAATGTGGACGAGATCTATGTGCTTCCGGGTAACGGCGGCATCGCCGCGGACGCGGTTTGCGTGAACATCGGGGCGAAGGATCTGGACAAAATCTGCGACTTTGCCGTCAAGGAAAGCATTGATTTTGCTGTCGTGGCGCCGGATGATCCCCTCGTTCTGGGCGCGGTGGACAGACTCAATGCCGTGGGCGTGCCCTGCTTCGGGCCCAACGCCGCGGCTGCGATCATTGAGGGCAGCAAGGTGTTCTCGAAGAACCTGATGAAGAAATACGGCATCCCCACGGCTGCCTATGAGACTTTCACTTCGTCGGACGAGGCGATCGCCTATCTGAAAAACAGCCCCTATCCCATCGTCATCAAGGCGGACGGCCTGGCGCTGGGCAAAGGCGTGACCATCGCGGAGGATTTTGCGCAGGCCGAAGCGGCGGTGCGCTCCGCGATGGAGGATAAGGTTTTCGGCGAGAGCGGCAACGCGCTCGTGATCGAGGAATTCATGACAGGGCCGGAAGTTTCGGTGCTCTGCTTTACGGACGGAAACGTTGTCAAGCCGATGGTGTCTTCTATGGATCACAAGCGGATCGGGGACGGAGATACGGGCCCCAACACGGGCGGCATGGGCACGATTGCGCCGAATCCTTTCTATACGGAAGATGTGGCCGATCGCTGCATGAAGGAAATTTTCCTGCCGACCATGCATGCGATGAACGCGGAGGGCAGAGTTTTCCGCGGTTGCCTGTATTTCGGCCTGATGCTGACGCCCAATGGCCCGAAGGTCGTGGAATACAACTGCCGCTTCGGCGACCCGGAAACGCAGGTTGTGCTGCCGCTGCTGGAGAGCGATCTGCTGGAAGTGATGCAGGCGACGGCGGCGGGCACGCTCGCGGATACCGAGGTGAAGTTTTCGGACAAGGCGGCGGCGTGCATCGTGATGGCCTCCGGCGGTTACCCCACCAGCTACAAAAGCGGCTTTGAAATCACCCTGCCGGAGACGCTCGCGGAGAATGAGCGCATCTTCGTTGCCGGCGCGAAGTCCGAAAACGGAAAGCTGTATACATCCGGCGGCCGCGTGCTGGGCGCGGTTGCCGTGGAGCAGACGCTTCCCGAAGCGCTGAAAAAGGCCTACGCACTCGCGGAGAGAATCCATTTTGAAAACGCCGTTTACCGCAAAGACATCGGTGCGCGTGCGCTCGCAAAGGAGAAGTGAGCATGGTTTACAGGGTATATGTGGAAAAGAGAGAAGAGCTCGCCATTGAGGCAAAGGCTCTTCTGCACGAGGCGCAGAGCTTTCTGGGCATTCGTGCGCTGGAAGATGTCCGCATCATCAACCGCTATGATGTGGAGAATATCGCGCCGGAGCAGTTCTCCGTCGCGGTCAGGAGCGTGCTGTCCGAGCCGCAGCTGGACGTGATCAGCGACAGCGTGGACACCGATGGCTACGCATATTTCGTGTCCGAGTACCTGCCGGGCCAGTTTGACCAGCGCGCCGACAGCGCGGCGCAGTGCATGCAGATGCTGTTTTGCGGAGAAAAGCCGCTGGTGAAAACAGCGAAGGTGTATCTGCTCAAGGGCGCGCTCAGCGAGCAGGAAGTGGAGAAGATCAAGAGCCACGTCATCAACCCCGTGGAGAGCCGCGAAGCCTCCATGGCGGAATACGAAACGCTGACGGATGTGCTGGCCATCCCCACGGAAGTTGCTGTTCTGGACGGTTTTCTGGAGCTGGATGAGCAGGGCATGGTGGACATGGTGCGGGATATGGGCCTGGCCATGGACGTGGATGACCTGCGCACCTGCCGCGACTATTTCCGCACAGAGAACCGGAACCCGACCATTACGGAGATCCGTGTGCTGGACACCTATTGGTCGGACCACTGCCGCCACACCACATTCCTCACGACGATTGACAGCGTGAGCTTTGAGGACGAGCTGCTTCAGCAGGCCTATGAGCGCTATCTGGCAGCGCGCAAGGAGATCGGCCGCACGAAGCCCATCAATCTGATGGACATCGGCACGATCGCGGCAAGATGCCTGACGGCCAGAGGCCAAATGCAGAATCTTGACGAATCGGAAGAGGTCAACGCCTGCACGGTGAAGATCAACGTCAGGACGGAAGCGGGCGACGAGAAGTGGCTGCTGTTGTTTAAGAATGAAACCCACAACCACCCCACGGAAATCGAGCCTTTCGGCGGCGCGGCGACCTGCGTGGGCGGCGCGATCCGCGATCCGCTTTCCGGCAGAGCTTATGTCTATGCCGCGATGCGCGTGACGGGCGCGGCGGATCCGCTGCGGCCTGTTGAGGAAACGCTCCGCGGCAAGCTGCCGCAGAAGAAGATCGTCACCACGGCGGCAAGCGGCTATTCCTCTTACGGTAACCAGATCGGCTTGGCCACGGGTATGGTGGACGAGCTTTACCATGACGGCTATCTGGCAAAGCGTATGGAAATCGGCGCCGTGATTGCGGCAGCGCCGCAGGAGAATGTGCGCCGTGAGTGCCCCGCGCCGGGTGACATTGTGATTCTGCTGGGCGGACGCACGGGACGTGACGGCTGCGGCGGCGCAACCGGTTCCTCGAAGTCCCACAACGTCAGCTCGCTGGAGAGCTGCGGGGCCGAGGTGCAGAAGGGCAACGCGCCTGAGGAGAGAAAAATCCAGCGCCTGTTCCGGAATCCGGAGGCGACGCGCCTCATCAAGCGCTGCAACGACTTTGGCGCCGGCGGTGTCAGCGTTGCCATCGGCGAGCTGGCCGACGGCCTGTGCATTGACCTCAATTCCGTGCCGAAGAAGTATCAGGGTCTGGACGGAACGGAAATCGCCATCAGCGAATCGCAGGAGCGCATGGCGGTTGTGGTTGCCAAAGAGGATGCAGAACGCTTCCTTGCGCTCGCCGAAGGCGAGAACCTTGAAGCCACGATCGTGGCCGAGGTCACGGAGGAGCCGCGGCTCGTGATGCATTGGGGCGGCAAGACCGTTGTGGACATCTCCCGCGAATTCCTGGGCTCCAACGGCGCGGAAAAGCATATTTCTGTTGAAGTTGCCGCAGCGGAGATGCCGGAGAAGGCGATTCCCGAAGACCTCGTGTCCGGCATGAAGACGCTGGCCGGCGATTTGAACGTCTGTTCCAGAAAGGGCCTGTCCGAGCGCTTTGACTCCACGATCGGCGCCGGCACCGTGCTGATGCCTTTTGGAGGAAAATATCAGCTCACGCCGATTCAGGCGATGGTGCACAAAGTGTCCGTTGAGAAAAAGCATACGGACACCTGCTCGGCGATGTCCTGGGGCTATAACCCCTATGTGAGCGAAGTGAGCCCCTATCACGGCGCCTATCTTGCCGTGGTGGAGTCTGTCAGCAAGCTTGTGGCGACGGGCGCAGAATTTAAGGATGTATACCTGACCTTCCAGGAGTATTTTGAAAAGCTCGGCCGCGAACCGAGACGCTGGGGCAAGCCCTTTGCGGCGCTGCTCGGCGCGCTGGACGCGCAGCTGGGACTGGGCACGGCGGCCATCGGCGGCAAGGACTCCATGAGCGGCAGCTTTGAAGAGATCCATGTTCCGCCCACGCTGGTTTCCTTTGCCGTGACCACGCTGGAGGCGGACGAGACTGTCTCGCCCGAGCTGAAAACGGCGGGCAGCAAGCTGTACCTGCTCAAGCCGGAAAAGAACGAAAACGGTCTTCCGGATACGCAGTCGCTGCTTGCGCTGTTTGCCCGCGTGACAGATCTGATGCGCGCAGGAAAGGTGAAGGCCTGCTATACACCCGGATACGGCGGCGTGGCCGAGGCGGTTTTGAAGATGGCGCTGGGCAACGGCCTGGGCGTGCAGTTTGCGGATGTCTCCGCAGAGGAACTCTTCGCCTACTGCTACGGCGGCTTTGTTGTGGAAACCGGGGAAAGCCTGGAAGATGCGGTGCTTTTGGGCACCGTTACCGAGAAGCCGGAGTTTTGCTTTGGGGCAGAGTCCGTGGCGCTCGCGGAACTCCAGAATGTATATGAAACAAAGCTCGAGAGCGTGTATTCCTGCAACATCGAGCAGAGTGGGATTGCGCTGGGCTGTGCAGAGGCCGGAGCTCCCAGCACGGCTGCGCCTGTGCTTCGCGTGGAAAAGCCCACGGTGGTGATTCCCGTGTTCCCGGGCACCAACTGCGAATATGACAGCGCCAAGGCCTTTGAGGACGCAGGCGCAAAGGCGAAGATTCAGGTTATCAACAATCTCTCGGCGGAGGGCATCCTCCGCTCGGCGGACGAGCTCGCCGCGGCGATTCGCGACGCGCAGATGATCTTCATCCCCGGCGGCTTCTCCGGCGGCGATGAGCCGGACGGTTCGGCAAAGTTCATCACGGCATTTTTCCGCAACGCGGCCATCCGCGACGCGGTGGGAGAGCTGCTGGATGTGCGCGGCGGACTTGTGGCGGGCATCTGCAACGGCTTCCAGGCGCTGATCAAGCTGGGTCTGCTCCCGTACGGAAAGATCATGGATATCGACGCCGGCTTCCCGACGCTGACGTACAACATCATCGGACGCCACCAGTCCAAGATCGTGCGCACCAGAATCGCCTCCAACATGTCCCCGTGGCTGCGCAACACCAAGGTTGGCGAGATTTACAGCGTGCCCATCTCCCACGGCGAGGGCCGCTTCTATGCCGACGAGAAGACCGTTGCCGAGCTGAACGCCGCGGGACAGATTGCCACGCAGTATGTCGATCTTGAAGGGAACCCGAGCGCGGACATTCGCTATAATCCCAACGGCTCGGCCTTCGCAATCGAGGGCATTACCTCGGCGGACGGCAGAGTGTTCGGCAAGATGGGACACTCCGAGCGTATCGGCAGCAAACTGTACCGGAACGTTCCCGGCGTTTATGACATGAAGATGATGCAGTCCGCAGTGGAGTATTTCCGGAAGTAAAGGCCGGATGCCCGGCATTTCGGACAGCGCATCCTCTTTGCAGGCCATATGCATAAAGAGAATCTATAATATTGGGATTGGGGAGACTGACCGTTCGGTTGGTCTCCCTTCTCTTTTCGCTGCATAAGAGTGCGACGACCGCGCTGCGTTCCCTCCCGGGGCTGCGGTGCAGGGACGAGCCGCAGCATGTCCCCGCTTTTTGCCTTGATTACGCCGGTGAATTGTGCTATTGTGCATCATAGGGAGTTACGCCCCAAAAAAATTTTGCTTTTTTTCAAAAAAATATTTGAAAAAATGTGACCTGGGCGTATGTTCATCCGTGTTACAGACAGGAGGCTCAAGATGGAACCCCAAAGCACCCTTGCTGCGGAGCGGGCTTACGATGCCCACGCCGCGCAGCTGTACCGTGTGGCTTATGCCCTTTTGCAAAGCAGGGAAAGCGCCGAGGACGCCGTGCAGGACGCTTTCGCCCGCTATCTGGCGCATACCGGCACCTTTCGGGATGCAGAGCATGAAAAGGCCTGGCTCATCCGGGTGACCATCAACCGCTGCCATGATCTGCAGAGAGCCGGCGCTGTTCGCGCCTATACCCCGCTGGATGATTTGATTGAACAGCCGGCATCTGACAATGGGGATTGGGAAGACGACCGGCCGGTGCTGCGCTGTGTTTTGTCTTTGCCGGAAAAGTACCGGGTGGTGCTGGTCCTGCACAGTCTGGAGGGACAGAGCGTGGATGCCGTGGCCTCCCAGCTGCGACTGACTCCGTCCGCCGTGAAAATGCGGCTCAAGCGGGGGCGGGAGCTGCTGCGAACTATCCTGGCAAAGGAGGACATCCATGTTTGACCCCGGCACAAAGCGGGCCTGGCAGAGCATCACGCCCACGCCTGAACTGAAACAGCGGGCCCTGCAGCCGACACAGAAAAAGATCGTCCGGTTCCCCGGCGGGAATCTGGTTAAGATTATCGGCCCGATGGCCGCCTGCCTGATTCTGGTGCTGGCGCTGCTGCAGTTCGGCGGGAAACCCGAGCTGCTGGTCAACGGACAGAGCATTGGCGACGGCCTTAGCCTGCAGCCACCCGTGGCCATGAGCCGCGCAATGACACAGGGCTTTTCTCTTCTGCTGGAGACCGAGGCCGCGCTGGAGGTTTCCGGCGGTACGCTGGAAAAGCAGGACAGCGGCACGCTCTGGACGGTGGACAGCCCCGGAGAGTACACTCTGCGTTCCATCTACAAGAACCGCAGCCACACTTACACCCTGCAATACAGCGCCGAAACCGGCCTGTGGACTTTATACCCCGGCGAATAAGTTTGAAACGCAAAAGCATTTAACAACAATTTTGGAGGAACAATCACATGAAAAAGCTGCTTTCCGTCATCCTGCTGGTCACCGTGCTGCTGACCATGACCCTGACCGCCTGCTCCAACGAGCCGGAAGTCACCCCCAACCCCGATCCCACCGAAGAGGCGAAGCCCCAGGGCGCCGATCTGTCCGCCCTGTCTCTGGAAGAGATCATGACCAAGATCTATGAGAACAAGTCTTCCGAACTCCCCCTGGGCAACATCCCCGTGGATCTCGCCGATCCCGACGCGCTGGCCGCCTTTACCGGCCTGAGCGATGCTTCCCTGGTGAAGGAGGCGCTGGCTTCCGAGTCCATGATGGGTTCTCAGGCTTACTCTCTGGTGCTGGTCCGCGTCAATGACGCCGCCAAGGCCGAGGAGGTCGCCCAGACCATGCTCGAGAACATCGACCCCGTCAAGTGGATCTGCGTGCAGGCAGACGACATTGATGCCGCCGTCTATGGCGATCTGGTCATGTTCATGATGTGCGATTCCGAATTCGGCGCTGCTGCCGATTATGTTGCCGCGTTCAAGACCGTCTGCGGCGGCGTTCTGGACAAGGAACTGTCCAAGTAAGATAATTCTGAAAGCCTGAGAGGCGAGGGCAAGCCCTCGCCTCTTTCCTACTTCCGAGCAACTCCCGAAAGGAGTGTTTAGTATGCTCTTTTCCAGCATTCCGTTTGCATTCTACTTCCTGCCCGTGGTACTCATTGCCTATTTCGTGGTGCCCTTCAGGTTCAAAAACGCCATACTGCTGCTCTTCAGCCTGATTTTTTACGGCTGGGGCGAGCCCATTTATTTGCTGCTGATGGTCACTTCCATCGTAATGGGCTACATTTTTGGGCTGCTCATCGAAAAGTACCGGGGCACGGCCAAAGCGAAAGTGTTTGTCGTCCTTTCGGTGGTGGTGAGTCTGGGCTTGCTGGGCTGGTTCAAGTATGCCGACTTTGCCGTTTCCAGCCTGAACACGCTTGGACTGAATCTGGTGCTGCCGAATGTCGCGCTGCCCATCGGCATCAGCTTTTACACCTTCCAGATCCTCAGCTATACCATTGACGTGTACCGCGGTGATGTGCCTGCCCAGAAGTCCATTGTGGATTTTGGCGCCTATGTAAGCATGTTTCCCCAGCTGATCGCTGGCCCCATCGTCCGGTATTCCGATGTGGCGGCGCAGCTTCGCGTGCGCACTCACAGCCTGGAAAAGGCCAGCCTGGGCGTGCGTCGGCTGCTGATCGGTTTGGGCAAAAAGATCCTCATCGCCAACCAGCTTGGTCAGCTTGTGGAGATCTGCCGGGCGAGCAATCAGCCCTCGGTGGTGTTTTCATGGATGTGCGCCGTTGCCTTCGCCCTGCAGATCTATTTTGACTTTTCGGGCTACAGCGATATGGCAATCGGCCTGGGTAAGATCTTCGGCTTTGACCTGATGGAGAATTTTGACCATCCCTTTATGTCCCGCTCTGTTTCCGAGTTCTGGCGCCGGTGGCATATGTCCCTGGGAAGCTGGTTTCGGGACTATGTGTATATCCCGCTGGGTGGCAACCGGGTGCCCTTTGCCAGATGGTGCCTCAATGTCCTCGTGGTATGGTTTCTCACCGGCTTGTGGCATGGCGCTGCGTGGAACTTTGTGCTGTGGGGACTTTATTTCGCCGTGTTTTTGGTGCTGGAAAAGCTGTTTTTGGCCAAGTGGCTCAAAAAGCTGCCCGGCGCTGTGGCGCGTATTCCCGTTCTGCTGATTCTGCTGGTGAGCTTTGTGCTGTTCAATGCAGGCAGCCTCAGCCAGTTCGGCAGCGATGTGGCAAGCATGTTCGGTATGAACGGACTGCCCTTCCTGAGCGCGCAGAGCGTCTATTATCTGCGGTCTTACGCGCTGCTGCTGATCGTTGCCATTGTGGGCGCGACGCCGCTGGTGCGCAAGGTCGGGCTCCGGCTGGAGAAAACTGCGGTGATGACTTGGCTGGAGCCTGTGGCGTTGTGTGCGTTGCTGCTGGCTGTCACGGCCTTTTTGGTGGGCGGCAGCTTCAACCCCTTCCTGTATTTCCGCTTTTAAGGAGGTGCCCCTGTGAGCAATAAGAAAAAAGCCCTGCTTCGCATGGGCCCCGTGGTCCTGCTGTTTGTCGTGCTTTCCGTTTTTGCCTGGGTTAAGCCGGCGCAGGACGTCTCTCTGGCGGAGCGCCGCCCCCTCGCGCAGATGCCCCAGATCACCTGGGACCAGCTTACCGGCGGCAAATTCATGACCGAGTTTGAAAGCTACACCACCGACCAGTTCCCCCTGCGGGAGCCTTTCCGCAAGCTGAAATCCTTTATCCAGTTCAATCTGCTGGCGCAGAAGGATGTCAATGACATCTATATCGCCGAGGGCTCGGCCAGCAAGATCGAGGAAGCGGTAAGCGATAAGCGCGTGGAAAACAACGCCCAAAAGCTGCAGAATGTTTATGAGAGCCATTTTGCGCCCTCCGGCAGCCAGGCCTGGTTTGCCCTCGTGCCCGATAAGAACTACTATCTGGCGGAAAAACACGGCTATCCCGGCATGGACTATGCGCATCTGCTGGATTTGACAAAGCAGACCATGAGCTTTGCTGAGTGGATTGACCTGACCGGCGCGCTGGACATCTCCGACTATTACACAACGGACAGCCATTGGCGACAGGAGTGCATCGGAGACGCCGCGCAGACTTTGGCCGAGGCGCTGGGCGTGGAAATTTCTCAGGAGTACACGCAGAATTTGGCGCGGGAGGACTTTGCCGGCGTGTATGCCGGGCAGTCGGCCCTGCCTCTGCCCGCCGAACCCATGTATTATCTGACGTCTCCTGTGCTCGACGGCGCAACGGTTTTTGACTGGGAGACCGGTGAGACCACGGGGCTGTACGATATGGAAGAGCTGTTCGGCCGGGATCCTTACGACCTGTATCTGTCGGGCGCTGCCGCCCTGCAGGTCATTGAAAACCCCGCCTGCGATACCGGACGTGAGCTGGTGATCTTCCGGGATTCCTTTGGCAGCAGCATGGCGCCGCTGCTGGTGCCCGGCTACAGCAAGATCACGCTGGTGGATCTTCGGTATATGGCCTCCGCGCTCGTTCCGGAGTATGTGCCCGCGCAGGGGCAGGATGTGCTTTTCCTCTATGCCCCCGGCGTGATGAACAGCTCCAATTTGCTCAAGTGAGTGAATAAAAAAATCCCCGCCCATGAAGGCGGGTGTCCGAAAATAGTGAAACCGACCTATGATTATCATAGGTCGGTTTTTGCTATACTCCGGCGCGGGGCAAGTCCCCATATAAGGCATTACGCCGGAACAGACTTAATTATATTAAGCACTTCTTTTGCCCAGGTTTCCTGTTCTTTTGTACGGCAGGAAAGAATCTCTCCGTCAAAATGAATATCCAGCTCACCATACCAAATTTGGACGCGGAGTATTGGTCCTGAACTAATGCTTCCGTCAGGAAACTCTACATCTTCGAAATTGAAAAAGACTTCCCATTCAAATTCGTCCGGCTGTGTTGCATGGTAGCGTGTTCCACTTGGCAAAAGGTCTCGTAAACTGCGGCGGTAGTCTTGCTCATACAGTAAGCTGCACAGCATTTCAAACGCTTCGCTGTTCTTATCGATGGTGAACTCTGTTAACTCTGTTTGTCCGGCTATTTTGTAGTAACCACGAAGCTCGGTGCATTTGTCGAGAGTAAGCATAGGGTAGCGTTCCTGAATGGTCATCGGTCTGCTGTAAAGCAGATATGCCGCAATAAGAAGCAGTATGATGCAAATCACAACAATGGCTATGGTGCTTTTTCGTTTTTTCATTGCTCTACCTCTCTTTCTGTCGCTGCTAAATTTATGTTTACTAACCATTTGGTTTATTCTATCACATGGCGGCAACTTATACAAGAAAAATCCCGGCAGCGGGTGTCCGAAAATAGTGAAACCGACCTATGATTATCATAGGTCGGTTTTTTGTTACACACCAGCGTAAGGCACTGCGCCGGAAGGCGTATAGAAGTGAGCTTGACATATTGGAATTGATTGTTCTGAGACACAGCCCCGTTTTACGTCCAAAAATCAGACCAACTTTTATACAGAAGTTTAATTAACCATTCAGGACACCACACCGAGGCCGAGCTTTCGCTTACCACTAAAGCCAAAACAAAATATGCAACCGTCAGAAACAGTATAACAGCCATTAACACAACTGCAATCCTTTGGCTATTTCGATAGGCCTCTCGCTCAGATTCAAAAGTAATAATATGGTTACCTGCTGAATCAGCCATCGCGCGTATATTTCCTGCCCCAGTTATCCATACGGTGTAAGTATCACCATCGCATAAAAATGCCGGATCATCAAAGCGCCCGTTGTAATGGTTGTAGAAATCAATAACATAGGTCTCACCCGTAGGCGCAGAAAGCTGCAGTTCATTTTTATTTGTTTCATAAGCAGCGAAACTGGTTTCGACGCGTGTGGTTTCGTTCTCGGAAGTGATATGGTAACCGGAAAAGATACATAATAAAAGCGCGGCAGCCCATACAATAATGCAAAAAATTAATCCAAAGAACATCAGCCAAGGTCTACGCGTCAAGCCGTTGAAAGGTTCCCATTCGATATTGAACATTTCACTCACCCCTATACTGCACGGCAGAATTATCTTTTTATCGGCTCGTCAAATTCGGATTTATTGGTCTGTTATATTTAACTGTATCATGTAACTGCACTCTATGCAAGAACAGTCCCGGCAGAAGTTTCCGCCGGGACTGTAAGGGCTTTATGAGCGCCCGCCCATTTGTAATGGGCGGGGATTTTTTATGCGCAGGAAGAAAACTATACCTCGCGCAGTCTCGCCTCGATTTTGTGCTGTGCCTGCTTCATAACGAAGCGGGAGAGGAAGAAAGAGAGAATGCAGGTTGCAATCTCGCTGATGACAAGGGAGAACCAGACGTTTCCGAGCACACCGGTACGCGAAAGCAGCCAGGCCAGCGGCAGGGGCAGAAAGGCCTGCCGGCAGGCGTTGGCCAGCAGCGAAAGACCGCTGTAGCCCATGGTCTGATAGGAGGAGGCGTAGATCTGGCTCAGTCCGCCGAAGAGCAGGGAGATGCCGCAAATGCGCAGCGCGGGAACGCCGATGGAGAGCATGAAGTCCGAGGCATTGAACAGGCCGAGCATTGCGCTCGGGAGGAGCTCATAGATCAGCGCGATTGCCAGCGTGAAGGCACCGCCCGTAAGCAGCGCGAGGCGCAGCGTCTTTTTGATGCGCGGGAAATTGCCGGCGCCGAAGTTATAAGAATAAATGGAGATCGTGCCCATGTTGAGGCCGAAGACCGGCATGAACGCGAAATACTGCAGGCGAAGCCACACACCGTACACGGCGACGGCGGTCGTGTTGAAGGTGAGCACGATGGCATTCATGCCGAAGCTCATCACGCTGTTGAGGCAGACCGTCAGCATGGACGGGATGCCAACGGCATAGACCTGGCGGAGGATCTTCCAATCCGGCAGAACCTTGCGGATGCTAAAGCGGGTTGCCTGATTGCAGCGCACGTTGTAGAAATAAGCCAGAGCCGCTGCGAAGCACTGTCCGATAACAGTTGCCCAGGCCGCGCCGCGAACGCCCAGCGCGGGGAAGGGGCCAAGGCCGAAAATCAGCAGCGGGTCGAGAATCATGTTCAGCACCGCGCCGCTGGCCTGGCAGATCATGCTCTGCACGCTGTTGCCGGTGGCGATCAGCAGCTTTTCCAGATTCTGCCCGTAGAACACGCCGACACAGAACATGGTGCAAATGCTGAGATACTGCTCGCCGTAGTCGATGATCTCGGCCACGTTTGTCTGAAGCTCGAAGAACTTGCGCGAGAAGAACAGGCCGATGATGACGAACAAAACGGTGTAGCAGGCCGAGAGGAAGAGCTGGATGTTCGCCGTGCGCTCGGCGGTCTCGCGGTCGCCCTGTCCCAGCTTGCGGGACACCATGGCGTTTACGCCGACGCCGGTGCCGACGCCCAGCGCGGTCATGATGTTCTGAAACGGAAACGCCAGCGACACGGCCGTCAGCGCGTTTTCGCTGAGATGCCCGACAAACATCGAGTCCACGGTGTTGTAGAGCGCCTGCACCAGCATGGAGATCATCATCGGCACCGACATGACGACCAGGAGTTTCCCGATCGGCATCGTGCCGAGCTTGTCCTGCGATTGAACTTTTGCTCTGACTTGAGACGACATGAGATTCCCTTCTTCAGTAAATTTTTTATATCTGAATCAGTATATCACCCGCCAAAAGACATTGCAAGCGCCGTTTCCCCTCCCGCCCTCCGATTCTTCGGGCCGGTGATAGCAGAAATCGCGGCTTCCGGCGGCGTTGCCTTTGCCAAAATAGGACTTGTGCAAAGATATAGAGCTTTGTATAATGAAAGCAGAGCAAGTAAAATATCCCGTACAGATTCGGAAAGTGAAAAGGAGGAACAGGACAATGAAAGTGTTGCTGCTCAACGGAAGCCCGCACGCGGGAGGAAGCACCTATACAGCGCTGCACGAGATGGAAAAAGTGTTTCAGGCTGAGGGCATTGAAACGGAAATTGTGCACGTCGGCAATCAGAACATACGCGGCTGCATGGGCTGCGGCGGCTGCAGAACCGCCCGCAAGTGCGTTTTTGACGATGCGGTCAACGAAGTGGCCGAGAAGTTCCGTGAGGCCGACGGTCTCGTCGTGGGCAGCCCTGTCTATTTTGCCTCGGCGAATGCCACGCTCATCGCGCTGCTTGACCGTCTGTTTTACAGCCGCGGCTTTGACACGACGATGAAAGTCGGCGCGGCCGTATGCTCCGCGCGCCGTGGGGGCCTGACGGCAACGTTTGACGAGCTGAACAAATATTTTGCCATCAGCGGCATGCCCATTGCCTCCGGCCGGTATTGGAACGGAATCCACGGCAACAACGCCGAGGAGGCAAAGCAGGACGGCGAGGGCATGGTAATGATGCGCGCGCTGGCGCAGAATATGGCCTTCCTCATGAAGAGCATCGCGCTTGGCAAGGCGCAGTACGGTCTGCCGGAGCGGGAACCGCCCGTTTTCACGAATTTCATCCGCTGAATTAAACATTAAGAAAAAGAAACACCGGCTTCGCCCTCTCGGGCGAAGCCGGTTTCTTTTCTTTTCGGAAAGGGTGATTTACTTTTCTTCGGTCGTTTCGGCCTTGGCCTTCTTGCCGGAGAGCATCACGTTGACGAGGATGCCGAGGATGAGCGCGCAGGCGACCGAGGTGATCGTCACGGCGCCGAAAGAAACGGTCATGCCGCCGACACCGGCGATGAGGATGACGGAGACCACAAAGAGGTTGCGGTTTTCGTTCAGGTCGACCTTCTGCACCATCTTCAGACCGGAGACGGCGATGAAGCCGTACAGCGCGAAGCACACGCCGCCCATCACGCAGGAGGGGATGGTGGCCAGGAAGGTGGCGAAGGGGCCGAAGAAGGAGATGATGATGGCGAGGATGGCGGTGGTCAGGATGGTGACAACGGAGGCGTTGCCGGAGATGGCCACGCAGCCGACGCTCTCGCCGTAGGTGGTGTTGGGGCAGCCGCCGAAGAGCGCACCGGCGAAGGAGCCGATGCCGTCACCGAGCAGGGAGCGGTGCAGACCGGGGTTGGTGAGCAGATCCTCGCCCACGATGGAGGAGAGGTTCTTGTGGTCGGCGATGTGCTCGGCGAAGACCACGAAGGCAACCGGAACATAGGCGACAGCGACTGTGGCGATGTAGGAGCCGGTCAGGTCGGAAAGACCCTTGGCAGCGGTAATGAACGTGAAGCTCGGCACCCACTGGATGGAGTTGAACAGGCCGAAGTTGATGACCTGCAGGGCGGCGTTTTCGGTGGCGTTGCCGATGAGGGTGAACACGGTGGCCACGATGTAGCCGGCCACGATGCCGATGATGAAGGGGATCATCTTGAGCATCTTCTTGCCGAAGACGGAGCAGAGAATGGTTACGGCCAGCGTGACGAGACCGCAGATGATGCAAACATAGGGGGAGGCGGTGGCGGCGGTGTTGCCGATCACATCACCAACAGCGTTGCCGGCCAGAGAGAGACCGATGATGGCAACCGTGGGGCCAATGACGACGGGGGGCATGAGCTTGTTGATCCAGCGGACGCCGCAGAACTTGACGACGATGGCGATGATCACATAGACCAGACCGGCGAACGCAGCGCCGAGGATGAGGCCGACATAGCCGGCTTCCATGGAGACAGCACCGGCGAAAGCGGCGCTCATCGAGCCAAGGAAAGCGAAGGCGCTGCCGAGGAAGACCGGGCTTCTGAATTTGGTGAAGAGCAGGTAGACCAGTGTGCCGACACCGGCGCCGAAGAGCGCGGCGGTCTGGCTCATGCCGTTGCCGATGATGGCCGGAACGGCGATGGTGGCGGCCATGATGGCCAGAAGCTGCTGGAGGGCGAACAGAATCGTCTGTCCAAACTTGGGCTTGTCCTTGATGCCGTAGATCAGGTTCATGTTTTTTTACTCCCTTTCCCGTTTTCTCTCTTTTTTGCGGTTTTTGTGCTTTATGCTATCTCTGACCCGGACAAAGTCAGGTGGATACTGTTTCAAAGGCGGCAGTGTTTATTTGGCCGATTTGTTCCCTGGCCCCGGGAAGGGGACAAGCTGAAAAGCCGCTCCCACGCAACAAAAAAGCCTTGTCTTTTGGACAAGGCACATGGCAGATGCTTTTGCAAGAGCGGGAACGAGAGCCAATCATAACGCCTTGCCGCCGCGCGGAAGAGATCATTTCCAAACACAGATGTTAGCACAGGATGTCGTGCTTGTCAATCTTCTTTGACACAAAATGTGCATTTCTGCGCATAAATGCGGTTTGGGCTTTGGCGTCGATCAGGCTGCGGCCGGGCGATGCAAAAGCGAAACGAAAATGATGGGACTTGGCGTCCAAAACGATGCGGGAGCCGCGTATGCTGTGCAGCAGTCAGGAATGACGCCGCCTCGGCAGAAAATGAAACCTGATGCGAAAAAACAGTTCATGGGGCGGGCTCGGACTCCAGCGCCCGGCACGGAAAGGGAGAAAACATGAAAACCAAAACCAGACGCACACGCATTCTTGGAATTTCACTTTTGCTGCTTGCGGTAATCGCGGCGGGACTTTTTCTGGTTGTGGGGAAATGGATGGAGTCGCGGGAGGAAGACGTAGATGCTGCGCCGCGCCGCGGAAATGCCGCATCGGAGCTGTGGGGAGAAAATCCGGACGCGGAGCGGCACGAAGACGTGCCGGAGTCCATCCGCACGCTTGCGGAGAAGAATCCGGACGCCGCGCCTTTCGTCGATGCCTATCCGTGGCTGAGTCTGCGGACATACAGCGCGGAGACGATTGATCTGCAAAATGATCTTGCATCCGGCGAAACGCCGCATCTGATGCAGTGGGATATGCGCTGGGGCTGCGCGCCCTACGGCGAGAGTGTGCTTGCGCTCTCCGGCTGCGGGCCGACCTGCCTGAGCATGACGGCGCTCGCCCTGACGGGAGACGAGCAGGCCAATCCGCTTGCCGTTGCGCAGTACAGCATGTCGCAGGGCTGGTATGTCGAAGGCGCCGGCTCCTCCTGGGAACTGATGCGCGCCGGCGCGGAGCATTTTGGCCTTGTTTGGGAGGAGCTCCCTTTGGATGAGGGTTCGATGCGCAGCGCGCTCGATGCGGGAAAGCTGCTGATCCTCAGCGTTCTGCCGGGCGACTTCACGGAGAACGGACATTTTATCGTTCTGTGCGGCAGCACGCCGGAGGGCTTTTCGGTGCTCGATCCGAACAGCTTTGCCCTCAGTCGCGTCTGGAGTTATGATGAGCTCTGCGCGCAGATTGCAAACATATGGGCGTATTCCGCCGCGTGAGCGCCCCCCAAAAACCGCACAGCGATTGACGGAAACAGAAAAAGATGCAGCCCCAAAGTGGGCTGCATCTTTTTGCGACAGAACGCGGGATGTTATTTTCCAAAACTGTCCTTGAGCGCGACGGAGCGGTTAAACACCAAGTGTTCCGGAGAAGAATCCTTGTTGTCCACGCAGAAATAGCCAAGACGCAGGAACTGATACTGCGCGGGGGCAGTTGCCTCGCCGAGCATCTTTTCCAGCTTGCAGCCGTGGCGGACGAGGAGAGATTCGGGGTTGAGGCAGTCGATATAATCCTTGCCTGCGCCATCGGGATCCTCATCGGCGAAGAGGTTGCCGTACAGCCGTACCTCGGCCTCCACGCAGTCGTTCGCGTCCACCCAGTGCATCGTTGCGCCCTTGACCTTGCGGCCGTCGGCAGGGTCGCCGCCGCGGGAATCGGGGTCATAGGTGCACAGCACTTCCACAACCTTGCCGTTTTCGTCCTTCACGCAGCCGGTGCAGGTGATGAGATAGGCACCCTTGAGGCGGCACTCCGGGCCGCCGGGATAGAGGCGCTTATATTTCGGCACGGGCGTCTCCAGGAAATCGTCCGCTTCGATGAACAGATTGCGGGAGAAGGCAACCTCGCGCGTTCCGGCTTCGGGATCGTTCGGGTTGTTTTCCACCGTGACGGTTTCGGTTTTGCCTTCGGGATAGTTCGTGATGGTCAGGCGGATCGGCTCGAGCACCGCCATGGCGCGCTGCGCGTGCGCGTTCAGATCCTCGCGCAGGCAGTGCTCCAAAAAGCCGAACTCCACCGTGGAGGAGACTTTTGCCACGCCGATGCGCTCGCAGAAATTGCGGATGGATGCGGGCGTGTAGCCCCGGCGGCGCAGACCGCAGAGCGTGGGCATGCGCGGATCGTCCCAGCCGGCGACGAGACCGTCCTCCACCAGCTTGCGCAGCTTGCGCTTGGACATGACCGTATAGTTGATGCCCAAACGGGCAAACTCGATCTGACGGGGTTTGGAGGGCACGTCTGTATTCTCGATCACCCAGTTGTAGAGCGGGCGGTGATCCTCATACTCCAGCGAGCAGAGGGAGTGGGTGATGCCCTCCAGCGCGTCCTGAATGGGATGCGCAAAGTCGTACATCGGGAAGATGCACCATTTTGTGCCCTGCCGATGGTGCTCGATGTAGCGGATGCGGTAGATGACCGGGTCGCGCATGTTGAAGTTGCCGCTTGCCAGGTCGATTTTTGCGCGGAGCGTCTTGCTGCCCTCCGGGAACTCACCCGCGCGCATGCGGCGGAAGAGATCGAGGGATTCCTCGACCGGACGGTCACGCCACGGGCTGACGGCGGGCACGCCGATGTCACCGCGGTTGGCCTTGAATTCCTCCGGGCTGAGTTCGCAGACGTAGGCGAGACCCTTTTGGATCAGCCCCTCGGCCAGCTCATAGGTCTTCTCAAAGTAATCGCTGCCGTAGAACATACGGTCGCCCCAGTCGAAGCCGAGCCAGTGGATGTCCTCCTGAATCGCCTCGACGAACTCCGTGTCCTCCTTGGCGGGATTCGTGTCATCAAAGCGCAGATTGCACAGTCCGCCATATTTCTCCGCCGTGCCGAAATCAATGCACAGCGCCTTGCAGTGGCCGATGTGCAGATAGCCGTTCGGCTCGGGCGGGAAGCGCGTGTGCACCTGCATGCCGGCGCAGCGGCCGCCCTCGGCGATATCCTCCTCTACGAAAGCGTGAATAAAATTCCTGTTCTCGTCCATGACTGACGCCCCGTTTCCGTTTCAAAAATAGTTTAGAAAATCATTATACGCGATTTCCCAAGTATTTACAACAGGAACTTGTTTGGATATAATAAAAAAGTAAATGATCTGAAAGGAGGCGCAGAAAATGCCGGATGTGATCGTGATCGGCGCCGGCCCTGCCGGACTGTCCGCGGCACTCACGCTGCGCAGCCGCGGAAAGAGCGTGCTGCTGCTGGAGAGTCCGGGCGCAGCTTCCGCGCTGGCAAAGGCAGAAAAAGTGGACAACTATCCCGGCCTGCCCGCGATCGGCGGGGGAGAGCTGCTGGGCGCAATGCGCGAACAGGCCCTCTCGCTCGGCGCGGAGTTTTTAAGCGAAAAGGCGCTGGCTGTGATGCCGATGGGGGACAGGTTTTATGTCTCCGCGGGACAGGAGACGCTGGAGGCCCGCAGTCTGATCCTTGCCGCCGGTGCGGCGCGCGGAAAAACGCTGCCGGGAGAAGAGGCGCTTCTGGGCATGGGCGTGAGCTATTGCGCAACCTGTGACGGAATGCTCTATCGGGGCAAAAATGTCGCGGTGCTGGGCTTTTCCGCCGATGCGGAGGAAGAGGCGGAGTTTTTGCGTTCCATTGGCTGCAATCTGCGCTTTTTCAGCGCGGAGGAGAGCAAAAAAGCGCGTATCCTCGGCGAAAACCGCGTGGAGGGTGTCGAGATCGGCGGGGAAATCATTCCCTTTGACGGCGTGTTCGTCCTGCGTGATACCGTTGCGCCGCAGGCGCTGTTGCCGGGGCTGGAGCTGCAGGGTGTGCACATTGCCGTGCAGCCGGATATGCGCACAAGCGTTTCGGGCGTGTTTGCCGCAGGAGACTGTGTGGGCACACCGTATCAGATCGCCAAAGCGGTGGGGGAAGGCAACATCGCCGCGCTCTCCGCTGCAAAATATCTGGATCAGAAAGCGAAAGAAAAAATAAATTAAGGAGGAATCACGATGAGTGTACAGCATCTGACAAAAGAGAATTTCGACCTCGTCACCGGCGAGGGCAAGAGCCTGGTGGATTTTTGGGCAAGCTGGTGCGGCCCCTGCCGCATGCTCGCGCCGGCCATTGACGCGCTCGGGGAGAAATATGAGGGCAAGGTGAAGGTTTGCAAGGTGGACGTGGACGCCCAGCCTGAACTCGCGGCGCGCTTCGGCGTGATGAGCATTCCGACGCTCGTGGTGCTGGAAAACGGCAAGGAAGTCACGCGCGTGATCGGCCTGCGTCCGATGGAGGACATCGAGCGCCTGCTGGTCTGATCGGACTTGCAGAAAGCTTGACCGTTACGGTTTGAATGAAAAAACAGGGGTCGGCCATGGTGCCGACCCCTGTTTGCGTCGTTTTGGGGGAAAATCGCAGCGTAGACCATGCGAAGGCGTTGTGGATTTTGCGCAAAAGCCCGTGAAAAAATCTTGACAGCGCGAAAGGGCTGTGCTATGCTCCAAGCAACAAGCAAAACGGGGAGCTGGTGTAATCCGGCTGAGAAAAGGCGTAGTACCGTCTTGACCCGAGAACCTGATCCGGATAATGCCGGCGGAGGGAAAATACACGCCCGTAATGGGTTTTTCGCCGCTTTTGAAGATAATTTCACCCCAGT
>JAFXAW010000040.1 GCA_017522015.1 Oscillospiraceae bacterium | reverse complement strand
GCATCATCCAACTTGGCTCCCCCTCTGGGGGAGCTGTCAGCGAAGCTGACTGAGAGGGCTTTTCGACCTCTCCGCCCAGTGTGCGCACTGGGCACCTCCCCTTCGCAAGGGGAGGCAAGGGGATTGGAGAGAGGGCCGCGGGCAGCGCGCAAATAACCACATTTGCCACACTATATCCGGCCGAAGCTTCACCCGGCAGAGAAAGACAGACCTATGGATCGCAAAGAGGGGATTTACATTGGATAAAGCCTATATCGTTTTGGAAGACGGACAGGTGTTCGAGGGCGAGGCCTTCGGCGCGCGCGGCGAAACCGTGGGTGAGCTGGTGTTCACCACTTCCGTCGTCGGCTATGTCGAAGCGCTCACGGACCCCTGCTATTGCGGGCAGATCGTGCTGCACACCTTCCCCAGCCTCGGCAATTACGGCTGGATTGCGGAAGATATGTGCGATAGCGGCAGCGCGCCGCGCGGCGTCGTGCTGCGCGAGGGCTGCGATGCGCCCTCCAACTTCCGCAGCGGCTCTGCGCTCGATGCCTATCTCAAAAGCGCGGGCATCGTGGGCATCAAAAGCGTGGACACCCGCGCGATCACGCAGATCATCCGCGACGCGGGCGTCATGAACGCCATGATTACCACCGAAAAGCCGGAGGGCGTGCCCGCTGCGCTGCGCACGTACCGCGTGGAAAAGGCCGTCGAGGCCACGAGCCCGCGGGTGATCGAGTGCCTCGCGCCGGAGGGAGAGGCGCGAAATCATGTTGCGCTGCTCGATTACGGCGCGGGCAAGCCGCTTGCGCAGGCGCTGCTCGCGCGCGGCTGCCGCGTGACCTGCCTGCCCTACGGCACCTCGGCGGAGGCCGTGCTCGCCCTCGCGCCGGACGGCATCGCCCTCTCCGGCGGCCCCGGCGACCCGGCGGATAATGCTGCCTGCATCGCGGAAATCCGCGCGCTGCTCGGCAAAAAGCCGATCTTCGGCGTCGGCCTCGGCCATCAGATGCTTGCGCTGGCCGCGGGCGGACGCACGGAGAAACTGCCTTACGGCCACCGCGGCGCCAATCAGCCCGTGCGCGATGTGGAAAGCGGGCGCGTTTACATCACGGAGCAGAACCACGGCTACGCCGTCTGCGCGGAGAACGCAGAGGCCTTCGGCGCGCGACCGCGCTATCAAAACCTAAACGACGGCAGCTGCGAGGGATTGGATTACCCGGCTTTGCGGGCCTTTTCCCTGCAGTTCGCGCCGGATTCGCTCCCGAGCGGGAGCTATGACCGCTTTCTTGCCATGATGGGAGGGGAAAACTGATGCCGCTGGATACTTCAATTCGTAAAGTCATGGTCATCGGCAGCGGCCCCATCGTGATCGGGCAGGCGGCGGAATTTGACTATGCCGGCACGCAGGCCTGCCGCGTTTTGAAGGACGCGGGGCTGGAGGTCGTGCTGGTGAACTCCAACCCGGCCACCATCATGACGGACGCCGCCATGGCGGACGAGGTGTATCTCGAACCGCTGACGGTGGAGAGCGTCAAGCGCATCATCGAAAAGGAGCGGCCGGACAGTCTGCTCGCCGGCCTCGGCGGACAGACGGGGCTTACGCTGGCCATGCAGCTGAGCAAGGACGGCTTTCTGGACGCGATGGGCGTGCGCCTGCTCGGCACGAACGCCGAAGCCATCGACAAGGCGGAGGACAGAGAGCTGTTTCGTGACACCATGCTCAAAATCGGGCAGAAGGTCGTGCCTTCGGACATCGCAAACGACCTGCCCCGCGCGAAGGAGATCGCCGGGGAGATCGGCTATCCCGTCATCATCCGCCCGGCCTTCACGCTCGGCGGCGCGGGCGGCGGCGTGGCCTACACGGAGGAGGAGCTGCTGCAGATTGCGCAAAACGGCCTGATGCTCTCGCCCATCACGCAGGTGCTGGTGGAGAAGTTCATCGCCGGTTGGAAAGAGATTGAGTTTGAAGTGATGCGCGACGCTGCCGGCAACGCCATCGCCATCTGCTCGATGGAGAATGTGGACCCCGTCGGCATCCACACGGGCGACAGCATCGTCGTTGCGCCGGCGCTGACGCTCTCCAAGCGGGAGTATGGGATGCTGCGGCAGGCGAGTTTGGACATCATTGAGGAATTGGGCATCCAGGGCGGCTGCAACTGCCAGTTCGCGCTCGACCCGGAGAGCTTTGACTATGCCGTCATCGAGGTCAACCCCCGCGTGTCGCGCTCCTCCGCGCTCGCGAGCAAGGCAACGGGCTATCCCATCGCCAAGGTGACGGCGAAAATCGCCCTCGGCTACACGCTCGATGAAATTAAAAACGACGTCACGGGCAAAACCTGCGCCTGCTTCGAGCCGGCGGTGGACTATGTTGTCTGCAAGCTGCCGAAGTGGCCCTTTGACAAATTTGTCGGCGCGGAGCGCACGCTCGGCACGCAGATGAAAGCCACGGGCGAGGTGATGAGCATCGCGCCGAGCTTTGAGATGGCGCTGATGAAGGCCGTGCGCGGCGCGGAAAACGGCATGGACACCCTGCACCTGAAAAATCCCGTGGCGGGCGACATTCGCGCGCGGCTGCACGAGGCGGACGACCGGCGCATCTTCACGGCGTTTGAAGCGCTGTGCATGGGTGTGGACGTGGAGGAAATCCACGCCATCACGAAGATCGACCGCTTCTTCCTCAATAAGCTGAAAAAGTTAGCGGCGCTGGAAGCGGAGCTCACCGAAAGCGAAACTTTGAGCGAGGAGCTCTACCTCCGCGCGAAAAAATGCGGCTATCCGGACGCTGCCATCGCGCGCATCTCCGGCAAGCCGCTGCCGACTGCCGTCGCGCCCGCGTACAAGATGGTGGACACCTGCGCTGCGGAGTTCGCGGCCGAAACGCCGTATTTCTACTCCACCTATGACCGGCACTGTGAAGCCCTCGCCCTGCCGAAGAGCGGGAAAAAGCGCATCATCGTGCTCGGCAGCGGCCCCATCCGCATCGGACAGGGCATTGAGTTTGACTATTCCTCCGTCCACTGCGTGTGGACGCTCAAAAAGCTGGGCTATGAGGTCATCATCATCAACAATAACCCTGAAACCGTCTCCACGGACTTTGACACGGCCGACAGGCTCTATTTCGAGCCGCTCACCAAGGAGGACGTGCTGCACATCATCGCGCTGGAGCAGCCGGAGGGCGTTGTGGTGGCCTTCGGCGGACAGACCGCCATCAATCTGACGCAGACGCTTACCGCAGCCGGCGTTGCCATCCTCGGCACGAGCGCGGAGAGCATCGACCTTGCCGAGGACCGCGGGCGCTTTGACGCGCTGCTCGAGCAGTTTTCCATGCGCCGCCCGCGGGGACTGACTGCGCTCACGGAGGCGGACGCGCTGCGCGCGGCGCAGGAGC
This sequence comes from Oscillospiraceae bacterium, assembly GCA_017522015.1. GTDB lineage: Bacteria > Bacillota > Clostridia > Oscillospirales > Oscillospiraceae > SIG483. The sequence goes on along the minus strand of JAFXAW010000040.1, from coordinate 2,297 downwards.
TGGGCTATCCCGTCCTGCTGCGCCCGAGCTATGTCATCGGCGGGCAGAACATGACCATCGCGCATAACGATGCGCAGGTCTCGCGCTATATGGAGCTGATTCTCGCGCAGGGCATCGAAAACCCTGTGCTGGTCGATCAGTATCTGATGGGCACGGAGCTGGAGGTGGACGTCATCTCGGACGGGGAGGACGTGCTCATCCCCGGCATCATGCAGCATATCGAGCGCGCGGGCGTGCATTCGGGCGACTCGATTGCCGTGTATCCGCCCTTTAGCATCGGCGATAAGATGCTCGGTGAGATTCTGGACGCTGCCAGCAAGCTCACCCTCGCCATGCGCACGAAGGGGCTTGTGAACATCCAGTTTTTGATCTATGAAGGCGAGCTCTATGTCATCGAGGTCAACCCCCGCGCCAGCCGCACGATTCCGTATATCAGCAAGGTGACGGGCGTGCCGATGGTCGATCTGGCCACGCGGGTGATGGTCGGCGCGAAGCTTTCTGAGCTCGGCTGGGGCACGGGGCTTTATAAGCAGCCGCCCTATGTGGCGGTCAAGGTGCCGGTGTTCTCGTTTGAGAAGCTGCGCGGCGTGAACGCCACGCTCTCGCCGGAGATGAAGTCCACGGGCGAAGTGCTCGGCGTCGGCACGACGCTGGCGGAGGCGATGTATAAGGGTCTGCTCTCGGCGGGCTATAAGCTCATGCCGCCCGACCCGCGCGACCCGGCGGGCGTGCTCATCTCGGTCAACAAGCGCGACCATCTGGAAGTGATGGACATCGCGCGCCGCTTCTACGAGCTGGGCTTTAAGCTCTATGCAACGGACGGCACGGCGGCGGAAATCGCGCGCTTTGGCGTGGATGTGGAGATCGTCGGCAAGCTCGGGCGCGATAACCGCGTGTTTGAGCTGCTCGAGCGCGGCAGCATCGACTATATCATCATCACCGGCAGCACGGAGCAGGAATATCTGGACGATTTCATCCGATTGAATCGCCGCGCCTTGCAGCTCGGCATCCCGGCGCTCACGAGTCTGGACACCGCGCGCGCCCTTGTGGATATTTTGGAGAGCCGTTACAGCCATTGGAACACCGAGCTTGTGAACATCTGCGACCTGCGCACAAGCCGCAAGCGGCTGGAGTTCACCAAAATGCAGGGCACGGGCAACGACTATATCATCTTTGAGGACTTTGACGGCAGCCTCACTTGCCCCGAGGCGCTGGCCATCCGCTTCTGCCACCGGCACAGCGGCATCGGCGGCGACGGCCTTGTGCTCATCGAGCGCAGCGAGATTGCGGACGCGAAAATGCGCATGTTCAACGCCGACGGCTCGGAGGGGCGCATGGCGGGCAACGTCATGCGCAGCGTGGCGAAGTATCTGCATGATCGCGGCATCGTGCCGAAGATGGAAATCTCCATCGAAACGGTCAGCGGCGTGAAACAAGTGCTGCTCTATGCCTTCGGCGGCGTCGTGCGCAGTGCGCGCGTGAGCATGGGCGCTGCGCGCCTCGCGCCGAAAGAGATTCCTGTGCTGCTCGACGGCGAGCGCGTCATCGACCGGTGCGTTCGCGTTGCGGACGGGGAATATAACATCAGCTGCGTGAACATGGGCAACCCGCATTGCGTGGTCTTCGTCGACCGCGTGGACGATGTGGATGTCGAGCACATCGGCCCCATGTTTGAAAACGACCCCCTGTTCCCCGAGCGGGTGAACACGGAGTTCGTGCGCGTCGTCAACCGCAACACGCTGAAAATGCGCGTTTGGGAGCGCGGCAGCGGCGAGACGATGGCCTGCGGCACCGGCGCCTGCGCGGCGGTGGTCGCCGCCATTGAGCGCGGGCTTTGCGACCGGGATGCGGACATCACCGTCAAGGTGCGCGGCGGCGAGCTGATCGTCTCCTGCATCGGGGAGGAGATCTACCTCACCGGCGAAACCGAAACCGTCTACAGCGGCGTCGTGGAGTATTAAGAAGGCAAAAGCCTCCCTGTGTTGAACACGGGGAGGCTTTCGTTTCGCCGCGGCATAAAGAAAAAAGCCTCCCTGTGTCGGTGCGTTAAGAAAATGTGCCGGTGGCACATTTTTAGCAACCGACCGCAGCGGCTATGCCGCGAGGAGGGAAGTTGGTAGCCCCGTCTTTCCGCACCTGCGGCAGAGAGAGGCAGCCTGCCTCCGGCGGCCCCCTTTCTCTTTTTCAAAAAGAGTCGGTGCGTTAAGAAAATGTGCCGGTGGCACATTTTTAGCAACCGACCGCAGCGGCTATGCCGCGAGGAGGGAAGTTGATGGGTGCGCTTCACCGCAACCGCG
>JAFXAW010000039.1 GCA_017522015.1 Oscillospiraceae bacterium | reverse complement strand
TTCGAACCCCCTGCTGTTCTACACCAAGGTCTGCGGCAATGTGGAGCAGGCCTTTACAAGAGATCAGATTGACAGCCAGCTGAAGACCGAGTTCGTGTCCGCGCTGCAGCCTGCTTTCGGCGCGCTGGCTGAGATGGAGCTGCGTCCTGCCCAGCTGCCCGCCAAGGTCAACGAGCTGCGCAAGGCCATGAACGACGCTCTTCAGGCCGAGTGGGTGGAATCCCGCGGTATTTCCGTTGAGAAGATCGCGCTCAATCCCATCACTCTGAACCCCGAGGACATGAAGAAGATCCAGGAGATGGAGGACAGCATGTCCTACGGCTCCAACGCCGCCATGATGGCAGGGCGCATGACCACCGCCACCGCCAACGCCATGGAAACCGCAGCCGGCAACTCCGCCGGCGCCATGACCGGTTTCATGGGCATGGGCATGGCCGGCAACACGATGGGCGGCGGCTTCAACGCAGCGCAGCAGTTCTATGCCATGGGACAGCAGCAGATGGCGCAGCAGCCCGCGCCCGCCGCAGCGCCGGCGCAGGAGGGCTGGAAGTGCGCCTGCGGCGCGACCGCCACCGGCAAATTCTGCCCCGAGTGCGGCAGCAAGAAGCCCGAGCCGCAGCCGGCGAACGGCTGGAAGTGCAGCTGCGGCGCCACCGCCACCGGTAAGTTCTGCCCCGAGTGCGGAAGCCCCAGACCTGTCGATGACGGCAGCTGGACCTGCTCCTGCGGCGCGAAGAACACCGGCAAGTTCTGTGCCGAGTGCGGCAGCAAGAAGCCCGCGGGCGTTCCCCAGTATAAGTGCGACAAGTGCGGCTGGCAGCCGGAGGATCCCACCAAGGCACCCAGATTCTGCCCCGAATGCGGCGATCCCTTCGATAACGGCGACCTGATCTGATCTTTCAAAGGAGGAAAATCCTATGGGCGTATTACAGGAATACAAATGCCCCTGCTGTGACGGCGCGATTGAGTTTGACAGCAATCTGCAGAAAATGAAATGTCCCTATTGCGACACGGAATTTGAAGTGGAGACCCTTGCTGCCTATGACGACGCGCTGCGGAGCGATGTGGACGATGAAATGGATTGGGAGTCCACGCCGGCAGAAGTGCTGTCCGATGGTTTGCGGGCCTATGTGTGCAACTCCTGCGGCGGCGAGGTCATCGGTGACGAGCAGACGGCCGCCACCGCCTGCCCCTACTGCGGAAATCCCGTGGTGATGATGGAGCAGTTTGCGGGCAGCCTGAAGCCGGATTTGGTGATCCCCTTCAAGCTGGACAAAAAAGCCGCCATCGCCGCATTGAAGAAGCATTATGAAGGAAAACGTCTGCTTCCCCGGGTGTTCAAGGACGAAAATCACCTCGAGGAAATCCAGGGGGTCTATGTGCCGGTGTGGCTGTTTGATACCGGCGCCGAGGCGGACGTGCGCTATAAGGCGACCCAGGTCCGCGCCTGGAGCGACAGCCGGTATAACTACACCCAAACCAGCTACTTTGCATTGAGCCGCAGCGGCTCTCTGCAGTTCACCCGTATCCCGGTGGACGGCTCCTCCAAGATGGACGATACCATGATGGAGTCGCTGGAGCCTTATGACCCTGCGGATGCGGTGGATTTCCAGACCGCTTATCTGGCGGGCTATCTGGCGGATAAGTATGATGTGGATGCCGACAAATGCATTCCCCGCGCGAATGAGCGGGTCAAGCGCAGCACGGAAGAGGCCTTCGCTGCCACCACCAGCGGCTACACCTCTGTGATTCCGGAGCATTCCAGCGTGCGGCTGAAGCACGGCAAAACCCGCTACGCGCTTTACCCGGTGTGGCTGCTGAACACAAAGTGGAACGGCAACACCTACACCTTCGCCATGAACGGTCAGACCGGAAAACTTGCGGGCGATCTGCCCATGGATAAGGGTATCTACAAAAAATGGCTCTTTGGCCTTACTGCCGTGGTCGGCGCTGTGGCCTTCGGCCTGAGCTACCTGCTGTGGCTGCTGTAAGGAGGGGTGCACTGTGAAAAAACTTATAAGTATTTTTCTCGTCCTCTGTCTGCTGACAGCGCTTTGTCTTGCGGCGCATGCGGCCTCTCCGCTGCTGACGGATGACGCGCAGCTGCTCACGTCCGGTGAGGCATCTGCCCTGGAGCAGAAGCTGACGGAGATCAGCACCCGGCAGGGGGTGGATGTTGTGATCGTCACGGTGGACTCCACCGACGGCGAGGAACCTATGGACTTCGCGGACGATTGGTTTGACTACAACGACTACCGGGCGGACGGCATTTTGCTGCTCGTGAGCATGGAAACCAGCGACTGGTGGGTGTCCACCACCGGTTATGGCATCACCGCCATTACCGACGCGGGGCTGGAGTACATCTCCGATCAGTTCGTTCCGTATCTGTCCGACGGCGATTTTGCGGCGGCCTTTGATACCTTTGCTGAACTCTGTGACGAGTTCATCACCCAGGCCAGAGGCGGTGATCCTTACGACAACCACAACCTGCCCAAAGAACCCTTCAAGTGGGCGTTGAATGTGGTGGTCGCCCTTGTGATCGGCTTTGTGGTGGCGCTGATCGCCACCGGCAAGATGAAGCGCAAGCTCAAGACCGTCCGTCAGGAAGTGAAGGCAGACAGCTATGTAACACCCGGCAGCCTGCAGCTGACCGCTTCACGGGACCTGTTCCTTTACACCCAGCTGACAAAAACAGAGCGTCCCCAGTCCAGCAGCGGCTCGACTACCCACAGATCCTCCTCCGGAACCACCCACGGTGGCGGCGGCGGAAAATTCTGATTGCCGTAAAGGAGTTGTCGCCTTGAAAAAGCTCGCTATGATGCTGGCTGCCTGCCTGTTGCTGACGCTGTGCGTTGGTTGCGGAGAGGCAGCTCCGGATGAAACAAAAGCGCCCGCGGCAACTGTGCAAACAGGCGCGGAGCCATCCGCGCCTGTGACAGCAGAGCCTGCCGTGCATGAGCCGCAGCCCGTGGAGCTGTCCGGCTCCTGGCGGCGCACCCACACGGAAGTGGAGGGTGACAAAAATCAAAACACCAACGCAACGCTCGTCATCACCGGAGACACGGCGCAGACGCTGACAGTCACCTATGATGATTCGGAATTTCCCGAGGATAACTTTAGGGAACAATCTCTGCGCATAAGGGAGGGCGAGCTTTACCCCGGCTGCGGCAACGGCAGCTGGTATGCGGAGGTGACCCCCACCGGCGAGTACAGCTATTGCCTGACGCTGCTGGAGGACGGCACGCTGCTTATGCAGTGCAGCTTCGCGTTTGACGGGCAACCAATGCTCAGCTATCAGTGGTTTGCCCGCAGCCCGTAACAGAGGTGCTCTTTTATGAAAAAAATAATCAGCCTGATGCTTTGCCTGGTGCTGTTTGCAAGTCTGGCCGTCACGGTACGGGCGGACGGCATTATTGACCTGGGACAGAGCTGGGATGACAGTATTCTGGCCGGCGGCATCTACGATTTGTACGCCTGGGTGGGAGATGATGCCGATAACTACACCTATCAATGGCAGGTGGATGTCGGCTTCGGTGACGGGCATTGGTACGATCTGGAGGATAATGCCAATCCTTACGGCTACACCGGCACCGACACCTACCATCTGCAATTTATCACGCCGTTCGGCGAGGGCCATATCATCGGCTCCGGCTGGGACGAAATCCCCTTCCAATGCGTGGTGACCGACAAAGCGACCGGCCTTAGCCGGGCGACTCCGAATATCTATATGAAAATCTTTGCCTCCGACGATCTGGAGGACTACATGGCCGAAAAGGGCGTCGAGCTGTATACGCCCGGTGTCACCGGTGCGTCGCCTGTCACCACCACCGATGACAGCACATATTACGCCACCGCCGAAGCCGGAAAGATGCTCAATTTCATGTGCGGCTTCAATCCGCCGCAAAACGATCCCCTCATGGGTCGGTCCGACCTGGTGGGAGATGTGGAGGTTTGGATCACGGAAGGCGGAAAAACCGTCAAGCGGGACAACGGCGGCAGCTATATGCCTTACACCATCGGCAAAGATGCGGTGACCGTCCAGTTTAAGCTCCACTACAAGCTGGGCATTCACGACATGGGCTATTATGAAACCAAAACGCTGAAGCTCTCTGTCTCAGAGCCGACTGTGGTTGGACGCGGCACTGCCCGGCAGGAATTGAGTCTGCTGAAAGAGCCTTACGGCCAGGCGCAAAAACTGACAACAATCCCCAGGGGACAAAGCGTGCATGTCCACACCAACTCCGGCAGCTGGTATCAGGTCAGCTATAACGGCTATGTGGGATATGTGGCCGGGTCTTCCCTGAATTATGAGGATTATACCCCCGTGATTGACCATGTGCAGCTGCAAATTGCCGAGCCCCTGGCGGGCAATGTGTGGCCCAGTTCCATCAGCGTAAAGCCGGATAGCTGTTTTGCGACCTCCGTGGAATGGCTTGACAAAACGACCGATAAGTTTATGGTACCCGGAGAGCGGTTTGTAAAGGGTCACGATTATCAGCTGGTCGTCTGGGTGTCTGCCAAAGAGGGATACAAATTCAAGCTTGATGCCAACGACAAGATGCTCACAACCGCAATTCTCAATGACAATCTTCCCTGCTATACCAGCAGGGCTTATGAACAGATCATCGGCAAGGTCATCGATATCCGTTACGATTTTCTCAATGTGAAGGAAACCGATAACCACCATACGTGCAAGCCCACCGCGATCGCCCAAAAGAATCCTACCTGCACGCAAAGCGGACAGCAGGCCCACTATAAATGCAGCTGCGGAAAAACCTATGCCGATGCCGCCGCTGTGCAGGAAGTGAAGCTCAGCACCTGGGGTGTGATTCCCGCCACCGGCCACAAAGCGGGCGGCTGGACCGGCAACGGCACCCATCATTATCAGAAATGTACCGTCTGCAGGGAAGTGATCTCCGGCACCAACGCGCCCCATAGCGGCGGCGAGGCGACCTGCCGGCAAAAGGCTGCCTGCACCGTCTGCGGCTTGCAGTACGGCCGGATCGGGGATCACAAATGGAGCCCGAAATATCATGCGGTGGATGCATCCGGCCATGCCTATCAGTGCGCCGTTTGCAAGACTTACGATACACCCGTGCGCCATAGCCCTGGCCCGGAGGCAAGCGAGACCGCGCCGCAGAAATGCACGGTATGTGATTACATCCTTGCTCCGGCAAAGAATCATACCCATACTTATCGCAAGGTAGAGGCCCAAAATGCCACCTGTCTGACCCCCGGCAATCTGGAATATTACATCTGTGACGGCTGCAGCCGGTGGTGGTTGGATGCCGCGGGCACCAGACCTGTTGACGATCAGGCGTCTGTCAGCTTGCCAGCTTTGGGGCATTTTACCGGCGAAAGCTGGGTTTTTGATGATGAGACCCATTGGCAGGACTGCGTTGTGTGTATGCAGCCGGTCGGGGAGGGCCGTGGCGGCCACTATGATGAAAATACAGACGGCGTCTGCGACGTCTGTGGCCACAGCGACGAAGATTTGCCCGTGGAACCCGTTACGCCGGAAACCACCGCGCCGCCGCCTGCGGACGCCACCCCGTCTGCGGACACCGCTCCGCCGATTGCGGACGAAACAAAACCGGGCGGGAGCAGGCCGCAATGGCATGTACCGGTGATTGTTGCGCTGTTCGCCTTTACTGCAGCCATCACCGCAACCATTCTCATTTTAAGAAAGAAACAAGGAGGCGAAAAGCAGTGAAAAAACGGTTGCTCAGTTTGATCCTCTGTCTTTTCCTTGCCATCGGCATGCTGCCGTCCGTGGCCTGCGCAGCAGCCGAGATCAGTTCCATCAGCCTGAAAGGCTACAAAGCTCCGGAAGCCGGGAAGTCCTTCCAGAACTATCTGGCGCTGACCACCGAAGATGCGGGCATGTCTTTTTACGCCGTTGACTGGTATGACGAAACGGCCGGTCGGTTCCTGAACGGCAGCGATACGTTCCGGGAAGGGCATGTCTACTCCGTGCAGATCTGGATGGAAGCCCAAAGCGGTTACAGCTTCAAATGCATTAATGACAACACCCCCAATGTCACCGCCACCCTGGACGGCAGAGCGATGACGGTTACCAAAGCCTTTGAATACAAGGCCTGGGCCATGGTGGTGCTCAATTACACCTTCCCGGCTATCTCCTCCAATCAGGAGATCCGGACGGTGACCGCCACCGGCCTGACAGCCCCCGAGGAGGGAAACACTCCGGATTATTCTTTGACGGTGGCAGAGAACAGCTGCTCGGCCAGCGGTGTCACCTGGACGGATTTGACCGCCGGCGAAGCTGTGAACAATGCTACGGAGTTCAAGGGCGGCCGGGCATACAGAGTCCGGTTTGCTGTGACGGCAAATCCCGGCTATGTGTTTTCTCAAAATGTTCAGGCTTCTCTGGATGGCAGCAGGGCAACGGTAATCAACAATTCAGGACAAAGGATTGATGTGGTTTTCGAATTTCCTGCCCTTGCGGAGGCACATACCCACACCCCCTCCGCATGGCGCACCACCGGGGCGTATCATTATAAGGCCTGCACCACCTGCGGCGACTTTCTGGAACAGGAAGATCATAAGGGCGGCGTTGCGACCTGCAATGAAAAAGGAAAATGTACTGTTTGTGGCTACGCTTACATAGAAACCAACGAAAACCATACCCCCGATACCACCAAATGGGTCGCACGGGGAGAAATGTACCACTTCCACCCGTGCAAGGGTTGCGGTGCCCATTGCGATGTTGCAGATCACATTCCCGGTCCCGCTGGCACCCCCGGCGCTGCTGTGGTTTGCCGGGATTGCGGTTATGTCATCACCCCGGCAAAAAACCACGAGCACAAGCTGACGCTGGTTGCCGAGGTGGAGCCCACCTGCACAGAGTCGGGCGTGAATGCCTACTACACCTGCTCCGGCTGCAGCGAAAAATTTTATGATGCACAGGGTGCAGAGAAGATCGCGGATGAGGAAGACCTGACCATCCCGCCCCAGGGACATCACATTTCCAACGGCTGGGGCTTTGATGAGGATACCCATTGGCGCATCTGCGCATGGTGCAAAGCCAGAATGACTGAAACCGAGATGGAGCATGAGCTGCAGGACGGCAAGTGCACCACCTGTGAATTCGAAGGCACAGCACCCACGCAGACTGCACCTGTGCAGACCACAGATCCGGAGACTACAGCGCCTGCGCAGACTACAGAACCGGAAACCGCAGATCCGGAGCCTACAAATCCGGAGAGCGCAGATCCGGAGACGGAAGAAGGCGGTCTGCCCTTATGGGCGCTGCTGCTGATCGGCCTGGTCGCTGTGGCCGCCGGCGTCGGCGGCGGCATCCTGGTGCTGAAACTGAGCAAGAAGAAAAGAGTGTGATTTGATATGAAAAAATTTCTCTCCGCACTCATTTGCCTGCTGCTGCTCTGCACTCTGGCGATGCCGGCCTTTGCCGCCGGGCTGACGATCACATTTACCGATGACAGTCTTCCGGAGGTGGGCGGCACGCTGACCGTTGATGAGAAAGCGATGCTGGAAGACGGCAGCATCACCGCTGACATTTACAATGCCTTGCTGGAAGGCAACGTGATCTACAGCTGGTATAAGAATGATATGCTGACGCAGGAAGGCACAGCGGGCTCTTCGAACTCCTATCCTTTGACGCTGTCCGATCAGGGCTGCACGATTTATGTTGTTGCCAGCTTCTTCGAGGACAGCAGCTTCCAGCCGGCGAAGCAGTGCGGCGAAGCCACCAGCGCCAAAATCACGGTTACAGGCCCCGCACCCAGAATCACCACAAGCGCCCTCCCCGATGCCACCGTGGGCAAGGCCTATTACATCAGGCTGGAATGCAGCGATGCCGACGCAGTTTTCTCCGAGATCATGGGCTCTCAGCTGTCTGAGTTCGGGCTGTGCCTGACCCAGCACGGTGAGATTGAAGGCACACCCACCAAATCCGGAAACTGTCATGTGAATGTCCACGCAGCCAGTGAGGGCGGCGGGGAGGACAGCGTCAGCTATGACATCACCGTCAAAGCCGCGCCTCCCGCCGTGGAAGTGGAGATCACCACCCAAAGTCTGCCGGAGGCGACTCCCGCGGCCACACCCGACGCCACGTCGGATCCTGCGCCTGCAACACCCTCTGCAGAGCCCCCGCAGCAGACGCAGACCCCCAATGGTTATCAAGAAGATGCAGTGTTCCCCTGGTGGGGCTACCTGCTGGTTATCCTGGGCGGCATCACCACCGGCATCGGCATTGCATTAATCTTTATCAAATTGAAGAAAAATTCTTAAGGAGGAAAACATCATGGGATTCGGAGATCGGTTAAAAAAGACATTCGGCAAGCAGGAGTGCGCATTTTGCGGCAACGAAGTTGGCATGCTCAAGCGCGATAAGATCAAGGGCGGGGAGTTCATCTGCCACGATTGCAGACGCACCTGCTCCCGTTACATCCAGGTCTACCGCCTCACCAAGGATGAGCTGCTGGGCCACATGGAGGCCATGAAGCGGCAGAACAAGCTCTATGAGATGCTTGAGGGCAAGGCCAACACGTCTGTGCCCTCTGCCGGCAACCTCGAGGCTATTGAATTTTATGATGACTACGGCATGTTCCGCATCCGCGACCGCGACAAGGACGGCCGCTATCCCATGGAATTCATCCGCTATGACCAGGTGGCTTCCTATGAGCGTTATCTGGAGGAGGGTGAGCCCGACGAGCCCGGCAAGCCCAAGGTGTTTGGCGAGTGGGGTGTGGACATCACGCTGGTGGGGGCCGATGAGCTGCTGGAAGGTGAACTCAAGGGTCGGCGCGCGCATCCCTACATCAATGAGACTCTCCGCGTGCGCATCAACGACCGCGATAAGCACATCGGTGAGCTGGAGGTCAATCAGATCATCAGCCACTTTGATTACATCTTCGGCGTGAACGATAACACCAGAGGCCTGTTCAACTTTGGCCTCACAAAGCAGCAGAAGCGTGAGGGTGAGGCTTTGAAGGCGATGGGCGGCCTGTTCGGCGCAGCCATCAAGGCCGCAAAAGACGGCGGTGAGATTTCCGAAGAAACCAAGACACAGGTGCAGGATGCCATGAACAAGGCGGATGATGCGGCAACCGGCGGCCTTGCCAGATACAGCCGGCTTGCCGATGAGGCTGAGGCAAAAATCTGACGTTATCAAAATCAATAAGGAGGAAATGAATATGAAAAAGCTGCTCGCAATGTTGCTGGCTTTGGTGATCGTTCTCGGATTGGCTGCCTGCGGCGGAACCAGCGATCCTGTTGCGCCGGATGCTGGCAATGACGCTTCCACGGAAAAGAACCCCGCCCCCGACAAAGTTACGGAGACGGATGAAGGCCTGACCGTTCACGAAAACACCTTTTTTACGGTTGGGTACAAGGAAGAGGATGGCTGGACACTGGCAGAAGATGACATTGAGGCTTATGAGGGCGGCGGCTATGTCTACCTGCGGATTCTGGACGAGGATGGCTACACCGGACTTTTAGTGTACATTGAAGCCTATGAAGAGAGCGCTTCTTCCTTCCGTGAAACACTGCATGCCAACGGTGTCGATATGAAGGCATATGTTGACGGTATCTGGGTATCTGAAACCATCGGTGGCATGCAGATGGCCGCTGTGGATAAAGAGGACGGAGAATGGTATTTCTTTGGTCGTAACGAAGCCGCAGGCGTTTCTTACACTGTCCATGTAACCGATTGGGAGAATCCCAATGTTCCCGCGGTGATTGAGAGCATTTGCTTCACCGCTTCCGGAACGGATAATATCGATCCTCCCTGGCCCTGGGAAGGCGAGCCTTTCTCCGGCGGTACACTGAGCCAGATGGTCGGCACTTACAATCTGACTGCCCAGTTCCTGCCTATGGAAGAAGCCCTGGTCACCTATGAAACCTTTGAGCACGATATTGTAGTGATGGGTGACAAGGTTTACCTGCTCAGCGACAGCGCCTTGTATCAGTATGATTACGATGGCGAATCCCTGTCCTTTGTGAAGGAAATTGAGCTGCCCGGTGAATACGAGGTTCTGGAAAAGGGAGAAAACGGGAACCTGGTTCTGTCCCGTTTTATGGAGCCTGTTTTCGGACACGACGGTAATTCCGCGCAGTTCTCTTACGAGGGCCCGGATAAGTTCGCTGTTGCCCCCGGCGGCACGTGGGGTATCAGCTGGTTTGTTTCCGGCGAGGATTGCGAATTGTACGCCTTCCAGAACGGCACCCTGTCCGGAAGTCCCTTCCCCTTTGACGAGGTGGACACGATCAGTCAGATCTGCATTGACAGCAACTACATTCTGGTAAGCGGTTATTCCAAGGAAGACGGCGACCACTATCTGTTTGTATACGATTACAGTGGCGAACTGCAGCTGCAGTTGGACGGCGATCCCGATGGTTTCGGCCTGGGCTCCATCACCTACGCAACCAGCACGCCCAACGGTTTCCTGGCGATAGACGGCAATATGCGCGAGATCGTTCTGTGGTCTGCTGACGGCACCTGGATCGGTGCGGCAGATGACGGCGATCTGTTTGGCACAAGCTATCCCTGGATTGCCGCAGCCGATATGGCAGACGACGGCAGCATTCTGGTCGTGATGAGCGAAGAACGCGCAGATGACTCCGCGGATGAGGTCGTGGTGTTTAAGCTTTCCGGCTTCTGATCAGATATGGGATGCAGTGGGTTCTCCCACTGCATCCCTCTCTGTGAAAGAGAAGATGGTTTTATGCCAAGGATTCAGGGCCTGTTGCGCAAAAGCGCAGCATCGTCTGCGTTGTTCGGCTTATTGCTGACAGACATGATCTCAACACGCTGTGAGCCGGATCAAAAGATCCCCACAGATACCGGAAACAGCGCTTTCGGCTGTGCTATGGCCTTGGCTGCATTCCGGATCGCATTCTTGTGAAAAAACAAACGCCGCAGGGAAGAGCCATTCCCTGCGGCGTTTTCTTTTTGCGCTTGTTCTTTTTCGGGGGGTTACGGTAAGGTGCCGCAATAGATCTCGTAAGCGGAGAAAAGAGAATAGTTTTCACCGTCCACGAGAAAACCATAGCATGTATCTGTGTTGTCCGTCGTGATGAAAGACATAAGTGCCCCCGTTTCCGGATCCCATGTGCAAAGCGCTGAGCTTGGATAGGAACGGCTATCCCACGTGAGGCAGTAGATGTTCCCTTCGTGTTCCGCCATGCTTTTGATCAAATGCATCCCGGGCGCGTTGGTGGTGTCGAGCGGCAGAATCTCAACCGTGCCACCGGAAAGCGGCAAAGTATAGACGCCGCCCTCATCGTACATGAAGTATAGCTGCTCATCAAGAACGACGCCGTCCGCCGAGTGGACGGTTCCGTTCACGCTGAAACTGCCAAGCTCCTTGTATTCACCCGTCAGCAGATCGAGCTGCAGCACATAGGCCGGGACCGTGCCCTGTGACTGATTCACATATACAGGGCTGGCAATCAGGTTGCCCTTCTGCCACAGCAGCCACACGGTGTTTCCTTCGGTGCAGATCGGGGTCAGGGTTCTGTGCGTGCCGATCTCGCTTGAAAGCGGCAGGACTTCGCCGGTATTCACGTTCAGGGAGAAAAATTCAAAAGAATCATATGTGTAAAGCGCATTGCTTCCCATGTTGCGGTTCCGCTGCCCGTATCCGCCCTTGATCAGCAGACGGTCTTCACCGGCGGCAAAGATGCTCACAAAGTCCTTTTTCGTGCCGTCCGGCAGCTTCCAAACGAGGTGCTTGTTGCCTCCCGTCTGATCGCTGCTGTATACCTTATACCCAACGCTGAAAAAGAGCTGGCCGCTCTGCTCATGCCACAGGGCGTCGCTGTACCTTCCGCTGGCTAAGGCACCCAGCCGATACGCAAGGGTCTCGCCTGCGGATTCGGTCGAGATGTACGCACGCGAGCCTGCGCTGCGCACGGCATACAGCGTTTCATCCACGGTGAATAACCGGTCAATGGGCGCAAATTCCGGTAACTCCACCGGCTTGTTTTGCCCGCAGCCGATCAGCAGCAGCAAAACCAGAGCTAAGGCCAGTAAACCTGCTTTCTTCATTTTGGTGCCTCCTTTCCTGCACACAGCGGTTTGCGCCGCATAACAAATGCAATCCCTTTTATATTATTTTACAATATGCGGCGGCGACGGTCAAGAAATAATGTGAAATATGTACATAATAACGCCTGCGTTTGCGATCCGACGCTGTCTCTCACGGTGGTATGTACTGACTTAATAATATGACATCATGTCATAATTGTCAAGTTGAAATATGACATAATGTCATTGGGTGATATTGTGCAGAATAGGTTAAGGGAATTGCGAAAAAGCAGGGGATATACGCAGATCTCGCTGCAAATGCAAACCGGGATTGAGCAGGCCTTGCTGTCTAAATTTGAAAACGGTGAAAGGGTGCCTCCAACAGAAACGCTCATGCGCTTAGCTGATTTTTACAATGTGAGCATTGATTATATTCTTTGTCGGACAAATAAACCCGAAATTAATAAATGAAAAAGACCACAGATGATACACTTGTATCATCTGTGGTCTTTTTTTCTGTGGTGCGGGCATGGGGACTCGAACCCCAACGCCGATGGCACGAGAACCTAAATCTCGCATGTCTACCAATTCCATCATGCCCGCAAATGAACAGCCGAGGGAACTCGGCTGTTATTTACTTTGTGCGCCATTCGGTCAAACCATTGGCGCTGCGCCCCATCACAACGCTTGCTGCCGTGGACGGGCTGCTGAAGATCTTATTCTCAGTAAAGATCCAGTTGTTATCTATTGTGCCGTTAGCGGTCAACTTGTCCCGGAGCACACAAATGGATTTCGGGCAAGATTTTGTAATAGAGTCCGCCACTTGAGATCCCTTAAATACCACAAAGCCCTCGCTTGTTTGTTTGCCGCTGGCATTAGCTCCACGAGCGGCCTGAATGTATAGGGTGGGGCTGTCGGAACTTTCAGCAACCGCCTCTTCCTCAACAACAGCTTCGAGCACCTTATGACCAAGAACATTGTTGATCATACGGATGTTATACAAGAATTCCTCCATCTCAGCCTGTTCCGATTCTGTTAGAGAAGCGTCAGCAGGGATGGTTGGATTGTCAATTTCATAACGATCTGCTGCTTTGGCAAGAAGATAGCAGCGATGTTCCATGTATTTGATATGGGCTTTGTTCAGCCGGTTATCCTTGCTGATAAATACAATACATTCCGTCCAGAAGTCTTTTCCGGTGGGGCCATCATGCTGTTTCAAGCGTTCATAAACATTTTCGGATTCACCAATATATACGATGCCTTTATCATCGGAATCATTTCGACCAAACAGAAAATAAATACCGCAAGCTGCGAGGTCTTTTCGATCACTGCACCGCTTCACATCAATGCGCGGAATCTTATATGCTTTGCCGCTCCAGTTGGATAATTCGCATACCCAGCGTTTGTTTGGGTCGCCTTCAATCAGAAACAGAGATATTGTCTTTCCGAATAACGCCATGTCTATTCCTCCAAACTTTCACTTAAGTGACATCTACCAATTCCATCATGCCCGCGGGTATGCAGCAGGCGGCAGGGAGGCTTCACAAAGCCAATGCCGCCTGCGTTTTACATGTCTGCCTGTGCGGCAGCGCCATCTATCATAGCACGCAAAAAGCGAAAAAGTCAACGAGCCGGAAAGCGCGTTTTTACCGGAATTCCTGCATCTCCGCATCATACACGGCCGTGCGCCGGAAGTATGCCGCGTCGGGCACAAGCTCCGGGGCAAGCTGCCGCAGCGCGGAGACCAAAAGCTCCGGATTGAGCGTCGGCTCCTGCGCGGAGACCACGGCGTCGAGCAGCACTTCGCTGCCCTGCGCCTGCACGGAAAACTCCCGGATGGCGGGGCGGATGTCGCTTTCCCCCTCGCCGCGCTTGGTGCGGCGCAGAATGACGATGCTCTCCCGGGAATAGAACTGCGCAAGCTTTTCGGCAAGCGCCTGTGTTGCACCGTTGTCATAGATGAAGCGCCCGCGCACCCGCAGCCATTTGAGATCGCGGCCCTTGCGAAGCGGCTCATATGCGCTGCGCACGGCAATGCCCTCCGGCAGCACCGCACTCAGCTGCGCGGGCATCGCGGCGAGATCACAGTCGGCATACACGCGGAAATCCATCAGCTCACACACGCTCTCCTGTCCCAGCGGGAGCGGCAGCAGCATGGAGATCTGCGCATGCGGATTGAAGCCCTCGGAATAGCGCAGTGGCAGCTCTGCGCGCAGAAAAGCGCGCTGCATCGTGCGCATCAGATCGAGGTGAGAGATGTAGACCGCGCGGCCGGTTTTTTCAAACAGAAGACGCAGCTTATCCATCGCATTTGCCCCCTTTCAGCAGACAGGCAGCTCCGCAGGCGGAGCATTTCTCGCGGCAGTCGGGCGTGATCGTCGCGGCGCGGGAGCGCTCACGCTCCTGCCAAAGGACGTCTGCGCGCACACCCATGTCCACGCGGGACCAGGGCAGAACCTCATCCTGCGTGCGCTCGCGCGTGGCGTAAAACGCCGGGTCAAGTCCGCAGGACTCGAAAGCCTGCATCCAGCGCTCAAAGGAGAAAAATTCGCTCCAGGAATCCATCTTTGCGCCGCTGCGCCATGCGGCTTCGATCGCGTTACCCACGCGGCGGTCGCCGCGCGAGAGCGCAGCTTCCAGATAGCTTGTCTCGGGGTCGTGCCAGTTGTAGGTGATGGCCTTGGCCGTCATCGTCTCGCGCAGAAGGCGGACGCGGCGTTTGTACTCCTCCATGCTGACCTGCGCCTCCCACTGGAAGGGCGTGTGCGGCTTCGGCACGAAGCAGGAGGTGGAAACCGTGATGCGCACGCCGCGGCTTTTGTTCGAGGCGTGCTGCTTCCAGCAGTGCAGCACCTTGGTGGCAAGTTCCGCGATGGCGACGATGTCCTCATCCGTTTCGGTCGGCAGGCCGAGCATGAAATAGAGCTTCACGCCGTTCCAGCCGCCCGCAAAGGCAACGCGGCAGCTCTCCAAAAGATCCGCCTCGCAGACGTTTTTGTTGATCGCATCGCGCAGACGCTGAGATCCGGCCTCCGGCGCGAAGGTCAGGCCGCTGCGGCGCACCTTTTGAATGCGCTGCATGATGTCCATAGAGAAGTTGTCCGCGCGCAGACTGGGCAGCGCAAGGCTGATGCCGCGCGCCTCGCCGTAATCGAGCAGCCCGTCGCAAAGATCGGGCAGGCCGCGATAGTCGCTGGAGGAAAGGCTCGAGAGCGAAATCTGCTGATAGCCCGTGTTTTTCACGCTCTCCACGCCCTGCTGCACAAGCTTTTCCGCGCTCCGGGAGCGGACGGGGCGGTAGACGTAGCCCGCCTGACAGAAGCGGCAGCCGCGGATGCAGCCGCGGAACAGCTCCAGCGTGACGCGGTCGTGCACAATCTCCGTCGAGGGCACGATGGGCTCAACAGGGAAGTAGCTGCTGTCAAAATCTGAAATGATCCGCTTCGTGACGGTTTCCGGCGCACCGGGCAGGGCGCGCATCTCGATCAGCAGCCCGTTTTCGTCGTAGACCGGCTCGTAGAGCGAGGGCACATACACGCCGCCGAGCTTGGCCGCTTCCAGCAGGAACTGCTGCTTGCTCCAATCCTCGTCCAGCGCGGTCTGATAGAGCTTGAGCAGCTCGGCGTCGATTTCCTCGCCCTCGCCGAGAACCATAAGATCCATGAAATCGGCCAGCGGCTCGGGATTGCAGCAGCTTGTCCCGCCCGCGAAAACGAGCGGACGCAGCCCCGGTCTGTCCGCGCTGCGCAGCGGGATGCCGGAGAGATCGAGCATGTTGAGCACATTGGTGTAGGCCATCTCGTAACCGAGGGAGAAGGCGACAACGTCAAAATCCGAGACGGGGTCGCCGCTCTCCAGCGCCCAGAGTGGGATGCCCTCGCGGCGCATCTCGTCCTCCATGTCGCCCCAGGGCGCAAAAACGCGCTCGCACCACACGCCGGGCAGATCGTTGAGGCAGCCGTACAGGATGCGCATGCCGAGGTTGGACATGCCGATCTCATAGGTGTCCGGGAAGCAGAAGGCCATGCGCAGACGCACCTCGGCCTTGTCCTTGATGATCTGGTTGTATTCCCCGCCGACGTAGCGCGCAGGCTTCTGCACGCGCGGCAGGATTCTCTGTAAACGTTCGTCCATTTTCTTCCGTCCGTATCAATGCCGGCTCCCACGATGGCGGAGCGGCAGAATTCTGCTTTGGTAACTGATCTATTATATACCTTTCTTAGCCGCTTGACAAGTGCCGAGCAGCACCCAAAAGCCCGCCAGCAGCGCAGCGGGCCCATAGGCACTGTGCAGAAAAACAAGGCCGCCGCCGAGCAGAAGCGCCCCCGCCATGCAGCCGGACAGCCGCGCATGCCTCCAGCCGAGCAGCGCGAGCGCGCGCCCGCCGTCGAGCATCGGCGCGGGCAGCAGATTGAACAGACTCAGCAGCAGACTCAGCCCGGCGGAGCAGCGCAGATAATCGCTGTCGGCATAATATCCCCCGCAGGCGGCGGCGAGCGCATAGAAAAGCCCCGCGCCCGGCCCGGTGAGCGCACAGAGCAGCTCCTCAAAGGGCAAAAGCGTGCCGCGGTAGTCCATCCGCAGCCCGCAGGCCTCGAAACGCAGACGCACAAGCCTTCCACCGCAGAGACGGATACACAGCGCGTGCCCGAGCTCGTGCGCGAGCAGCGCGGGCAGCAGGGCAGAGAGCAGCCCCTGCGTGTCGAGCAGCCAGAACAGAGAGGCCACGCAAAGAAAACCGGTGGAGAACTCAAGGTACATGGGCAAATTTAGGCAGAGAAGTTTACATAATATTCCGGATTGAGATAAATGCCGTCTTTTTGCAGTTCAAAATGCAGATGCGGGCCGGTGACGCGGCCGGTGGCGCCGACCTTTGCGATGCATTGCCCGGCGGACACGCTTTGCCCGGCCGACACAAGGATTTCAGAGCAGTGTGCATACAGGCTGCGGCAGCCGTTCGCGTGCTCGACGATCAGATAGTTGCCGTAGCCGTTGGCGTCCCAGCCGACGAAGGAGACGGTGCCGTTGGCGAAGCAGCCGATTGCCGTGCCCGTCCAGGCGCCGAAATCCGTGCCGTAGTGGAACTTGACTCCGCCGCTGATCGGATGGATGCGGTAGCCGAAGCCGGAGGAGCTCGTGCCATAAAGGGGCGACACGAAGGAGATGCCGAGATTGGGCAAGCCGTAGCTCACATTTGCGGGCAGCGCATAGGCGGAAAAGGCCGCCTGCGAGCTTAGAAAGGTCTCAACAACCGCGTTCGTCTGCGTTTCGTTGCCGGATTCCGGCGTGGGCGTCGGCGCGGGTGTTGCAACGGGCGTCGGCGTTGGCGTTGGCGTCGGCGTTGGCGTTGGTGTTGGCGTCGGAGTTGGGGTCAGAGTCGGTGTAGGCGTAGGCGTAGGCGCAGGTGTTGGTGTAGGCGTCGGAGCGGGTGAAGGAGTCGGCGCAGGTGTGGGCGCTGGCGTGGGCCTTGGCGCGCACCAATCGGCAAGGGTCTCTGCAGCGGATGCCTCTCCGAATGCGGCGGCAGTCGCCGCACGTTTTTCCAAAAGCGTCGCGGGCAGACGGAAGGAATTGGCGGAGTCGACCTCGGGCCCGGCTGTGGGCGATGGGGAAGGGGCAGCGTCCGCGTTTCTCTCGAAGCCGAACGCGGCGACCAGCTCCGCATTCGGTGCGATTTTTCTGCCGAGCGCCTCCGCGGCGTCGCGCAGGTCGGTTTCCTGTTCCATGACGGCGTCAAGCTTTTCGCCAAGCGGCTCGGCGAAGGACGGCAACGCGAATTTGACACAGGTTGCCGCGAGGAAGATCGCCGCGGCAAACAGCGCCTTTTTCCTGAACATAGAAAACACCCCCTATTTGCCTATGTCTATGAGGCGGGGGGCAAAATCATGCTTCCGGCGTCGGGAAAGAAAAATTCCGGGAAAGCGCGCAAGTTATGCTTGACTTTTCTCCATATACTCTTTATAATAACAAAGCGTTGACAACGGGGTGTGGCGAAGTTTGGTATCGCGCATGGTTCGGGACCATGAGGCCGCGGGTTCAAGTCCCGCCACTCCGACCAGCTATGAAGAACCCGAATTCGGGTTCTTCGTCATATGCGGGTATAATTCATCGGTAGAATGTGAGCTTCCCAAGCTCAATAGGTGGGTTCGACTCCCATTACCCGCTCCAAAAAAGAAGTAACTTTTGGTAGCCAAAAGTTACTTCTTTTTTTATCCAAGCCGCTTATCTTGGTATATCATCACCGCGCGAAGTGCGGTGTATATCATCAGCCCCTGCGGGGCTGTATCTCATCACGGCAAAGCCGTGTATAAAGCTCCCTTGTGGAGTATGTTTTGGTGAAAAAAGAGCTGGGGAATTAAGCAATTCCCCAGCTTTGTTTTATTTTTCCGCGTTGCTCTCGGAAGTTGTTACTGGGGCGGGGGCGGAGTCGGACGACCGGGTAAGCCAAGATGCTTTGCAAGATTCAGTAAATAGTATTCATTAAGCTGCGCATAGGCTTTTTCTCCGGCTTCCTCTTTGTAGAAATGTCCCGTCTCGGAGTTGATACCGTAGGTCAGCTCGCCGACCGTGAACAGCACGTCATAGCTGATGCTCTCGTTCGCGGCGATTTCCGATGTCTCAAGCGCGATGTCCAGAGTTCCACACCCGATTGCAGTCAGCGTTTTATTCAATTTTTGCGTGTCGCCCGAACCCACAATTTCAATGCTTCCGCAATGGAGAGGATCTTCCGTGTTCATCCTGATCTGCGTATTCAATTCTTCCAGCACTTTAGGGTCAAACACATCCACCGGGCCTTTCATGACGTTTTCCCGCCTTGCGCTTGAAATTAAAAGCCATTGGACATTCTCCATAGGATTCGTGCGGATCTCTACCTCTACGGCTTCGTCGGCGGTCTGGAGCAGATACCCTAAGCTTACGCCTGAGGTCCCGGTCTGGTTATCCATGGTCTCAAATCTGCTGAGATCGGCTTTATACAAAAGGTCAAGAACGGCCTCTCTTTCAAGCTCGTTTGTGCCCGCGTAATTGTATCCCATAACACCCAAACCAGGGACACCAATGCCAACAGCCAGCACGTCCTCCCGCGCCGGAAGCGTCAGATTCGGGTCCCACTCCGTCGGACTCGGAGTCCTATATTCATTCAGACCATGCAGACCCGGCGGTGCCGTGACCGCATTGACATCCGGGCTCGGCTCGGTTTCCGGCGGCGTTTCCGCGCCGCAGGCGCTCAGCACAAAGCACAGAATCACACACAAAAGAATAAGCCATTTGTTTCGCATAGGGATTTCTCTCCTTCACAACTGGGATGGATTTGATACTTGAAGAGACAGGCGGTCTGTCCAGCTGCTCGCATTTCTTTGCACTCGTGTAAAGAAACTCTATCTTGTTTGTGACCTTGTTGTTCTCTGCTCTTATCCTTGCGGGGGCTTAATAGGTATGCCAAGTCGAAAGTAAACCCCCATGCGGCGGCCTTCGGACATCTGCCCGTAGACAGTTTCACCGTCCATCTCCCTGTAGAAATGTCCCGTCTCGGCGTTGATGCCGTAGGTCACCTCTCCAGCCGTGAACAGAACGTCATAGTCGATGCTCTCGTCCTCGGCGATTTCCGCCAATGCAAGCGAGTTATCCAGATCCCCTCTCGCCTCGCCGGTAGCAATCTTGGTCAAAACTTGCGTGTTGCCTGAACCCTCAATTTCGACGCGGCCGCAATGAAGCGGATCCTCATTATTCATACTTATCTGCGTATACAATTCTTCCAGTGCATTATAGTCAAATCCATCTGCCGGGCCTGCTTTGATATTCTCCGTAACAAAGTGAAACATATCCACCGAGCCTATTTTGACCTTCTCCTGCGCTGCGCCTGAGATTTTAAGATATTGGACGTTCTCCGTACGATTCATAAGGATCCTCACCTCTACGGTTTCGTCGGCGGTATGGAGCAGATACGATAAGACCTGACCCGTGGCTATTTGTTCCTCCGGATCCTCGAAAGTTTTGAAGCGACTGAGATCGGCTGCGTACAAAAGGTCAAGAAAGGCCTCTTTTTCAAGCTCGTTTGTCCCCATGTAAAACAACGAAGACATACCGCAAATAACATCAACGGCCAGCACATCCTCCCGCGCGGGAAGCGTCAGGTTTGGATTCCACTCCTTCGGCTCCGTGAGGATATGTGCATTCGGCACCGGCGTTGCCGTGACCTCGTTGACATCCGGACTCGGCTCGGTTTCCGGCGGCGTTTCCGCGCCACAGGCGCTCAGCGCAAAGCACAGAATCACGCATAAAAGAATAAACCATTTGTTTCGCATAGAGATTTCACTCCTTCACAACTGGGATGGATTTGATACTTGAAGAGACAGGCAATCTGCCCGGTCTTTCTCTTTTTCTTACTGGGGCGGGGGCGGAGTTGGTCGACCGGGCAGGCCAAGGCGTATTGCAAGATGCATCAAATAGGTTTCATTTAGCTGCGCATAGGCTTTTTTCCCGGCTTCCTCTCTGTAAAAATGTCCCGTCTCGGTATTGATTCCATAGGTCAGCTCACCGACCGTGAACAGAACGTCATAGTTGATGCTCTCATCCGCAGCGATTTCCGCTTTCGCAAGCGCGCTGTCCAGGATCCCTCTCCCGAATGCGGTCAGCGCTTTATTCAATTCTTGTGTGTTGCTCGACCCCACAAATTCAATGCGGCCGGAATAAAGCGGATCTTCCATGTTTCCCCGGATCTGCTGATTCAATTCGTCCAGCGCTACATGGTCAAATACATTCGTGCCTACTTGGATATTCTTTTTCCCTTCGCTTGTAATTACAAGGTATTGGATACCGGTAGAATGAACTGTGCGGATTGTTACCTCTATGGTTTCGTTGGCGGTGTGGAGAGGATACACTAAGGCCCCGGCCGGGATCATTTGCACCTCCGGTTCCTCGAAAGTCTCGAAGAGACTGAGATCGGCTTCGTACAAAAGGTCAAGAAGAGCCTCTTTCTCAAGCTCGTTTGTGCCAGTGAAAAACATATCGGAAGCCGCAACCCCGACGCAGTGAACATCCACAGCCAGCACGTCCTCCCGCGCGGGAAGCGTCAGATTCGGGTCACGCTCCGGCTCCGACGGTTCAATGACGCCGCTTGCATTCGGCACCGGCGTTGCCGTGACCTCGTTGTTCACCGGCGGCGGTACTGTGCCGTCCGTCACAACAGAAATGGATTTGATGCTTGACGAGATGGGCAGATCATCGGCGTCCACGCGAATCAGCGCGTCGGTTACCACCAGAGAGGCGCTTTCCATGAACGCGGCAGCCTCGTCCTCGCTGTCGATGGGCAGGGCGAAGGTATATTCGCCGGATTTGAAGTCGCTGGTGTCGTTTTTGAAATTGTTCACGGAAGAGAGATTGGCGTATTCGCTCTCTCCGTTGACGATTTTCAGGTAGCGGGGCACATCCCCGGACAGCGCGTTGATGACGACCGTCGCCGCGCCGGATTCTCCGATGTCAACGGATTCCACGGTGAACCAGTCTTTGCCCGCGATTTTGGCGTCCGGATCGTCGTCGCTGAATTTCGCGACCTTGCCCTCGGCAAGCGGCACGGAAACCGGCGTGATCTCCGTCGGCACGTAAACAATCGGCGGTATGACATACAGGGTTTTGACGTCGTCCAGGCCTTTCGCGTCGTATTCATAGACGTAGATTCCGTCTGCGGGCTTGCAGCCTGTCATCGGCAAAACATTGGTAAAATCGGGGTCCGTTGCAACGATGATGTGCCGGCCGACCTCAAAGTACTCCCCGGCGGTGGTTTTGAATTCCACGGTGATTTCCAGCGTGTCCCCGCTCAGCTCCGCGTTTGGATAGGACACATCAATGTCATGTCCGCTGCGGGACAGGCGGACGGCCGGAATGATGATAAATGCCGAAAGCGCCAGCAGAAGAATCAGAACCGCAGCAAGCAGCATCCATTTCTTCGGCCTTGCCACTCTCCGCTTGGGCGCGCCTGTGTCGGGCTGCGCCTTGTTCATTGCCATACCGGCGTCAACGACTTTCTGCTCTTCAACTTCGCCAAGAATGTGGAAGAGTTCTTCTTTTTTCACAGGACATACCCCCTTGCTGTCAGATAATCCTTCATTTTGTTCCGAATGCGGTGGAGCGTGACAGAGACGTGACTCTCCGTCATGTCAAACTGTTTGGCGATCTTTGCAAGCGGGAAAGCATACCAATAACGGCACAGGAAAAGGTGGCATTTCTCCTTCGGGAGCGTATCCAGAAAACGGTTGATTTCCCGAATCAGCTCTTTCTTCTCAACTTCCTGCACTGTGCTGTCCGCGCCGGATACGCACTCGCCCAGTTCGTCAAGGACGAGTTCGATTTCTCCGCTGCCGCGCTTTTGGGCGTGCTTGTGTCGAAATCTGTCAAAGGAAAGATTTCTTGTGATCTTCCCCAAAAAGGCAGACAGAATGTCGGGACGGCGGGGCGGAATGGCGTTCCATGTCTTTAAGTAGGTGTCATTCACGCATTCTTCCGCGTCCTCGTGGTTGTCCAAAATGTTCTGTGCGATCGACTTGCAGAAATTGCCGTATTTGGAGGCAGTCTCCGCGATTGCATTGGAGTCTCTCTGCCAGTACAGATTTACAATTTCTCTATCATCCATGAAATTGACCTCCTTCACTTATATACACGGAAACCGCTGGGAAATCTTACAGGTTTTCAGACAAATTTTTTGTTTCTTCCTGTTGCAGCGTTTCTAAAAAGACCGCATTTGCCTATCGGACAAATGCGGTCTTTTTTCTCGGGTTCAGCCATCCCCGGCGTTATTTCCCCGGACTTATGCCGGTTTGCAAATCACAAAGGACAGCTTGCGGGTGCGTCACTCCTTCACAACGGAAAGGGATTTGACGCTTGACGTGACGGCTATATCCTGTGCGCGCATCTGAACCAGCGCGCCGGAAATATTCAGACTGGCCTCCGCCACAAGCGCGGCGGCCGCGTCCGCGTCGTCAGCGGGCACGCTAAAGGATATTTCAACGGAATCCAAATTATCATCCCCGTCGAAATGCGGCACCGTGCTGCCGCTGTACGTCGTTTCTCCGCTTACAAGCTTCGGCGCGCGGGGCAGAATAGATTTCGAATATGGATTCATGGTAAGCGTGGTCTTCACCGTGTAGGTGCCGGGCTCAGCCTCTGTGATGTCAATGGATTCCACGGTGAACCAGTCTCCGTTGGATGAGGAACTCCGTTCTTTGATGTGGTATCTCGCGGACGCACCCACGACGGCCGACACGGAAACCGGCGTGCTCTCCGACTCTGCGAAAAGAATCGGCGGTTTGACATACAGCTTCTGCCCGTCGGGCAGGTCTTTCGCATCGAATTTATACAGAGCGTTTCCCTCGTATGTGGTTTTGCGGTCTATCATTGGCAAAACCTCGGTGAAATCGGGGTCCGTTGCAATGAGAATGTCCCGGCCGATCTTATAGTAATTCGCGGGGATGCTTTTGTATTCAGCGGAGAGCGTCAGGGTGCCCCAGTTGATCGTCATATCTGTGCAGACCATCTTGAAGTCCTTTGCGCTGCGCTCAAAGGCCAGACTCAGAAAAAACGTAAGAACCACCGCAAGGACAATTATGAGCGCAACAAGTCTCGTCCATTTCTTCTTCGGCGGCTTTTCGCCGCTGCCGCCTGTTGAGTAAAGCAGAAAAGACGGCATGAAATGTGAAAAGGGAAACATCATATAAATAACCTCCTTCAAAGGCTTCGGTTTCTTTTGGTCGACGGTCTCTCCACTTATATAAACGGAAACCGCCCGGAAATCTTACAGGTTTTCAGACAATTTTTTGCTGCTTATAAAAAACGCATGAACACCCTTACGCAGAGGGAATGTTCATGCGCCCACACTTGTTGTTTTGCTTCGTCCTCTCCAAATATGGAGGGATAAACACCGTTGGCTTATGCTGTGGCGCATGAACAGTTTGCTGTGCATATCAAGTTCCTCCATTTCCTGAAGTTATGACAGGGCAAATGGAATAATTGCCCTCTCACACTATATCATGGACGGCCCGGTTTCGTCAAGGAGTTCTCGTGCATTCTGCCGGATTTAACCCGGCGCGCTGCACCTGTCGCTGTTGATTTTGCCGATTACATTTTGCTGCTGGTTTTGTCAGCCACCTTTGCCCGTTGTGTGACCTGCTGCGCTTTTGTCTGTTGGGACGTTGCTGCTCATTTTCCTGTTTCCTGTTGCCTGCCGCGGCAAAATAAAAAAGACCCGCGGCGGCGCAGGCGGAAAAACCGTCTGCGCTTTCGCGGGTCCGTGTGCGGCTCAAAAAGCCGCGCTTAAATAGGTATGTTCGGGAGAATTACTTGGCGGGCTGGATCGGATACTTCTCGATCGGCACATCCTCGGTGGACATGGTCATCTGGCCGTCCTCGTTCTTGATGACGATCCACTTGAGCCAATTCTCGTTGTCCATCTCCGGATAGTCCTCACGCAGGAACCAACCACGGGACTCCTTGCGCTCCTTGGAGGCAAAGTAGTGCATCTCGGCGGAGAGAACCATGTTCTCGGCCTCGTGGCAGCACAGCACACCGTGCATATCCTTGGCCTTCAGCTTCGGCAGCAGGGCCTTGGCTTCCTCGACGAGGGCAACGGCTTCCTTCATGCGGCCTTCCTCCATGTACACGGAGTAGTCGGACGGAGCCATAGCCTTCTGGATGAGGTAGATGACGTCCTTCTCGGAAACGCCCTCTTCGCGGTACAGCGGGGCATAGATGGTCTCGAAGCACTTGTCGAGCTGGCAGGGGCAGATCGCGGGCACGTCTTCCAGAGTGCGCTCAGCGATATCGTCTGCACCGAGGATGCCGGCGAACACGGCGTTGAGGATGCCGCTGCCGCGGTTTCTGGCCGGAGGCGCAGGAACAGCGCCGCAGACGCCGGAGCCGCAGTAGCTCGCGTCACCGATGGCGTACAGACCCTCGATGGTGGTCTGCATGCCGTGGTCGACCTTGATGCAGGACTGCTCACCGATCAGCATCGGGCAAACTTCCATATCGACGTCGATCTCGCCGTCCTTGTTGTTGAGCTCACGGAACTTGTCGCCGTAGCGCGGGGGCATCGGGGGACGGCCCTCGCCGGGCTTGCCGCCGCCCATGGGATGACCCATGTTGCCGTAATCCAGGTGGATCGGGCCGGTGCCGTTGAGCATGTTGAGATACCACTCGCGGACAGCCTTGCTGGGGATGTCGGTCTCACGCTTGTCGGTGAAGTTCTTGGTGACGTACTCGTTGTTGGCGTTGTACATGAAGTTCTCGCCGAAAACGACCTCGTGGAAGCTCTTCACGCGGACGAGCTGGAAGAAGTTGCCGAACTCGGCATTGCGCATCTCAGCGCCGGCACGGTAGGCAGCACCGATACCGTCGCCACGGCCGCTGCTCCACATGGAGCCGAAGCGGTAGTTCTGGCTGCCGGTGGCGAGAACGACCTTCTTGGCGGAGATGCTGTAGAAGGTGCCGTCATCCAGGATGCTGTAAGCAGCAGCGCCGATGACCTTGCCGTTATCGGTGAACAGCTCGGCAACAGCGGTCTTGTCCATGATGCGAACGCCCAGCTTCTCAGCCGTTCTGCGCATGCGCAGGCACAGGTCGAGCTCGCAGGAGATCATCGCGGTGAAGGGGCCGGTGGGCATAACAGCGTAGCTGCCGTCCGGCTTCTTGGGGATCTTGATGCCCCACTCGGTCATCTTATCGAGCATGCCGTGGTTCATCTCGACATACTTGATCATCAGATCCTGGTCGCCCAGATAGCAACCGATCTCATTGACGTGGAACTGCAGGAAGTCCATGGGCGTGATCTTGTCAAGCTGGAAGTACTGCAGAACGCCGCCGCCCTTGTTGGCCTTGCCGCCAAAGCCGGTGACCTGCTTCTCAACGATGAGAACGTCCAGGTCGGGACGCTTTTCTTTCAGTTCGACGGCGCAAACCAGACCGCCGATACCGCCGCCTGCGATCAGAACGTCGCAGCTGAGTTCTTTACGGGTAATTTCCATGTCTTTCATCCTCCTGTTACGCGTAGCGCTCAAAGTGCTGCAGCAGGTGCTCGCTGGAATGATCCGGGATGACCTTGATCGCTTCCTTGGCACAGACGCTCTGGCAGTAGAAGCAGTGCTCGCAGTCCTCAACATACTTGAAGACCGGCTTCTTCGCCTCGGCATCCCAGCGGATGACGTCTACGAAGCAAGCCTTGTAG
>JAFXAW010000038.1 GCA_017522015.1 Oscillospiraceae bacterium | reverse complement strand
CACTATGTACAAACTATGTACAAGGGCAAAAAATAAGTTATAAAACAAAAAAGAAAGAGGCTCAATTTTACTAATAAAATCAAGCCTTTTGCTGGTCGGAGTGGCGAGATTCGAACTCGCGGCCTCTTGAACCCCATTCAAAGAAATCTATCTTTTTATAAATGCTGAAAAATGCTGATATTTCCAATAATAATTGATAAAATTAGGCGATTCTGCGAACGGGAAAATGGCGAGAAATGGTGAGGAATTTTGAGCCGCTATGTACAAAACTATGTACAAGTGGCATAAAATTATGCGATTTTTTCGATAATCGACTTGAGACTATCATAATCTTCGTGCTGATAGTGAAGGGTCATTTCATACGAGGTATGGCCCATGAGCGCGGCCTTATCTTTGGCGGCGCCGGGGACGCTCTTCATGAGCGTGGCGAAGGTATGGCGGCAGGAATAGGGCGTGCGCTCCGGGCGCACCTTGTCTCCTTCTTCAGGGGCTTTCTGGATGCCGGCTGCCTCGAGGGCCGGATAGAACATGCGGGTTCTGAAATGATTGAGCTGCAGCTGTGAGCCTTTGGCATCGCCGAAGAGGTATTTTTTGCCGGACATGTACCGCTCGGCGACGAACGTCTTGATGAGCGGATGAACCGGCACGATTCGATTCTTGCCGGCCTCGGTCTTCGCGCCGCCGCGCAGGGTATTCTTGACGGGATCATAGGCATCACGCTCGAGCGCCAGGAATTCGGACGGGCGGAAGCCGGTATAGCACATAGCTAGAACATAATCGGCGTGGGGGATCTTGCGGGTGACGGCGTCCTTGATCTTGGTGACCTCGTCCAAGGTGAAGGGCTGGCGGCTCTCTTTTTCCTCACGGTCGAGCCAGACCATGGTAGCGAAGTCGGTGGAGGTGCTCAGGCCGAACACGCGCAGCTCGGCGGCAAACTTATACATCTTTGTGCCGAGGGCTTTCATGTTTTCCTTGGTGCGGATCCCGTGAGGGCAATCGTCGATGCACAGCTGCCAGTCTTCTGTATTCAGTTCGCAGAAAGGAAGATGGTAGATATCGGAGAAATATTTGTATGCGGATTTATAGCAGTTGATGGTGCTCTGCTTGATGCGGCGCTTTTCGCGATCCATGAGCTTATCGTAAAGCTCTTTGAATGTGATGCGGGTATAGTCTACGCCATGGCGCACAACCGGCTCCGGATTTCCCTTAGTGGCCTGTTCGCGGAGGATCGGGATATATTCCATGGCTTCACGCTGGGTTTTAAAGCCGCCCTTTTCGGCCGGAATGGGGCGATAGCCGTTTTCCGTCTTTTTCCATCCGATGGTGATGCGGACAGAATAGGTTTTACCGCGGGGAAAGATCGTTCCCTCTCCATTGGCGCGGCGGCGGCGTTTGCGGGGCTTCTTCTCCGTGGGGATCTTGGCCGCGCAGAATGGGCATGCGACCCATCCGTCCTCGAGCGGCTTTTTACATTTCTTGCAGGTGCTCAAAAACAGGCCTCCTTTACAAAAAGGACCGGCCCGTGATATAATCATGTGGCAGGTCCATGGTTGTGCGTGCGACGCTGTGCAGCTCGCTTTCTCCCGGCACGGAGAGGCGGGCGTTTTTTATTTCAGTTTAACGTATTTCGATGAAACATAGGCGATATCTCCATTATAGAGGATCTGATGCCATCCTTTGACATAATTTGCTTGAGTAACTAAGAGCTTATCTCCCGGCTTTGCAGTCCCGACTTTTTCGCTATTGGCTGAAGCTTCAGAACGTATGTTGACGCCTTTTGTAACGACTGCCGTATCAGAGGATTCTTCAACAAGGACACCATTGATGTATGTGTCGGAGGAACCGTCACTATAACCAATGGTCGTTTTACGTTCTTCAGAGAGCGATATTGATACGCTTTCTGCGTATGCAGAAGGGAGTGTGATTGCTTGGCCAAATACGCTTTGGTAGGTATAGTCCCCTTTTAAGACTCCTTTGATAGTAAGCTTGTCACCCTCAAGGAGGTTTATGCTTGGGGCATGATCAGAATCGATATAGAGATATACGACATCATCATAATCGCCTTTTGTGGCAAGGCGGACATGATATCCATCCGCGCGAGATCCCATGACTTGCAGAACCTTGCCGGAAAACCTTACTCTTTGGTTCATGCAAACTTCGGGAAGTCTTGCGGCACGCTCGTAATTAAGAGAAACATAAGAAGGCTCAGGCGTAGACTTTGGTTTAGAGGCTGCTTCGGCCTTGGATTGGGCTGTCAGCTTTGCAACAAGGAGTTCTTGCTCGACAACTTTCAAATCGGAAAGAGAAAGACTGCGGAGAGAATCTTGAAAATCAATCGGAGATAGCGTTGTAGCATTATCAGGAGTAAAGATGGCCTTATCCATTACATCAATGCACATGCCATTTTTGAGACCAACCAAATACTCGGTAAGGCCTTGGTCTGGTTTGTAATATGCATTGTTAGGATGCCACACAGTAAAGAACAGAAGAATTTCACCGGAATCAATTTCTTCGTTCATGTTGGGATCGTCAAAAACCTGCACTGCACAGAAGCCAACGTTGCTCTTGTGAGAAGAAACAACATAGTGCCCTTCTGGAAGATCGACACCAACAGTATAAACGCCGTCGTCAAACACATATGATTTTGCGAATGCGGAACATGGAATGATTAAAAGAAGAGATAGAATAAAGAAAAGACGTTTCAATTTTTACCCCTCCACTCTTTTCTTTTTCTTCGGTCTATTCAGAAACAGAATCAGCAACCGAGAACCGGCAATCACAACCAGAATAACGGTCAGAGCGAGAACGACCGGCCCCATGGAATAGCTTTCCGTGTGCAGGCCGCGCGTCAGATCCTTCATGTCAAACGTGGTATAAGCAAAGATAGCGTATGAGCCGAAGAATATGCTGGTCAGCGCCAGGAGGATGCAGGAGGCGGAAAGGTTTCGCACGCTGGATTTGAGATATTCGCGGGACGAGCCGTAGCGCTCGCGCAGCTCGCCGCTGTGCTTTCCTTCGGACTCCATCATCTGTGAGAGATGCTCCCGGGCGTCGGCGAGGCGGGCCTCATAGTGCTGCTCGGTCATGCGCACGCGATGATCGCAGAATTCTTTGGTCATGGCGATTTCGCGGGCACAGATTTCTTTCACGCGGTCGACCTCTTCATTGCATTGGCGAAGCACCTTCGCGTTAAGTTCCGCTGAGCGCTGGCGCTCTTCTGCTATGCGCTTGTCGGCATGCTGGAGGATCTCGCTCTGCTGAGCGCCCATGCGCTCGGCCTGCTGATCGAGCAGCGCCATGGAACCGGCCTTGATGACATCGGCAATCTGGTCGATCAGTTCAGCGTCCTTGGCCCTGGCCTTGAGGAGCGCTTCCGCCGCGGCTGTCTCATCGACCTGCTTGCGGATATTGCAGAGAACCTCCGGGCCGTCGCCCCAGACGGCGAAGATGCGCAGAACCTGATCTTCGTTCGGTTTGTCGACCTTGCCCGTCCGATAATTGGACAGAGTGGACTCGGGCACCTTGGATTCAGAGGAGACATACTTCGCGCTGAGGTTTCGCGCGGCCATGTTCTGATTAATGTGGGCGGCAATGGCGGCTCCGTACACGGCAGGACCTCCTTCAATATGGATTCGGGGAAAATTCGAACGGTTCAGAAAATTCGGGTAAAATCCCGAAGTCAGCCCATCGTTGACTGAACCGGTTTCTGATTGGATAATGGAATCACAAAAAGCGAAAGCGAGGGAGCGAGTGCATGACCAACACCAGGAGACCGAACATCCAGCAGCACAGCGCGCGGCCCGCCCCGATGACCGCCGCGCCGGACACACAGACAGAAGACGACGAAGGAAAGATGGAATACATCGACTTCATCAACAAGCTCATGCACCGCATGCAGATGGACAGCATAAGGCGGATGCTGGAATGTGCGCTGACCGAAGTAAAATGACTGCTGGAGGGATACCATGAATTACAGAGAGATGATCGTGTCGCTGCTGGATAAAATCCACGATGAGAAGATCCTGCGCCGGGTATGGCTGATCCTCGACCGGGCGTATAATCAGGGGAGATAAAGGAAGATACACAAAAAGCCGGAGACAATGCTCTCCGGCTTATTTTTGTTTGTCCAGCTCTGCCTGGATTGCGAGGAAAACCTCGCGCATCTTTTCCCAGCCGCCGGGAGTCTTAGCGATACCCCGGATCACAGCTTTCACAAACTCATCTTCGCCGGCGAGAACGGCGTCCACGATTTCGTCGTCTTCCGTCTCAGGCTGCCGCATCGGTCCTTTGCCCTCTTCCAGCCATTGGCGACGGACGTTGTAAATGCGGCAGATATCAGAAATTGTTCTGTCGCTAGGCTGACGGACACCAGAGCAGATTTGAGAAACAAAGGCTTGAGAAATCTGTAGACTTTCAGCAAACTCTCCTTTTTTAATCTGAAGAGAATCGATAAGCTTGACGATTTGACTATTGACAAGATTCATAGCGTTCTCCTTTCTTCCTCTTGGTGCGATTATAACACAGCAACCCGAAACTGTAAACAAGAAAATTTAGCTGAGTTAAAAAATAAGTGTTGACATATTAGCTGAGCTATGATAAATTATAGCTACGCTAAATAGAAGGGGTGAGGGTATGGAAGAGAAAGAGATGACCCGCGAAGAGAAGATCGAGACGCTGAAGGTCTTCGCGGGCATGACCGAGGAGCAGAAGAGCATCTTCTCCCTCGGCGTGATGATCGGCGAGCACAAGGCAAAGTACGGCGTGCAGGCCGAGGCGGCCGCACAGCCGGCGTAAGGAGTGACAGAGTGGATATATCGGAGAGGGTTGATCTTCTTTTAACAGAGAAGAAGATGAGCCGAAGAAAGCTTGCCATTATGGCGGGAATACCGCCGTCCTCTCTCCAGTCGGCCATGCAGAGAAATGGAAGCATGACGGTGGCCATGGTCGAGAAGCTGGCGGAAACACTGGATTGTGCACCGGCTTGGATTTGCGGATGGAGCGAAAAGAGGGATGACAAATGACAATAGGCGAGCGCATCAGGGCCGCGCGAAAGAAAGCGGGGCTGACGCAGAGGGAACTCGCTGAAAAACTCGGGATTTCTGAACAAGGTATTACTCAATGGGAAACTGGAGTTCGCAATGCAAAACTCGGGACAATCAAGAAGATCGCCGAAGCGATTGGCGTTCCGTTTGAAACACTGGTCACAGACGACGAAGAAAGGAGAAACCCCATGAGCAAAAACGAAGACAGGAATATCGACCTCGCCGCCTTGGGTGCTGTGCTGGGAACGATGGGCATGAACAGCGGCACGATGATCGTGGGCGAGGAGAAGCGGGACGCAGACAAGAGCTGCGCCAAGGCGCTCTCTAATATGGCCGAAACGATGGAAACGCTGTGTGGTCTGGTTAAGGAACTTCGCAGCGTGGAGAAGAAAGACGAGTTCGACCATGAGAACATCGCAGAGCTGACCGGGAAGATGGCAACGCTTGCGACGTCGATGTCCACGCTCCGCATGAGCATGGGTCTCGGTGCAGCGCCGGCCATCCCGGGAGGATACCCGACGGCGTAACGCCCAGAAGGGATGGATATGATGCAGAAGATGACCGATGCACAGAGGGCGATGGTCGAGCGCAATCTGCCGCTGGTGACGTGGTATTTGCAAAACCGCGTCGCCTGGTGGCGGCAGGACGAATACGAAGACCTGTTCCAGATCGGCGCGATCGGGTTGTGCAAGGCCGCGATGACCTATGATGAAAGCCGGGGCGTGCGCTTTGGCACATATGCCTGCGAGTGCATCGCAGGCGAGGTTTGGAATTATATCCGCCCGCGGAGGAAACGGGAGAAGCGGCTGTGCGCTGTGAGCCTGGAGGATGAAGTGACCTGTGAGATGGAGGGGATCACCCTGGCCGATCAGATTCCATACCGGGAGGACGGCAGAACCATGGAGCGGATGCTGATCTTGCGGGAGACGCTCGGACGGATCAAGGGCCGGGATTGGGACATGCTTCTCTTGGCCATGAAAGGTTTTCGGCAGGAAGAAATCGCGTATCGTCTCAGAACGACGCAGCCAACGGTTTGCAGAAGTCTGCGGCGGTCGCGAGGGATGATCGCCGCAGAATGCGGGAGATAAAAGGAGGCAATCCATGAAAGACATCGAGATCGAGGTAACCGAGCGCGAGCTGGGTTATCTGGAAGAAGCGGTATCGAACCTGATGCCCACCAAGCGCGGCCCGAAGCTGCGCGAGCTGATCGCCCTGCGCACCAAGCTGCTGGAAGAGATTGCGGCGAACCGGGAAGGAGAGATGAGCGAATGACAAGCGAGAAGAACCGCTGGTTCATCAAGAAAGAGCATTACCTCAACGCAGACGACTATAACGTCTGCATGCAGCCTGCGGACAGCCGCCTGCCCAGCGTGTGCATTGGCTCATTCCGGGGAATTGAAGAGCTGAAGGGCTTTGCCGATCTGCTGCGGAGCGCCATCGAAACCGGGACAATCGCCGATGATATCCGCGAAGCATACGCGCAGATCGTCGGCGCGATTGAGAAGGAGGCGGCGGCCTGTGGATGAGATTTACAAGGCCCTCGCTGCAAAAATCGCGGCGCTGGAGGCAAAGATCGCGGTGCTGGAGGAAAAGGCGGCGCAGCGTGAGCAGAATGCCTATTTCATCACCCCCGGGGGGGCGACGGACGAACTGCGCAAGCGATATCCGCTGATGATGGACAAGACCCGGGCCGCTAACGCCTTGGGCGTAACTCGCGCGACGGTCTACGCCATGATCGAAGACGGGCGGCTCGAAGTAAACGGCATGGGCAAGATCCCGACAGATTGCGTGATCCGGCTTATCGAGCGGAGCGCACCGATCAGGAAGCGCAGAGGACGAACGGCGAACTGAGGCCCTGCGGATGGGCGCCGACAATCCATAAAACAAGAAAGGAGAACCCTCTTGCGATTATCAATGCGGGATGTGCCAACAACCGCGGCGCTCATCCGGAGGATCTCCTATATGCGGGAGTAGCTTAAGAGGGAAAGCGAGATTGAAGCGCGAGAAGCTGCGCGGGAACCATACATTCCAAGCGGGCGAAAAGATCTATTGCGGGTTCGAGACCCGCCTTCCGCACCAGATCCAAACCCATCTTCTAGACGGTGCGCTTCGGTAGTGTTCCGTTTATCGAGGCGACAGGATGGGCAGGCGCATCGCATACTGCGTTAGTGTATGCACGGTCGAGATCGGAGGCCGATAGATAAGCGCGGTCGAGACGTCGGGCTGCGCACCGATCATTCATGGCAGGCGCTGAAGGAGCACGATGGCGGCTTTCTTCATGGGAATCTGAGAAGCCAACCTCTCTTTATCAATCATCATATAGATCATTGTTGACGCGAAGCACCTTGCGCCATACGTTCACGGTTCGAATCCGTGGTCTGCCACCAGCACGAGTAGCCGTGCGAAAAGTGGATAACGACAGCCGGGAAAGACCGGCAGGCAAATTCAATCTGACGGTCCGGAAAGACGGGCAAAAGGTTATTTAGTTCGCTATTGTTCCATCCGGCGGGAGCAGAGAGGAGGAAAGCGCCGGACAGACGGAAACCCCATAATTTCATATTCATATGCACCCGCAGCGGTCGTCGCTAGGCATAGGGACACCATTTTTCTGGCCAGCTGCGGGAAGGCAGACCGGCAAACAAATAAACAAGGGCATATATCCGCTGTGCCGCGTGCAAGCGTACAGCGACCAGCCGGTCTGCGTTATGCGGGCGTAGCTCAATGGCAGAGCACCGGCCTTCCAAGCCGGGGACGCGGGTTCGATACCCGTCGCCCGCTCCATCTGGGCAATGGTAAACGGATCCAGCGTGCCCGGATTCATCCGAGATCAGGTGAAAGTCCTGACTTCCGCGTTTCGGGCGGCGCGGTCGTATTACCCGGACGCGGGAATATCGCCCGACACGCCTCCGTAGCTCAAATGGCAGAGCAGCCGCCTTGTAAGCGGCAGGTTATGGGTTCGAACCCCATCGGCGGCTCCATATTCAAAAACCAGAAGGAGGAAACACCATGGAACCAATCAACAAGAGCGCTTTTCCAGAGCCTGAACCGGAAACTGCGAAAATGATCAAAGCGCTGGAGGAAGAGCGGACGAGAGACAAGCTCAAAATGATGCGCGAAGTGGAGAAGAAGAACAATGAGAACATCCGGAAATGGAGCGATGATCATGAGCAAAGCGATGGCAGCCCTCGAGGCGATCAAGGCGAAGGATGACCTGATGATTACGCCCGACGAGGCCGCACCGGTACTCGGCGTCGATGCACATAGCATCCGGCTCCAGGCCAAGGAAGATCCTCACAAGCTCGGCTTCAGGGTATCGCGCATCGGCAGCAGAACCCTGATCCCGCGCCTGCCTTTCATCAGCTGGGTGGAGGGAGCAAGTGCATGAAGATGATCGAAACGCTGAAGCTCCTGTGGGCATACGAGCCGACGGAGATGGCGGCGATGGCGGCGATCGCTATCGTCTGCAGCGTGATGATGGCCATACTGCTGGCGGCGGCGATGCTGCCCATAGAGCCGGATGAGATGGAGGAAACACGATGATGACGCCTGAAGAGGTTCGCGCAGTCGAAGAGGCGACGCGCGGATGGACCTATAAGGAGTGGGCGCAGTACGTCGCCCTGCGCGAGGAGCACTATGCGATGCTCAAGGACGCGCTGCAGATGACCAGGGACGATTTTAACTCTGTGTTCCGCTCCGTTGCTGCATGGAACGAATGGCCAGCCGAGCAGAGCGTGCCGGCGCAGACCCGGATGGGATTTTAGAAGGAGGATGCCTATGACCAAATCTGATGAGCGCGCAGCACAAGCGCGCTCTTTGATTATCAAGGGCGAAATGCAGAAGAGCGAAATCGCCGAGATGTGCGGATACAAGAGCATCGGCGGCATGATGGGCGCGATCACGATGCTTGAGCACAAGGAGAGGACAGGCAAGGGCGTATCCAACAAGGCGCGCCGGTCGCTGCAGAGCTTCACGCCGTACGAAGGGCCGACAACGCAGCGCCAGCAGCGCAAGGCGGACAGGACCTTTCGCGGAGGAAGCCCGTGGGCGCCGGTCGATCTTCTTGGGGGGGACGAACCGAAGACCCTGCGTGTGGATGTGGAGCGGAACAATGGCCTGTATGCGCGGCTTGAGGGGCGGAATCTTCTGGTCAGTTATATCGGCTATCGCAAATCGCTGAACATCGAAGCGAAGCACGTTCCGGGCCGGAGCCTGCGCCTGTTCGAAACGGAGTTGGGCTATAAAGGCGCCATGCTGGATGCGCTGCACGAATTGCGAGAGATCGCGGACCGGCTGATTGCCCTGCTTGAGGGGCGAGAAGATGCAAAACGAGATCAATGAGCGGCCCGGTGAGGTCGTGTGCATCTGCGAGAAAAACGGGAACGTGAGCCTGTGGGATCCGGGCGCATGGCGGCGGACAATGACCATCCATTACCGCAAGGCCGATCAAAAGGAGAATGAAGAAGATGACGATGACTGAAATCCTGGTGCTGGGCGGCTTCGGTTTGCCAATTGCGGGTCTTTCCTTCTATTTCATTGCGGCGGCGCGCCGCATGATGCGTGAAGAGGCAGAGCGCGAGGCGATCCGCCGCGCATCGGCACAGGCAAGGCGACATGAAGCGAGGCGAAGGAGAGCGCGATACATCGCGGCGAGAGCCAGAACGGGAGCGTGCCGCTGATGCATGACTGCGGGAAGGCGAGAAGCTGCGCGACATGCCTGCACAAAACGCCGATCGGAGCACAAGCGCCGGCCGCCTGTGCGGGATGCATCAGGGGCGGGGCGTGCACCAGATGGGAAGCGCTGCGACTGCCTGCGGGCAGGACCTCATCCGTCACGGCTGACGCCGCGCCACCTTCCCCACAGGGGAAGGCTTATCCACAAATCCACAACATAAGCCGGGAAAACCAGCGGGCGGGATGCCCGCTGGAGCGGCTCGCATGGATGTCCTAACAAATCGACGAAAGATTTCGAGGTGCAAAAATGAACCGAAGCGCAGCGGATTGCCTCGTGCTCTTTGATACGAGCGTGACGGGGCGGCTGTCAGAGGGATGGGCTTCCGGCGTGCTGCTGCAGAGGACAAAGACCACGAAGGCCGGTCCGATGCTGTATGTCGACTGCTACCCGATATGGGACACGAAGACGTATCGGGCAGCAAAGACCGAGGCGGAGCAGGAGAAGCACAGGAAAGCTCAGGCGAAGCTGAACAAGCGGAACGCGGAGGCGAAGCTCACGCGGCTGCTGGATGAGAACTTCCACAGGCACGACCTATGCGTTACGCTCAAGTACCACGATGGGAAGAACCCGGAGGACGAGAGGCAGGCGCTCAAGGATGTGCAGAACTACATCAAGCGGATCAAGTATATGAGGAGAAAGAGGGGGCTGCCACCGATCCGGTACGTCTACGTGATCGAAGAGACGAACGGAGCGAGAGGACGACGCTTCCATGCGCATGTGGTGATGTCCGGGGATGGGATCACGATGGACGAGGCAGAGAAAACGTGGACGGACCACATTGCAGGTCATACGAA
This sequence comes from Oscillospiraceae bacterium, assembly GCA_017522015.1. Lineage (GTDB taxonomy): Bacteria > Bacillota > Clostridia > Oscillospirales > Oscillospiraceae > SIG483. The sequence continues at coordinate 26,649 of JAFXAW010000038.1, read as the reverse complement.
CATGGGCAAGGTGATGCCGGGGGAGGACGAGCGAAAGCCGAACCTGGCGTCTCTGGCGCATTATCTGCTGGATGACACGAAAGCGGAACGGACCATGGAGCGGGATGGAAAGAACCCGCAGCGCAGAGCTATGAAGCGGATGTGGAACTGCTCCAAGAACCTGAGGGATCCGGACGAATATGCAACAACCGCGGATAAGAAGATCTCCGTGAGAAAGGTGCAGAAGATCGCAGAAACGATGAACGATGCGGAGCAGGCCGAGGCGATCTTCGCAAGGCTGTACCCGGATTATACGCTCGTTCTCAAGGATGACGGCAAGCCGGAAATCGAGGCGAAGCGCTCCAAGTGGACCACAGGCGTATATGTGCGGGCGCTGCTCCGGAGAAAAGAGACAAAGCCGCCGGGGAAAAGGAGAAAGAGTGATGAGAAACAAACACCTTGTCGAACTCGCAGAATATAACTGGTTAAGAGAAGCAGATTTTGTATCTCAGTCCGATGGACAAGGAAACTGGATTTTCGGGGACGGAACGTATTGCATACGGATGAGAGGAACACCGAGCGTCAACGAAGGAGAAAACGCCCACATGAACAGAATGATGGAGATCATGGAAAAAGCGTCGAAGATGGAGAGACAAGAGATTGCGCTGCCGAGCGTTTCGTGGATGAAGAAGGTCAAGGGGAAAGACGGAAGAAGGCACAAGGTCTCGAAGATCGTAGGACAGGAAATCTTCGTGAACACAAGACTCCTCTTGCCGATTATGAAAGTATTACATGGCGGCAGGGGATATGCGGTGTGGCTTGATGGATTCAGCAAGCAAAACGAAAAGGGAAAATGGGAATGTATATACATCAAAGCGGAAAACGGGGACGCGATCCTGTGTCCAATATTGAACACGAGAGAAAGAGTATTCTGCACGGGGAAGGTGGAACGGGAATGATCACAATCAAGATCCCGCTGACGAGCGCGACGGTCGACGGGGACGAGGGAACGATTGAGCTGCCGATGAGGGATGTGCTGAGGGCAATGGAGAACAGCGGGAAAATTACAGCGAACTGGGGAAAGGATCACAGATGCCCCGTCTGCGAAGCGGAATGCATAGCGCCGAGTGCATCTTATGGGCTGAAGGCATATCTGGAAACGCCGTGTTGCCCAACTTGTGGGGCGAGGTTGATGAGGGAGAACAATGAAAAAGAATCCAACCGCGCTTGATGTCTTCGGCGTGCCGTCTGAGGACGAGGAACAAATACAGGTCGTTAAGTGGGCGGAGATGCAAATGGGCCGGTGGCCAGATCTGCAATGGCTGTATCACATACCGAACGGCGGCAAGAGACGGAGGACCGAAGCTGCACGGTTCAAGGCGATGGGCGTCAAGGCCGGCGTGCCGGATCTGTGTTTGCCCGTTCCGAAGGGCGGATACCATGGCCTGTATATCGAGATGAAAAGGCAGGAAGGCGGCAAGCTCAGCAAGGACCAGCGCGATTGGATCGAAGGTCTGGACCAAAACGGGTATTGCGTGTGCCGGTGCGACGGTGCGCGTCAGGCCATCGCCGTGCTGGAGGCATACATGCGGGGCCGCTTGAAGTTGAGGAGTGGTGACGAGTGTCGTTTTACGACATGATTCCGGATCAACTGATGATTGTGCCGATTTCGGGCACGAGGGGGGGGAGCGGCCCTGCGCTCCAAGGTCAACCTGATCGAAACGAAGTGTGGGTATTGCGGGGAGACGTTCACACGCCATACAGGGCACGTCACATATACCCGGACGCGCAAAAACAAGCAGCTGTTCTTTTGCAGCTGGAAGTGCCTGTGCGATTGGGACAGGGAAAACCCCGCACGAAAGAAAGGCGGAAGCACGAAGACGCTGGAGGAAAGGATTGATTTCCGTATGCGCAGGATGGTCGCAGATCGCCTGTTGTTGGACAGCGAAGCGGCCGCGAGCATGAGCGCGGAGGAAATCAGGAAGATCAAGAACCGGATGGCGTGGGACGCAAAACAGATCAGAGAACTGGGAGAGGAGCTTGAGCTTGAAACTGGGCAGCTTGTTTGATGGCAGCGGCGGCTTTCCGCTGGCCGGGGCGCTGTGCGGGATTGAACCCGTGTGGGCGTCGGAGATAGAGCCGTATCCGATCCGGGTGACGACACAGCGCTTTCCGCGAATGAAGCACCTGGGTGACATAACCAAGATCGACGGCGGGAAGATCGAACCGGTGGACGTGATAACATTTGGTTCGCCGTGTCAGGACCTGAGCGTGGCGGGAAAGAGAGCGGGCATCCATAACGGCGCACGCTCCAGCCTGTTCTTTCACGCTGTGCGGATCATGAAGGAAATGAGGGAGGCAACCAATGGAGTATATCCAAGAATCGTTATTTGGGAAAACGTGCACGGCGCATTCTCCAGCAACGGCGGCGAAGACTTCCGCGCCGTGCTCCAAGCCCTCTGCGAAATCGCAGACGGTGGGGCTGATGTTCCTCGACCTGCGAAAGGGAAATGGGGGGGTGCTGGCGCCATCGTGGGAGACGGCTACAGCATTGTCTGGAGGACATACGACGCTCAGTATTGGGGAGTGCCCCAGAGACGCCGTCGAATCTACCTTGTCGCAGATCTTGGAGGAGAGCGCGCCGGAGAAATACTTTTTGAGCGCGAAAGCGTGCGCGGGAATTCTGCGCAGGGCAGAGAAGCGAGGGAAGGAACTGCCGACCATGCTGAAGGAAGCGCTGGAAGAGGTTGTGGCGATGGCGTGATAGCCACTTTTATGGGCGGACAGGGCGCAAGAGCTGGGTCTATCGCATACAGCGAGGAGGCCTCGCCGACGCTCCGATCTGCACCGAGCGGCACAAACACGACACCTGATGTGGTCTACTGCTTGCAGGGAAACGGCATAGACCGTGCTGATACTGCTGGCTGCAACGGATGCGGCTGGAGAATCGGGGGGGGGACACCCTAAACACGATAGACAGACATGCAGTAGCGTATTTTGTATAACTGTAGACAGTTTTATGCAAGTGTGTACTGATGTCGCACCAACCTCGATGGCAAGGGATTACAAAGATCCGCCAGTGCTTATCTGGGAAGTAGAAAGGGATATGGAATGAATGTCTATGAGAATTATGGATTCGGCAAGTGGCGCGAAGGATGCGGAACGATCCGTGCGTCAGGCGGCGATCTCGCAGGAGGCAGCGAAATGCTTTGTGTGGGACGCACGCGGGAATGGATCGGGGGGGGGTCGTACCGACAATGACAGGTGATCATGAGAACAGAGTAACGGATTACACGGCTGTTGCAATATACGACACAACGCAAATCACGTCGCCGATGAATTACAGCAACCCGAAACCGGGAGATGCATACCACCCGCTTGCGGCAAGACAGCACCCGCCGCTTTCCGTGATCGAAAAGGAGAATGACGTGAGAAAATACATCATCCGCCGTCTGACGCCGCTGGAGTGCTGCAGGCTGCAGGGCTTTCCGGATTGGTGGACGGAGGGCTGCGAGAGATACCCGATCAGCATGGAGCATGCGACGAACAAGACGCTGTTTCTGCACGTCAACCCGACGGGCGCGATCGAGGGCAAGGACAGTCCGAAATACAAGATGTGGGGCAACGGAATCGCCTTGCCGTGTGCGCTGCATGTGATGCAGGGCGTGGCGAGGGTGCTGGAGGAAAAAGAAAACCAATGAACTACACCGATTTTCTCAAATCTAAAGTCGTCATTGCCCGGGAAAGTGGCTTTGACGTAAAGCCGAAGGATGTGAACGCGGCGCTCCTGCCGCACCAGAAGGATGCTGTGATGTGGGCATGCCGCGGTGGCAGGCGTGCGCTGTTTGAATCCTTCGGCCTGGGCAAGACGGTACAGGAATTAGAGTTCTGTCACCTGACTGTGCAGCATGAGCGCCAAAATGGCCATGAGCGCGCCAAAGCGCTGATCGTCCTGCCGCTGGGTGTGAAACAGGAGTTTGCACGCGATGCAGAACAGATTTTGAGGTACCCGGTGCCGCGATATGTACGGGCGATGACGGAAGCGCTGGAGGATGACGGAGAGATCGTCATGACCAACTATGAGCGCGTGCGAGACGGGGACATTGATCCGAGCCAGTTCTGCACGGCCTGCCTGGATGAGGCCAGCGTGCTTCGCAGCTTTGGCAGCAAGACATATCAAACCTTCCTCGACAAGTTCAAGGGCGTCAAGTATAAACTGGTCTGCACGGCGACGCCATCTCCGAACAAGTTCAAAGAGCTGATTCATTACGCCGGCTTTCTTGAGATCATGGACACAGGGCAGGCGCTCACTAGATTCTTTCAGAGGGACAGCACAAAGGCCAACAACCTGACGCTCTACCCGCACAAGGAACAGGAGTTCTGGCTGTGGGTGGCCAGCTGGGCGCTGCTGCTGAGTAAGCCCAGCGACCTGGGATACAGCGACGCAGGCTATGATCTGCCGGAGCTGGACATCCGCTGGCATGAGATCCCGGTTGACCATGCGAGCGCCGGCACGGACAAGCATGGACAGGTGAAGCTGATCCGTGATGCAAGCATCTCCATTCAGGATGAAGCGAGGGAAAAGCGCGAGAGCCTTTCTGTTCGGGTTGGCAAGATGGTGGAGATGGTGAGCGCTGCGCCCGATGATCATTTCATCCTGTGGCATGATCTGGAAAGTGAGCGCCATGCCATCAAGCAGGCAATCCCTGAAGCCGTGGAAGTTTACGGCACGCAGGATCTGGACGAGAGAGAGCGACGCGTGGTTGACTTCTCCGAGGGACACATCCGGCTGCTGGCTACCAAGAAAGAGATCAGCGGACAGGGCTGCAACTTCCAGCGGCATTGTCATCGGGCGATCTTCTTGGGTATCGACTATAAATTTAATGACTTTATTCAGGCTATCCATCGCATCTATCGTTTCCTTCAGACGGAGAAGGTGATCATCGACATCATCTACACGGAGAGCGAAGCGCAGGTCAAGGCGGCGCTGCTCAAGAAGTGGGCGCAGCATGATGAGCTGCAGCGTCAGATGGTTGCCATCGTCAAGAAGTACGGCTTGCACAATGGCCTGATTGCGGAAAGGATGCAGCGCAGTATGGGCGTTGAAAGACTGGAAGTCTGCGGCGAACGCTTCAAGGCGATCCATGCAGACTGCGTGGAAGAAACGGGGAAGATGGAGGCAAACAGCGTTGACCTGATTGTGACCAGCATTCCCTTCTCTAATCACTACGAATACACACCGAGCTACAACGACTTCGGACACAACGAGAACACGGCAAAGTTCTTTGAGCAGATGGATTATCTCAGTCCGAACCTTCTCAAGATCCTCAAGCCGGGTAGAGTGTTCGCCTGCCATGTGAAGGATCGTGTCCTCTTTGGCAATGCAACAGGCACGGGCATGCCCACGATGGAACCGTTCCATGCGATGTGCATCCAGCATTACATGCGCTACGGCTTCCAGTACTTCGGCATGATCACGGTTGTCACTGATGTTGTGAGGGAGAACAACCAGACGTATCGCCTGGGCTGGACGGAGCAATGCAAGGATGGTACGAAGATGGGCGTTGGTTGCCCGGAGTATATCCTGCTCTTCCGCAAGCTGCCCACGGATACCAGCCGCGCCTATGCGGACGAGCCTGTCACCAAGAGCAAGGAAGAGTACACGCGTGCTCAATGGCAGATCGATGCGCACGGCTACTGGCGATCCAGCGGCGACAGGCTGGTGGAAAAGAAGGAGCTGACCAGCGCGCCGGTCACCAAGCTGCAAGCTCTCTATCGTCAGTTCAGCCGCGGCAATGTGTACAGCTATGACGAGCATGTAAAGTTGGCGCTCAAGCTGGATGAGGATGGCAAGCTGCCAGCAACGTTCATGGTGGTTGCGCCAGGCAGCTGGACAGATCAGGTGTGGGATGACATCAACCGCATGCGCACGCTCAATACTTCGCAGAGCCAGCGCCGGGCACAGATGCATGTGTGTCCTTTGCAGCTGGATATCGTGGAGCGATTGATCCGGCGCTATTCCAACGAGGGGGATCTGGTCTTTGATCCTTTCGCTGGTCTGTTCACGGTGCCGAAGGTAGCCCTGGACATGGGCCGCCGGGGTATGGGTACCGAGCTGAACGTGGATTACTTCCGGGATGGCGTGGGATATCTGCAAGCGGCGGAGGCGCAGAGGTGCGCACCGACCCTGTTTGACTTGCTGGAGGAGGGAAAAGAATGAGCAAAATTGCTATTAACGAAAAAATGAACCTGCACCAGGAATGGTTTGAGCAGGCGAAGAAGCAGACGCTTGAAACGCTGCCGAAGTTTGTCGATCACGTTATGAACGATTATGTGCATGATTACGGAACGGTATGCCATGCAATCGCTGCGTGCGCGATAGCAGCGGGATGGGCGGCCAATGAAAGCGAGGGCGCTCAGGGCGGCATCACGGGGTTTCAGGCAGGATTTGTCATGTGGGACTTCATCCGTCAATGGGAATACACGCACAACAAAGCGGGACTGCGAATCATCGACTATGACAAGATGCTCTATCCGCAAAACGAAGAAGATTTTCAGAAGACGATCAGCGCGAGCACATGGGAAGCGCTCAAGAGCGAGGCAAAAAAAAAGCTGGAAAGGGCCGAGCACTGCGCGCACCAGGACGTTGTGAAACACTGGCACAACATCGTGAACGGAGAAGTTCCGTTCGGCTACATGGTAAAGAAAGGATGAGCAGGAATGAAATTCACCAGAATCAAGGCTATGTGCAAGGCAGGGCATTGCTGTTTCATCTACACGCAGGGGGGGAGGCGACTGATCGGCACGCGCAATGCGGCATATCCGGCGGAGGAACTGCCGATCACGCCTAAGAGCATCAAGACGCTCTTTGACTGGCCGGACGTGGAAGAGGATATTCCGATCGAACTCAAACCGATGAAGGACAGCCGCCTGTGCCCGACGAGCGAATATAAAAACCAGCTTGTCGAGCTGCATCCGGGCTGGGAGATCAGCTATCGCGGCGAGGCCATTCTCCCGCTGATGTATGAGGGCGGCATGTTCTTCGTAGAGAAGGCGTACATCGACGCGGCGGAAAAGACGGAGGGCTATACGAGCTATCACGCCAGCGAGAACATCGACGGAGAACCGCTGATCATCGTCGGCGACGGCCTGATCACGACGGCGATCATCAAACCGATGGCCAAGAAAGAGGGATACGCCATCCGGGATTACCTGGAAAGGATGACCAATTTCACGGTATTCGGCTGGCCGGACGAGGAAAAGACGGAAGCGGCGGCCGGACAGCTGAATGGACAGATGAACATGGACGAGATGTTGGAGGAAGATGATAATGACAGATAAGATGGTAAGTTGCATATTGAACAAGAGCAAAGCTGAAATTGATTACGACCTCAAAATAGAGAAAGACGGAAGCGTGAAAATTTCGCGAGTGGTTGAGGCGAAGACGCTGGCTCTTCAAGAGAGTGCCATTGTGCAGGCGTGTATTGATGCGGCAAGAGAGGCGGGGATTCACGAACTGATTTTGATGGACAAGCAGTTTGTGCTGGAGGCCCTGATAGAGAAGATCGAGCGGGAGAAGCACGGGCAGACCGACACGATGACGGGCAGCGAATATCAGAGACTGGCGATGCGCACGGCGAAGCCCAGGTGCAGAAAGCTGGCCAATGCAGGCCTTGGCCTTGCCGGCGAGGCGGGCGAAGTGGCCGACGAAATCAAAAAGCAGATCTTCCACAATCACCCGATGAACCGGGAGAAGCTGATCAAAGAGGCGGGAGACGTGGCCTGGTATCTGGCGCTGCTGTGCGAGGTGCTGGGCACGACGCTGGACGAGGTATTCAAGACCAATATCAGCAAGCTGATGGAGCGATACCCGGACGGCTTTGATCCTGAAAGGAGCCTTCACAGGAAGGAGGGCGACGTATGAGCGAAATGACCCTGCAGGAGGCGATTCATATCGCGTCGGAAGAGGCCGTGCGCTGCCGGCGGCTGGCCGGGGATCTGGCAGAAGGGCCGCTGGACTGCGACGGGAAATGCGCAGGATGGGCGCGGGTGTACCGTGAAAGAGCGCAGGCGCTTGAGATTGTGATCCAGGCGGCGAGGGGGGGTAACGGATGAGCATCCGCGGCATAACGATGACGGGAAAGGGGTTTGAGGGGATGCGGGAAAGCGAGCTTTGCGCGCTGGAGGCGGCGCGGGTGCAGGTGGGCAAGGTGGCGCGCCTGCGCGCAAAGTGCGACGAGATCACGCCGAAGGGCGGGTACCGATCGCCAAACCTGACGGGCATGCCGGGCGGGAGCCGGGAACCGTGCGGCCTGGATGGAAGCAGAAGGGACTGCGAAGCGCTGCTGGAGGAGCTTGCGCGGGAAGAGCGGACGCTTGAAACCATGATTCGCGGATGCGAAAAGATCATTGCCCGGTCCGGCATGAAGGCCGAGATGAAAGAGTTTTGCCGCAATTATTACCTTCGACGCATGAGCGTGGAGGGCGCGTCGGATTTTGCCGGAATCAGCCGGAGGACGGGCTGGAATTACAGGGCGGAAATTTTTGCAAAAAGGAACCGAAAAAACAAGGCGGCACAAAGGAAAAACAGCCTTTGAAAATTTGCAGGTTTTTGCAGACTTTTGCAGTCGGCGATCATGTGATATAATCATACTCAGGGAAACCATGAAAAACAGATGTCAAGGGAGCAGGCCGAAAACGGCGCTGCTCCTTTTTCATACCACCAGAGGGTGCCGCGCGTGTTCCTTCCACGACGCGGCGGGCAGGAACCTGACAAAAACGGAGAGGCGGGACCGTGGGTTCACAGCGGAGGAAAGGAGATGAGCGCGTGGCAAAGACGGCGGGGAAACGGAAAACGCAGACCAAGAGCAAGGGAACGCCTAAGCCGAGCGGCAAGTCTGCGCCTTGGCTGGAGAAAGAAGGTCTGACGCGCATCGAGGGATGGGCGATGGACGGCTGCACGGATCAGGAGATCGCAAAAAACATGGGCGTGGCGTACTCGACGCTGCGCGTATGGCGTGATTCTTTTCCGGCAATTTCGGCAGCCCTAAAACGCGCGCGCGATGTAGCGGACAGACAGGTGGAACACAGGCTCTTTGACATGACTCAGGGATACACGGTTGAGGTAAAAAAAGTATTCAAGGTCAAGAAAGAGCATTACGACGAGAAGGGCCGAAAGATCGTGACAGAAGAGCTTCAATCGGCAGTTGAAGAGGTGCATATACCGGCAAATGTGACGGCGCAGATTTTCTGGATGAAGAACAGAAAACCGGAAAAGTGGCGCGAAAAGCCCGATACATCGAGGGAAGACAGCGAACTGCCGGACGATGGCCTGAAAGAGCAGATGGAAGCCGCCGCATCCAAGGTATGCGCCGGCACGGACGACAGCGACATACTGCCGGAGGACGAAGGCGATGGCAAGGACGAAAACGCCTGAGTTCAAATGGGGACCGCTGAGCGCGAAGCAGCTGCAGGTGCTCACCTGGTGGCGAAACGGCAGCGCATTTGCCGATTACAACGGGATCATCGCCGATGGCGCGATCAGATCGGGAAAAACCGTTTCGATGGGATTTTCCTTCGCGGAATGGGCGATGGAGAGCTTTAACGGATACAACTTCGCCATATGCGGAAAGACCATCAAAAGCCTGCGCCGCAATGTGATAAAGACGCTCGTGCGCCAGCTGCGCGCACGGGGATACAAAGTACGGGAAAAGCGCGCGGAAAACATGATGATCATAAGCCGCGGGGGAAAAACGAACGATTTTTACCTCTTCGGCGGCAAGGATGAGAGCAGTCAGGACCTGATACAGGGCATCACGCTGGCGTGTGTGCTCTTTGACGAAGTGGCCCTGATGCCGGAAAGCTTTGTCAATCAGGCAACAGCACGTTGCTCAGTTGCGGGGTCGAAGTTCTGGTTCAACTGCAACCCGGGCGGTCCGTTCCACTGGTTCTACGTAAAATGGATTCTCAAGTGCAGGAAGAGAAAGCTGGTCTATCTGCACTTCCTGATGACGGACAATCTGACACTGGACGCCGAGGTGCTGGCCAGATATGCGGCACAGTACACGGGCGTTTTCTTCCTTCGCTTCATCAAGGGACTATGGGCGGCGGCGGACGGTCTGATTTACGACATGTTCGACAAAAAGAAGCATGTCGCAAGAAACAGGCCGGAAACGGAGGGAGATTATTACGTATCCTGTGACTTCGGCGTGCAGAACCCGACGGCATTTCTGCTCTGGCGCAAGGAAAAGCGCAAAGACAGATGGGTATGCCTGAAAGAATATTACTATTCCGGCAGGGACGAGAGACGGCAGAAGACGGTACAGGAATATGCAGACGATCTGGAAGAATGGCTGAAAAAAGAGAAGATCGAAAAGCGGGATGTGAATCAGGTCATACCGGATCCGAGCGCGACGGCGCTGATCGTGGAGCTGAAGAGGCGCGGGTTTACCGTGAAGACGGCAGACAACGACGTGCCGCGCGGCATAGCAGATGTGGCCGTCATGCTCAACACGGAGCGGCTGCTCTTCTGGGGCGGATGCAAGCGGACGATACAGGAATTCGGCGCATACGTCTGGGATGCAAAAGCGGCCCAGCATGGAGACGAGCGACCGGTGAAGGCCAATGACCACGCGATGGACGCCGTGCGATACTTTGTGCGCACAAAGCGGCTGGTGAAGCCGATAGAGGATTACACATCGCCGTTCGGTTAAACAAAAAGGGGTGGGGGAACATGCTGACATATCAGGATTTTGAAAAGGTCAAGGACAGAGAAAAAGAGCGGGCAGATTTTATCGAGAAGCTGATCCGGGAGCACGAGGAGAGCGCCGAGGTGACAACCGCAAGGGCGGCGGACGAATACGACGCGCAGCGCAATGTGACGATCAACCAATATGCCAGGGTGATTTACACCGTGAAGGGCAGGCCGGTGAAGGACTTCACGGCGGCCAACAACAAGATTGCCAGCAACTTCTTCCACACGTTCAACGTGCGCCGGTGCAATTATTCGCTGGGCAATGGCGTGGAATTCAGCGATGAACAGACCAAGAAAAAGCTGGGCCTGCAGTTCGACACGCGCCTAAAGCAGGCGGCGAGGTGCGCGCTGATCCACGGCCGCGCCTTTATGTTCTGGAACCTTGACCGGGTGCATGTGTTCAGGGTGACGGAGTTCGCGCCGATGCTGGATGAATACACGGGCAAGGTGCGCGCGGGCGTGAGGTATTGGCAGCTGGAGGCGGATAAGCCGCTGAATATCACGCTGTACGAAGAGGACGGATATACGCAGCTGCGCAAGGGAAAGGGCAAGGAGCTGGAGGAAATCGAGAAAAAGGCGCCGTACAAACGCACGACGGCCAAAGCGCCGGCGGAAGCGGAGCCGATGGTGATTGCGGAGGAAAACTATCCGGCCTTGCCGATCGTGATGCTGTGGGGGAGCGAGCAGCACCAGAGCACGCTGGTGGGCATGCGCGGCGCAATTGATGCGTTTGACCTGATCCGGAGTGGATTTGCGGACGACCTGCAGGACTGCGCGCAGGTGTACTGGATCCTGGAAAACTATAACGGCATGAACGACACCGAGCTGGCGAAGTTCCGCGACAGGCTGAAGCTGATGCACATTGCGACGGCCGACACGGGCGACGGCGGAAAGGTATCGGCGCACACGCAGGAGATCCCGCACGAGGCGCGCACGAAGTTCCTTTCTGAGATCCGGGCGGGCATGTATGAGGATTTCGGCCTGATGGATCTGAGGACGCTGTCTGCGGCGGCGACGAACGACCACATTGAGGCCGGTTACCAGACGCAAGACGACATGGCCGACGATTTCGAGTATCAGATCATCGAGGCCGTGCAGCAGCTGCTTGCGCTGCAGGGCATTGAGGATACGCCGGAATTCAAGCGCGGCAAGGTAAGCAACCGCAAGGAGCTTGTCGAGATTCTTGTGATGGAAGCGGGCCTCGTCGATCTGCCGGATGAGCTGCTGCTCAAGCTGTTCCCGAACTTCACGCCGGAACAGGTGGCCGAGGCGAGAGCGGAGGCTGTGGAGGAGCAGGCAAGGCGAAAGACGAGAACACAGACCAGAGAAGACGAGAAGAACGAAGGCGAGGGCGGTGACGCCTGATGGACGATCTGGGCGCGAAGTGGACGGATGAGAAAATCGAGGAGCTGGAGGAAAGAATCATCGCGCTGTTTGAAGAGGCTTATGACGATGTGTATGAAAAATACATGGCGTTCACAAAGCGCTTCGAAAGGGATGATGCAAAATTCCAGCAGCAGCTGCAGGATGGAAAAATCACAGCGGCGACATACAGGGACTGGCTGCGCGGCCAGGTTTTCCAGAGGACCAGGTGGAAAGCGCAGCTTGCCGATCTGGCGGCGACGCTCACGCGCGTGAACCAGATCGCGATGGACATCATCAACGAGGCGGCGCCGGGCGTTTTTGCCATGAACGCCAATTGGGCCAGCTTCGACATCGAGCATGAAGCGGACCTGAACATGGGCTTCGGGATGTATGACGAGGATGCTGTCAAGCGCCTTCTGCGTGACGAGCCGGACCTGCTGCCGCCGTCGCGGGTGATCATCGAAGAGGACGAGCGCTGGAACATGAAGGCGATTGCCCGGCAGATTGAGGCGGGCATTGTCACGGGCGAGGGCATCGAGGAGATTGCAAAGCGACTGCAGCGTGTGGCGACAATGAACGCCAACCAGGCGAGGACGCACGCGCGAACGGCCATGACCGGTGCGCAGAACGCAGGCCGCATGGAGAGTTACCGGCGAGCGGAAGAGATGGGCATCGAGATGGAGCGCGAATGGATTGCAACCTTTGATGGGCATACGCGCGAGGCCCACAGGCTGTTGGACAAAAAGAGCAGGCCGGAAGGAAAGCCGTTTGTGGTGACATACCGATACGGAAAGCGGATTGTGACGGACAGCATCATGTATCCGGGCGATCCGGATGCACATCCGCGCATGGTCTACAACTGCCGGTGCACGATGCGCGCGAAGCTGCTCAGGTACCCGGACAAGGATGCCATGAGAAGGCCGAACCTGCAGGAATACGGCGATGCATTGCCGCAAAAGCCGATCAGGAGCATGAGTTTTATGGAGTGGATGGAATGGAAAAAGGGAGCGTGACGGGCATTGTCTGCGACGTTTATCGACAATTCCGGCGAATGTCTGCGCGGGCTGGACCGGGCAAGGGCAAAGGCGCTTGAAATGATCGGGCTGAAAGCGGAAGGATACGCCAAAGAGCTATGCCCGGTCGGCACAGAGGAATCGACGGGCATACAGGGATACAGAGGCGGCACTCTGCGAAACTCCATCACGCACAGGGTAAGCGATGAGGCGATGGAGCTGGGCAGTAATGTGGAATACGCCCCTTATGTGGAACTGGGCACAGGCCCGCATTTTGTGCCGCCGCCGGAGTGGGAACGATTTGAGGCCGAGAAGGGAAAGGGCGTGGGCCGGGCCTATGTAAAGCCGCGGCCGTATATCCGCCCGGCCATCGAGGACCACACGGACGAATACAGGAACATTATTGAAAGGGAACTGAAAGGAGGATGAGCATGGGCATCATCAGATGGTTTAAGCGCGAAACGATCAGGCGCAGGGCGCGAAAGGAAATTCAGAAAGCGCGCGCGGCCGCTCCGCCGACAAGGCAGGGTCAGAGGGAGCTGGCGCGAAAGATTGAGGACATCCGCACGAGGATGAACAGAAAAATTACACAGACATGCCCGAGATACCGCTGATTCTACGGAATCGGCGGTTTTTTCATAGGGAAAAGCGGCGAAGAAATGCCGTTTTTTATTTTCAATGATCCGGGAGAAGAACTTCCCCGAAGAAAAGGAGAGGATCATATATGGCTATGACCAGGAAAGCACTCAAGGCGATGGGGCTGAGCGAAGAACAGATTGACTCCATCATCGACATGCACACGGAGACCGTGGACGGCCTGCGTGAGCAGGTAAGAACATACAAGGCCGACGCAGAAAAGCTTCCGGGCGTTCAGAAGCAGTTGGACGAGCTGAAGAAGGGCGACGGCGAGGACTGGAAGGGCAAGTACGACGCGGAGAAAGCCGCGCACGACAAGACCAAGTCTGATTATGCGGCGAAAGAAAACGCCGCAAAGGTGAAGGGCGCCTATCGCGCGATGCTCAAGGAAGCGGGCGTTGCGGAAAAGTACCTGGATACCGTGATCAGGGCGACCGACCTGTCCGGCATGAAGCTCGACAAGGACGGAAAGCTGGAGGGCGCGGAAGACCTGAGCAAGAGCGCCAAGACCGAGTGGGCGGATTTTGTATCCACAACTACGACCAAGGGCGCGCCGGTTGCCACGCCGCCGAGTAATAACGGCGGGAAGAAGTATTCCTCTCGAGAGGAAATCATGAAGATCACGGACACGCAGGAGCGCCAGACGGCGATCCGCGAAAATCCGGGTCTTTTTTAATGACTGAAAGGATGGATAAAAATGCCTGCTGAAAACACAACTACCCCGCGCGAAAATCTGCCGAACACCTATACCGACATCGAGGCGCGCGAGATCGACTTTGTGAACCGATTCAACCTCAACTGGGACGCGCTGCGCAAGATTCTGGGCATTATGCGCCCGATCCGCAAGACACCGGGCGCGCAGCTGATGAGCGTAAAGGCAAAAACCACGCTGGCCAATGGCAATGTGCCGGAAGGCGCGGTGATCCCGTACAGCAAGACCAACTTTACCGTCGTCAAGAAGGGCGACATCGAGGTGGAGAAGTATGCCAAGGCGGTGACCATCGAAGAGGTGAACAAGTACGGCGCGGCGCTGGCGATTGAAAAGAGCGACAACTCTTTCCTGGTCGAGCTGCAGAACAAGGTGCTGACCAACTTTTACACATTCCTCAAGAGCGGTACGCTGACCAGCAATGAAAGCACATGGCAGCGCGCGCTGGCCATGGCCAAGGGCAACGTCATCAACAAGTTCAACACGATGCGCATGAGCGTGACCGAAGTTGTCGGCTTTGCAAACGTGCTGGACTTCTATGATTACCTTGGCAATGCGGAAATCAGCGTGCAGACCCAGTTCGGCCTGACCTATGTGCAGAACTTCATGGGTTACAGAACGCTGATTCTGCTGTCCGATCCGGACATCCCGCGCGGAATGGTGGTCGCGCTGCCGGTTGAGAACATTGACCTGTACTACGTCGATCCGGGCGACAGTGAGTTTGCGAAGCTGGGTCTGGTATACCGCGTGCAGGGGGAAACCAACCTGATCGGCTTCCATGCACAGGGCAACTACGGTACCGCCGTGGGCGAGATGTTTGCGCTGATGGGCATGACGCTGTGGGCGGAATACATCGACGGCATTGCCGTGGTGACCGTATCCGCGGACTGACGTGAGGTGACAAGCGATGCTGGAAGCGATTCTCAATAGCCTGCATAACTGGTTTCTGATTCCGGGAGCTGCGAGAAGCGGCACGTTTGAGGTCGTTTCCGGCACGCTCGACGTCGATTTCCTCAAATGCGACCAGTATTTCCGCGTAGAGGGAAGCGTGTTCAACGACGGACTGCACCAGCATCCGGGCGTAGATATGCAGGATGAAGTATTCGACGGGACGGTCTATCCGATGGCTGTGCCGAGGGCCGTGGTGGAACTGGCCGAAGAGATTAAAACGTGGTGCGAGAAGAACCCGGAGACGGACAAGGTCTCTGAATCCTTCGGCGGGTACAGCTACACACGAGGCTCGACCACACAGGCGGGCACAAGTGCAGCGGTGAGCCGATGGGAGACAGCATTTGCCGGGCGGCTTCGCCCGTGGAAGAAGGTGGGCGGGCTATGAATGATCTCATCGATGCGTTTATGACGGATTGCGTGGAGATGAAAAAGACCCGCGTGCCGGATGGTCTGGGCGGCTTTAGGACGCAATGGACGCAGGGCGAAGACTTTCGTGCGGCGGTCAACAAAAACAGCTCCCTGGCGGCCAGTGTGGCCGAAAAACAGGGGGTTACGGAGATTTATACCGTAACGACCAACGCAGGCGTCGGACTGGAGTATCACGAGGTATTCAAGCGGCTGGAGGACGGCGCGACATTCCGCGTGACCACCAACAGCCAGGACAGCCGGCCGCCGTCGGTTGCCACATTCGACTTTGAGCAGGTCAAAGCGGAAAGGTGGGAGCTGACATGACGACCGAGCAGGCGCTTTATTCGTTCTGGTCATCCTTCGGCCTTCCTGCATACCCGGAAGAGGCGGTGCCGACAGGCGAAGCGGAGGGCGAAGAGGCGGCAGAGCCGCCGTATATCACCTATACCATTGTCGAGCCGGAATTCGGCACGCATGCGACGGGGCAGGCGCGGATATGGTACAGGGGCGACGGATACGAGGAAATCGCAAAAAAGAAAAACGAGGTTCTGAAGGCCATCGGCAAAGGAAAGCTGCTTCCCGCGGGGAGCGGCTTTCTTTGCATCCGCCCGGGCACGCCGCCGGCGCAATATCTCCCTTTCAGCGAGATGCCGGAAATCAAGGTGTGCTATCTGAACCTCCAAATGGACGCATACGCCATGAACGGAGAGTGATACACAATGGCAATGATTACCGGACTGCGCCCGGAAACCTTTGAGCATATCCAGCTCAATGCGGGCGCTTTCCTGATGGGCTTTGATTATTCCAAGGCCACAGACGCAAAAACGCTGCGAACGGCCATCACGGAAGCGATCCGCGGCGCACAGACCACGGTACTGAGTGCGACGCGCGGAGGCGGTACGTTTTCCATGACGCCAGCGACGCGCGGCGTTGAGGCGGACGGCAAGCGCATGGAGTTCGTCGGCAGCACGATCAACGACGGATACACGGCGCAGATGACGGGCACGTTCCTGGAATTCACCGAGAAGACGTTTATCGCGCTGGGCGGCGTGGTTGCGGAAACATCCACAGACACGGTCAAGGAGATCCGCTTCCCGACATCCTTCGCGAAGGAGATGTACATCCCGTCTCTGGTGTGGGTGGGCGACATGGGCGGCGATCGCGTGCTGCTGATCGACCTTTCCAACGCGCTGAACACGTCCGGTGTGAGCTTCACCTTCACCGACAAGGGAGAGGGCACGATGCCGTTTACATTCGTTGCGCATCAGGCGGACCTGGACGACAGCGAATATGCGCCGATCAAGGTACTGATTTTCAGCAACGACGAAGCGTAGCAGGCCAGCGCGCAGGATGAACAGACGCAGCAGGACGAATAAAAGACATACGCAGAATGGAGGGCGGCAAGGCGGGATGCTTTGCCGCCCTTTTTGTGGATTAAGGAGGAATGAAGCGTGAAACTCAAGGACATGAGCACGGAACAGCTGGCGGACGCGCTGTGCGAGATTGCGCCGATGCTGGAGGAGATCGGCAAGGATAAAGAGCTGAACGAGAACCTGAGAGCGATTGCCATGAAAGAGCGCGTGGACGGAATGACCGCGCTGGAAAAGGGCGTGAGCCTCATTGCGCGTGTCGTGCCAGCGCTGCTGAAAACGCACAGAGGCGCGACATACAATATCCTCTCCGTGCTGACGGGCAAGACCGTGCAGGAGATTGCGGCGCAGAACGGCATGCAGACGATCCGCGATGCAATGAACTCCATGGACGATGAGCTGATCGGTTTTTTTATGTAATCCGGCGCTATGGAAAGCGCGCGCTGCTGGCGGCAATTGCCGAGGGAATCAGGCTGCGGCCTGTTGACGCGCTGCGCGCCCATCTGGCCAGACGCGACAGAGAGGAAGCATGGCAGGTGTACATGGCCGAGCAGATGTGGATGCTGAATCAGGCTATGTATCACGGAAAATACGGGATGCCGAGATTCCACGAGATGATTGAAGAGGAAAGCGGACAAGGGGACGCGATGAAAGCATCCGACGAAAAGGAAAAAAACCAGGTGCATGCCTGGCTGATGGGAGGTGACGGGTATGGATCTATTCACGCTGGTGGCCAGACTGGGGCTTGATT
The DNA here is from genome assembly GCA_017522015.1 of Oscillospiraceae bacterium. GTDB lineage: Bacteria > Bacillota > Clostridia > Oscillospirales > Oscillospiraceae > SIG483. Next base: position 8,714 of record JAFXAW010000038.1, on the reverse strand, counting down.
CCAGCGAATACGAAAAGGGTATCAGAGAGAGCCGGAGTTCGTTTGCGAAGATGGCGGATGCGGTCACAGCGAAAGCGGTGGCGGTTGGCCAGCTGACGGCGAGGCTGGTGGAAAAGGCGGCCAGCACGGCGATGAACCTTGGCAAGAGCGCGATTGATGCGGCTGCGGAGGTGTCGGCAGAAAACGCGCAGTTTGCGGCATCGTTTGGCGAGCTGCAGGGCGCGGCAAAGAAGACATTCAACGAGATCGGCAAGGATACGGGCGTGCTGGCGACACGCCTGCGCACGGTGGGCACAAAGGCGTTTTCCCAGTTCAAGGGCGCGGGCATTGACAGCGTGGAAGCGCTGGAGCAGATGGACACATATACACGCCTGGCAGCGGACGCCGCGGCATATTACGACATGTCGCTGGAAGATGCGGATGAAAGGCTAAGGTCCTTCCTGCGCGGCAACACCGAAGCCGGCGACGCGATCGGACTGTTTACAAGCGAATCGCAGCGAAATTCCGCCGCGATGGAGAAATACGGTCAGAAATGGCAGAAACTGAACGAGGCGCAGAAGCAAATGCTGATGCTGGATATCGCTAACGAGATCTACAAGCAGAGCGGCGCAATCGGACAGGCGGCGCGAGAATCGGACAATTGGGCAAACGTTATGGGCAACCTGAAGGAAGTATGGAAACAGGCGCTGGCGCGGTTTGGAACGCCGATCATGGTGACGCTGACGCCGGCCGTGCAGAGCGTGACGGACTTCCTTCAGGACGAAGGAACGCTGCTCAAACTGGAGCAGCTAGGCATCGCCGTATCCAACAGGATCAACGCGATCATCAACTTTAAGCCGCCGTCGACGGAAGAGGTTGTGCAGAGCGTGACTGCCTGGTGGAACGGGCAGGAGGGCGCAAGCGCCTATGAAAAGATCAAAAACATTCTGAAATGGTCGTTCGGCAAATGGGTGGCGCCCAAGGCCGAGGGATACACCGACGATGTAAAAAAGTGGTGGGACGACACGTTCAAACCCAGCCTGACCAAGGTCACGCAGTGGACGTTTGGAGAACTTGTCGCGCCGGCATGGGTGGATCTGATGTTCACGGTCCGGGATTGGTGGAACGATGATATCAAACCGATGGTCAAGCGGGTGACGTCGTGGAACGTGGGAGAGGCAAAATGGCCTTCGCTTAGTGAGATGGTGCGATCTGCCACAGCGTGGTGGAGCGGAATAAAGAACACGATTTCCTCGATCTTCAAAGTGGTGATCAGCCCGGAATACAGATATGATTACCACCATTCGCAGGATTCCATTGATGCGGCCATGCAGCAGTACAGCGCGGAGGTTGACGCGATTACAGGTGCATCCAATCGGGCGGTTGGCATCGACTATGTGCCGTACAACGGATTTCTAGCGCGGCTGCATGAGGGAGAAAAGGTATCCACCAAGGCGGAGGCGGCAGCGGAAAGGCAGAGGGACGCCGGCGGCAATGCATCCAATGCGGAACTGCTGGAGGAAATCCGGCTGATGCGCCTGGAAATGGCGCAGAGGCGCGAGGTATTCACGCCTGACGGGCGCGTGCTCGGCGATATCACGACGCAGACGGTATCCGGAAACATCGCCAGAGGTGCGCGAAACAGGAGGTTTAACCCGGCATGATGACGAGATACAGCGTATGGCTCAACAAAAATGGGCTGTCGGAGATTGATCCGTCCATCATCGTGCTTGATATCGCATACAACGCGCCGCGCATGCAGACGGTCACGGCCGCGCGGGCCAAGATGCCGGGCGTGATGGTGACCAAGCGGCAGATGCAGTATGCAAGCGTCACGGTCACGTTTGAGATTCACGAGACCAGCGTGCGCAGGCGGCAGATGGTGCTGCAGAAGATTCAGCAATGGGCGAAAAAAGGCGGATGGCTGACGACCAACGACAGGCCGGGGCAGAGACTCAGCGTGATATGCGACAGCATGCCGACGGTCACATCCGCGCTCAAGTGGACGGAGAAGATGCGGCTGACCTTTACGGCGTATGAGAGGCCGCATTGGGAGGATGAATATGCGCAGCGCGCCAGCGTGAGCGGAACGAGCGGAAATGCATCGATCTATATCGGCGGCGTTGCGGACGAAGCGCCGGTGAGCGTGAACGTGACAAACACCAGCGGCGCGCCGGTAAACAGCCTGACGCTGACGGTGGGCGAGACGATGTTTGCGTTTAAAAACCTTGCGCTGCAGGCGGGCGAGGTGCTTGAAATCGGATATGACGAGCATGCAAACCTGTACATGCGCGCAGGAGGCGAATCCAGGATGGACAGGCGGACGGGCGAGAGCAGCGATGACCTGCTGGCGGCGTGCGGTGCGCACACATGGTGCTCCGTGGCGGCGGACAATGCCGTGAGCGCGGCATTTATGGCGAGGGGGCTGTATATGTGAGGATTGCAGCCAGACTCCCGCGCCTGCTGGATGCGCAGCTCAAGGAACGCGGAAGGCTCACGCCGACGATGCAGAGCATCGAACTGAATATTTCGCCGCTTTCTACGTGCTCTATTTCGCTTTCAGACGCTTCGCAGGTGTCGGTTAGGGATTTCATCGAGGTTTACACAGGAAAGGGCACAGCGGGCAAATTCCGCGTGACAGCGGTGGAACGAGCGGGACAGGGAGAAACGAGCCGCATCCAGCTTGAACACGGCATCTGCACGCTGGAGGATGCGCTGATCCCGGGGGAGGGTCGTTTCAGCGGCACATTCCGGGAAGTGATCGGGATGATCTTCACGCACCAGAGCACGGGCGTGAATGGGACGGCAATGTGGACGCTGGGCGACGTGGAAGCGGACGGAACGATCGACTATGCGTATGCGGACAGCAACACGCTGCAGGCGCTCATTGACGTGATGGGACAGCTTCCTGGATACATGCTGGAATTTGACCAGAGCAGCTTCCCATGGGTGGCGCACATCCGGGAAAAAGAAACGAACCCATTCTGCGAAGGACGTCTGGGGCGGAACATACAGACGGCGCGGATCACGCTGGATGACAGCGAGCTTTGCACGCGGCTGTACTGCACGAAGTTCGACGGCGGATACATGCAGCTGGAGGATAGCCCCAAATGGGGCATCGTGAGCCGGTCGCTGAGCGTGAGCGAGGATATCGACAAAAACGCCGCCGTCGAATACGGGCGGCGATACCTGCAGGAGAGGCAGCAGCCCATGGTTTCCGTCGAGATTGACGGCATTGAGCTGGTTGCACAGACAAACGAGAAGCTGGACGATTTCAGGATTGGCCGCATGATGCGCCTTGCGCTGCCAGATTACGGCATGGTGGTCAATGAGAGGATCGTCGCGCTGTCGTATCTGGACACGGTAGGACAGCCTGAAATGGTGCGGATTTCGCTCGCCAATCAGCTTTCGGACACATCCAGCCGCCTTGCGGGGCTGCTCACAAGCACCAACAAGCAGGCGGGATATATCCGGCAAACGGAGCGACAGCTGACGAACCTTGCCGACAGCCATGAAGAATGGGTGGAAACCACAAAAGGCCTGACACACAAGACGACGGAAATCGAAATCGACATGGATGCGGTCAAGGCCACGCTCGACCTCAAGGCTTCACAGACACAGGTGGACGAGCAGGACGCAATTCTCAAAGATACGCTGATCCGGCTGGATGCTGCAAATGCAGAAATTCTGCTGAAAGCGAGTGTTTCTGACCTTGAGGCTCAAGGCGAGCTGATTTCCGAGGCTTATGTGCGAATCGACGGACTTGAAAGTGAAGTTGAGATCAAAGCGGACAGGATCGAGCTGAACGGCTATGTGACGGCCAATCAGCTGGAGACCAAGTTTACACAGTTTGAAAGTGGCATTTCCGATGCGCTGTACGTCAGCGCGTTGAGCGCAAATGGGTTTGAGTGCAGCACATTCTCGTTCAAAGGAAACCCGATGAGCCTGAAAAGCGCTGCATTTCTGAACTCGAACACGACGCTTACCGTAAACGCAACAGGCGGAACTGTGACGGGCGTCACAATGAACAAAAAGACTTCGACGATCTATTACATGAGCTGGGAGTGAGCAAATGAGCAGAGATGAGATGATCATGCTGCTGGGCAATGCGCTGGTGAAGTTTGAAACAGTGTGGACGCGCGGGGAGAGCTGCATGGACGCGCAGTCCAGCGGCATGAAGGACGTGCGCAAGGTGTTCCATGCGCTAAGAGCGGAAAAGGAGGCGGAGGAGAATGAAAAGCGTCATGATGCTTGATCTGGGTGACGGAGTGAACAGAGAGGTGGAGTTTATCACGTCTGTGGGGAATGCCGGAAACCAAGTGATGATCGAAATCGAGGACAGGCGGCCGCTGTCGAAGGTGGCGGCGGATTTTGAGGGGTGCGAAACGATTGTGAAGACCGACAATCTGCGTGAAGGCGTCAAGCAGACGTATGAGGGATATACGGAAATCACGAGCATCCAGAGGAACGCCCAGACGGGAACGGTGCGCGTTATGCTCAAGCGCCCGTAAGGAGGCCGAATGGAAGGAAACCGAATCGAAAAAAGAACCGATCTGCTGCGCGGCGTAACGCTGACGCGGCTGGATCGGCTTTTTGCTGAAGGCGACAAAGGGGCGCACAAGTTTGTCATCGGCCTGACGCTGGGGAATTCTGTCGTTACGCTGGATAGCGGCGCGACGGTCACGGGCCACTTTATCCGCGCGGACGACAGCACGCTGCCGCCGATCAAGGGCACAGTCGAAGAGGGAAAGGCCGTGCTCACGCTGCCGGAAGGCGCGTATAAAATCACGGGATACTTTTCATTGATCATCAAAGCGAACGTGGGCGAAATGAGCTGCGCGGTTTTCTGGGGAGACGGCGCGATCACGCGCACATCGACGGATACGATTGTCGATCCTGATCACACCATCCCGTCGCTGGACGAGCTGCTGACCAAGATTGCGGCTGTTGATGATGCGATTGCCAGGGCGGACGCTGCGGCGGAGGAAGCGAGACAGGCGGCGCAGTCGGCTAACTTCAAGGTGCTGGACCGCTTTGACACCTACGATCAGCTGATAGCAGCGCATCCGACGGGTGAAGCCGGGCAAGCGTTTGCTGTGGGTACTGCGGACGACAACGTCGTGTATATCTGGGGTATCGATACGCTGAGCTGGGTGAACATCGGACCGGTACAGGGCGCGCAGGGGCCGAAAGGCGACAAGCCGATCAAAGGAGTGGACTATTTCACGGCTTCGGACAAGACTGAGATCGTGAATGCGGTGATTGCTGCGCTGCCCGAAGCGGAGGAGGCTGAATTCTGATGAAATATGCGATTGACGGGCAGACGCTGACAGCTATCGCAGATGCGATCCGCACGAAGACGGAAACCACGGGTGCGATGACGACGGCACAGATGCCGGGCAAGATTCTTGAGATATCGCCGGAAGACGAGCCGATTGTGCTGCAGAACAAAACCGCCGTGCCGAGCGAGGAAGCCCAGACGATCTATCCAGACGAAGGATATGACGGCCTTTCCAGCGTGGAGATCGGCGCGATCAGCCCCACCTACGTCGGCAGCGGCGTGAGCAAAAAAGCGGCGGAAACGTATACGCCCGGGACAACAGACCAGACGATAGCCGCCGGGCAGTATCTGAGCGGCGCGCAGACGATCAAGGGCGATGCGAACCTGAAGGCGGCTAACATCAAAAGCGGCGTGAGTATATTCGGCGTAGCTGGAACAGCCAGCAGCGGCGTGACCGTGCAGCGCAAAGCGGGAACGCTCACGACCAATACCAGCGGCACTGCAACCGTCAACGTTGGATTCAAGCCTGACATCGTACTTTTCACAGATCTATTCTTCTCGCTGCCGGGGAATTTTGAATGCCAAGTCGCTGCTGTTTTTTCAGAAAAAAAGAATAATTACTCCATTATGGTGCACGGAGTTTCCGATTCTTTTTTTGACGGCGTAATTTTCATCCCAACTCAAACCATAAACGGGTTTTCTGTGGACATTTTTACTGTTTCGAGTTCGGGGGCGCAGTCTGCTGTCGGAAACGCACAATTCCCCTACGTGGCCATCAAATACACAGCGTAAGGTGGTGAAACGATGATCGAAAATACATGCAAAATCGGCGGCACGGCTGTTATCGGCTACACGCCGGAGAACAACGCACGCGAGCTGCGGTTTGATATCGGCAGATGGAAGGCGGCATGGCCGGACGCGACGCCGGAGATGGTGGTTGTGCGTCCGGACGAGGACGTTGCGCGGCCTGTGGTCACGCGCGTAGAGGGGAACTGGATCATCTGGACGGTACGCCGATATGACACGGCGATTAACGGATCGGGCCGGATGTGGGTGATTTTCAGCGGCGCGGACGGCGAGATGCTGGGAGAAACGCCCGCGACGATGATCCGTGTGATGCCCGGCCCGCCGAACATCGACGGCGAAGAGCCGCCGGAAACAGAAATTCCGTGGGTGAGCAAGACGCTGAGCGCAGCAAGCCGAGCGGAGGACGCTGCCAAGCGCGCAGAAGATGCGGCTGATCGCGTGCAGGCCGGGGAAGGTACTGGCGGCGGCGGCAGCGGAGAGCCGGGCGAGGACGGCGGCTACTACGTGCCAAGCGTGAGCAGCAGCGGAGACCTGAGCTGGCAGGCCAGCAAGGAGGGCATGCCGGAAGTGCCGGGCGCGAACATCAAAGGCCCAAAGGGCGACGCGGGACGCGGCATTTCGAACATTGAGCGTACCGACGGAGACGGAAGCGCCGGCACGGTTGACACATACACGATCTATTACACGGACGGCACAAAGAGCACTTATCAGGTGCGAAACGGCGCAGATGGAAAAGACGGAAGCAACGCCGAGGGCGGAGGGGCTTCCGTTGAACTGGATAACACGCTCACACAGAGCGGAAAGGCTGCAGATGCCAAGGCGACGGGCGATGCGCTTAATGAGCTAAAGGAAGCTAATGCGCAGCAAGACACGGTGATTGCTAAGAAGGCTAATGACGCTGACCTTGCGGCGGTGGCGAAGTCTGGCAACTATAACGACCTGAGCAATAAGCCCACGATTCCTGCGGCGTATACCCTGCCTATTGCCAATGCAACCACGCTGGGCGGCGTGAAGCCTGTGGCGGCTACGGCTGATATGACGCAGGATGTAGGCGTTACTGCTGACGGCAGGCTGAAAACACCTGCGGCAAGCGGTGAGCAGATCAAAGCCGCCGTTAATGAGTTTTTGACAGAGAATCCTGTTGATGCAGAGAACTGCGAGATATTCACAGTTATTGCGGATGGAGGCGAAAGCTGGATTGGATTCACATACGAAGAACTGGGTATTAGCGGCCCCGCAGACGTAAAGGCTATTATGTTTTCGGGCGAAAATTTGATATATGTAAACGAATCTGTCACAGGCTCACAACAATGCTTTGTCAAAATCAAACCTGAATATTCTGTTTATGGTATTGTTCTTCAAGGTAGCTATACATGCGATTCCGGCCCTTCGGCAAACAGGAACACATTTGATACATCCAAGATTGAGTTTATTGCCCCCGCTGTTTGGGCTGCTGAGGCAGAGTATGTCCCCAGAGCATCATTTGTGTGTTTTGGTAATAACCACGTAACGAGCCAAATGCAAATACACAATAACCGCTACCCTCCGGGTGATCCGGGTTGGTATCACTCCACAGGACTTTGGATGGGGCATATTAATAGCGAAAGCACTTGGGCTGCTGGGGCGAAGTTTACGGTGAAAATTTGGAGACGGTAAGGAGGTGAGCAGTTATGATTATCAAAACTAAAAATGGCAAACGTGAATACGAATATACCGAAGACGAACTCGCTCTGATGGAAGCGGACGCAAGGCGTGTAAAACTGGAAGAAGCCCGACGCCCTCTGACCGAATCCGAAGTCCTCGCCATGCTGATCCCTCAGCAGATCAACACGCTTGACGTGGACGATAACACAGCGCTGCGCATGAAAGACTTCTACCCAGAATGGGCGGCTGACACGGCGTACACGACAGGTTTCAAAGTGAAGCACGGCGGCAAGCTGTGGCGGGTGATTCAGGCGCACACGAGCCTGACAGGCTGGGAACCGGAGAATGCCGCAAGCCTGTATGAGCAGATCAACGAGACACACTCAGGCACGATTGATGACCCGATCCCGTACAGCGGCAACATGGCCTTGACGGCTGGCCTGTACTATATGCAGGGCTGGGAAATCTACCTGTGCACGAGGGATACGGTGAGTCCGGTGTATCATCCACTGAGCGAGCTTGTCGGGCTGTACGTGGAAAAGGCTTGAGAACAAAAGGAATAAACGCGCAGCAAGGAGGATGCATGCGGAAGATAAAGGATTTTGCGCAAGATGTTTTATGGGCCATCGTCGGCGTTGTGGTGTTTCTCGTCGCATGCGTATACACGGCTTTCAAGGGCGGCGGGTGGATTGACGAGTACATGGACTACTTCGGAGGAGATGAGGAACCATGATTGGCGTTACTGGTTTTGTGGAGCGCGTGGAACAGATTGCCGCGCGAAAGCTGACGTACCGCACTGGCGGCGTGGGCGCGGATGGAACATGCGACTGCATCGGTCTTGTCATGGGTGCGATGTATGAGCTTGGACACAAAAAGTACGATCTGCACAGCACAAACTACTTCGCCAGATACCAGACGATGGAGCTGCGCGAGGTAAAAAAAGAAAGCGAGCTGTTTGTCGGGCAGCTCCTTTTTTCTGCCCGTGAGAGCACAGACAAGCTTG
>JAFXAW010000037.1 GCA_017522015.1 Oscillospiraceae bacterium | reverse complement strand
TTTACAATGGGTAAGACCGTATTTGTTGACCTGACTCATCCCTTTGGTGCTGAGATCCCCCGCTGGCCTTATTTCGATAAGCCCGAGATCGTTGGCGCTCATTCCATGGCAAAGGGCGGCGTGCTGACTCAGCGCATCACCTGCACCATGCACACCGGTACTCACTGCGATGCTCCCCGTCACGTGATGGAGTATGAGTTCGACGGCCGTCGCGCTCGTTATTCCGACGAGATGCCCATCGACGCTTACACCGGCACTGCTGTTGTCCTGAAGATCGACATCGAGCCCTGGGGCCTGATCACCGATAAGCATCTGGACGCTGCCTGCGAGAAGTACGGCGTCAACCAGGCTGACCTGGAAGGCAAGATCGTCTGCCTGAACACCGGTATGCATCGCCTGTTCGACGACTCCAAGGCTTACTATCATTACTCCGCCGGTACCGGTGTTGAGGCTGGTAAGTGGTTCGTCAAGAACAAGGTCAAGTGCGTTGCGATGGACTCTCAGGCTCTGGACCACCCGCTGCACACCGCCATGTCCCTCAACGGCATGACCCGTATGGATCTGCTGGGCCAGACCGGTGACACCATCATCAACGAGTACAAGATGCTCTTCGGTGAGGAAGCTTGGGCTGAGTTCGATAAGTTCGACTACATCAAGCTGCACGGCAAGGAAGCTTACGACGAGAAGTTCGGTGATCTGGAAGCCATCGGCTGCTGGGGCACCTGGGAGCCCTGCCACAAGCAGATGCTCGGCCACGGCATCGTCGGCGTCGAGAACCTCGGCGGCGATCTGGACATGATTCCTCCCGGTGTGTGGTTCCGCTTCAACTGCTTCCCGCTGCGTTGGTACATGGGCGACGGCTCCATGGCTCGCTGCTCTGCTGAGATCGACGAGGACCTGCTGGTCAAGGGCGTGCCCACCCGCACCTACAAGTACGGCGGCACCGGCTACGGCGAGAAGGAAGGCAATGGCGATTCCGGTCTGGAGTACATCCAGAAGCTGTTCAACCGCAATAAGTAATCACCCCGCGTGAATTCATGTGTGGGCGCGTTTTCGCGCCCACACATTCCCCGTATTTACTAAAATTATAAATTGGAAAGGAAGTTATTCCCATGGCTGATAACAAGGCTCTGAAGAATAAGTGCATCATCACCGTGGCTACCACCGGTGCATGGCCCAAGAAGGAAAACAACCCCAACGTTCCCATGACTCCCGCTGAGATCGCTGAGGACGTTTATGCTTGCTGGAAAGTCGGCGCTGCGATGGCTCACCTGCACATGCGTGACGACGAAGGCAACGGCACCATGGATAAGAACCGCTTTGCCGAGACCGTGCGTCTGCTGCGCGAGAATCACCCCGACTGCGACATCATCATCAACATGACCACCTCCGGCGACCTGTACGCCACGGATGAGACCCGTCAGATCCACCTGAAGGAGCTCAAGCCCGAGATGGGTTCCTATGACTGCGGCTCCATGAACTGGCTGCACACCGCGCTGTTCCTCAACCCCCCCAAGTTCCTGGAGGAGCTGGGCATGAACATGCAGGAGTGGGGCGTCAAGCCCGAGATCGAGGCTTTTGACCCCGGTATGATCGCCAACGCCGCCTACTATCTGAAGAAGGGCGTCCTGAAGGCTCCTCTGCACTTCCAGTTCTGCATGGGCTGCGCCAACGGCATCCCCGGCAGCATGAAGAACCTGATCTTCATGAAGGAGACCATGGATCAGCTTTGCCCGGGTTCCACCTGGTCCACCTTCGGTGTCGGCGCCTCCGCGATGGAGATGCTCTACGGCGCCGTGGCGCTGGGCGGCCACATCCGCGTCGGCATGGAGGACAACGTCCTGTACGCCAAGGGCCAGCTTGCTGACAGCAACGCGCAGTTTGTTGAGCGTGCTGCCCGCGTCATCAGAGAGTACGGCCGCGAGGTCGCCACGCCTGATGAGGCCCGCGAGATCCTCGGCCTGAAGAAGTAAGCTTCTTTTATAAAAAATACAGCCGTATTGGTAGCTACCATTGCGGCTGTATTTCTTTTTTGTTGTCCCGGTATCGAAGATTTGCCGCAGAAAGCGTATTGACACCCTTTTACGGGTTCTGTAAAATCAAATCATAAAAATTTTCAAAAAGTATGCATTTATTTGGAACCTTTATAGCGGATATTCGTCATAAGAGTATACCCGGTAAATTTTAAGGAGGGATAATCAATGAAAAAGATGAAATGGCTTGCGATCGTGTTTGCATTCCTGCTCGCTGCGCTCTGTCTGACCGGCTGCGGAGCAAGTGCCAAGGATATGGCGGCGAGCGGCGGCGACTACAACAGGTTTGATGGAGCTTTGACGGAGCCGATGGCGCCTGAAGCGGGTCTCGTCTATGATGACATGGATTATGGCCTGAACTATGACGCCGAGATGGAGGTAACGGAGGAATCCACCACTACGGCCGGGACCGACACAGTCCCGGAGGGGCAGAACACATCTCTGAAGATGGTTTATACCGTAGATCTGTATGTGGAAACCCTTGAGTACGAAAAGTCGATTGAAGTGCTTGAGCAGCTGACGCAGGAATTTGGGGGCTATGTGGAGTATGCGCAGGTGGAGAGTGACCGCATCACCTCCCAGTATCTGCGCAGCGCCTATTACACGATTCGCGTTCCTGCGCAAAAGCTGGATGCCTTCCTCGAGTCCTGCGGCGATGTTGGCAACATCTGCAACAACACCCGCCGGTCGGAGAACCTCACCACGGAATACGTTGATCTTGAGGCCAGACTGAGAACGCTGCTCGCGGAGGAAGAATCCCTCCTGGAGCTGCTGGAGCAGGCGCAGGATCTGGACACTGTTGTGGCGCTGCACGGCTATCTCTCGGACGTGCGTTATGAGATTGAACGCACGGAGAGCAGAATGCGCGGTATCGATGGGCTGGTCAGCTACAGCACGGTGAATCTGAATCTTGACGAAGTCAAGGTGCAGTCCAATGTTGTTACACCGAAGAGCACCTTCGGTGAGCGTCTGCGTAACCGCGCCCATAACTCCTGGATTGACTTCTCGCAGGGTATGGAAAACTTTGGTGTCTTTGCGCTTGGTCAGCTTCCGCTGATCCTGCTGACGATCATTCTTGTCCTGTTGCCCTTCGGCATCATTGCTCTTGTCATCATTCTGATTATCCGGAGAGCAAAAAAGAAAAGACGCGCCAGAAGACAGGCTGAGGCCCTGCAGGCGCAGAACGCAGCAGAAAATGACAGCGACACGCAGCCGCCGCTCGAATAAGCGATAAGGCATAATAACGGGTATTATAAGAGGAACACCTCGCTGAATTACGCCAGTCGGCGAGGCAGGTCCTTCACCCGAAAGAGCGATAGAAACAGAAAAATCCCCGGCCGCACAGCGGTCGGGGATTTTTGCATAACGAATTACTTAGTCGGTCACGTAGGGCAGAAGCGCAACCTGACGGGCACGCTTGATGGCCTCGGTGAGATCACGCTGATGCTCAGCGCAGGTGCCGGTTGCGCGGCGGGGCAGGATCTTGCTCCGCTCGGACATATAGCGGCGCAGCTTGGCAGTGTCTTTATAGTCGATGTGCTGGCACTTGTCGACACAGAACTGACATACTTTTCTGCGCTTGCGAGACTTGCTCTTATCACGATCAAAAGCCACGGTATAGCCTCCTTCTGAAATCAATCAAAATGTGTGGACGGCCTTGCCTTTAGAAGGGCAGCTCGCCGTCATCGTCGTCCAGCTCGGCAAATGCGCTGCCGCCGGGCGCGGGAGCGGAATAACCGCCAGCCGCGGGCGCGGAATATGCCGGACGAGAGTTTCCGCCGGGAGCAAAGCCGCCGAAATCTTCACGGCTGCGCTTGCTCTCACCGAAATAGACGTTGTTGGCAACAATCTCAGCGCTGCGCCGACGATTGCCTTCACGATCTGTCCAATCCCGGATCTGCAGGCGGCCGGAAACAACTGCCATGCTGCCTTTGGTGAAATACTTGGATACGAATTCGCCGGTCTGACGCCATGCTACACAGTCGATAAAATCGGTCTGCCGATCTCCGCCGTCACGTCCGCTGAAATCGCGGTCGCAGGCGATGGTGAAAGACGCGACAGGGACCTGGGACTGCGTGTAGCGAAGCTCGGGATCACGCGTCAAACGTCCCATAATCACAATGTTGTTGAGCATAACTCCACCCCTTATTCGTAACGCAGGGTGATGAGTCTGCGCATCACGCCGTCGGTAATACCGAGAACGCGATCCAGCTCGGCGGGGAAGTCGGGAGCAGACGTGAACTTCATGAGCACGTAGTAACCCTCGGAAATGTAGTTGATCTCATAAGCGAGCTTGCGCTTACCCATCTCCTCCATCTCATCGAGCGTACCATTCTGCTCAACAAGCGTCTTGAACTTCTCAACGATGCCCGCATTCTCCTCCTCGGAGAGGTTGGGGTTGATGATGTACATCACTTCGTACTTCTCGCTGGTCTTTGCCATGGTTGCACCTCCTTTTGGTCTTTGGCCCCCTGAAAAGTGGGAGCAAGGATAGTCTGCATATATCATCGCAGACCTAACCATTATACACGTCCTTCGGCAAAAGTCAAGAATTTACTGCGAAAATTTTGTGATATTTTCCGAAATGCTCCAACGCATACAACGCGCGCCGCTTTGTTAAAGTCCGGCTTGTAATTGCCGGCAGGATTTGTTATGATATGCCAAGAAAATCAAGCGAAAGAGGCTTAAAAACATGCAGGCATTGACTTTGTCCGCGGAACTGATCTTAATTCTGCTGGTCGGACTGTTTGCGCAGAAACTCCACGTGATCGGTCCGGCGTTTAACAAACAGGTGAGCGCATTTGTGCTGAATATCGCGCTTCCGTGTATGATTATCAACTCCATGAATGTACCGGATGCGATGAATAAGCTGATCCAGAATGCATGGATTCTGGCGATCTCCGTCGCGGTGCTCGTGCTCGGCTTTCTGGTCGGCTTGCTTATGGGCAAGCTGCTGAAAAAGCATATTGCAGAGCGCATCATCCGCTTTGGCGCGACCTTCACCAACTTCAATTTCTTTGGTGTTGTGGTTGTGGAGAAGCTCGGCGGGGATGAACTGCTGTTCTATTATCTCATTTTCATTATCCCGGTGCGGCTGACGATTTATTTGCTGGCCAAAATCATTTTGATGCCGAAAGAGAACCGCGCGGCAAAGATGACGCTCAAGGAAAAGCTGAAGATGGTGCTCTCTGCGCCGCTCGTTGCGGTGTTTATCGGGCTGGCGCTGAGCTTTTTCAAGGTGCGGGTGCCCGTGGTGATCCAGTACGGACTCGACCAGCTCGGCGTTCTGGCCTCGCCCCTTGGCATATTGCTCTGCGGCTCGACGCTCGGCTGCTATTCCGTGAAGAAGATGGTAACAAAGAGCTCTGTGATTATGAGCTTGATCCGCAATTTCCTGATGCCGCTGATCGTCTGGCTGCTTTGCCGTGGACTGCGTCTTCCGGAAATGTATACGAGCCTTGCGGTGATCTATTCCGCGCTGCCTGTTGCGTCGCTGACGAGCACTTATGTGCTGCAGTACGACCCGGATCCGAAGGCGCATCTGGATGGCGCGGGCTTCGTGTTTGTGTCTACGCTGCTCTCCGCGGCGAGTCTTAGCATTTTTGCGCTGCTGCTGTGAGCGGAAGAGTGAAAATGCTTTGACTTTCATCATGCAAACAGGATAGAATAAACATTGGAATTTTAGAAAACAGGGAATACATCTATGCTGGAAAAACTCAGACAAATCGAAGAAAAATATACGGAGCTGGAAAACCGGCTGCAGCAGCCGGAGGTCTATTCAGACCCCGCGCTGTATGCGCGTGTTGCCCGTGAACAGAAAGAGCTGACGCCGCTTGTGGAGACCTATCGCCGCTATGTGCGCCGCAGCACGGATGCGCAGGAGGCACAGTCTCTTCTGAACGATCCCGAGCTCGGCGAGATGGCGCGCCTTGAGTTCGAGGAGGCGAAGGCCGACTGCGAAAGCATGCAGGAGGAGCTCAAAATCCTGCTCCTGCCGCGTGACCCGAACGACTCGCGCAACGTCATTATGGAAATCCGCGGCGGTGCCGGCGGGGACGAAGCGGCGCTCTTTGCCGGAGACCTGTTCCGGATGTACTCGATGTACGCCGACCGGAAGGGCTGGAAGATCGACGTTGTGAACCTCAACGATACGGAGCTCGGCGGAATCAAGGAGATCAGCTTTATCGTGGAAGGCGAGGGCGCATATTCGCGCCTGAAGTTTGAGTCCGGTGGTCACCGAGTGCAGCGCGTGCCGGTGACGGAATCCTCCGGACGGATCCAGACCAGCGCCGCGACGGTTGCCGTTCTGCCGGAGGCGGAGGAAGTGGAGTTTTCGATCAATCCTGCAGATCTGCAGATTGACACCTACCGTTCCTCCGGTGCGGGCGGACAGCACGTCAATAAGACGGAGAGCGCCATCCGCATCACGCATCTGCCCACAGGCGTGGTTGTGGAATGTCAGGATGAGCGCAGCCAGCACAAGAACAAGGACCGCGCGATGCAGATTCTGCGCAGTAAGCTCTATGAGGCGGAGCAGGCCAAGCAGAGAGCGGCCATCGCAGCGGAGCGCAAAAGCCAGGTCGGTTCGGGCGACCGCTCTGAGCGCGTGCGCACCTATAACTTCCCGCAAAACCGGGTGACTGACCATCGGTTGCAGGGGGATAACAAAAATTTTGGTATTTCGGGCATCATCAACGGAGATCTGGATGAGTTGCTGGATGCGCTGATCCTGAGCGATCAGACAGAGCGGCTGCGCTTGTCCACGGAGGAGTGAAACGATGAAAGATCAGTCCCACATTCGGAATTTTTCGATCATTGCACATATTGACCACGGAAAGTCCACGCTTTCCGACCGCCTCATCGAGCGCTGTGGCGCGGTTGCGCAGCGGGATATGGAGAGTCAGCTGCTGGACAATATGGAGCTCGAGCGCGAGCGCGGCATTACGATTAAGGCGCGCG
The DNA here is from genome assembly GCA_017522015.1 of Oscillospiraceae bacterium. Lineage (GTDB taxonomy): Bacteria > Bacillota > Clostridia > Oscillospirales > Oscillospiraceae > SIG483. Next base: position 40,232 of record JAFXAW010000037.1, on the reverse strand, counting down.
CCGTGCGACTCAACTACACCGCCGAGGACGGGGAGACCTATGCGCTCAACCTGATTGACACGCCGGGACATGTCGACTTCAACTATGAGGTCAGCCGTTCTCTGGCTGCCTGCGAGGGCGCGGTGCTGATCGTGGACGCGGCGCAGGGCGTGGAGGCGCAGACGCTGGCCAATACCTATCTTGCCATCGAGCATGATCTGGAGATCCTGCCCGTCATCAACAAAATTGACCTGCCGGCCGCTGATCCGCAGCGCGTAAAGCATGAGATTGAGGACATCATCGGCATTCCCGCGCTGGACGCGCCGGAGATCTCCGCCAAGCAGGGCATCAACATTTCCGCGGTGCTTGAGGACATCGTCAAGGGTGTTCCCGCACCGAGTGGGGACGAAGATGCGCCGCTCAAAGCCTTGATTTTCGACAGCCAGTACGACCCCTATCTCGGCGTTATTGTCTATTGCCGCGTGATGGACGGTTGCCTGAAAAAGGGAAGCCGCGTGCGTCTGATGGCCTCCGGTGCAGAGTATGAAGTGCTCGACTGCGGCTATCTGCTGCCGCTGAGCATGGAGAGCACCGATGCGCTGCACGCCGGCGAGGTCGGCTGGTTCACCGGCTCGATCAAGAACGTGCGGGATACGCAGGTTGGCGATACCGTGACCGATGCAGCCCGTCCGTCACCGGAGCCGCTGCCCGGTTACCGGCCGGTGCAGTCGATGGTGTACTGCGGCATCTACACAGAGGATGGCAGCAAGTATCCCGATCTGCGTGATGCGCTGGAAAAGCTGCAGCTTAACGATGCTTCTCTCGCTTTCGAGCCGGAAAGCTCCGTTGCGCTTGGATTCGGCTTCCGCTGCGGATTCCTCGGCATGCTCCACATGGAGATCATTCAGGAGCGTCTGGAACGCGAGTTTAATCTGGACCTCATCACAACGCTTCCTTCCGTCACCTATGAGGTTACGAAAACGGACGGCAGCATCGTGCGCGTGGACAACCCGCACGATTATCCGGACCCCGTCTCGGTGCTGGAGGCGCGCGAGCCCTTTGTTATGGTTTCGATCATCACACCGCCAGACTATGTCGGCAACATCATGCCGATGTGCCAGGAGCGCCGCGGCGAGTACAAGGATTTGCAATATCTCGACACAAATCTGGTGCAGCTGCGCTATTCCATGCCGCTGGGCGAGATTATCTATGACTTCTTCGATGCGCTCAAGGCGCGAACGAGGGGCTACGCCTCGCTGGACTATGAGCTGGAGGACTATCGCCCCAGCGAGCTGGTGAAGGTCAATATGCTGCTCAACGGCGATCAGGTAGACGCGCTGAGCTTCATCGCGCATAAGGAAAAGGCCTATTCGCGCGCACGCCGCATCTGTGAGAAGCTCAAGGAGAACATCCCGCGGCAGCTCTTTGAGGTGCCGATTCAGGCGGCCATCGGCGGCAAGATCATCGCGCGTGAAACCGTCAAGGCGATGCGCAAAGACGTGCTTGCCAAGTGCTACGGCGGCGATATCACGCGAAAGAAGAAGCTGCTTGAAAAGCAGAAGGAAGGCAAAAAGAAAATGCGTTCCCTCGGCACGGTGCAGATGCCGACTGAGGCATTCCTGGCGGTGCTCAAGCTGGACGAGTGATGCAATAATTCCAACATAAAAACAGCCCTGACGGTTTCCGTCAGGGCTGTTTTTACCTTATTGACTTTTAAGCACAATGACGGGGATGTGCGGGGGATTGAATACGCGCGGGAGACCCGGGACGTTTCCGAGACCCCGTGACACGACCATGCTGTATTGCTGCGCTTCGTAAACGCCGGCGTCATATTTGGGGAACAGATTTGCATTCGTGCCGAGCAGACCGCCGACAAAGGGCAGGCGGATAATGCCGCCGTGTCCATGTCCGGAGAGGATGACATCCACGTCCAGCTCGGGATACCTGTCCGGCCAATAGTTTCGGTGTCCGAGCAAAAGGACGAAGGCATCCGGATACTCCGCGCGAAGCGTGCTTACAAGCTCATCCGGCGTCGGCATCTCGGCCCAGGCGTTCGGGTCTTCCACGCCGCAGATCACAAGCTCTTTGCCGTCTTTTGTGATGGTGCGGTAGCTGTTTTGCAGATAGATTACGCCGCAGCGCTCCATCATGGTGCCAATCTCGCGGAGTCTTCCGCTGCCTGCGTCGTGGTTTCCGCTGACGAAATAGGTGGGTGCAATCTGCACAAGCTGGGCGCAGAGGCTTTCGATCTCTGCAAGATCCGTGTCACCCTCGACAAAATCACCCGTCAGCGCAATCAGGTCGGGTTTTGCCTGCTGTACTTTTTCGATGAGACGACAGTTGTCGTTTCCAAAACGCACCCTGTGCAGGTCGCTGAGCTGTACGACGCGAAATCCGTCAAAAGCTTCGGGCAGCCGCGCGGAGGAGAGTTCGTATTCCTCCACATCAAGCCGCCATCTGCTGTCTGAGATGAGCGCTGTGCAGGCAAGAAGAATCGCCGCCGTGGTTGCGAACAAACGACGCGGTCTTTTTTCGGAAGTTTTGGTTTTCTTCATCATGCCTCCAAATCCCGGATGTACATGGGTTTGACGTGTGGGTCGGCTGTCATGCGCACGTCGACTTCAAAACGTGTGAGATATTTCATCATGTTGCTCAGTTTGGTGAAGCCGAAGTTGCGCGGATCGAAATCCGGGCGCTTTTTGATGATGAGATTGCCGAGAAAGGACATATCCGCAAAGCCGTCCTCGTCGGCGAGGTCGGCAACGGAGTCCGCAATAAGCGCGACAATCTCGTCCGGCACGCGCTTCTGAGAAGGGCTTTTCTTGCCCGATTTTTTCTCGACGTGCTTTTCGGCAGCCTTGTCCGGCTTTTTGTCAGCGGAAGCGGCTTGCTCCTTTGTCTGCGCGGACTTGAGCCGATCCCGGATGACCTCTATGTAAATGAACTTGTCGCAGGCGACGATGAACGGCGCGGGCGTCTTGCGCTCGCCGATGCCGATGACGTACATGCCCGCCTCGCGCAGACGAATGGCCAGCCGCGTGAAATCGGAATCGCTGCTCACCAGCACGAAGCCGTCAACGCTGCCGCCGTAGAGGATGTCCATCGCGTCGATAATCATGGCGCTGTCGGTCGAGTTCTTGCCGTGCGTGTAGGAGTACTGCTGGATGGGTGTGACGGCGTTTTGCAGCAGCGAAGTTTTCCAGCCGCTTACATTTGGGGTTGTCCAGTCCCCGTAAATACGCTTAATCGTGGGTGTGCCGTAAACGGCCAGCTCCTCCATGACGCTTTTGAGGCAGTCGCGCGGAGCGTTCTCCGCATCAATCAGTACGGCAAGGCGCAGGTTGTTCAAATCAGCTTGCTGAGCTGCCATTTCCCGAACTCCTTTCCCCGCGCGAAGCGTTTCCGCCGCGGGATGTAGATAAAACAAGTATACCATGCTTTGCAGAAAAAACAAAGCATTTCCTGTAAAGACAGGCTTTATCGCGTTATGAAAGCAGCGCCGTACCCGGAGGGCAGGGAAGCGTGAAAGCCGGTTTTCCGCAGTCTCCACACACTTGTCAACGGAAACTGCTTTTGTGCGCGTCGGACAGTGTCGGAAAGTCCGGAATTCCGGCGAAAGTGTCCCGGCGCCACTCTTTACACGGCAAAAGGGGATATGTTATAATGTCATAAATTTCTGCTATAAAAGATGTGATGAAAAGGAGAATCGCTATGGAATACAGACGTTTGCCGCTCGTAGGGCTGACAAATGCGCGGGAGCTTGGCGGTTGGAACACGCCTAACGGGCAAACGCTGCACCGCGTTTATTTGCGCACGGAAGTGCCGAACCGTGTGACGGAGGAAGATAAGCAGTTTCTGCGGGATTACGGCATCGTGATGGATATTGACCTGCGCGGGAGCTCGGAGCTCGAAGATCTGCCGGATCTTCTGCGGGATGAGCCGTGGCTGGAATATGTCCATCTGCCCATGTTTGATGAGCACGCCTCGGCGGGCAGCAGAGGCGGCGATCTCGGCGATTTGGGTGAGAATAAGACTTTTTCCTGGGGCGCGCAGTATGTTCGCATGGTGGAGAAATATCGCCCCTGGGTCAAGGATGTGCTGGAGGCGATTGCGCGGGCGAAAGGCGGGGTTATGTTCCATTGTGCCACGGGCAAGGACAGGACAGGCATCGTCTCGGCGATTCTGCTGTCCCTGTGCGATGTGGACCGTGCGGACATCGTTGAGGACTACAGCGTGAGCGAGATTCATCTGGATTGGATCTACGAGCGCACGCGTTCGAAAATGACGGAAGAGCGCAAGATAAGCTCTGCTCCGTTTTTCAGCACTGCGCCGGATAATATGCGCACGCTGCTCCGGCATTGGGAGGAGAACTACGGCGGTGTTCGGGGCTATCTGCGCTCCTGCGATGTCAGCGAGGAATGCATGGATACGCTTCGCGCGCGTCTCCTGGGCTAAAAGTTAAAAAATAGCCTTGAAACATAGCGATGAATACGATATAATACTGTGACATTCTGAAATCAGCGCATTGCGCGCTGATGGGAATGGCTGAGAATTCAAGACGAAAAGGATGAAAAAACATGAGTGCATCCAAGCAAAAGAGAGTCCGCCAGGAAAACCGCGAGGAGACGCTGCAGAAGATTGCAGAGGAAAAGGCTGCGGAAAAGCGGAAAAAGAAGCTTAAAAAGGTCCGCAATATTGTGATTGCCGTTGTGGTCGTGCTGGTGATTGCTGCGGTGATCGTCATCAACTCCAATCTTTTCTATACGCGTATTCCGGCAATCACCATCAATGGAACCGAGTATACGGCGGCAGAGTGCAACTATATTTACTACACTGTCGTGAACAACTATCTCAACGAGCAGAACGACTATGCCGAACAGCTCGGTGTGGATGTCTCTCAGGTTTTGAGCATGATGGGGCTGAATACCAATCAGCCTTTCGATGAGCAGGACTGCGCGATGCAGGCCGGATACACCTGGCACGATTATTTCTACGAGCAGATGCGGGTGAGCCTGACTGAGATCACGACAATTTACGATGCAGCGGTGCTTGAAGGCTTTGAACTCACGCAGGAAGATCTGGACACCATTGACCTGAACATCAATGATATGCTCAGCGCGGGCCTGCTGTACGGCTATAATCCGAAGCAGTATCTTGCCGCACAGTACGGCAAGGGTGTGACGGTGGACACGCTGCGCAAGATGATGCAGATAAGCCTGACTGCCGCCAAATATGAACAGCAGAATCAGGCCTCCTATACTTTCGAGGACAGTGAGCTTGAGGCCTGGTACGAGGAGAACAAGACCACTTACGACATCTTTACCTATCGCCAGGTTTACTTCTTTGCTGATTTGAAGGACATTGAGGAGCCGACAGAGGAGCAGACTGCGCAGGCTGAGGCGGAGGCAAAAGCTCGCGCGCAGAAGGTTGTTGACGGTGCTACCGATGAGGAGAGCTTCGACAAACTCTGCCTGGAAAACGGCATTCTCCAGTACACGCTGGATAACTCCAAGCGCGTGAACGCCGGTTCCAGTTTGGAAGAATCGTATGCCGAGTGGATGCTTGACGAGGCGCGCAAGCCCGGCGATACGCTGCTTGCGGAAGACAGCCAGGGATATTCGGTAATCCTGTTCATGGAGCGGGAGGACAACCACTACCCGATGCATCAGGTCCGCCACATTCTGGTTACGGCCGAGAAGAACGAGGAAGGCGTTGTGACCGACGAGGCCAAGGCAGCCGCGCTTGAGGAAGCCGAGGGCTATCTGGATGAGTGGAAGAACGGCGAGGCGACGGAAGAAAGCTTTGCTGCGCTTGCGGATGAGCACACCGATGACGGCGGTTCCAAGGGAACGGGCGGCCTGTACGATATGGTCGTCAAGCATGTCTATGTGCAGAGCTTTGAGGACTTTGCCTTTGCTCCCGGCCGTAAACCCGGCGATACCGACATCGTCTATGCGGAGATTCCGGGTGACAGCGGCTATGCCGGTTACCACATCATGTACTATATCGGTGAAGGCAGAGTTTACAGCGATCAGATCGCGGAAAACGCACTGCGCGCCGAGAAGTACAATGCGTGGAGAGAGGGTATTGTCGGCAACGCGGAATACACTTCCCAAACCGGAAAAAAGTATATCGGCTAAAAATGGATTAAAACAACAGCAGGCCGCCGTATGGCGGCCTGTGTTTATACGGTCTGGAGAAACAACATGACAAACAAGAATACCGATCTGCTGCGTGAGGAAATGCTGCTCGGGAAAGAAGCAATTGCAAGGCTGCGCAGCAGCCATGTCGCTGTTTTCGGCCTCGGCGGCGTCGGCTCCTGGTGCGCGGAAGCACTGGCGCGCTGCGGAGTTGGAGAAATCACACTCGTGGATGAGGATACGGTGAGCGAGAGCAATCTCAACCGACAGCTTTGCGCTACGTTGCCGAATATAGGCAGAGAGAAGGCTGTTGCGATGGCGGAGCGGCTGCTGTCCATCCGCGGTGATCTCATTGTGCATCCGATGGTGATGCGTTATGAGGCAGCGAGCCGGGAGCAGTTCTTTCGGGAGAAATATGACTATATCGTGGATGCCATCGACCTTGTTTCCTGTAAGCTCGATCTGATCCTCTCGGCGCGGGAGCGCAGCATCCCTGTGATCTCGGCACTCGGGACGGGAAATAAGCTGGATGGATCGCGCCTGCAAATTGCGGACATTGCGGATACCCGTGGCTGCCCGCTTGCGCGCGTGGTGCGCAAGGAGCTTCGCCGCCGCGGGGTGGAGCATCATACGGTGGTATACAGCGACGAAGAGGCGCTGAGTCCGGAACAGACGGAGCTGCCGCCGCCGGGGCGCAGGAGCATTCCGGGCAGCGTGGCGTGGGTGCCTGCCATCGCGGGTTTTCTGCTCGCGCAGCACGTCGTTTTATCGCTGGCTGAAAAATAATCAAAACAGAAAATCCCCTGCAAAATGACGCTTCATTTTGCAGGGGATTTTTATATATTCCGTGATTTGCGTTATTCAGATTCAGACTTGGATTCAGGTTCGGAATCGAATTTGGACTCTGCATCCGGCGCATCCTCAAATGTTATCTCCGGAAGCGGCTCGGCCTCGACGTCCTGTGGCAATTCTGCCTCCGGAGCCGGGGTCGGCAAGTCTTCGTTGGCAAGCCGTGCGGCCACGAGAAGGAGCAGCAGTCCGGGTGCGATCAGCAGGAGCTTTTCACTTCTTCTGAAGCTGTCAGACAGGACCAGAATGCTCAGATACCCGGCAAGCTGGCAGGTGAACAGCGTATGACATTTCTTCGGGCTGCCAAAGGCATACCCGGCGAGATAGTACCAGGCAAGGATTGCCGCGCAGATGGCCAGAATCTGCATGCAGAAACGCCAGATCACGGGATCGACGGCATTATCCTTATAGCAGACGATCAGCCAGAAGCAATTAAACAGCACGGGCACGGCGCTGCACAGACAGCGCGCAGAATTGTCCAATGTTTTCTTGCAAACCAAAACGAGCAGGGAGGCACCCGTGCCAAGCGCAAGCAGGGCAAGAATGAGACGCAGAACGTCGCTGCCGCGCTCGCTGCGCAGGGCACCAATGAGAAGCAGCAGTCCCGCGAGCGCAGTTAATCCGGCGAGCAGGATATAAATATAGCGAAGCAGTTTGTGGTCCGTGTAAAAGAGATTCTCCGTCTGCGGTGCGGAGCTTTTGTTCTGCACGCGGCTTGTGAGAACCAGCTGCACAAGCGCGACCACAATGCACAGCAGCACCAGTATCCAACTGATCGCTGAATTGCGCTGCGCAAGACCCGTTTCCGGATCGAAAATTGCGGTGTTCTGCAGCCAGCGCATAAAGAATGAAAACGCGCCGCCGATCAAAGCGACAGCGATCATATTCCGGCCTTCTTTACGCATAATCCATGTACCGTCCCAATAAAATGAAATCAAAGCGGTGAAAGGGGAGAACCCCTTGAATCCGTATTCTATACTCATTTTGCCTGAGCGTCAAGATAAAACGGGGAGGGGACTCATTGTGAGGAAAGGAAAAGGAGTGCTGGTGCTGCTTTTGTGCGCAGCGCTTGTATTGACGGCATATCTGGCCGGGAGAGAGGAACGGGAGGGCGGTGCGACCGCGCCGCAGCCCGTGTCGCCGGAAATTCCGCTTTCCGTGCCGGAAAGACCATACAACCCGGCAAGTTCGGAGGTGCTGCGCGTTTGGCTGGACGGCGGACTGAAAGAGGTGGAGCTGGAGAAGTATCTGCCACAGGTGCTTGCCGGGGAGATGCCCGTTCTGTTTCACCCGGAAGCGCTTCGCGCCCAGGCAGTCGCTGCGCGAAGCTATCTGCTCTGCAAGCGAAACCACGGCTGCAAGTCGCACCCCGGGGCGGACGTCTGCGGCGACCCGTCCTGCTGCACCGCCTATTGCACGGAAGCTGCGCTGCAGGAGCGGTGGGGACAGGATTATGAGGCCAATATGGAGAAACTCCGGGCGGCGGTGAACGACACGGCGGGGGAATATCTCGTCTATGAAGGCGAAATCATCCAGGCGGTATTTCACTCCTCCTCAGTCAGTCAGACGGAGGACAGCGCAAACGTATGGAATCCGCTGCCCTATCTTGTGAGCGTGGACAGCCCGGAAACGGAAGAAGATGTGCCGAACTACATAACGGAGATCACGCTCAGCGCGCAGGCTCTGTGTGAAGCGGTGCTCTCAGCATATCCGTCGGCGGACTTCTCCGAAGAAGCGGAAAGCTGGATCGGAGAGCTTCGGAACACAGAGAGCGGTCGCGTGCAGGACGTGATGATCGGCGGGGTCAGAATCACCGGTACAGAGGCCAGACGGCTGTTCGGTTTGCGGTCAACCGGCTTTACGGTTGCTTACACGGGAGACGGCTTCCTGTTTCGCGTTACAGGCTACGGCCACGGCGTCGGAATGAGCCAGTACGGGGCAAACGTCATGGCGAAAGAGGGGGCAAGCTATTCGGAGATCCTCATGCATTACTATCCGAATACAGAACTTGTTTCCCTGTGAATAACAATCAGCGCCGGTCAAAAAGACCGGCGCTGCGTTTGTTTCGGATTTTTTGGAAATCAGGCCTTTCCAGCACAGCCGAGCACCTCGGTGAGCTTGTGCGTGACGAGCTGCTTGATGGCAGCGCGCGCGGGCTTCAGATAGGCGCGCGGATCGAAATCCGCGGGGTGGCCGGCAAGATGCTCACGGACGGCTGCGGTCATGGCGATGCGCAGATCGGAGTCAATGTTGATCTTGCACACGGACAGGGAAGCGGCCTTGCGGAGCTGATCCTCCGGAACACCGACAGCGCCGGGCATTTCGCCGCCGTAGGCGTTGACTTTGGCCACGAGATCCTGCGGAACGGAGGATGCACCGTGCAGGACGATGGGGAAGCCGGGCAGGCGACGGGAAACCTCTTCCAGAACGTCAAAGCGCAGCTGCGGCTTTGTGCCGGGCTTGAACTTGTAAGCGCCGTGGCTGGTGCCGATGGCGATCGCCAGAGAGTCACAGCCCGTCTTGGAGACGAATTCCTCAACCTCCTCCGGACGGGTGTAAGAGGAATCCTCAGCGGAGACGACGACTTCGTCCTCAATGCCCGCGAGGGTGCCAAGCTCCGCCTCGACCACAACGCCGTGGTCATGCGCGTATTCCACGACCTGCCGCGTGATGGCGATGTTCTCGGCGAAGGGCTTGCTGCTCATGTCGATCATGACGGAGGTGAAGCCGCCGTCGATGCAGCTCTTGCAGAGCTCGAAGCTGTCGCCATGGTCAAGATGCAGGCAAATCGGCAGTCCGGTGTCCTGAATCGCGGCCTCGACCAGCTTGATGAGATAGGTGTGGTTGGCATAGCTGCGTGCGCCCTTGGAAACCTGCAGAATCAGCGGGGCGTTGCATTCCTTGGCGGCCTCGGTGATGCCCTGAATGATCTCCATGTTATTGACGTTAAATGCGCCGATGGCGTAACCGCCGTTGTAGGCTTTCTCAAACATTTCTTTGGAAGTTACGAGAGGCATACTGTCATTCATCTCCTGTCAGAATTATATAGGCTTGATTGCGTATTGCCTTATCATCGCCTATTATAGCACAGTTTCCGGAAAACAAAAGAAGAAATTGCATTTTGTGAAAAGAAAAGTCGCGCATGCAGATTGTATTTTGAAACGGATATGGTATAATAACCGAAGAAATCCTTTCTGTGCAGGATTTGGCTTGCCGCCCGCGCCGGGAATGCGGCGCTGCAGAATGGACGGTATCATAAAAATGCCCTTGCAGGCATGTAAAATACTTTATCAGGTCGCTGTGCAGACATCATAATGTGGGGGATTGAAATGGAGAAACAGTTAAAAGGTGCGTGTATTTTTGGCCAGTCCGGCGGTCCGACCGCGGTGATCAACGCCAGCGCCTACGGTGTGTTCCGTACTGCGCTTGACAGCGAGCAGATCACCCGCGTGCTCGGCGCGGAGCATGGCATCCGCGGCGTGCTCGACGATCGCCTCTTCGACATGGGTCAGGAGGATGATTATGAACTGAGCCTGCTGATGAACACACCGGCATCCGCGCTCGGCTCCGTGCGCTATAAGATCGCGGATCCCGACGAGGACGACACGGATTATAAGCGGATTCTGGAGATTTTCAAGAAGTACGATGTGCGCTATTTCTTCTATAACGGCGGCAACGACTCCATGGATACCTGCGAGAAGATCAGCCGTTATATGGAGAAGGTCGGCTACGAATGCCGCGTAATGGGCGTGCCCAAGACGATTGACAACGACCTTGCCGGAACGGATCACTGCCCGGGCTTCGGCAGCGCGGCGAAATATATTGCGACCTCCTGCATGGAGATTGCGCGGGACGCCTGCGTCTACGATAAGGGTCAGGTTACGGTTATCGAGATCATGGGCCGTCATGCCGGCTGGCTTGCCGGAAGCGCTGCGCTCGGTGTGCCTTTCGGCAGCGGTCCGGATCTGGTCTATCTGCCCGAGGTCGATTTTGATCTGGAGCAGTTTTATGAGAAGGTTGAGCAGCTCTATAAAGAAAAGGGCAGCGTGATGATCGCGGTGTCTGAGGGTATCCACGATGCGGAGGGACGTTTTATCTCGGAGTACGGCTCCGATCTCGCAAAAGAGAAGGACGCCTTCGGCCACGCGCAGCTCGGCGGACTGGCCACACAGCTTGCAAACGGAATCAAACAGCGCACCGGCGCGAAGGTTCGCGGCATCGAGCTGAGCCTGCTGCAGCGCTGCGGCGCGCATCTCGCCTCTGAGACGGATGTGAAAGAGGCATATATGGCCGGCGAAGCGGCGGTGAAGGCCGCCATCGCGGGCGAGACCGGCAAGATGGTTGCCTTTGAGCGCAAAGAGGTCGGCGGCGAATACGTCTGCGAGACGAAGCTTCTGCCCCTCAACGCGGTTGCAAACTATGAGAAGAAAGTGCCGCTGGAGTGGATCACGCCGGACGGCTGCTTTGTGACGGAGGAGTTCTTCCGTTACGCTCTGCCGCTGATTCAGGGCGAGCCGGAGCGCGTAACGGAGCAGTCTCTGCCGCGTTATGCACGACTGAAGAAAGTGCTTGCAAAATGAGCTTCACGGGATGGCAGATCAAAAATTGCCTGCCCCGTAACATAGAAAAAGGAGTTAAGAACTGATGTCTATTACCAATGCGCGCGTAAGCGAGCTGGAGGAGCTGTGCCGCAAGTTCCGTGTGGACGTGCTCACTGCCATTCACGGAATCCAGTCCGGACATCCCGGCGGAAGCCTCTCTGTCTGCGAGATCATGACGCTGCTGATGCAGGAGCGCATGAACCTGCAGCGGCCGGATGACCCGGCAAGAGATCGTCTGGTGCTGTCCAAGGGACATGCCGCTCCGATGCTCTATCGCAACCTGATTGAAAAGGGATTCCTGCCCGCTGATTGCATGGGCAGCCTGCGGCGGATTGACAGCCTGCTGCAGGGACACCCGAGCGTCCACACACCCGGCGTTGAGATTCCGGCGGGCCCGCTTGGCCTCGGCCTTTCCGCGGCGCAGGGCATGGCCATTGCGCTTCGTGCGCAGGGGCACACCAGCCGCGTTTGGGCGATTCTCGGCGACGGTGAGCTCGATGAGGGCTGCATATGGGAGGCCGCGATGTCTGCGCCGAAGTTTGGCCTGAACAATCTTTGCGCGATTGTGGACTGGAACGGCGTACAGCTTGACGGCACGAACGACGAAGTTATGCCGCTGGGCGATCTTGCGGCGAAATGGGCAGCCTTCGGCTGGAACGTGATTGAATGCGGCGGGCATGATATTGCGGCGCTCGACGCAGCCATGGACGCGGCGGAAGCCTACGTGAACGGGCCGAGCGTCATCCTTGCCAAGACGGTCAAGGGCAAGGGCGTTTCCTTCATGGAGGGCAAAGCCGCATGGCACGGCAAGGCCATCGACGCGGAGAGCTTTGCTGCCGCGATGAAAGAGCTGGGAGGTGCAGCGGAATGAAAGCAATTCGTGAAGTTTACGGTGAGGCGCTGGTCGAGCTGGCAAAGGACAATGACAAGATCCTTGTGCTGGATGCTGACCTTTCCGGCTCCACCAAGAGCGGTATGTTCGGCAAAGCCTATCCGGAGCGCTTCTTCAACATGGGCATTGCCGAGAGCAACATGGTCGCCACGGCGGCGGGTATGGCAAGCTGCGGGATGATCCCCTTCGTGAACACCTTTGCTGTGTTCCTCACAACGCTGGGCCTGATTTCCGCGCGCGGCCAGGTGTGCTACGGCAATCTGAACGTCAAGTTCGGCGGCGCGTACTGCGGCATGTCGGACGCGTTTGACGGCTCGACGCATCACGCCTGTGAGGACATCGCGGTGATGCGCACGCTGCCCAATATGCGTGTGCTCGTGCCTTCCGATACGGCTTCTTCCAAAGCGCTGACGCGCGTTGCAGCGGAGCTGGAGGGCCCCGTGTATCTTCGCCTGAGCCGTGACGTATACCCCGACCTCTACAGCGAGGACGAGGTTTTCGAGCCCGGCAAGGGTAAGATTGTGCGCGACGGCACGGATGTGACCGTTGTGGCCTGCGGCATTCTGGTGCATAAGGCGCTGGAGGCTGCGGAGAAGCTGGCGGAAGAGGGGATCTCTGTTCGCGTCGTGGATATGCTCTCCATCAAGCCCATCGACCGTGAGCTGCTCGTCCGCTGCGCGGAGGAGACCGGCTGCATCGTCAGCGCAGAGGAGCATTCAATCTACGGCGGCCTTGGCAGCGCGGTTGCGGAAGCGCTTGCCGATGCGGGTGTGCCCGTGCCGATGCAGTTTGTCGGCATTCAGGATGTGTTTACCGAGTCCGGCCCCTATGCGCAGCTGCTTGCAAAGTACGGCATTGACGCCGAGGGCGTTGCTGTTGCCGTGCGCAAGGCACTCAGCAAGAAGAAATAAATTGAAAATACAGCCGCGATCTGTTTGACGCAGCGTCAAACAGATCGCGGGACTGACAACAAAATGAAAAGAACCCGGGATATCTAGCCCGGGGTCTTTTTGTGTTGTTTGGGTGAATGTGGATTAGTCTTTGAGACGTTCTCCTTTGATGTTGGCGAAATGTTCCTTTGTCAGCTTGACGACTACGCCGGACAGGAGGAGCACACCAACGAGGTTCGGGATGGCCATCAGACCGTTGAGGGTGTCCGCAATGTCCCAGGCAAGGCCGGAACCGATCTGGCTGCCGACGAACACGATGACGAGGAAGATGATGTAATAGGGGGTGATGCACTTGGTGGACTTGAAAATGAATTCGCAGCAGCGGGAACCGTAAAGTGCCCAGCTGAGAATGGTGGACAGCGCGAAGAAGGTGATCGCCACAGCCACGATGATTGCGCCAACCTTATTGCCGAAGATGGTGCCGAAAGCGTTGGAGATGATCACGTTGCCGCCCTTGACACCGTATTCCCAATTGATGCCGCCGTTGTAGAAAGCGGTGAGGATGGTGACGCCGGTCAGGGTGCAGATGACGATGGTGTCCATGAACACTTCAAAGATGCCGTAGAGGCCCTGCTTGACAGGGTTGGACTCAGAGCTGGCAGCGTGGGCAATCGGAGCAGAGCCGAGGCCGGCCTCGTTGGAGAACACGCCGCGCTTGACGCCCCATGTGATGCAGGTCTTGATGGCTGCACCGACCGTACCGCCGATGACGGCGTTGGGGGTGAAGGCATACTTGAAGATGGCGCCGAAGACCTTGCCGATGACGCTGATGTTGCCGAAGATAACGATCAGGCAGGAGATGATGAAAATGGCAGACATGAGGGGCACGAGTTTTTCGGTGACCTGGCCGAGACGCTTGATGCCGCCGATGAGGGTGACGGCGCAGACGATGGCAATGACAATACCAATGACCCAGTGCAGGGCGGTGGTGCCGGCGAAGTTGGGGTTAAAGGCAAAGACAGCCGTGTCAATCGCGTCGCAGATGTTGGCGACCTGCGTGGCGTTGCCGATGCCGAAAGCTGCCAGCGCGCCGAAGATGCAGAAGATGATGGCGAGCCAGTTCCAGTTCTTTCCGAGGCCGTTCTTGATGTAGTACATCGGGCCGCCGACCCAGTCGCCGTTCTTGTTGCGCTCACGGAAACGGATGGACAGCACAACCTCAGCGAACTTCGTGCACATGCCGAAGATGGCGGTGATCCACAGCCAGAAAATGGCGCCGGGGCCGCCGAGGGTGACCGCGGCGATGATACCGGAGATGTTACCGGTGCCGACGGTGGCAGCCAGCGCGGTGGTCACGGCCTGGAACGGCGTGACTTCGCCCTTGCCGGCGGAAGACTTTTTGAAGACCTTGCCGATGGTGTTGCGCATCGCGTAGCCAAACTTACGAACCTGCACGAAGCGGTTCCAGCAGGAGAGGAAAATACCCGTACCGACGATGAGGATCAATACCGGAATACCCCATACTACGTTGTTAATCGCGCCGTTGATTGCTGCAACCTTGTCCCACATGATTGCATTCACTCCTTTTACAAAATTGGGTTCACATACAAAAATATCCGGGGCAATAATCGTCCCGGAGATAAACAGAATCAAGCCGCGCTCCGCCGCGCGGTAAAAACTTGCTTTCTGTCCTTTTGCCTGAGAGATTTGGCGCTTTGCGCCTTGCCCCTTCGGCCCCCAACTGAATGGGTGTCTCCAGAATATCATCCCTTCACAGTCCCCGCCGCCTTACGGCGGCACCTGAGAGTATTGCTCCTTCGGCAAGGGATATCCCTTTCTCCTGCGAAGATCCACTGATCTTTTGTATGAAATTGCATTCATTATACAAGATGAAAACTAAGAATGCAAGTGCTGAATGTGTAAAAATGTGGACATGAGCATAAAATCCTTTTGTGTAAACATACGAATAAAGATTAAAAATTTTTGCTCGACAGAAAATCGTTTACAAATTGTATGCGATTGCTATATATAGTAAGCCCACACGCATGAAAAGGAGGCGTAATCAAATGAAAAAAAGAATTTTCTCCGCGCTCCTCGCGCTTGCATTGCTCGCCGGATTTGGCGGCGCCTCTGCGCTGGATGCAGGCAGCTCGAGAGCCGTGATCGGCGCGGATTTAACGGATGAACAGCGCGAGAGCGTATATGAATGCTTTGGCATCTCGCGCGGCAGTACACAGGAGCTGATCGTGACAAATGCGGAGGAGCGGCAGTATCTGGACGGCCTGATAAGCAGCGACAAGATCGGAACCCGCTCAATCTCCTGCGTATTCATTGAACTGCTGCCCGAGGGCAGTGGGCTGGAGGTCAGCACGGAAAACATCACCTGGTGCAGCAGAGAGATGTACGTCAATGCGCTGGCAACGGCGGGCATTACGGATGCAAAAGTGATCGTGGCAGCACCCTGGGCGGTGTCCGGCACGGCCGGCCTGACCGGCATCTTCAAGGCCTATGAGGACCTCTCCGGCGAGACGCTGGACGATGTGGCAAAGATCATCGGAACGCAGGAACTGGTCATCACCGCAGAGCTTGCCGAGGAGATCGGCAAATACGATGCCGTCGAAATCGTCAACGCGCTCAAGGAACTGCTGACAGAGACGCAGAATATGACGGATGATGAAATCCGTGCGGAGATCCGAAGTCTTGCTGAAGAATATGGCGTGGTAATCACGGATGAGCAGGTTGAAAAACTCATTTCGCTTTGCAGATCCTTTGAAAAAATGAGCGTTGAGGAACTGAAGGAGAAGGTGCAGTCGGCGCAGGATACGATCAAACGCATCGCAGAGGTGCAGGAAAAGTTCGGCGGTTTTGTGCAGACGGTGAAGAACGTGTTTCAGGCGATTATTGAGTTCTTTGCAAAGCTGTTCAAACGCGGAGAGTAAGTGCGTCGTTATATACGAAAAAGCTTGATTTTTCAAGAAAAAACAGTTGACAAGGCAATTTGCGTATGGTAAACTTATCGAGCCGCATTGAAAGGGCTTTAAGTTGAGCTATGTCCTCACGCCCCAAGAGCGAGTCTGCAAAAAGGAAGGCAGGTGCAACAGAAGATGAAAAATGCGATCATCGTAACCGGCGGCAAGCAGTACCGTGTTTCCGAGGGAGACGTCCTCTTTATTGAGAAGCTGGGCGTTGAGGCCGGAGAGAACGTCACTTTCGATCAGGTTCTCGCCGTGATCGACGAAGCGGGCAGCAAGTTCGGCACGCCCGTCCTCGAAGGTGCTACCGTCACCGCGAGCGTCGTGAAGAACGGCAAGGGCAAGAAGGTCCGTGTGTACAAGATGAAGCCGAAAAAGGGCTATCGCCGCACACAGGGTCATCGTCAGCCCTACACCCAGGTCAAGATCGAAGCGATCAATGCCTGAGTATCCACATCACGGATTCTGATTTTGGAGGTGTAACACATGGCACATAAAAAGGGAATGGGCTCCACCAAGAACGGCCGCGATTCCGAGTCCAAACGTCTTGGACCGAAGCGCGCGGACGGTCAGTTCGTGCTCGCCGGCAACATTCTTGTCAGACAGCGCGGAACGAAGATCCATCCGGGTACCAACGTGGGCCGCGGCGGCGACGATACGCTGTACGCTAAGGTCGACGGAACCGTGCGTTTTGAGCGCATGGGCAAGGACCGCAAGAAGGTCTCCGTTTATGAGGTAACCCAGTAAGTCAAAAGACAAGAGGCGAGCTATCAGCTCGCCTTTTTCTTTCGCACATGCCTTTGTTCGGGCGTGGATACCGGGAGGAATGAACATGGCAACACAATTCGTAGATAAAGCGTCCATCAAGGTTACTGCCGGCCGCGGCGGAGACGGAGCGGTGTCCTTTCACCGCGAAAAGTATGTGGCAGCCGGCGGCCCCGACGGGGGGGACGGCGGCCGCGGCGGGGATATTATCCTTGTCGTGGACGAGCATATGTCCACATTGATGGATTTTCGATATAAACGCAAATACACGGCCGGCCCCGGCGCAAACGGAAGCGGCAAGCGCTGCTCCGGAAAAGACGGCGAGAGCCTGACGATCCGCGTGCCGCGCGGTACGCTCGTGCGCGACCGGGCAACAAACGGCATTATCGCGGATATGTCCGGCAACGAGCCCTTCGTTTTGGCAAAGGGCGGCCGCGGCGGCTGGGGCAACAAGCATTTTGCAACGCCCACGCGGCAGATCCCGCGTTTTGCAAAGCCGGGTATGCCGGGTGAGGTGCGCGAGGTCATTCTGGAGCTGAAGCTGCTTGCAGATGTGGGACTCGTCGGTTTCCCGAACGTCGGCAAAAGCACGCTTTTGTCCGTGGTCAGCAAGGCGCACCCGAAGATCGCGAATTATCACTTCACAACGCTGTTTCCGAACCTTGGCGTCGTCTATGTGGACGAGGGCGTGAGCTTCGTGATGGCCGATATTCCGGGCATTATCGAAGGCGCGAGCGAGGGCGCGGGCCTTGGGCATGACTTCCTGCGTCACATCGACCGCTGCCGTCTGCTGGTGCATCTCGTGGACGTTTCCGGCAGCGAGGGACGAGATCCCGTGGAGGATTTTGACGCGATCTGCACGGAGCTTCGGGAATATAACCCCGAGCTGGCCAAGCGCGAACAGATCGTGGTTGCCAACAAGTGCGATCTGCTGGAAGAGGATAACGACAACCTCGCGCGGCTGCGTGCCCATGTCGAGGAGCTCGGATATCAGTTCTTTGAACTCTCTGCTGTGACGCATCGCGGCCTGACAGATCTCACAAGGGCGATCGCAACGCGGTTGCAGGATCTGCCGCCGACCATCGTATACGAGCCGGATTACGTTGCGCCGCTGCCCGAAATCGGCAGCGCGGACGATGTGACCATCACGCGCTATGACGATGTTTGGGTCGTGGAGGGCGCGTGGCTTGAGCGTGTGATCTCGAGCGTGAACTTCGGCGATTATGAAAGCCGTATGTATTTCGACCGCGTGCTGCGTGAGAGCGGCCTGTTCGAGCGCATGGAGGCGCTCGGCGTGAAGGACGGGGATACGGTCAGCATGTACGATCTGGAATTTGAATATCAAACATGACGCGAAACTGTCTGCCGGATGTCGGGCTCTTGCCCCGACATCCGGTTTTTCTTTCCAAAACGTACGCCGCACATGCGCAGGAGCAGAACGTACAGCAGTGCGCTCAGGCAGACGGACACGGCGCACAGCAGTGCCTCGCTGCGAAAGACCGGGAAATAACGTGCAGCAAGCTTTTGAAACTGCACGGTTCCGAAGGCGCAGAGCGCCGAGAGAAGCGCAGTTTTAAGCGGAAGCTTCAGTTGGGATATTCTCCGAAGCCGATACATGCTCAGAATGAAATTGAAGAGTTCGGTTGCGATGAGAATGATGATGTAACCGGTCAAGGCATATCTCGGCACAAGCAGGAAAACCAACAGAACGCTTACAGCACTGTCGACAATATTGACACCCATGCACCAAAGCTGCTCACCCAGACCGCGCAGACAGCCGTCTGTAACCGTGTCCAGATACATGATGGGCACAAGCCAGGCGAGAATACGGATATAGTGACCGGCCTCGGCTGAGTGATAGACAGCGCTGCCGAGCGCTTCAGCGTTTGCATAAAGCAGCGCAGCGGCGCCGACGGAAAAGAGCAGACATTTTTTGATCAGACTGTTTACGGAGCGGGAGATGCCGCTTTGATCTCCCGCGACCTGCGCCTCCGTCAAGGCGGGGACGAGCAGCTCGCTCAGCGAGACGAGAAAGCAACTCGGAAAACTGATGATGGGGAAGGCCATACCGTGAATAACGCCGTAACCGGCCAGGGATGCATCGGCCGAAAGGCCGGAGGCTTTCAGGCCCCGCGGGATGAGCAGGTGCTGCAGGGTGGAAAGCGCGGTGCGCACATAGGCGGAGAGCGCGAGCGGAACGGCAACACGAATCATTCGACCCATGAGCCGTTGTCCCGCTGCACCGCGCGGCATATGCCGACGCAGGTCGAAGAGATAAAGCGTGAGATTCAGCAGGAAGGAGAACAGTTCCGCCGCGCTTCCGCCGAGGACGACGGCAGCGCAGCTTTTTTCTATATCCGGGGACGTGACGCGCCGCAGAAAGAGGACGACCAGCGCAATCCGCACAAGCTGCTCCGCAACTTGCACGGCGGCGCTTTTCCACACGCGTCCGGAGGAAGTAAAGTAGCCCGAAAAGACCGAGGAAAGCGCGATGAAGGGCATGCTCAGCGCGACGATGCGCAGCGAGAGCACGGTGCGCGCGTCGCCAATCCATAAAAATCCGATCCGCTCCGCGCCCAGCCAGAGCAGGAGTGCAGCGGCAATGCCGAATAACAGGCTGTAGACAAGGCAAAGCCGCACAACGCGGCGTACGCCGCCGGGACGGCGCTGCCCCATCTCCTCGGAAATCAGCCGGGTTGAGGCAAAGCGGATGCCGGATATGGCGAAAGTGGCGCTGAGAAACTGAACGGATGCGATCAGCTGAAACAGGCCAATGCCTGCCGAGCCGATGCGCCCGGCCAGCCACACCTGATAGATCAGTGCGATACAGCGCATGGCGAGGCCTGAGGCCGTGAGCAGGGCGGTGTTGCGTGCAAGCGATGTATTCCCATTCAAACAAAATCACCCCCTGTCCGAAAGATATGCAGACAGGGGGTGAAAATTTCCCATATTCGTTTTTGTGTACCGTTCCGGCATGATATTACCGGGGTTTAGGCGCTGTTTCGATTGCGGGCTCCGGTGTTCAGCACGACGATTGCGGCGACGACGAGTATGACGCCGAGCGCACCCGAAAGCGTGAGCTTTTCGTGATACAGCACGATGCCGACAAGCGTTGCGACAACGGGCTCCGTTGAGGCCATAACGGCCGCCTTGCCGATCTCTGTTCCGCTGAGACCGTAAGTATAGAGCAGATAGGGCAGAAAGCAGCTGAAGAGCCCCGTGCTCAGAGACCAGAGGAAAGAGGGCAGGGAAGAGAAGATGCGCTGCACAGGCTCATCAAAGCCCCAGATGATGCCGGCGCCAAGCGCCGCAATCAGCATAGCGTAAAAATTGATCGTGCCGTTTTCATACCCGCGGTCAAGCGCAAGACGGGCAAAGACACTGTAGAGCGCATAACCGAGTCCGGCGCAGAGTCCAAAGATCAGCCCCTTCAGATTCACGCTGCCGACTGTGAGGCCGGATACAAAGCAGCAGCCCGCAAAGGCGAGCAGAAGCGCGAGTACCTTGCGGACGGTAAGCTTTTCGCGGAACAGGAACAGGGAGATGACCATCACGATGCCCGGTGCGGTGTAGAGCAAAACGGCGGCCATAGAGAGGCTCGTCAATGCAATGCATTGGAAATAGCAGTATGTAAAAAAGAGCAGACTGCACAGTCCGAGTCCGAGAAAGCACCAGATATCGCGCAGCCGGATGCGAAACAGCTTTTTATCCCGGAACAGCAGCAGGATTCCAAAGAACAGACAGGCAAAGCCGCAGCGCGCGATGACGGCTGCCTGCGTGGAAAAACCATAACCGGTAAGATGGCGCGTAAACATGCCCATGAAGCCCCAAAGGCAGCCCGCGCCGAGAATGGAGAGCGTATATTTGTTCATCAGCCGAAAAGAGTTCCCAGCCACTTAAAGAGCGGCACGAACAGGATCGGGAGAAAAACAGCAGGAAGCATGTTTCCGACGCGGATGCGCTTTTCTCCCGTAACGCCAATCATGTTCAGCGACAGGCCGATAATCAGCAGGCTGCCTGTTGCGGACATCTCATTAATCATGTCTGCCGGCATGATGTTGCCGACCAGGATGAAAATAAGCGTCAGCAGGCCCTGATAGATCAGCACGGTGAAGCCGGAAAAAGCAACGCCGATGCCCATCGTCGCGGCAAAGGTGATCGCGGTGACGCAGTCGATCACGCTCTTGGAGAGGATGGTGCTGTAGTTATGCTGGATGCCGGCTTCCATACTGCCGACAATCGCCATGCTGCCCACACAGAACATCAGAGATGCCGTCATGAATCCCTCGGTGAAGCGGCCGGTCTCCCGGCCTTTGAAAAGCTTGTCCTTCAGCACGCCGCCAAGCCGGTCAAGCCTGTCCTCAATGCGCAGCAATTCGCCGAGGAGGATGCCGACAACCATGCTCACGATCACGCAGAGCATGTTCTGCGTTTTGATTGCGCCGGAGATACCGATGGCCATAACGCACAGGCCAAGTCCGATCATAACGGCGTTGGAAAATTTCTCTTTGATCCGGTTTTTGAACAGCAAGCCGAGCGCACTGCCGACAAAGACCAGAATCGCGTTGATAACTGCAGCGATCATGGAATGTCCTTCTTTTACATATAAGAATCGAAAAATGATTTCCTCCGGCGCTGAACACCGGGTAACGGAGAAAATTTGAGCTCAATCACACAAAACGGGGAAAAATGTCAACGGAGAAGGGAGCTCTCTCCCTGGTTTTTCCGTTGTCGAACAACCAAAGCTCGGGCCGTCAATCCTCCGCCCAGCCGCGGGCGCGCTCAACTGCGCGCAGCCAATTGCGGTGGTACTGCGCAGCCTGTGCCTCCGGCATGAGCGGCTCAAAGATCCGCTCGGACTGGCGCAGCCGCGCAGCGTCCGTCCAGTCGCTGTAAACTCCGGCAGAGAGACCGGCCAGGAAAGCCGCGCCGAAGGCCGTTGTTTCAACCATCTTCGGCCGGTCGATCGGACAGCGCAGCAGGTCGGCCTGGAACTGCATCATGAAGTTGCTGACGCTTGCGCCGCCGTCCACACGCAAAGTGGAAATTTTGGCCTCTGCCTCGTCTGCCATGAGATCAAGCAGGTCTTTGACCTGATAGGTGATGCTCTCCAGCACGGCGCGGGCGATGTGGGCGCGGTTGCTGCCGCGGGTAAGGCCCATGATCGTTCCGCGTGCGTACATATCCCAGCTCGGTGCGCCCAGCCCGGTGAAAGCGGGCACGACATACACGCCGCCGTTGTCCGCGACCGATTCTGCGAGAATGTTGCTCTCGTTTGCGTTGGAAATGAGGCCGAGCTCGTCCCGCAGCCACTGAATGGCGCTGCCAGCGTTAAACACGCTGCCTTCAAGGGCGTAAAAGGTTTCCTTCGCGTTGGACCAGGCCGCAGAAACGACCAGACCGTTTGAGGAACGGAGTGAGGATTTGCCGATATTCATCAGCGTGAAGCAGCCGGTTCCGTATGTATTCTTGGCCTGTCCCGGCTCGATGCAGGCCTGTCCGAGAAGCGCTGACGCCTGATCGCCCGCAATGCCGCAGATCGGCACGCCCGCAAGCGCCTCAAGACCGGGCAGACCCTTGGCCAGCTTTCCGTAAACCTGCGCAGAGGGGCAGGCCTGCGGCAGCATCTGCATGGGAATGTCAAGCCTGCGGCAGAGCGCCTCATCCCATCTCAATGCGTCAATATCAAAGATCATGGTGCGCGAGGCGTTGGAATAATCCGTTGCGTGCACGGCGCCTCCGGTCAGATTCCACAGCAGCCAGCAGTCGACCGTGCCGAAGAGCAGTTCGCCCTTTTCTGCGCGTTCGCGCGTGCCGGGAACGTGATCCAGAATCCACTTGATCTTGCTGCCGGAAAAATATGCGTCAATCAGAAGGCCCGTCTTGTCTCGTACATAACCGCCGAGCCCATCGGCAATCAACTCCTCGCAGATGGCGGCGGTGCGTCTGCACTGCCAGACGATCGCGTTGCACACGGGCTTTCCCGTGTTTTTGTCCCAGACGATCGTGGTTTCACGCTGGTTGGTGATGCCGATGCCGGCGATTTCCTCGGCGCGCAGGCCGCTTTTTTCAAACGCCTCCCGCAGCGCACGAAGCTGCGTGTCCAAAATTGCCATGGGGTCGTGTTCAACCCAACCCGGCTTGGGGTAAATCTGTTCAAAAGGGTACTGCGCCAAAGACACAACACTGCCCGCCGCGTCAAAAACGATCGCGCGTGAGCTGGTCGTGCCCTGGTCGATTGCAAGCATATATCCGTTCATGTTCTGCTCCCCTCGGCTTGACCTTTTTGAGGTGAATTGATATAATTATCCGAAACTGTACCGATGCAGGGACGGCCCCCTGTGTATCCGGCGCGCCTATCATAGCACATTGTGCAGAAATTGTCATCAGGAAAGAGGTTCAGAAATGAAAAAGTGCGAATTTTCCCTCCTGTCCAACAACGAAAAGACGCAGCTTCATTGCGTTGCCTGGCTGCCGGATGGCCCTCCGCGCGCGATATTGCAGATCGCACACGGCGTGTGTTCCTATGTTTCGCGTTTTGAGCCGCTTGCTGCGTTTCTGTGCGCGCGCGGTTTTGCCGTTTACGGGCATGACCATCTTGGCCACGGCCAGAGCGTGAGCTCGCCGGAAGATCAGCTTTTCTTCGGCGAGGAAGGCGGCTGGGATTGTGTGGTTGATGACCTGCGCGCGGTGACGAATCGGATACATACGGAGCATCCGGGCGTTCCTCTGTTCCTGCTCGGACACAGCATGGGCAGTTTCATCGCCCGTTGCTATGCGATTCGGTATCAGGACGGAATTGATGGTTTGCTTTTAAGCGGAACGGGACAGCAGCCGGCGGCGCTCCTGCGCTCGGGCATCCTGTTTTCGAAGCTGGAGATCAAAAGAAAAGGCGCGAGATCGCGCAGCGGTCTGCTGCAGAACCTCATGTTCGGCAGTTATAACAAGGGCTTTGAGCCGCGCCGCACGCAGTATGACTGGCTCAGCCGCGACACGGAGATCGTGGATCGATACGCTGCGGATCCGAGCTGCGGCGGCATCACAACCGCCGGTTTGGTGCGGGATATGCTTGGCGGCATGGTCTATATGAGCAAGCCGCAGAACATCGCGCTCATGAATAAGGCGCTGCCCGTTTTGTTCTTTGCGGGAAGCGAGGATCCCGTGGGCGAAAAGGGAGCGGGCGTGCTCCGGGCTTATACTGCCTTTTTGAACGCAGGTATGGAGGATGTGACGCTTAAGCTCTACACCGGCGGCCGGCACGAGATGCTCAATGAAACGAATCGTGAGCAGGTGCGTCAGGATGTTCTTGACTGGATGGAGGCAAAGCTTTCCGCCATGACGAGGACGCCTGTCACAACGGTTGCGGAGTGATACATAAAATTCGATCAGACTATCAACAGAGAGAACGGTGAAACACAATGAAACTTTGGTCAGGACGTTTTGAGAAAGATCCGGATAAGCTTGTTGAGGAGCTCAACGCTTCCATCGGCTTTGATGCGCGTATGTACAGGGAAGACATCACGGGCAGCATTGCCCATGCCGGCATGCTCGGTGCGCAGGGCATCATTGAGCCGGAGGAGGCGGAAAAGATCATCGCCGGCCTTCGGGAAATCCTCGCAGAGATTGAGGCGGGCAAGATTGAATTCACCGCCGAGACGGAGGATATCCACATGTCCGTGGAAACGGAGCTTACAAAGCGCATCGGTGACGCAGGGAAGAGACTGCACACAGCGCGCAGCCGCAACGATCAGGTTGCGCTGGATATCCGTCTTTATCTGAAACGGGAGATCGTTGCAATCCGCGAAAAGCTGCTCGCGCTGCTGCATGCGCTTGTGCACACGGCGGAGTCGGGGAAGACGGTCATCATGCCCGCCTATACCCATCTGCAGCGTGCACAGCCGACCACTTTCGGGCACTATATGATGGCCTATGCCAACATGCTGCGGCGTGACGTGACCCGTTTGGAGGACTGCCTCGCCCGTATGGACGAGTGCCCGCTCGGCAGCGGCGCGCTCACCGGCACGACGCATGCGATCGACAGAGCGCGCGTGGCGGAGGAGCTCGGCTTTGCCCGCATCACGCAAAACAGTCTGGACGGTGTGTCCGACCGCGATTTTGCGCTGGAACTCATGAGCGCGCTCTCCATTCTGATGATGCATCTGAGCCGCTTTTCCGAAGAGATCATCCTTTGGTGCTCCTGGGAATTCAAGTTCGTTGAGCTTGATGATGCTTATTCCACCGGCTCGTCCATCATGCCGCAGAAGAAGAATCCGGATATTGCCGAGCTGGTGCGAGGCAAGACCGGTCGTGTCTACGGCGATCTGATGACGCTCCTTACGGTGATGAAGTCCCTGCCGCTGGCCTATAACAAGGATATGCAGGAGGATAAGGAGCCTGTCTTTGACGCTTGCGACACCGTGCAGAAGTGCCTGCCTGTGTTCACTGCGATGATCGAAACCATGCGTCTGCTGCCGAAGAATATGTATCGCGCAGCGGGGGAGGGATTCATCAACGCGACGGACTGCGCGGATTATCTCACCAAAAAGGGCGTGCCGTTCCGCGATGCCTATACCGCGGTCGGCAAGCTTGTGAAAACCTGCATCGCAAGCGGAAAAACGCTTGAGACGCTCAGCCTGGAGGAATATAAGCAGGCGTCGGATGCTTTCGAAGCGGATATTTTTGAGGCAATCTCACTGGAAAACTGCGTTGCGCTGCGCCGGGTGCCGGGCGGCCCCGCGCCGGAGTGCGTGGAGGCGCAGATTGAGGACATCCGCGCTTTCCTTGCCGCGCGCTGACGATAAGTTTTGGACAGCATCGGCAGTCATGGGTGATGCCGGAAGAATGTAGCACCCGGACTGCGCAAGGCGAAGCGTTTGTCTTGACAAACACCCGAGGGTGATGTATCTTAATAAAGCCCGGCCGACATTTGTCGGCGCGGGCTTCATATGGAGAGTTATCGAAGTGGTCATAACGAGCCTGACTCGAAATCAGGTGTACCTCACGGTACCGTGGGTTCGAATCCCACACTCTCCGCCAAAGAATAACCGTAATCTTGATACAAGATTGCGGTTATTTTCTTTGTATGGTATAATGAAGTTGAAGGAGGATGTAATATGCATTTCTCGTTTATCAAAGCTCTGTTCCCAAAGTATGACGTCGATATTCAAAAGGAAAACGGCACCGAAACTGTTTATATTAAAAATGACCAATTTGAAGATCCGATTGTTATACACTATTTCCCGGATGATTATTATACCTACCTTTTGCGCTTTGCTACGCAGCACTTCGACACTTCGTCCAAGGAAGAGTTAACCCAATGCGTACTTGCATTTGCTAATGCGAAGAAA
Organism: Oscillospiraceae bacterium; assembly: GCA_017522015.1. Lineage (GTDB taxonomy): Bacteria > Bacillota > Clostridia > Oscillospirales > Oscillospiraceae > SIG483. The sequence continues at coordinate 13,797 of JAFXAW010000037.1, read as the reverse complement.
GCTGCAATTGAATTTTTTGAAAACGGCAAGAATAGATTTGGCGGAGAAATCGAAGTGTCTTTGCTCGATAACATCTCTTATGATGACTTGAGAAAATACTTTGGATATCCCCATCTTGATTTAACGAATCTTACATTCAAGGTTCGTGCGTGGAATGCTCGTTATTGTTTTGATGGCTATTTTGAAAAGAGCGAATCGGGAGTAATAGAAATCAGAAAGAAATATGTCTAATGCACCCCCCTGACTCAAAAATGCACCCCCTAAAATGACTTTGCACCCCCTAACCTTAAAACTGGGTGCATTTGTATCAAAATTAGGGTTAGTCTTCAAAAAATAACCGTCATTCTGATACAACGGAATGACGGTTATTTTATGCCTAAAATAAGATTTTTGAGAACTTTTCGAGAGTGAAATCTCCAAATCGACCGTTTATGTTCACTACAAATCGTTGAAAGACAAGTAATCGTTAAATTATAGGCAACAATCGTTGAAAGATAGCGAGTTTTATGACATAATGAATAAAAGGGGGCGAAAATATGAATAAGAAGTTATTTGCGATTTCCGTTCCGATAGTGCTTGTTCCGTATCTTGCTCTGTTTACATTGGCTACGGTTTTCTTCTCAACAAAATTCCCTTTTTTTAATTACATAATGGAATCTGTGTTTGACAGTAATGCCTTATATCTAATTGCCGCATTGTTGCTCTATTGCATACTGACCGGTATGTTAAGCATCGTTTGCTTTTTTGTAAGTATATATAAAAAGTGGGATGCGATTTTATTAGCAAAGACTGCGATGATCATGAAATTAGCACAAGTTCCAGCGTATGTGTTAATTTTTGCTTTAGGTGCTGTATTCGTTATAACAATCTTTACAATTCCTTTTTCTATTGGTCTTTTTGTAATTGATTGTCTGTCAGTATTTATGACAGGGCTTTTTGTTGTTTCGTCGGTAATTGCTACAATCAAAAATAATACTTTCACACTTAAAGAAGTTATTTGGGTGATATTATTACAATTTGTTTTTTGTGCCGATGTGATTTCTTCAGTTGTTTTTTATATAAAACTAGAAAGAGCAAATAAACAACAAATTCCAAATAATGAATTTGCACCCCCTAACGACTGAATGCACCCCCTAAACCCAATTTGCACCCCCTAACCTCAAAAGGGGGGTGCATTTGTATTAAAATTAGGGTCAGTCTTCAAAGAACACCCGCAACTTCGATACAAGCTGCGGGTGTTTTCTTGTACTATGCAAAAGCAGGGGGAGCGAATGCTCCCCCTGCTTGTTGTTGTTCCTTAAGCCATTTATGTACGGCTCAGGGTGTGTATGGAATTGTTGCGCAACCGAAGAAATCAGGCTTCTTCCTGCGGTTTATCCATGCCCTTGTTGGCGTGCGCGGTGCTCTTCATTGCACGATTGTGCCATTTGCCGAACTTGTAGTAAGAACAGATCAGCGCAGCGCCGATGAACAAGGAGGCGCCCATTGCGTAGAACATGCCCATGAAGTGATCCAAAGAGCAGATGTTGGAAGCCGCAGCCTGCTGCGCCGCCTCGACGCTCGCATAGGTTCCGGTGGCCATATACTCGTTTGTCTTGCTGACAAGTTCCGGCGGCATTTTTTCGATCAAAGCCGCGACGGCGTTGCGCAGCGGTCTGGCAGCCAGGAAATAGGCGATCGGGATACGGCAAAGGTTGGAGGCGATCGAGGTGCATGCCGGAGCAATCGCCACGCCGGCGCCTCTCATGGAGCCGCCAACCACATGGTCAAAGCCGATGAAAGCATAGCAGAAAGCCAGGAAGTGGATGCCGCTGACGCCCATAAACAGGACATTTCCGGCAGCGCCGAAGGCCATCATAATGTACGGACCGGTGATATACAGGATGACGCCCATAACTGCCGCAATGACGATTACGGTCAGCATGCCGGTGTGAACGCCCTTCTTTGCGCGATCCATCTTGCCTGCGCCGATGTTCTGTCCCACGAAAGAAGTGGTGGCCTGGCCCAGACCCATCATGGGCATCATGGCGAAGCCGTCCGCCTTCGTGACGATGGCGTTGGCCGCAATAAACTCAGAACCGAAAGAGTTTGCAAAGCTCTGAATGATTACGGAGCCTATGGACATTGCCGCATTCTGAATTGCGGAGGGAAGACCAAGGGAGAAGATGCGCTTTGCACATTCGCCATCGGGATGCAGCAGGTCTTTAACATAGACTTTGGCTGCATAGCCGCCGGTCTGAATCCGGACGAGCAGAACCATGCCGCTGGCAAAGTGGGCGATACTGGTGGCCAGCGCGACGCCGACAACACCCATATCCAGCGCGAGCACAAAGAACAGGTCAAGGCCGATGTTCAGCACGGACGAGACGATCTGTGCAATCAGGGGCCAGCGGGAATCGCCCTGGCCGCGCAGCGCACCGGCGCCGAAGTTGAAAAAGACGTTGCCCAGCGTGCCGAGGAAGATGATCATCAAGTATTCACGCGCCTGAACAAAAATATCCTCCGGCGTGCCCAACAGACGCAGCAGGGGACCGGACAGGGGCGCGCCGATGACGGTGATCGCACCGCCGATGATGAAAGCCAGGGAAATTGCCGTGTTGATTACCTTGCGAAGCTGCTTATAGTTCTTCGCGCCAAAAGTCTGGGAGACAACGATCTGTGAGCCCATGGAAACGCCCATGAACAACGCGTTAAACAGCATCATCAGGGAGAAGGATGCGCCGACCGCGGCCAGCGCCTGCGTGCCGACAAAGTTGCCGACGACCACAGAGTCCACAAGGTTGTAAAGCTGCATGCACAGGTTGCCAAGGATGGTGGGGATGGCAAAACCCAGCAATTTGCGCAGTACGGGTCCCTCAGTCAAAACATTTCGACTGTTTTGTTTTGCAATTGCAGTACTCAAATAAACCCCTCTTTTTCATGAATTATTTAATACGCTTACTATCTTAATCCTCGGCAAACCGAAAGTCAATGGATATTTAGACAAAACGTTATGTTTGTAATGCCCGGCCGCTTGAGCAGTTCGTCAAATCAGGAAGTCCTTGCGATAGTCAAGCTTGCAGTGTTCGGCCAGGGCGCGGAGCTGCTCGTCGGTGATCGTGTTTACACGGGGGAGATGCGCGATGAGCATGTAGAGCTGCGCTGCTTTTTCCACGGTTTCAATCAGCCCGAAAGTCTCATCCAGCGTTCTGCCGGCGCTGTAAATGCCGTGCATGCCCCAGATGACGATACGAAAGTCACGCATTTTTTCAGCAGTCGCCTCGCCGATGGCATTTGTGCCGCAGACCATCCACGGCAGCACACCCACCCCGTCGGGGAAGACCATGATGCACTCCGAGCACATCTGCCATAGCGAGTGTGAAAAAGTTTTGTCCTCCAGCTCGTGCACAAAGGTCATGGCAAGCGTGTGAGTCGGGTGGCAGTGCGTGACGACGCGATGTTCCGGGTCGACCTGCAACCGCACCGCGTGCGTCATCATGTGCGAAGCAAATTCGCTGGTGGGGTTTCCGCCGTCACGCAAGCCCCAAAGCAGCTCCGCCGATGCGCCGTCGCGCGCGATGCGCAGGATGCCGAGATTGGTTTCCGGATCCGCTTCGATATTCTTGAAATACTTGCCGGTGCCGGTCACGAGGAAGCATTTGCCTCTGAGTGAGGCTGTGTCAAAGCCTGTCGGGATTGTGCGGAGCACCGAGGCGGTGTCGAGGTATTCATTGAGCTCTGCTTCGTCGAGCAGCATGCTGATGTTGCCGCCGTTGCGCTCATCCCAGCCGAGTCGGTACATATTGGACGCCGTTTGGCAAAACTCCCGGAGAAACGGTGCGGTTAAAATATCTTTCATGGTCAGACCCTCACAGTCAGAAATTTGATGGTTTCCACTTCAATTAATATAAACTATATATACTGACCGTGCAATAGTCGAATGCCCGGTATTCACCGGGCTGTGCGGGCTTCGTGCGCACATGATCGGCCGCTCAAACGGAAAACCGCGATTGCAATTCCGGCGCCGGGCAGCTATAATGGCCACAGATACATATAACAAAAAACAGGGAGGCATCCGTATGATCTTGCAAACCGTCATCCGCTCCGGTCCCGTGCGGGGATTGGAAACCGCCACGCCCGGCATCACTGCCTTCAAAGGCATCCCTTATGCCAAAGCGCCTGTCGGCGATTACCGTTGGAAAGCGCCCGTTGCACCTGAGGCATGGGAGAATGAGCGTCTGTGTGACGACTTCGGGCCCTCCTGCTGGCAGCCGGACAACAGCGTGCTTCCGTCCTTCAAGCGCATGCAGGAGTTAAACCCCGTGCCGCCGCGCCCCCTCGTGATGGACGAGGATTGCCTTTCCTTGAATGTTTGGACGCCTGCAGAATCCTCCGACGAGCGCCTGCCCGTCATGGTGTGGTTTTACGGCGGCGGATTGCAGGCCGGTACCTCGGACGATATCCTCTTTGACGGTGAGGGTCTGTGCCGCTTCGGTGTGCTGCTGGTGACGGTGAACTACCGCACCGGCGTGTTCGGTTACTTCGGACATCCGGCACTGGAGGCCGAAAATGAAGAGCGTTCCTGCGGCAACTATGGCCTGCGCGATCAGATCTTTGCGCTGCAGTGGGTGAAGGACAACATCGCGGCCTTTGGCGGCGATGCGGACAATGTGACGATTTTCGGCTGTTCCGGCGGCGGACGCTCCGTGCAGGGCGTTGCCTGTTCTCCGCTGGGTGGGGGACTGGTGCAGCATGCGATCTGCCACAGCGCGGGCGGACTCAATCCGCACTACAGCATGGAATATGAGCCCCTTAAGGCGCTCGGCGAGGAGTTTGTTGCCTATTGCGGAAAACAGAGCATCGAAGAGATGCGCGAAATTCCCGCGCGCGAGCTGCAGACGCTGTACGAGCGCTTCCGCAAGCAGTTTAACATCACGGGCGACGGCTATGTGCTCCCCTATGTCATGGATGAGATCGTCCGCCGGGGTGAGCAGGCAGACATCGACTATCTTCTGTGCACCATGCAGGATGAGTTGATCTTTCCTGCGAAAACACCGGTTTCCCTGGAAAACTTCGATTCTCTTCGCAATACCTTTGGCCTGCGCACCTCCATCCTGGGCAGGGTGGTCACGCCGCGCAGCGATGAGGAGGCACTGGATGTGGTTGAGCGTGCGGAGGCTTATGAGATGAAAGCCTCTCAGCTTGCGTGGGCACAGGTGCAGGCGCAGCAGCCCAAAAAGCCCGTGCGCCTCGGTACTTTTGTCCATCCCGTGCCCAGCCATGAGGACGGCTCTGCACGCCACGGTGACGATCAGGCCTACGTTTTCCACACCCTGTTTAAGTTCTGGTATCCCTACGGGGAGAAGGACGAGGCGCTCAGCCAGCGGCTGATGCAATACTGGACGAATTTCGCCAAGACCGGCGACCCGAATGGAGAGGGGTTGCCCTTGTGGACGCCGTATACGGCGGACAGCCCGCTGACGCTGACGATCGACACCGATGACTGCCGCATGGAGGATCGCAGCCACTTTATCATCGAGCAGGTTGCCGCCGCTTACCGGGAGAACCGCAGGGGCTGAGTTTTCCGCAAACATCACGGATCGATTTGTTTCCGGAAATTCTCAAATAAAAGCATTGAAAAATCGCTTTTCTGCGGTTATAATACTGGCGAATAAGAATGAAATACTTTTCGGAGGTTATTCAGCAATGTTTCAGATCACGAAAGAAACCATGATTTCGGAGATCATGGAGAACGCGGCCAACACGATGCCGCTGTTTCAGGCCATCGGAATGCACTGCCTGGGCTGCGCAATGGCCAGCGGCGAAAATGTGGAGCAGGCCTGCGCTGCGCACGGCGTGAATGCGGACGAGTTCGTTTCCAGACTCAATGCGTTCATCGCGGCTGCCCAGTAAGTACGCAAAGCGCAAAGCGGAGGGGTTCCTCCGCTTTACGCATTTATGGGAACAATTCGGGAAAACGGAGCAGAATGATATGAAACAGCTTTCCCTTAGATTGGCACTTCTTTCATCTTTGGTGCCCGAGAACTCGCGCGTTGTGGATGTCGGAACGGATCACGGCTACCTCGCAATCCATCTTGCGCAGAGCAAAGCGCTTCGGTCCGTTATTGCAACGGATCTGCGCCCCGGTCCGCTTTCCAGCGCGCACAAAAATGTGGAGCAGGCGCAGCTTGAAGACAAGATTTCACTGCGGCTGTGTGACGGGCTTGCCGCCGTCGCGCCCGAGGAGGCGGACGTAATTGTGATTGCCGGAATGGGCGGCGAGACGATTTTGAACATTCTTTCCGCGGCGCCCTGGGCGCTGCAGGACAGGCTGCTTCTGCTTGGACCGCAATCCAAACAGCCGGAGCTGCGTGCCTGGCTGTATGCACATGGTTGCGCGATTCGCGAGGAACGCCTTGTGGAGGAAGAGGGGAAAATCTATCCAATCCTTGCCGTGGAAGGCAGGGCAGCGGCAATGCCGGAAGCGGTGGAGCTTTACATAGGCGCCTGGCCTCTTGAGAAGCGGGATGCGCTGTTTTATACTTACCTCTCCACACACATTGCAAGGCTGGAGCGGGAAAAGGCCGGGCTGGAAAAAAGCAAAAATGAGGGCAGTGCAAAGCGTGTTGCAGAGCTTGACGAGCTGTTAAATGCGCTGCGCAAAATGGAAAAGGAGCGGGAAACGGATGAGTAAGGTTTCGGAAATCAGCGCCTGGCTTGATGCGCAGGTGCCCTATGCCACGAAGATGGATTTTGACAATGTAGGTCTGCTTGCGGGCGAGCCGGAGCGGGAGGTGCATTGTGTGCTGTGCGCTCTGGATATCACAGATGAAGTCATCCGGGAGGCATCGGAGATCGGCGCGGAGCTGATCGTCTCTCACCATCCGCTGATTTTTCATGCGCTCAAAAGCGTTCGCAGCGACGACTTGGTTGGAAGAAAGATCCTTGCGCTGGCCAAACAGAATATTTCGGCGATCTGCCTGCATACAAATCTGGACGCTGCCTCCGGCGGCGTGAATGACGCGCTGATCGCGGCGCTCGGCGTGCAGGATGCTGCCCCGCTCGGTGGAGCGGGCGCGATGCCGCGCATTGGAAAGCTTCCGGCCGCTGTGGGATTTTCGGAGTTTCTGCGCAGCACAAAGACCGCGCTGGATGCCAACGGTCTGCGCTATGTGGATTCCGGACGTAAAATTTCGGTTGTCGGCTGCTGCGGCGGCAGCGGCGGGGATTTTCTGGAGGAAGCGCTCGAAGCGGGCTGTGATGTGTTTGTGACGGCGGATGTGAAGCATGATCGATTCCTCGCAGCGAAGGAATACGGCATCAGCCTGATTGACGGCGGCCATTTCAGTACGGAAAATGTTGTGGTTCCTGTGCTGCAGCAGCTTGTATTGCGCGGCTTTCCGGAGCTTGATGTGCGCATCAGCCGTGTCAGCGCGCAGCCGGAGCAGTTTTATATGTAAAAGCCAACATAGGCCGGAAAGAAACATAGGCTCAACGGGTACGGACTGTGATGTCCGTCCTGAGAAAAAACAGGCGCAGACCGGATTTGGTCTGCGCCTGTTTGGCGAAACAGAGATTCAGTTTTGCCGGGGCGGTATCTCGCCGCCGGGAGGATTCATTCCGGGCATTCCGGGAGCTGAGGCGTTTTGCAGCCCGAGCAGAGCCAGATAGTAGTTGGCATAGGTGATCTGCATATAGGGTGCAGTCCATGCGCTGACAAACGGGAACATGGACAGAAGCGACCAGCCGATGAAGCTCAGATCCAGCACAAAGAGCTCGCCTTTGTGTCCCTGCATCATGCGCTTGCTTGCCCGGATGCAGTCAATCGCGCGCATCTTCGGATTGTCGATCAGAATAAACAGCGCCTGACGGTAGCGGTACTGGGCGATGACGCCGGGAACGATGAACAGAAGGGACCACAGGAAGGTGAAGAACGCCATGAGAATGCTCAGCCAGAGTGCGCGGAAGAAAAGACCGAAGCCGTCGAACAAATTGCCGATTCCGGCTTCCCGCAGGCGGCTGACATTCAGCGAGAAGATGGTAAAGCCGACGCCGAGCGCGAAGACAACAAGGTTGATGGCAAGGCTGATGAGTTCCGACCAGACGCTCGTGTATCTTGCATAAAGCGCCAGATACGCCTCAAAAAACTTTGCATAGAACTCCGGAATGGAGTACTGCTCAATCATCTCAAAACTGCGCGCTAGCAGGCTTTCAAGCTCCAGAACCGGAATGCCGGACACCTGATTGATCAGAATTCCGAGCAGCCAAGTGATCAGAAAATAGACCAGCCCGACAACATAGCCGTGCGGCTTCGTTGTGCCGATCTGATGCTTGGCGTTGTGTTTGATCACACTTAAGCTGATTCTCAAGAACGGTTCCTCCCCATATCTTACGTGATGACGCGGCTATTTTAGCACGTTCTGAACGTCATTTCAAGAGGTGGGGAGGGCTCTCCGTGCTCCGGATGCGGACAGCGTATCCGGGAAAGTACAATTCCGTTGACTTTTGCGGCCTTGTATGAAAAAATGTTCGGAAAGGGGAGCGGCTTAGTCTGCTTGCGGTTTGATGCCGTGCATAAAGCCGCCAAGGGATGTGCTGTGGATGTCGCCGCCGATGACCTCATCGGCGAAGAGAATCAGCTGCGCGATTGCCTGCTCACCGCTCGGGTGATTGCTGACCGTGTAGCTGTAGACCCGCGCATCCATACCGCAGTATTCCTTGAGATCAAAGCCCTGCGCAAGCTGCAGATCGTTGTATTTCTGATAGACTTCGTTGAATTCCCGGGGGATCACGATGTCCTGCGCTGTCTCGCTTGCGGCATCCACTGTCCAGCCGAGCGAGGCGAGATATTCCACCCGTTTTTCGCAGCTGTTCAGGCGGACGCCGGGGACGATGTCTTCCGCATCCTTTTTGCCGCCGTTTGCCACGAGCAGAATCAGCGCGACAAGCAGCAGCGCTGCTGCGATGATGAGCGCAGCGGCTGTCTTTTTGTTCCATTTCAAGGTCAGTACATACATATTTGTAACCTCCCGCAGAGTCTGACTTTGTACAGACTATTCCCCGGGAGGACAACTTAGAACAGGAAAGGGGAGCGGTATCTGTGCCGACAGAACGCATAGATAAGTTGATCGTTGCGGCAGGCCTTGCCTCAAGAAGTGAGGCAAAGTCGCTCATCCGACTCGGCCGCGTCCTGGTGGACGGTGTGCCCGTCCGCGATGCAGCGCAGAAGATCGATCCGGAAAAACAGATTCTCAGTCTGGACGGAGAAGCGGTGTGCACGGCGAAATATCGTTACTTTCTGCTCCATAAGCCCGCGGGTGTGCTCTCGGCCACGGAGGACAGCCGCCAACAGACGGTTCTGGATCTTCTCCCGCCGGAGCTGCGGCGCATCGGTCTGTTTCCGGCCGGCAGACTGGATAAGGACACAACGGGGTTGCTTTTGCTGACGAATGACGGCGAGCTTGCCCATCGGCTTCTTTCGCCAAAAAAGCACGTGGAAAAGCGCTACCTTGCCTATGTGGAGCATGAGCCGAATCCGGATGCGGAGACGAAATTCGAGCAGGGCATGACGCTGGGCGACGGAACAAAATGCCTCCCTGCGCAGCTGGAAAGGCTGGGTGACGGCCTCGTGCGCGTGACCGTCTGTGAGGGGAAGTATCATCAGGTCAAGCGCATGCTTGCCCTTTGCGGTGCGCCGGTGATCCGGCTGCATCGGGAGAGCGTCGGCGGTCTCACACTGCCGGATGAACTGGCGCCGGGTGACTGGACGGAACTTGATGCCAAAACGATACAAAAGACATTAGAGTATATATAGGAATCCCTGCAGGGAAGGCCGTGCGTGTAATCACAGAGCTGGCGGAAACGCCGCGTATATGTTTTGACACACACGGCATCTCTTTGCCCAGGACAGGGGCTTGCCCTTGCGCGCTGCGCTGCGAGCGGATTTCGGGCAAATTCACGAAGAGCGATGATGTCTTGTGAAAATGTCTGAGGGCAAATTACCATAAAAACAATTCAAATTCTCCCAGAAACGGGCGCAATAGACAATTTCTTTTCGATTTTTCACAAAAATTATAAAGAAATCTATTGAAAATCGCAAAAAAATACGTTATTATGTAAATTGACGTTCTTGTCAAATAGCATAAAATAGCGTTTTGCGGGAAATTCTCCCGTTGAAATGTGAGTAAGAGAAAAGGGGAATTTGAATGTCAAGCAGGATCTTTCAAAGCGTCATCATGCAGATGAAGGATGCAACAGACCGCTGCATTGGGGTAATTGATTCCGAGGGCTATGTGGTGGCGTGTCGGGATCTCTCCCTGATCGGTTCCCGGATCGAGAATATTCAGGGACTTGCCGGGGACATTCCGGATCAGCTTTTTGTGGCCGGAAACCGGACCTATAAGCTCCTGGGGGGGATCAACTCCCGTTTTGACTACGCCGTGTTTACCGAGGGTCGGGACAATATTGCACGCTGCATTTGCATCCTCGCCGCCGTCGCGTTTAACGAGGCAAAGACAAATTACGAGGAGAAATACAACAAGGCGACTTTCGTCAAGAATATTATTTCGGATAATATTCTGCCGGGCGATGTGTATGTCCGCGCAAAGGAGCTGCACTTCGTCACGGATGCACCGCGCGGTGTGCTGCTCATCCGTCAGGTGGACAAGTCCGATGTGAGCACTGTGGAAGTTGTGCGCAATATGTTCCCGGATCAGCAGCGCGATTTTGTGCTGAGCCTGGACGAGACGGACATTGTCGTGATTAAGGAACTTACGCCGGGTGTCGACGAGACAAAGACGCTTGAAGCGCTTGCGGCCTCCGTACAGAGCACGGTGAGCCGGGAACTGCTGATCAAAACCGTCGTCGGCATCGGCAGCGTGGCGGGGCATCTGCGTGAACTGGCCAACCGCTATAAAGAAGCGCAGGTGGCCATCGAGGTCGGCAAGGTCTTTGATACGGAAAAGACCATCATCCATTATGAGAACCTCGGCATCGGCCGCATCATCTATCAGCTGCCGACCACACTCTGCGAGATGTTCCTGAGCGAAGTTTTCAAGAAGAATCCGATTGAATCTCTGGATCAGGAAACGCTGTACACCATCAACAAGTTCTTTGAGAACAACCTCAACGTTTCTGAAACCAGCCGCAAACTTTTCGTGCACCGCAACACGCTGGTGTACCGGCTTGAAAAAATCAAGAAGCTGACGGGGCTGGATCTGCGTGAGTTCGACCACGCAATCGTGTTCAAGGTTGCGCTGATGGTGAAGAAATATCTCAATTCGCAAAACAACAATCACTGATTTCTACCTGAGCAAAATCGGCTTTGCCTTACTGCCGGCGGCGGAAGGTACTGGCTTTATCCTTTGGAGGCTGTCCTATGATACAAATGAGTAATGTGACCATGATCTATGAAAATGGCAATGTCAAGGCGATTGATGATGTCAGCCTGACCGTAAAAGAAGGCGAGTTTGCCTTTTTGGTCGGCCCGTCCGGTTCCGGTAAGACGACGATTATCAAGCTGCTGACCGGTGAGGTGGCGGCGGTGGACGGCGAGCTGGACGTCAACGGCTTTGATCTGCGCCGCATGCGGCGCGGTAAGCTGCCGAAGCTTCGCCGCACGCTTGGCGTAATCTTTCAGGATTTCCGTCTGATCGAGAACAAAACGGTATACGAAAACGTTGCCTTTGCTATGCGCATCATCGGCGCAAGCCGCAGCGAGATCAAAGAGCGTGTGCCCTATGTGCTTGAGCTGGTTGGCCTGCAGGGGCGCGAGAAGCGCTATCCGCGCGAGCTCTCCGGCGGCGAGCAGCAGCGCGTTGCGATCGCGCGCGCGATTGTCAACAACCCCAAGATCATCATTGCGGACGAGCCGACGGGCAACCTCGACCCGGTTCGCAGCCTGGAGATCATGCTGCTGCTTGAAAAGATCAACGCCCTTGGCAACACGCTTTTGGTCGTCTCGCACGAGAAGGAACTGGTCAATGCGCTCGGAAAACGAGTGATCTCCATCGAGCAGGGCAAGATTATCAGCGACGGAATGGATGGGTATTACGGCTATGAATAAAATCGGGTATTTAATTAGAGAAGGTTTCCTGAGCATCTTCACGCATGGCTTCATGTCTTTTGCGTCGATCTGTGTGATTATTGCATGTCTGGTCATCATGGGCAGCTTTTCGCTGCTTGCCGTGAACATTGACTCGATCATTCAGGATCTTGAGCAGCAGAATCAAATGGTGGCCTTTGTGGACGAGACGCTCAGCGAGGAAGACGCCGCTGCGCTGTTGACGCAGATTGCGGAAACGCCCAATGTCCGGGACGTGCAGTTTGTCACCCGCGAGCAGGCGCGCGAGAACTATGTCTCGCAGTATGAGGATTCTGCGCTGTTTGAGGACATCGACGGAAGTGTGTTCCGGCACAGATTTGTGGTCTATCTTGATGACATCTCCATCATGGAGCAGACCCAGCGGAATCTGTACAAGATTTATGGAATCGCGGATGTGCAGGCGCATCTGGATGTCGCCAACGGCTTTATCACGGTTCGCAACGTCATTAGTCTTGTTTCGCTGGCACTGGTTGTGGTGCTGGTGATCGTGAGCGTGTTCATCATGGCCAACACGATCAAGCTGACGACCTATGGTCGGCGCGAGGAGATCATCATCATGAAGATGGTCGGCGCGAGCAACTCTTTTATCCGCTTCCCGTTTGTGGTTGAGGGTCTGATTCTTGGCCTGATCGGCGGCGGACTGGCTTTCCTTGCGGAGTGGGGACTCTATCAGCTGCTGACTGAAAAGTTGATGACCGGTCTGATCGGAAATCTGGTGACCATTATTCCGTTCAACGTGCTTTTCCTGCCGATGCTGTGCGTGTATCTGCTCATCGGAATCGTCGTCGGCGTCTTTGGCAGCAGTATTGCCATCCGGAAATTCCTGAAGGTTTGACAAGACACCCCCGAAATCGTTTATGAGGTATTGAAATGGCTACAAAAACTGCAAAATCAGGGAATCATACGAAGAAGATGAAAAGGACCTGGCAGCAGAAGTTCGTGATGGTTCTCTGCTTCCTGCTCGCCGCGATTATGGTTTTCTCTTTGATGACCGTTGTGCTTGGCTCGAACCAGGCTGCGGCGGTGACGCAGAGCGAAATTGACCGACTCAAGGAGCAACAGGCGGAGATTACCAAGAAGAAGAATGAGGTCTCCGTGCAGATTGCAACGCTTGAACAGCAGCAGGCGTCGGTTCTGGAACAGAAAGCTGCGCTTGACGAGCAGAACGAGCTGGCCCGGCAGGAGATCGAGCTGCTCAATGAACAGATCGAGCTCAGCGAGAAGCTTATTGAGGAAAAGGCGAAGGAGCTTGAGCTGGCCGAGGCTGCAGAGCAGGCGCAGATGGAGCTGTATCGCAAGCACATCCGCACCATGGAAGAGAAGGGCGTTATCAGCTACATAGAGGTTCTCTTTCAGGCAAGCAGCTTTGCCGATTTGCTCTCCCGCATTGCGGACATTTCGGACATCATGACTGCGGACAAGCGGCTTGAGGATCAGTGCATTGCAGCGCGCATTCAGGTACAGGAAACCAAGGCCGCCTATGAAGAAGTCCTTGCACAGCACGAGGCAACGAAGGTTGAACTTCTGGAAAAGAAGCGTCAGCTGGAAGCGGATATTGAAGCGGCGTACAAGCGCATCCTTGCGCTGGAAGAGGACATTGAAATCGCCCTCGAGGAATACATTGTCAATGAAAAGGCCGAGGCAGATTTCCAGACGCAGATTGACAAGCTCATGGCGGAGCTGAAAAAGCAGGAAGAAGAGGCTGAGCGTCTCTG
>JAFXAW010000036.1 GCA_017522015.1 Oscillospiraceae bacterium | reverse complement strand
GTCTTCGGCGAATGCACCGCCGTGCTGGCGGGTGACGCGCTGCAGGCCGAGGCTTTTGGTAAGATTCTGCGCTGCGCGCTCCCGGCCGAGCGCCGCGCCGCCTGCGCGGAAGCGCTGGCCGACGCCGCGGGTATAGACGGCATCTGCGGCGGGCAGTTCATGGACATGATGGGCGAAACGCAAAGCCTTTCCGAAGCGGAGCTCTCGGAGCTGCAGGGCCGCAAAACCGGCAGTCTGCTCCTTGCCGCATGCCGCATGGGCGTGCTCGCAGCGGGCGGAAGCCCCGTGCAGGAGGACGCCGCCTGCCGCTACGGTGCGGCGCTCGGCGCGGCTTTTCAGATCCGCGACGATATGCTCGACGCGCTCTCCACGGAACAGGAGCTCGGCAAACCCATCGGCTCCGATGCGGCAAACGGAAAAACCACCTTCCTGTCGCTCTGGGGCGCGGAAAAATGTGCCGCAGCGGTGGACAGGCTCACCTGCGCTGCGATTGACGCGGCGAAAGAATTTCCGGAGAGCGACTTCCTCTGTGAACTGGCACGTTATCTGGCCGGAAGAGGCGTCTGAGGCCGCTTCTCCGTGAATATTTTTGTATTTATTCAAATATTTATGTATAAAATTGCGCCCGGCTCTTGTAATGTCGGGCGCAATTTGTTATGATACTGAATTGCCCGCAGGGTGTATATATAAGTAGTACGAAAGACAAAGACAACAGAGGGGATCGTTTTTGGAGATTTTGAATACCATTCATTCCCCGGCGGATGTGCGCGCCCTTCCGGAAGACCGGCTGGATGCGCTGTGTGCGGAAATAAGGGAATTTTTAGTGCAGAGTCTGTCCGTTACCGGCGGACATCTCAGCTCCAACCTCGGCATTGTGGAGCTGACTGTGGCACTGCACCGGGTTTTTGATACAGAGACAGACAGGCTCGTGTTCGACGTCGGGCATCAGTGCTATGTGCACAAGCTCCTGACCGGCCGGCGCGAAGCCTTTGATACCTTGCGCCGGCTGGACGGAATCTCCGGCTTTCCGAAGCCGGTTGAGAGCGTGCACGATGCCTTCATCGCGGGACATGCCTCCAACTCCATCTCCGTCGCGCTCGGCATGGCGCGCGCACGGCGGGAGCTCGGCGGGGATTACCGCGTTGTCGCCCTCCTCGGCGACGGAGCGCTGACCGGCGGCCTTGCCTACGAGGGGCTCGCCGATGCGGGCGAGAGCGGGGAAAACCTCATCGTCGTGCTCAACGACAACGGCATGTCCATCGGGCCGAACGTCGGCGGCATCGCGCGGCTGCTTTCCCACGCGCGCATGCGTCCGGGCTATCTGCGCTTCAAGCGCGCCTATCGCCGCATCTTCCGGCGCTGGCCGACGCTCTATGCATTCAACCACAGGATTAAAGAGCGGCTCAAGGGCAGTCTGCTCGGCAGCAATATGTTTGAAGAGATGGGCTTTTACTATCTCGGGCCGGTGGATGGGCACGACTGTGCCGAGGTGGAGCGCATCCTGCGCTTCGCGCGCGAGCTGGACGTGCCCGTTCTGGTGCATGTGCTGACCGAAAAGGGGCACGGCTGCTCCTTTGCGCAGGCGCAGCCGAACGTCTACCACGGCGTCGGCTCTTACGAGCCGGAAACCGGCGCGCTGCCGGAGGCGGCGCCGGATTTCTCCTCCGTGTTCGGGGACGCGCTCGTGGAGCTTGCGCAGACCGACAAGCGCATCTTCGCCATCACCGCCGCCATGGAGTCCGGTACGGGACTTTCCGGCTTTGCCGAGCAATTCCCGGACCGCTTTTTTGACGTTGGCATCGCGGAGGGGCACGCGGCGGCCATGGCCGCCGGGCTGGCAAAACAGGGCGCTGTGCCCGTCTTTGCCGTGTACTCCTGCTTCCTCCAGCGCGCCTATGACATGCTGATTCACGACTGTGCGCTGCAAAAGCTGCACGTTGTTTTCTGCGTGGACCGCGCCGGGCTTGTCGGCCGGGACGGGGAAACGCATCACGGCGTATTCGACGTGAGCTATCTCTCCTCCGTCCCCGGCCTGACGCTGCTCAGCCCCGCCTCCTTCGCAGAGCTGCGGGAGATGCTGCGCATTGCCGTAACGGAGCTTTCCGGCCCTGTCGCCATCCGCTATCCGCGCGGAGGCGAGGGAGAATACACCGAAGACCGCGCCCGCAAGGCATGCTCCGTGCTGCGCGAGGGCACGGACATTACGCTCGTGAGCTACGGCACCATGATCAACGAGGTGCTTTCGGCCGCCGAGCAGCTCTCCTGGGCGGGCATTTCCGCCGAGGTGCTCAAGCTCGGCCTCATCCGTCCGCTTGACGCCGAGCCCGTTCTCGATTCCGTCCGAAAAAGCGGCGCGCTGCTCGTGGCGGAGGAGGTCTGCGCTGCCGGCAGCGTGGGCGAGGCACTCGCCGCCGCCCTTGCCAAAAACGGCGTGACGGCAAAGCTGCGCCTTTTGAGCCTCGGCAACGGAATCGTGCCACAGGGCAGCGTTGCCGAGCTGCGTACAAGATGCGGCATTGATTCGGTCAGCATTGCGCGCACCGCGCGTGAACTTCTGGGAGAAACAGTATGCCAAAAGTAAGACTTGACCAACTTGTATTTGACCGCGGCCTCGTGCCGAGCCGCGAGCGCGCAAAGACCAGCATCATGGCCGGTCTCGTCTTTGTCAACGGCCAGCGGGCAGACAAAGCCGGTGCGCTCGTTGATCCCGCCTGTCAGATCGAGCTGCGCGGCAAGGCTGTGCCTTACGTCAGCCGCGGCGGGCTGAAGCTGGAAAAGGCGCTCAAGGTCTTTTCCCGCGACCCCGCGGGGCTGACCTGTCTGGACTGCGGCGCCTCCACGGGCGGCTTCACAGACGTGCTGCTGCGCGCCGGAGCAAGCAAGGTCTACGCTGTGGACGTCGGCTACGGGCAGCTTGCCTACAGTCTGCGCCAGGACGAGCGCGTGGTGTGCATGGAGCGCACAAACGCGCGCTATCTCACGCGCGAGCAGATTCCGGACGAGATTGACCTGACCGTTATGGACATGAGCTTCATCTCGCTGCATCTGGTGCTTCCCGCCGTGAGCGCGCTGCTGCGCGAGGGGGGCGAGGTGCTGTGCCTCATCAAGCCGCAGTTTGAGGCCGGGAAAGACAAGGTCGGCAAAAAGGGCGTCGTGCGCGACGCGAAGGTGCACGAGGAAGTGCTGGAAGACTTCCTTCGCCGCGCGCCGGAGGCCGGTTTTTCCGTTTTGGGGCTGGACTTTTCGCCCATCCGGGGGCCGGAGGGCAACATTGAATATTTGGGCTATCTGAAAAAGGGCAGTTTTACCGCGCCGCTGCCGGACATTCCGGCGCTGGTGCGCGCCTCGCACGAGGCCATAGAGACAAAGGCGAATGAGTCTTCGCTTTGAGAGAAAGGGGACCTGACATGAGCGGTCACGTCGTTTTGTGTCCGAACCCACACCGGGATACGGATCTGGCGCACACGCTCCGCGCCAAAGTCCTGTTGGAGAACGCGGGGGAGGCGGTGCGCGTCTGCCCGATTCTGAGCGACGGTAGCAATCTTCCCCCGGCAGAGGGAATCGAAACCGCATCCCTTGAAAGCGCCCTCCCCGGCGCAAAGCTTGTTGTCTGCTTCGGCGGCGACGGTACGCTGCTGCACACGGCGCGCGCCGTCATGCGGGAGAAAATCCCGCTCCTCGGCGTGAATCTGGGCAGCAAGGGCTTTTTGACCGATCTGCCCGCCGACGGGCTTGTGCGGCTGATTGAGGCCGCGCGCGGCGACTATATGCCGGAGTCGCGCATGATGCTGGATGTGGAGCTGCAGCGCGCGGACGGCACGGTGCTGCGCGACACCGTGCTCAACGACGTGGCCATCCACGGCATCGCCAACACCATCCGCGTAAAAGCGCTCGGAGACGGCAGCGTCATCACGGATTTCCCCGGCGACGGCATCATCTGCGCCACGCCGACCGGCTCCACGGCCTACTCCATGTCCGCGGGCGGGCCGCTTGTCGAGCCGACGGCGCGCAACCTGATTCTCACGCCCATCTGCGCCCACGCGCTGATGACGCGCTCCTTTGTCCTTGCGCCAGAGCGAAAGGTGGAGCTGCACGTCGGCGATCTGAACCGAAAGCGCGCCGTTCTCTCGCTGGACGGCAACGCACACGAGCTTCAGCACGGGGATGTCGTGCGCATCACCCGCTCTGTATACGAAACCGTCTTTGCCCGCGTCAGCGGCAGAAGTTTTTACGATATTGCATACGAAAAACTGGGGGAAAGAGCATGAAAAACGCAAGACAGGCCAAAATTCTGGAAATCATCGCCAAGCGCGACATCGACACGCAGAACAATCTTTTGGAAGCGCTGCAGCAGGCTGGCGTCAAGAGCACGCAGGCCACCGTCAGCCGGGACATCCGCGAGCTGCGCCTTGTCAAGGAGCTGACCGCGAGCGGCGGTTACCGCTACACGGCGAGCAGCCGCGACGAGGCCGGCGATTTTGACCTTCGGCTGAGAAAAATCTTCCGCGAATGCGTCAAGAGCTACGCCGTGGCGCAGAACCTTGTTGTCATCAAAACGCTGCCGGGGCTGGCAAACGGCGCCTGCTCCGCGCTCGACAGTATGAATATTCCACATCTTGTCGGCTCGATCGCCGGCGATGACACGGTCTTCCTCGCGATGACAGACCTGCTCTCCGCCGAAGCTTTCTGCCGCGAACTGAAGGAGATGCTCTGAAACGATGTTACGCTTTGATTCTGACTACATGGAAGGCTGCTGCCCGGAGATCCTCCGGCGGCTGACCGAAATCAACCTGCAAAAAAACACCGGCTACGGTGAGGATGAAATCTGCAACGCCGCGCGGGAGAAGATCCGCGCCGCCTGCGGCTGTCCGGAGGCCGAGGTGCGCTTCATCTCGGGCGGCACGCAGACCAACTCGCTGATGATCGGCGCGCTGCTGCGCCCCTATGAGGGCGTGCTGTCCGCCGACAGCGGGCACATCACCGGCCACGAGGCCGGCGCCATCGAGCACGGCGGGCACAAGGTTTTGACGCTGCCGAATCACGACGGACTTGTGGACGCTGCGGATGTACACAGCTATATGCGCGCTTTTCTCGCGGACGAGGCCCGCACGCATCTTGTGCAGCCGGGTATGGTCTATATCTCCCACCCCACCGAATACGGCACGCTCTATTCCCGCGCCCAGCTCGAGGCGCTGCGCGCGGCCTGCGACGAATACGGCCTGAAGCTGTATCTGGACGGCGCGCGTCTCGGCTACGGCCTCGCCACGCCGGGCACCGACCTCACGCTGCGTGACATTGCGCGGCTTGTGGATGCCTTCTACATCGGCGGCACCAAGGTCGGCGCGCTTTTCGGAGAGGCCGTTGTTGTGCCGAACCCGAAGCTCATTCCCCATTTCTTCACGATGATCAAGCAGCACGGCGCACTGCTGGCCAAGGGCTGGGTCCTGGGTCTGCAGTTTGACACGCTGTTTACGGACAATCTGTATCTCCGCGCAGCGGAAAACGCCATCGCCACGGCCGCCGTTTTGCGGGAAGGCCTGCGCGCCAAGGGCGTGGAGTTTTACATCGACTCCCCCACGAATCAGATTTTTCCGGTTCTGGACAACGAGAAAATTGCTCAATTGCGCAAACAGGTCAGCTTCAACCTCTGGGCGCCGCTGGATGAAACGCGCAGCGTGATTCGCTTTGTCACCAGCTGGGCAAGCGAGGAAGCGGATATTCAGGCGCTGCTTCGCCTGTTCTGATCTCTCGCAAACCAACATACTCTTATAGGAACGACACGTTTCCCATTCTTTCCGAAGGAGGAAGCAACATGAATATCATCGTGCTTTGCGGCGGTCTGAGCAGCGAACGCGACGTCTCCATCTCCAGCGGCATCGGCGTCACCCGCGCCCTTCGTGAGCGGGGACACAAGGCCGTGCTTGTTGACCTGTTTCTCGGCTACCCGGGAAGCTTTGACGACCCCATGGAGGTTTTTGACCGTCCCTGGGACGATCAGGGCTTTTCCATCCGGGAGGATACGCCCGACCTCGATGCCGTGCGCGCAAGCCGCAAGCAGGACAATGACTGCCTGCTCGGCGACAACGTCATCCCCCTCTGCCGCGCGGCGGACATCGTTTTTCTCGCCCTGCACGGCGATGACGGCGAAAACGGCCGCCTGCAGGCAACGCTGGACGTCCATAACATCCGCTACACCGGCAGCGGCTATCTCGGCAGCGCGGTTGCGATGAACAAAACGCTCTCCAAGCAGCTCTTCCTCGCCGGCGGCGTGCCGACCCCGATGGGCATCACGCTCCGCCGCGGCGAAACGCCTTATGCAAACGTGGGCTTCCCCTGCGTTGTCAAACCCAGCTCCGGCGGCAGCAGCGTCGGCACCTCGGTGGTCTACGACGAGAAGGACTATCTTGCCGCGCTGGAGGATGCCTTCTCTTTCGAGGACGCCGTTCTGGTGGAGACCTTTGTCAGCGCGCGGGAACTGACCGTCAGCGTGCTGGACGGCAAGGCCCTGCCCGTCATCGAGATCATCCCCAAAAGCGGTTTCTATGACTACAAAAACAAATATCAGGCCGGACTCACCGAAGAGATCTGCCCCGCACCCATCACGCCCGAGCAGACGGCGCAGGTGCAGGCGCTTGCGGAAAAGGTCACGGCGCTGCTGATGATCGACGCGTATTGCCGCGTGGATTTTCTCATGGACAGAGAAAGCGGCATAATGTATTGCCTTGAAGCCAACACCCTGCCCGGCATGACGCCCACAAGCCTCATTCCGCAGGCAGCCCGCGAGATCGGCATGGATTACGGTGAGCTCTGCGAACAGCTCATCGCCGTTTCTCTGAAAAAGTACGGAGTACAATGAAAAATCTCTCACTTGAAAACCTTGTCGCCGCCGTGCGCGGCGAATATACGGGCAGCCTGCCCGACCTGCAGCGCGAAGTCCGCGCCGTCACAACGGACAGCCGGGATCTGACGCAGGACTGCGTGTTTGCTGCGCTGCGCGGCGCAAGGTCGGACGGACATGACTTTATCCCCGCCGCTTTTGCCGGCGGGGCGCTTGCCGTGCTCGCGGAGCGAATTCCCGAGGGGGCAGGCGGGAACATCATCCTTGTGCCCTCGGTGGAAAAGGCGCTGCAAAGTCTCGCCGCTTACTACCGCGCGCAGTTTGACATCCCCGTTCTGGGCATCACGGGCAGCGTTGGCAAAACCACCGCCAAGGAGATGTGCGCAGCGGTGCTTTCCCAGCGCTTTTGCACGCTCAAAACCCAGGGCAACTTCAACAATGAGCTCGGCGTTCCGCTGACGCTGTTTCGTCTGCGCGAGGAGCACCGCGCCGCCGTTGTGGAGCTCGGCGTCTCGCATTTTGACGAGATGCGTCTGCTGGCGGACATGGCGCAGCCGGGCATGGCGCTCTACACCAACATCGGCCACGCGCATCTGGAGGCTTTCGGCGATCTGCACGGTGTGCTGCGCGAGAAGGGCCGCCTGATCGAAGTGCTGCCGAAGGATGGCGTCATCTTCGCCTGCGGCGACGATGAGCTTCTGCGCGACTGGGACACCGGTGCGCGCCGGAAAATCCTTTACGGCACCACGGCCGCGTGCGAGGTGCGCGCGGAAAACATCCGCTCGCTCGGCATTTCGGGCACGGGCTGCGACATTGTCTGCCGCGAACGGCGCATTCCCGTGACCGTTCCCGCCTTCGGCCTTCACATCATCTATGCCGCGCTCGGCGCGGCCGCCGTCGGGATACAGCTCGGCCTCACGGATGAGGAAATCGCCGCCGGAATTGCGACCTACGCGCCGGTCGGCAGCCGCAGCCGTGTTTTCTCCGCCGCGCGCTGCACCGTTATCGACGACTGCTATAACGCCAACCCGACCTCCACCGCCGCCGCGCTGGCCTCCCTTGCCTCGTTGCCCGGACGGCGCGTGTGCATCCTGGGGGATATGTTTGAGCTCGGCGCTGAGGAAAATGCGCTCCACCGCGCCGTCGGCGAATGCGCCGCGGCATACGGCATCGAGCAGGTCATCGCCTGCGGCGAGCTCGCGCGCGAGATCTATTCCGGCGCACGCGGCGCGAAAGAAGCGCCGCTGGCCTGGCACTTCCCGAACAAGGAGAGTCTGCTCGACGCGCTGCCCCAGCTCATCAAACAGGGCGACACGGTGCTCATCAAGGCTTCACACAGCATGGCCTTTGACGAGGTCGTCACGGCACTTCGTCAGCTTGAGGCGGACACTGCATCAGCAGAATAATCGCAGGAGACAAAACATGAAGGTACTGACGCTGATCAGCGGCGGCGATACGGGCGGGGCAAAGACGCACGTCCTTTCGCTTCTGCGGGAACTCAGCCGAACAATTGACGTGCAGCTTGTCTGCTTTATGAAAGGCGCCTTTTCCGAGGAAGCGGCGGCGATGGGCATCCCGACGGAAGTGATCGAGGGAAACCCACTCTCTGCGCTGCGGAAGCTCAGGCGCCTTGCCGAAGCTTTCCGCTGCGACATCATCCATTGTCATGGCGCGCGCGGAAACTTCATGGGCATGCTGCTGCAAAAATCCGTGAAAGCGCCGCTGCTCTCGACCGTGCACAGCGATTATAAACTGGACTATCTGGGGCGGCCGACCGGCGCGGCCGTCTACGGCACGCTCAACGCCATCGCGCTGCGCCACATGGATTTTCTCGCCGGCGTGTCGGATTCCATGTCCTCCCTGCTGATCCGGCGCGGCTTTGATCCGGCAAAGATTTTCACGATTTACAACGGCATCACGTTTGACCATACGCCGCAGGACTTTGACCGCAGCGCATGGTTCCGTTCCCTCGGGCTTGACATACCGGAGGACGCGATCGTCGCGGGCATCGCCGCCCGCCTCGATCCCGTAAAGGACATTCCCACGCTCCTGCACGCTTTTGCGCAGGCGCACAGACGCGTTGCAAAGCTGCGCCTGCTGATCGCGGGAGACGGCCAGCAAATGGAGGCGCTACAAAAGCTTGCCCTCGCCCTCGGCGTGGAAAACGAGGTGCACTTCCTCGGCTGGCTGCACAACACAGAGGATTTTTACCGCGCGATTGACATCAACACCCTTTCCTCGCGTTCCGAAACCTTCCCCTACGCACTCACCGAAGGAACAAAGTTCTTTCTTCCGACCGTCAGCTCCCGCGTCGGCGGCGTGCCGCAGCTCATTGACCACGGCGTGAACGGTCTGCTCTTCGAGCCCGGTGACCGGGAAACCTTGGCGGAACACCTCGTTTCCCTCGCGCTCGACGCGGACAAGCGCCGCACGATGGGCCTCAGGCTCGGGGAAAAGGCACGAAGAGAGTTTTCGCTCGAAGCAAGCTGCCGTCGGCAGCTTGAAATCTACGAGACGGCGCTGCGCAGATACGCAAGGCGCGACGAGCTTAAAAATCAGGGAATCATGATCTGCGGCGCCTACGGGCACGGGAACGCCGGGGATGAGGCGATTCTGGAAGCGATCGTCACCGAAATGCACACGCTCGACAAAGACCTCCCCATCACGGTGCTCTCCCGCACGCCGAAGGAGACGGCAGTGCGCTGCGGCGTGCGCGCAAAGCACAGCTTTGATCTCTTTGGCGTTCTTCGCGCGATGCGCCGCACCAGACTGTTTTTATGCGGCGGCGGCACGCTGATGCAGGATGCAACAAGCAGCCGGAGTCTCTGGTATTACCTGTTCATGCTTGCCGCGGCCAAACGCCTCGGCTGCCGCGTGCTGATGTACGGCTGCGGCATAGGCCCTCTGCACACCGCCTTTGACCGCCGCCTCGCGCGGAAGATGCTCAACCGCCATGTCGACGCGATCACGCTGCGCGAATCAACCAGTCTGCGCGAGCTGGAATCTCTCGGCGTCACGAAGCCGGAGCTCACGCTCTCTGCCGACCCGGCGCTCTCGCTGCCGCGTGCCGGCGCGGAGGAAACGGATGCCGCGCTGCGCGCGCACGGCCTGTCGCCGGAGGGGCATTATGCGGCCTTTTGCCTGCGGCTCTGGCCGGGCTTTGACGGGAAAGTCGAGGCCTTTGCCGACACCGCGCGCTACGCCTGGCAGGCGCACGGGCTCACGCCCGTCTTCCTCTCCATCAACCATCGCAGCGACGGCGCAGCCGCCGAAAAGGTCTGCGCGCTGCTCGGGGATGTGCCGCACGTTTTGCTGCACGAGCCGATGCCGACGGGCCTGACCATCGGTTTGCTCTCGCGCATGGAGCTTGTGCTCTCGATGCGCCTGCATGGACTCATCTTCGCCGTGGGCTGCGGCATACCGCACGTGGGCGTTGCTTACGACAAAAAGGTGACGGCCTTTATGGACTACACCGGGCAGAAAAACCACCTGCCCTTTGATGCCGCGGAGGCGGAAAAGCTCTGCGCGCTGCTCGACTCCGCGCTCACCTGTTCCAAGCCCGAAGAGCTGGCGGCAGCCGCGCGGATTCTGTTTGAAAGAGAATCGAACAACATCGCAGCGGCAAAGCGCCTGCTGGAATCATAACGGACGGCCGCGCGCCGCTCCGGAAAGGAGAACCAGAACATGACGGTCAATATTCTCGCCGTGGGCGACGTCTGCGGAAAAAGCGGACTGGAAATTCTGCGCAGCCGGCTGTTCGCGCTGCGGAAGCAGTACGACGTGGGCTTTTGTGTTGTCAACGGCGAAAACGCCAACGGCGTCGGCATCACGCCGAAGCAGGCGGACGCCATTTTCGACGCAGGCGCGGACGTCATCACGCTTGGAAACCATACCTGGGGCCGCTATGAAATATGCCCCTATCTGGACACGCACACGGACATTCTGCGCCCCGAAAACATGTCGCCCGAATGCCCGGGGCGGGGCTGGGACGTATACGAAACGCGTTTCGGGCCGATCTGTGTGATGAACCTCGTCGGGCGTTTTGCCATGAACGTCAATGTGGACAATCCCTTTCTCGCGGCAGACTACGTGCTCTCGCGGCTGGAAGACCGCATGAAGATTGTGCTCGTGGATATGCACGCGGAGGCCACCAGCGAGCGCGTGGCTATGGGCTATTACCTTGACGGGCGCGCGAGCGCCGTATGGGGCACGCACACCCATGTGCAGACCTCGGACGCGCGCGTTCTGCCGCGCGGAACAGGCTGCATCTCCGACCTTGGCATGACAGGGCCGGTGGAAAGCGTGATCGGCGTTTGCGTGGATCAGAGCATCAACCGCTTTCTCGGCCTGCCCCCCACGCGCTACACCCAGCCGGAGGGCGAAGCCAAGCTGGAGGGTTGCCTTTTCGCCGTGGATACGGACACCGGCAGGTGTCTGGAGGCGAAGTCCATCCGCGTCTTCTGATTGGCCTATAATTTTTTCTGAAATTTCTAAAAATTTTTTGAAAATCTTGCAGGAAAAAAGCCCGACGCCGTCGTATTAGACGGTGTTGAGCTTTTTTCAGGTCAAGTTGCGCTTTTTTTACGCCAAAATGCGCATTTTTTGAAGGAGGAATCCCCTTATGTCCTGTCCGAGAGAGATTTGGGAAGCAACGGAAGCGCAGATCATCGGGCCTTACGGAGTTCGCAGCGCAGAAAGCAGCGGCCGCCCGCGGCCGGAAGAGCCCTGCGAAATCCGCACCTGCTTTCAGCGCGATATAGATCGCATCACGCATTCCAAAAGCTTTCGCCGCCTCAAGCATAAGACGCAGGTTTTCCTCCAGCCGGAGGGTGACCATTACCGCACGCGCCTGACGCACACGCTGGAGGTCAGCCGCATCGCGCGCACGGTTGCCCGCGCCAAGCGCCTTAACGAGGATCTGACGGAGGCCATCGCTTTGGGGCACGACCTTGGCCACACACCCTTCGGCCACGCGGGAGAGCGCGCGCTGCGCGAGCTGTATCCCGAGGGCTTTTACCACTACGAGCAGAGCCTGCGCGTTGTGGATCGCATTGAAAAAAACGGCCGCGGCCTCAACCTCTGCAACGAGACGCGCATGGGCATTCTGCACCACACCAACGGCGCGGAGGATGACACGCTGGAGGCCGTGAGTGTACGTCTGGCGGACCGCATCGCCTATATGAACCACGATCTGGACGATGCCATCCGCGCCGGACTGCTGACAACGGAGGATCTGCCGGCCATCGTGCGCGAACGGATCGGCGAGCGCCACAGCGTGCGCCTCAACTCCATCCTCACCGATCTCATCGAAAACAGCCCGGCGGGTGAGCTTCATTTCTCGCCGGAGATGGCGCAGGCCGTGGAGGTTTTCCACCGATTCATGTACGACGAGGTGTATTTTAACCCCAAGGCAAAGAGCGAGGAGAGCAAGGTTTCCGGCATCCTCGGCGGCATATGGGAGTATTATTTCCATCATCCGGAAAAGCTGCCGGAGGACTTCGCCGCCATCGCGGAGGAGGACGGACTGGAACGCGCGGTATGCGACTATATCTCCGGCATGACCGACAAATACGCCATGTATCAGTATTCCGAGCTGTTCATCCCCGCCGCGTGGCACGTGATGTAAGCCATCCGGGGATTCGGAATCGGACTTTTTGAAACCCCGGCGCGGACGCGCCGCGCTTTATGCATTTTCCATCGGGCACTCGCCCGCAGAGCTTAAACATTCGGGAAAGGAGGATCGGACATGCCCATATCGGACAGATATCTGCAGGAGCTGACAGAGCGCAGCCCCATTGAAGAGGTCGTAGGGAGCTATGTTTCCCTGACGAAGCGTTCCGGGGCCAATCTGTTCGGCCTCTGCCCCTTCCACAGCGAGAAAACGCCCTCGTTTTCCGTCTCGCCGGACAAGCAGATTTATCATTGCTTCGGCTGCGGCAAGGGCGGCGGCGTGATCAACTTTATCATGGAGATCGAGAATCTCAGCTTCCGCGACGCGGTGAGCTTCCTTGCGCGGCGTGCGGGGATGCCCGAGCCGGAGGACACGCAGGACGCGCGCTCCGGCGCGCGGGAGCGGATGCTCAACCTCAACCGGGACGCGGCACGCTTCTTCCACGCCTGCCTGAAATCCGCGCCGGGCCACGAGCGGGCGCAGAGCTATATCGCCTCGCGCGGCATTTCCGCTTCCATGCTGCGCGCTTTCGGACTCGGCTTCGCGCCGGACTCCTGGGACAGTCTGCGCTCCGCCATGCGGGAAAAGGGCTACTCGGATCAGGAGATGTTCGACGCCGGCCTCATCAAGCAGGGGCGAAACGGCGGGTTTTACGACGCTTTCCGCAACCGCCTCATGTTCCCGGTTATTGACGTGCGCGGCAGCGTCATCGGCTTTTCCGGCCGCATTCTCGGCGACGGCGAGCCCAAATACTTAAACAGCCGCGAAACGCTTGTTTTCAGCAAAAGTCGCTCCCTTTTCGCGCTGAATCTGGCTAAAAAATCAAAAAAGGGATATATCCTTCTTGCAGAGGGTAATATAGACGTGGTTTCGCTGCATCAGGCAGGTTTCGACAGCGCGGTTGCCTCGCTCGGCACCTCGTTGACGCCCGAGCAGGCGCGGCTGCTCTCTCGCTATACGAGCGAAGTTGTGATCGCTTATGACAATGACACGGCGGGCAAGAAGGCGGCGCAGCGCGCCATCACCCTGCTCGAGAATCTCGCCCTGCGCGTGCGCGTGCTGAGCATGGAGGGCGCGAAGGATCCGGATGAATTCATCCGCGCCCGCGGTCCCGACGCTTTTGCCCGGCTTTTGGAGGGCAGCAAAAACCACGTTGAATACCGGCTCGCCCAACTTGCAGCAGAGCACAACCTCTCCGTCAACGACGAAAAGGTGGCCTTTTTGCAGGCAGCCGCGGCGCTGCTGGCCACGCTGCAAAGCCCCGTGGAGCGGGAGGTTTACGCCGCGCGCACGGCAGCTCTTGCCGAGGTTTCAAAGGAGACCGTCGAGGCCGAGGTGAAGCGGCTGCGCGCTGCGCGGCTTCGCCGCGAAAAGAAAGAACGCGAAAAAGCAGAAACGCAGCCGCAGCGGCTCGCGCAGCCCGAGGAACGGACGCTGCGCTACGAAAACATCCGCTCCGCCCGCGCAGAGGAAGGCGTGCTGCGCCTGCTGATGAAGGACCCCGCCCTGTTCCGCAACGGCGTGGCCGTGACGCCGGAGGATTTTTCCTCCCCCGCACTCGGCAAGATTTTCGCGCTCCTGATGGAAAAGACGCAGCGCGGCGAAACGCCCTATCTGCCAACGCTGGCGGGCAGTCTCAGCGGTGAGGAAATGAGCCTGCTCACGCGCATCGGGCAGGAACCGGAAAACACGGCAAACGCGCAAAAGGCGCTGGCCGATTACATAGAGATCATCCGCGAAGAAAAGCGGCACCGCAGTAACGGCAATGAATTTGCCACACTTGCACAAGAAATAAAGAAACAAAAGGGTTATGGAGGATAAAAGCTATGGCTGATCAGATCAAAACGCCTGCGGCAGAAAATGCAGCACCCGCCAAAACGGCGAAAAAGACCTCGGCAAAGGCCGCAGGCGAAAGCAAAAAAGAAAGCAAGGCCCCGGCCGAAAACGCCGTTTCCGAGCAGATGCTGGGGGAACTGAGCGAAGTCACCGCCGCTTACGAGGAGTACAAGGCCGCGCTCGGCATCGCGCCGAGCGCCGAGGAGATCTCTGAGGCGACGAAGCTTCCCGTGGACAAGGTGCAGGATCTTATGAAGGTCATCGAGGCGACCGAAACAGCGGAGCCCGCGCCGGCCCCCGCGCCCGCCCCCAAGGCGAGCAAGGCAAAATCTGCATCGGCAAAGCAGAAGCCGCTGGAGGAGCTCTCCCCCGAGGAGCTGGAGGCCATGGCCGACGCGCTGCTCGAAGAAGCCCCCGCGCCCGCCCCCGCGCCCAAGAAGAAAAGCAAGGCGAAAGCCGCGGAAGAGCCCGCGCCCGAAAAATCGGATCAGGAAAAGCTTCAGCTTCTGATCGAAAAGGGCAAGAAAGCCGGCAAGCTCACCTCCAAGGACCTTATGGACGTGCTCGACAACATGACGCTCGAGCCGGATCAGCTTGACAGATTTTACGATGCGCTGGAAAATTCCGGCGTCGAAATCGGAGACGAGGACATCCTGCCCCCCATCGACGAGGAGGCCCTGCCCGAGCTGGAGGAGATCTCCGAGCTGACGGAGGCTGCCCAGGAGGAGCTTCTGGATACGGACAGCATGGCGGACACCTTCTCCACCGATGACCCCGTGCGTATGTACCTCAAGGAGATCGG
Organism: Oscillospiraceae bacterium; assembly: GCA_017522015.1. Lineage (GTDB taxonomy): Bacteria > Bacillota > Clostridia > Oscillospirales > Oscillospiraceae > SIG483. The sequence continues at coordinate 19,079 of JAFXAW010000036.1, read as the reverse complement.
CAAGGTGCCGCTGCTCACGCCCGAGGAGGAGCGCGCCCTCGCGCAGCGCATGACAGAGGGCGACGAGAGCGCCAAGCGCCGCATGGCAGAGTCCAACCTGCGTCTTGTCGTGTCCATCGCCAAGCGCTATGTCGGCCGCGGCATGCTCTTCCTCGACCTGATTCAGGAGGGTAATCTCGGCCTCATCAAAGCTGTTGACAAATTTGACTACACGCGCGGCTATAAGTTCTCCACCTACGCAACCTGGTGGATTCGTCAGGCGATCACCCGCGCCATCGCCGATCAGGCGCGCACCATCCGCATCCCCGTGCACATGGTCGAGACGATCAACAAGGTCATCCGCGTCTCCCGCCAGCTTCTGCAGGAGCTGGGACACGACCCCTCTCCCGAGGAGATCGCCGCGGAGATGGGTCTCCCCGTGGAAAAAGTGCGCGACATTCTCAAAATCGCGCAGGAGCCGGTCAGCCTTGAAACGCCCATCGGCGAGGAAGAGGACAGCCATCTGGGCGACTTCATCCCGGACGAGGATGCCTCCGAGCCCTCCGAGGTTGCCAGCTTCACCCTGCTTAAGGAGCAGCTGATGAGCGTGCTGAGCACCCTTACCCCCCGCGAGGAAAAGGTGCTGCGCCTGCGCTTCGGCATTGAGGATGGCCGCACCCGCACGCTTGAGGAGGTCGGCAAGGAATTCAACGTCACCCGTGAGCGCATCCGCCAGATCGAGGCCAAGGCGCTGCGCAAGCTTCGCCATCCCTCCCGCAGCAAGAAGCTCAGAGATTTTTTGAACTAAAAAAACAAACAGATGGGGCGGCCGATGGCCGCCCCATTCATGCAGAACAAAAGCTTTACTTTTGGGAACAATCCAAGAAACGCCGGACGCGGACAGCGTCCGGCGTTTCTGCTCATTTATAGAATCTGGCAAGGCCGCCCTCGGCGGTCTCGCGGTAGACATGGGACATATCCAGCCCCGTCTGATACATGGTTTGCACCACCACATCGAAGGAAATTTTCCGCGTACTCGTGAGAAAATTGGCCAGAGAGAGCGCATTGATCGCGCGCATGGCCGCCACGGCGTTGCGCTCGATGCAGGGGATCTGCACCAGCCCGCCGATCGGGTCACAGGTGAGGCCAAGATGGTGCTCCATGGCAACCTCTGCGGCATACTCGATCTGATCAATGCCCATTTCGTGCAGCTCCGCGAGCGCAGCCGCGCACATGGAGCAGGCCGAGCCGATCTCCGCCTGACAGCCGCATTCCGCACCGGAAATGGAGGCGTTGGTCTTGATGAGATTGCCGATCAGGCCGCCCGTGGCCAGCGCGCGCAGCACCTGGCGGTCGTCAAAGCCGCGCTGCTCCTGCATATAGCGCAGCACGCTCGACACCACGCCGCAGGAACCGCAGGTTGGCGCCGTGACGATCACGCCGCCCGCGGCGTTCTGCTCCGCCACCGCGAAGGCATAGGCGCAGACGATGCGGTTTTCGCGCGTCTGCGGGCTTTCGTCGATGTGGCGCTGCCCGTGGAGAAGCTGCGCCTTGCGCTCCACGCCAAGGCCGCCGGGGAGCTGCCCCGTCACGGAAAGCCCCTCCATGATGGACTTCTTCATCGCCGACCAGACCTCGAACAGATAATCCCAGATCTCCGGCCCCTCGTGCAGCTCAACATACTCCCACAGGCGCATATTATGGCTCTTGCAGTATTCCGCGATGGCCGCAAAGCTGCGGTGCGGATAAACCTCCGGCGGCTCGGTCTCCGGACGTCCGACGACGGAGATCGCCCCGCCGCCAACGCTCAGCACACGTTCCCGCGCAAGCTCTTTCCCCTCGCGCAGGGCGATGAAATCCATCGTGTTCGGATGCGGCAGCTCCGTCTCGTCCGGATTGAACACAACCTCGGTTTCCGTGGGGGCAAGTCCCTGCGTAACCGCCTGATCGGTCAGGTGTCCGCGGCCGGTCTTGGCCAGCGAGCCATAGAGCACGACGCGAAACGCATCCGCTTCGGGGTGCTCCGCCCGAAAATGCACGGCAGCCGCATACGGACCCATCGTGTGCGACGATGACGGCCCTTTGCCGATCCGATAGATTTCTCTGATGGATTTCATCCTGCATCAGCCCTCCCAGTGGCTTTATCTGCCTGCTGCCCGGACGCTCCGCGCCCGTGGAGCGGAATCCGGACTTGCTTTTTGGTTTATCATATCACAGTTTGCTTTTTCCGGCAACACTCCCCGCGCACGGGCAAGCCTTGTGTTTCCGCTCTTTTCGCGGTATAATGGATGCAAAGCGGTTAACCCGCCGCACCGAAGCATATCTTTCTGATTTTAACCCCGCGAAACCGAGTTCCCCCTAAAACGAATAACAAGGAGAAACCGATGGAAAAGGTCAAAATTTTCTTTTCAAAAATCCGTCCGGACGCCGTCATCCCCTCCAAGCGGGAGGAGGACGCCGGTTACGATGTCTACGCCTGTCTGGAAACGGACTGGGTGGAATATGCCCCGCACCAGACGCAGCCCCTGCCCACCGGCATCGCCAGCGCCTGTTCCCCGGACTATTACTTCCACATCGGCGAGCGCGGCTCCACGGGCGCGAAGGGCATCTCCAAGCGCGCGGGCATTATCGACAGCGGCTATCGCGGCGAATGGTTCGTGATGCTGACCAATCTCAACGACGTGCCGCTCTATTTCGTCAAGCCCGAAGCGGAAGCGCGGCTGCGCGAAACGCTCGGGGATCGGGAGGCGATCCTCTATCCGACCTCCAAGGCGGTCTGTCAGGTGATGCTCCTGCCCGTTCCGAAGACGGAAGTGGAAGAGCTGCCGCTGGAGGCGCTGCTGCAAGTGCAATCCGAGCGCGGCGCAGGCAAGCTCGGCAGCAGTCAAAAATAAACGTTTCAGAGTATATTGCGGATTTCCACGAGGCTGCGAATGGTGTAATCCGGCGCGTCCGCGGCCTGCGCTGTTCCACCATGCGGCGCAAACCAGATGGTGCGCAGGCCGAAATCCCGCGCGCCGCGGATATCCGCCGTCAGCGAGTCTCCGATCATCACGGCCTCTTCGGGCAAAGCGCCCGGCAGCTGCGCAAAGCAGCCGGCAAAGAATTCCCGGCTCGGCTTGTCCGCTCCGAGCGCCTGCGAAATGAACAGGTGCTCAACATAGGGCAGCAGCCCCGCGCGGGTGAGGCGTGCGCGCTGCTGCTTTTCGTCTGCGTTGCTCGCAATACAGACCGTATATTTCCCGGCGAGGTAGGCAAGCAGTTCCTGTGCCCCCTCCACGGGGATCGCCGCACTTTTGAGCTCATTGCGAAAGCGCGTTTCAAATTCCGGACCGGAGAGCGGGATGCCCACCTCCCGAAAGATCAGATCAAAGCGCACGGCGTGCAGCTTCTCGCGCGTGATCTCGCCCCTTTCCAGCGCCCGCCAGAGCCCGTTGTTAATGCGGGTAAAGGTCTCCAGCAAGTGCTCCGGATAAGGCAGGCCATATTGCGCAAGCACGCAAGCCATGCTCTCCCCCGCACAGGCGTGGAAATCCAGCAGCGTGTCATCCACGTCGATCAACACAATTTTGGTCACAGCAAAATCTCCCTTTTCGTTCTTTATGTTCGAATCCTTTATATCAGCGCTTTGATCAGAAACAGCTCCATCGGCTGCGCATATCCCGGAATGTCGATCACAAATCCGCCGCAATCTTTGTAGCCGATTTTCCTGTAAAAGTGCTGCGCTTCTTCATCCACCTGCGTGGAGGTCAGCAGCATGCCGTATCCCTGCGCTTTCATATCCGCTTCCCAATGCTGCATCAGCATTTTGCCGAAGCCTTTTCCGCGGCAATTCCCATCCACGAACAGCATGGTGCAAAACGGCGTGTTGTCCCAAAAGAGATTGTATCGCAGCAGGCCGACCGGCTTGCCGTCTTCCAGCAGAACATAGCCCTGCTGATCCCGGACTTTCTTCTCAAATTCACGCTCCGGCAAATGCCTGTCCAGCTCGAACCAGAATTTTTTGTCATCTGACTGCACATATCGGATTTCAATCATTCGTCACACCGCCAAATTCCTGTTTGCTTTTGCTTTATTCTAACCTGTTTTTCTCATTCTTTCAACAATCGGTGAAAACGGCGATATTGGTCGCCGGCAAGGATGTCCAAAACGGCCTGCCGGAGATTCCCTTTGTGTGATTCGGTGCATAGAAAAACGCTCTCCGTCATATTGACGGAGAGCGTTTTTTCAGGCACAAACAGTCATAAAAGCCGGAGCGCTATCTCTTTTTATAAATCACGAGTTCCGGGTTTTCGCCGTTTTCTTCGTAAGTAGATATTAAAATAAAATCCATGTTGGCAGCGACTCCGAAGCACCTTCCTCCGCCGAATTCGCATTCCAGCTGCGTTCCCAGATAGGTTGCGCCGTCATCCAAAAACTTCACAGGCTTTCCGTTCGGAAGCCGGTATTCCAAATTGATGTATCCGCCCACAAGCGCATTGAGTTTCTCAACCTTTGGCATGCCATCAATGTGCAACGCATTGATCTCATCCATCAGCTGCTTTTTGAATTCCTCAAACTTTTCCGCACCGGCCAAATTTGTATACCGCTTCCAATAATTCAGCTTCGGGAGCATATTTTTCATGTATGCATATACCTGTTCGGGGGCGAACTCGTCGTTTGCCATCTGACCGACGCAGACATCGATCAGATCGTCCATGTCGTGATACATGTATTCTCCGTCGGCATAGCACCATTTGCAGTATTCTTCGTTAAAGAAACCGTCCGGCTCCTTACTGATGCTGGCATCCTCCAGAGGCATACCGCAGCACTGGCAGATCAGCTCCCTCGGGGAGCCAAGAAGCGTGTTGATGGAAACGTCGAACAGTTTGGAAAGCAGTTTGAGTGTATCAACGCCCGGCGTAGTCTCGCCATTCTCCCAGCGTGATACTGCCTGGCGGGTCACGAACACCTTTTCGGCAAGCTCATCCTGGGAAAAACCGTTTTTTGTTCTGAGTTCACGAATCATATCTTTCGTTTCCATGAAAATATCACCTCACGATGATTATACTGCAAGAAGACCAAAGCAACAAGCAACCCGCTGTTGCTGCCCATTTTAACGCTGACGTTTGGTGCATCGGCGGGATTTCTTCTTATCAACACAAGCGGACAAAGGCCTGCCGGAGATTCTCACTTGACACCCTTTGCAGGGCATGATAGTATTATATACCGACATTGAAAACGGCTGTGAAAGGGAGAAGTATTCCGCGCGAGCGTGTCAGAGAGATGCCGCTATGAGCTGAAAGCGGCGTTCACGACAGACGCGGGAGAAATGCGCCCCGGAGCCGCGTGGGGAGGAAATGCCCCGCCGCATGGCAGCGTTACGGCCGCATCCGGTATTGGCCGGACTGAGTGAAAACGAGAGTGGACCCGCGGTTTTTGATCGCCTCTCCTGCACAGATGCTGTGCGGGCGGGGCGTTTTTTCATAGGAGGAAAATCATGTCCAGATTAGGTGAAACCCTGCGCGCCTATCAGGCGAGGGACCCCGCCGCGCGCAGCAAGTTTGAGATATTTCTGCTGTATCCCGGCGTGCACGCCATCATCTTTCATCGCGTGAGCCACTGGCTGTGGAAGCACCGGCTGCGCTTTCTGGCACGGCTGAACTCGCAGCTTGCCCGGCATCTGACCGGGATTGAGATCCATCCGGGCGCAACGATCGGCCGCCGCTTCGTCGTCGACCATGGCATGGGCATTGTCATCGGAGAAACAGCCGAGATCGGCGACGACGTGCTGCTCTACCACGGCGTGACCCTTGGCGGCACCGGCAAGGAGACCGGCAAGCGGCACCCGACCATCGGCAACAATGTGATGATCGCCTGCGGGGCAAAGGTGCTTGGCCCCTTCACCGTCGGCGATAACGCGCGCATCGCTTCCAACGCCGTCGTCCTCACGGAAGTGCCGCCCGACGCCACCGCCGTGGGCGTCCCGGCAAGGGTGGTGCGCATCGCGGGGAAAAAGGTAGACTACGCTTCGGAAGTGGATCAGATCCACATCACCGACCCCGTCAGCCTCGAGCTGAGCGCTCTGCGCGAGCAGCTTGAACAGCTGGAAGAAAAACTGCAGCAGCTCTCCGGCGCGGAAACGCTTCCGGCCGGAAAAACGAAAGAATAATCCCGCCATTCGGGATAAATTGGAGGAAAGACCTATGTATCTTTACAACAGTGCAACACGCAAAAAGGAACTTTTCCAGCCTCACACGCCCGGCCGTGTCGAGATGTACACCTGCGGCCCGACGGTCTATCACTTTGCGCACATCGGAAACCTGCGCAGCTACATCATGGAGGACGCGCTGGAGAAATTCCTGCGCTACGAGGGCAACGACGTCAACCGCGTGATGAACATCACGGACGTCGGCCATCTGGTGTCCGACGCCGACAGCGGCGAGGACAAGATGCTCAAGGGCGCAAAGCGCGAGCAAAAAACCGTCATGGAGATTGCGCAGTTTTACACGGACGCTTTCTTTGAAGACTGCCGCAAGCTGAACATCAAAATTCCGGAGACCGTCGTGCCCGCCACGAACTGCATCGACGACTATATCCGCATCATCACGCAGCTCATCGAGACCGGCCATGCCTATTTCGCCGGCGGAAACGTCTATTTCGACACCTCGAAGCTTTCCCGCTACTACATCTTCAACGATCACGACGAGGAAGATCTGGCCGTCGGCGTGCGCGAAGGCGTGGAGGAAGACACCAACAAGAAGAACAAAAACGACTTCGTGCTCTGGTTCACCAAGAGCAAATTTGAAGATCAGGCGCTGAAATGGGACTCCCCCTGGGGCGTAGGCTATCCCGGCTGGCACATTGAGTGCACGGGCATCTCGCTCAAGCACAACGGCGAATATCTCGACCTGCACTGCGGCGGCATCGACAACGCCTTCCCGCATCACACCAACGAGATCGCGCAGAGCGAGAGCTTCATTGGCCATCCCTGGTGCAAGCACTGGTTCCATGTGCACCATCTGAACACGAACGACGGCAAGATGTCCAAGTCCAAGGGCGAATTCCTGACGGTGCAGCTGCTGGAAGAAAAGGGCTACGACCCCATCGCCTACCGCTTCTTCTGCCTGCAGAGCCATTACCGCAAGGCGCTGGTGTTCTCCTGGGAGAATCTCACCAACGCCCAGGGCGCATACAACAAGCTCATCCGCCGCATTGCGGCCCTCAAGCCGGGCGACGGCGCTGTGGACGAGGCGGTTCTTGCCGCTTACAAAGAGAAGTTCATCAAGCAGGTCGGCGCCGATCTGAACACCTCCATGGGCGTGACCGCCATATACGACGCGCTCAAGGCGGACGCGAATGACTCGACCAAGCTCGCCATCCTGGACAGCTTTGACGAAGTGCTGAGCCTCTCCCTGCTGGAGAAGGCCGCGGCGCTGCGGGAGAAAGAGGCTTCTCAGGTCACAGCAGCCCCCGCAACCGACGGCTATGTCATCACCGGCGAGGGCGACGCGGAGATCGATGCGCTGGTGCTCGCCCGTTACGAGGCGAAAAAGGCCAAGAACTTCGCCGAGGCCGACCGCATCCGTGACGAGCTCAAGGCGCAGGGCATCGAGCTGACGGACGTCAAGGGCGGCGCTGTGTGGAAGCGCGCCTGACGGCAGAATCCCCCTCTTTTCAAGGCGCAATATCTGTGCTATACTGCCTTATGCCAAGCGATTCCACACAATACAATCCGAAATAATTGGGAGGTACTTGTTTATGAAATGCACTTCCTGCGGCACAGAGCTGCAAGAGAATGCGCGCTTCTGCGGCACCTGCGGAACCAAAGTTGAAGCCATCCCCGCTCCCGCCCCGGAAGCAGCGCCGGTGCCGGAACCGACCCCGAGCTTTATCCCGCCCGTCGAGCCGGTCGCGGCCCCTGTCGAGCCTGTTGCTCCCCCCGTTGAACTGATTGCGCCCCCTGTTGCCCCCGTCGTGCCCGCAGCACCCGTTGCGGCGCCCGCTCCTGTGGCGACGGCAGCCCCCGTCTACACCCAGCCCGCAGCGCCGGTCTATCCGCAGCAGATGCCGGTTCAGCCGCAGCAGCCGGTCGATGACCGCCGCACCCGCGTGATGAGCACAGGCGGTTACATGGCCGCGCTTTTCCTGATGAGCATTCCTGTTGTCGGCTTCATTCTCCAGATCGTCTGGGCCGCCGGCGCGGCGAGAAACCTCAACCGCCGCCATCTGGCGCGCGGCTATCTGTTCCTCTCGCTGATTATCTTTGCGGTCACGGTTATCCTTGCCGTGTTGTTCGCAGCGGTCTTTTCCACCGGCATTTCGAATTTGATCCGTTACTTTGACGGGATGTATTGATAAACTTTCGCATACAGCACACAAGAAGAAACCGGAAGTGCACTGCACTTCCGGTTTCTTCTTATGCAATTATGCGAATTTTTCCCGCTCCGCGACGGCCAGTGCGTCGCAGCGGTTGTTCCCCTCGTTTTCGGCGTGCCCCTTAACCCAGACAACCTTGACCTTATGCGTTTGCAAAAGCGCGTCAAGCTGCTGCCAGAGGTCGGGATTTTTCAGCGCGCCGCCCTTGCGGCGCCAGCCCTTGTTCTTCCAGTCCCGCAGCCAGCCGAGGTTGATGGCGTTGGAAAAATACTGACTGTCCGTATAGAGCGTAACCGAGCAGGGCTCTTTGAGCGCGGAGAGCGCGGAGATGGCCGCGAGCAGCTCCATGCGGTTATTGGTCGTCTCCCTTTCGCCGCCCGAAAGCTCCTTACGCTGGCCTTTGTGCTCAAGAATCGCGCCCCAGCCGCCGGGACCGGGGTTCCCGGAGCAGGCGCCGTCCGTATAAATCGTAACTTCTTTCATAATTCTCAAAACAGCTTGCAGATCAGACTGGTGTATTCCTGCGGATCGTCGAGCGAGAGGCCGGCGAGCAGATTTGCCTGCGCAAAGAGGATTTTGGTCAGATCTCTGGCCTTTTCCGGATCCGTCGCGGTGGCGGCAAACAGCGTCTGCACCGCGGGATGCTCCCCGTTGAGCTCCAGCACACGTCTGGCCTTGATACCCTCGCCCTCATTCTGCGCGAAATGCGCGAAGTAGCGCTCCATCTCCAGGGTGATCTCGCCCTCCGTGCCGAGGCACACCGGCATGCTGCGCAGCTTGTCGCTCAGTCGCACCTCCGCGACGGCGTCACCAAGCGTTTCCTTGATAAAATCAAGCGCGGGTCTGAGCTTTTCCTCTTTCTCGCGGGTTTCGGCCTTTTCGCTCTCCGAAGCAAGGCCAAGATCCTCGGTGCTGACGTTGCAGAAGGGCTTTCCCTCCGCGTCCCCAAGAATCTGGACGACGAATTCATCCACCTCGTCCGTGAGATAGAGCAGTTCCCAGCCCTTCTCTTTCACCGGCTCGGCCTGCGGGAGCTTTGCAGCTTTCTCCACGCTCTCGCCCGCGGCGTAATACACCTTCTCCTGCCCCTCGCCCATGCGCTCGACATAGCCTTTGAGGTCGGTGAGTTTTCCGCCGTCCCGCGACGAGGGGAACAGCAGCAGCTCGCGCAGCAGTTCCTTCTTCGCGCCGTAATCGCCCACGACGCCATATTTAAGCTGCCGTCCGAAGCCGCCCCAGAACTGCTCGTACTTCTCGCGATCCTCGTCCATCAGCTTTTTCAGCTCGGACTTGATACGCTTTTCAATGTTGGTGGCGATCACCTTGAGCTGGCGGTCATGCTGCAGCAGCTCGCGGGAGATGTTCAGGCTCAGATCCGGGCTGTCCACGATGCCGCGCACGAAGGCAAAGCACTCCGGCAGCAGGTCGGCGCACTTGTCCATAATCATCACGCCGGAGCTGTAAAGCGCAAGGCCGGCTTCCCAGTCCTTGGAATAGTAGTTATACGGCGCGCGGGCGGGAATGAACAGCATCGCCTTGAAGGACACCAGTCCTTCCGCCGAGACGCGGATGACGCGCAGCGGCATCTCATAGTCATGGAAGCGCTCCATATAGAACTTGCCGCAGTCCTCATCCGTCACCTCGCTCTTCGCGCGCTGCCAGATCGGCACCATGCTGTTGACGGTTCTCTCCTCGGTATAAGCGCGGTATTCCGTCTTATCCTCGCCGTTTTCATCCTTCTCGCCGGTGGGCTCCATGCGGTAGTCCTCCACCTCCATGCGGATGGGCCAGCGGATATAATCGGAATACTTCTTGATGAGTTCCCGCAGACGGTAGCTGTCCAGATACTCGCTGTACTTCTCGTCCTCGGTGTCCGCCTTGAGGTGCATGATGACCTCCGTGCCGACCTCCTCTTTCTCCGCCTCGACGATGGTATAGCCGTCCGCGCCCGCGCTCTGCCAGAGATACGCGGTCTCGCTGCCGTGCTTGCGCGTGAGCACGCTCACGCGGTCCGCCACCATAAAGGCGCTGTAAAACCCGACGCCGAACTGCCCGATGATGTCCACATCCGCGTTCTCGTCGGCCTCCAACTCTTTCCGGAAACCGAGCGTGCCGCTGTGCGCGATGACGCCCAGGTTTTCCTCCAGTTCCTGCTTCGTCATGCCGACGCCGTTATCGGAGACGGTGAGTGTGCGCATGTCCTTATCCACGCGCAGCCGGATGCGGAAATCCTCACGCGCAAGGCCGACGCTCTCATCCGTCAGCGCGATGTAGCAAAGCTTATCGATCGCATCGGAGGCGTTGGAGATGATCTCGCGCAGAAAGATCTCACGATTGGTGTAAATGGAGTTGATCATCAGGTCAAGCAGCTTCTTCGACTCGGCCTTGAATTGCTTTTTTGCCATACTATGATCTCCTTTGCTGTATTGCTGTTATGTTTGGAGCAAGACAATGCACGGGCTCCCCGCTTCATACCGGGACCCCGTGCAGCGTCATGCAGGAAGTTCTCTTAGTCCTTCTTGATCTCTTCCAGAATCTGCGCAAGCAGCTCTTCGGTCGTGGGCTTGGGCTCCTCCGGCTCCTCTTCCACAGCTTCGGCTTCCTCGGCAGCCTTTTTCTTGGCCTCGGCGATCTCATGCGCCTTGTTGAAGGCCTTGACAATGGCGAACACCACGAGCGCGACGAGGATGAAATCCACGATCGTGCCGACCAGAGTGCCAAAGCCGATGGTGATGGCCTCTTTGACAACCACTTCGTCCACTATCACGGCCTCACGGACGACCAGGTTGAGCGCCGTCATGTCACGCGCACCGAAGATCAGGCTGATGAACGGCAGCAGGACATCATTGACAAGGCTGGTCGTGATCTTGCCGAAAGCAGAGGCAATAATCACGCCGATGGCCATATCCAGCACGTTGCCGCGCGAGATGAACGCTTTGAATTCCGCAAACATTTTTTTCATTTTTTCTTTCTCCTTTATGTTATTTTCTCTGTTTTGCACTTACTTTTTGGGAATCAGCTCGGTCTTGCCGCCCATATACGGCTGCAGCACGGCGGGGATGCTCACGCTGCCGTCCGCACGCAGGTGGTTTTCCAGAAACGCGATGAGCATGCGCGGCGGTGCGGCGACCGTATTGTTGAGGGTATGCGGCAGATAGGTCTTGCCGTCCGCACCCTTGACGCGGATTTTCAGGCGGCGCGCCTGCGCATCGCCGAGGTTGGAGCAGGAGCAGACTTCAAAATACTTCTGCTGGCGGGGACTCCAGGCCTCGATGTCGCAGCTCTTGACCTTCAGATCCGCCAGGTCGCCGGAGCAGCACTCCAGCTGACGCACCGGAATCTCCATGCTGCGGAAAAGCTCAACGGACATGCGCCACATCTTCTCATACCAGTCCATGCTCTCCTCCGGCTTGCAGACAACGATCATCTCCTGCTTTTCAAACTGGTGGATGCGGTAGACACCGCGCTCCTCAATGCCGTGGGCGCCCTTCTCCTTGCGGAAGCAGGGGCTGTAGCTCGTGAGCGTCTGCGGCAGGCTGTCCTCCGGCAGGATCTGGTCGATGAACTTGCCGATCATGGAATGCTCGCTCGTGCCGATCAGGTAGAGATCCTCTCCCTCGATCTTGTACATCATGGCGTCCATATCCGTCTGCGACATGACGCCCTCGACCACGTTGCCGTGGATCATAAAGGGCGGAATGCAATAGGTGAAGCCCTGATCGATCATGAAATCGCGCGCGTAGGCAAGCACCGCGGAGTGCAGGCGCGCAATATCGCCCATCAGGTAATAGAATCCGTTGCCGGAAACGCGGCCGGCCGCGTCCATATCCACGCCGTCAAAGCGCTCCATAATCTCCGTGTGATACGGCACATCAAAATCGGGCGTCACTGCTTCGCCAAAGCGCTGCACTTCGACATTATAGCTGTCGTCCGGCCCGAGCGGGACGGAATCGTCGATGATGTTCGGGATAACCATCATGATCGCGCGGATGCGCGCAGCATACTCCTCCTCCAGCTTTTCCAGCTCGCCGAGGCGCGCGTCATTTTCCTTCACCTTTGCGGTGTTGGCGTCAATTTCCGCCTGGATGGCAGCCTTTTCCTCCTCTGCAGCCTTCTTCAGCCGGCCGAAAAGCGGGCCGTTTGCCTTGGAAAGCGCGTTGCGCTGCGCGCGCAGATCGCTCGCCTCTGAGATGGCGGCGCGGTTAAGCTTGTCCAGCTCGATCACTTCATCCACGAGCGGCAGCTTTTCATCCTGATACTTCTTTTTGATGTTCTCTTTTACGAGCTCCGGGTTCTCCCGCAGCAGCTTGATGTCTAACATTTTTGCTCCCTCAAATTTCCAATTTCTTCCAGCCGCGTCTCCGCCGCTAAATGTCTTTTTTCCTGTGTTTTCAATGTAAAAAGCACGTTTGCTTATTTACTTTTCTGTTTGGCTCCCGCCGCGGGATCTGGAAAATAATTCCAGCGCGTGGATCAGCTGCTCCAGATCTGCATTGTCGTAGTATTCCAGCTCCAGCCGTCCCTTTTTTCTTCCGGCGTGCAGGCGCACCCGGCGTCCGAGCGACGCGGTCAGCCGGTTTTCGAGCTCAGCAACGTAATCCACCTGCAGCGGCTGTGTCGCAGGCTCCGAGATTGCGAGCTTCCGCTCTTTCACGATGCGGGCGACCAGCGTCTCCGTCTGCCGGACGGAAAGCCCCAGCGCCAGCACGCGGTTTGCCACGCTCTGCTGCTCCTGCGCGAGCGGCAAGGCAAGGATCGCACGCGCGTGGCCTGCGGAGAGCGTGCCTTCCTCGACGAGCTTACGCACCTCCGGGCACAGACCGAGCAGCCGCATGGCATTCGCTACTGCGCTGCGCGACTTGCCGACGCGGCGCGCCGCCTCCTCCTGCGTCAGTCCATAATCCTCCATCAGCGTGCGATAGCCTGCCGCCTCTTCAATCGGGTTGAGGTCCTCTCTCTGCAGGTTCTCTACAAGCGCAAGCTCCATCGCCCGGGCATCATCCGCTTCCAGAATGCGCACCGGCACTTCGCGCAGCCCGGCAAGCCTTGCCGCGCGCCAGCGGCGTTCGCCGGCGATGATCTGATAGAAGCCGTTATCCTGCTTGCGGACGGTGATCGGCTGAATCAAACCGTATTCTGTGATGGAATCTGCCAGCTCCTGCAGCGCCGCCTCGTCAAAACGCTGACGCGGCTGATCCTGCCGCGGTTCGACCTTCGTGATCGGAAGCGTCATGATCTCGCTGATTTCCTCTTCCTCTTTTCCGAAAATGGCATCAAAACCCTTTCCGAGTCCCTTTTCCGCCATCAAGTCACCTCTGTTTCTTCAGAAATTCGTTTGCAAGATGCAAATATGCGCGCGAACCGCGGGATATCCGGTCATAGGCAAGCACGGGCTTGCCGTGACTGGGAGACTCTGCAATGCGCACATTGCGGGGAATCTTCGTCTCATAAACCTTGTTGCCGAAGTATTTGCGCACCTCAGCCTCCACCTGTTCGGAGAGCTTCAGGCGGCTGTCATACATCGTCAGGACAACGCCCTCAATCTCCAAAGTCTGATTCAGACGCTTGTTTATACGCTTGATGCCCGCGATCAGATCCCCGAGTCCCTCCATGGCGAAATATTCGCATTGGAGCGGCACAATCACCTTTTCCGCAGCGCAAAGCGCGTTGACTGTCAGCAGTTCAAGCGAGGGTGGGCAATCGATCAATATGTAGTCGTAGTCGGCTTTTACGCCTTCAAGCGCATCTTTGAGCCGAAACTCCCGGTTTTCCATGTTTACAAGCTCCACAGAAGCTCCGGTGAGGGATTTATTGGTCGGAATCAGATCACAATACGGCGTTTTTACGATTGCCTCTGCGGCAGACACTCTGCCCAGCAGCAAATCATATACATTAGGTTCCGTTGATTTGTCCACACCGAATCCGGAGGTGCAGTTCCCCTGCGGGTCGCCGTCCACTACCAGCACACGTTTTCCGCGAATTTGCAGCGCATAGGCGAGATTGACACAGGTGGTCGTCTTACCGACACCGCCTTTTTGGTTTGCAAGTGCGTAAATTTTTGCCATAAGCGCCTCACTTTCTCTATGCTCAGGCCGTTTCTCAACGATCCGCGTTCGGGCAGGGAAATACATCACAATTCCCTGCTTTGCGCGTTCTAAATTGATACAAAGGATTATAACACGCGGATTTGTCATTTTCAATCCATTTTTGTCCAAATTCCATGTATCGGCAAAAATTTCCGAAGTTTCGTGGCGTGCGTGTTTCACGTGAAACATTTTGGTTTCACAGTGCGATACATCTATGTTTCACGTGAAACATTTTCTTATGTGGTCTTAAAGGAACAGATCCACGTCGTCCACGGTGAGCTTGTCGTGGAAAGCGACGTTCAGCGCGTAACCGATCAATTTTGCCGCGTCGTGCACGCGGCTGTCAATATCACGCGGTGTGACAATCATATCGCCGGACTCACCAAAGAGGGAAGGGTCCAAATTTTTACTTCCGGCGCGCTCGGCAAGCTCTATCGCCAGGGTTGCCGCCTCCACAACCGTTGGAACGCCGACAGCAAGAACCGGAATGCCCAGCGTTTCCCGATTGAGCGCAGCCCGGTGATTTCCGACGCCGGAGCCGGGCACAATGCCCGTGTCCGTAAGCTGGACCGTGCGGCAGAGGCGATCCATGCTGCAGGACGCAAGCGCATCGAGGGCTACAACGCGATCCGGGCGAAGCTTCTCCGTAACGGCGCAAACCAGCTCCGCAGACTCCATGCCGGTTGTGCCGAGCACGCCGGAACGCAGAGCAGAGACATCACGGAAGCCGGGAAACTTATCCGCCATCTGTTGTTTGAGATGCCGCGTCACCAAAATATAGCGCAGCGCTTCGGGGCCGATCGCATCCGCTGTAATGGAAGAATTTCCCAGCCCAACGATCAAAATTCTCTCATCCCCATGCAGATCCAGCAGGCTTCGGATATGTCCGGCCAAAACCCCGACTGCGCGGGCAAACGCATCCTCCTCGCGGCGCAGCAGCGCGCCGATTTCGATGGTCACATATTCGCCGATTGGTTTACATAACTTCTTTTGTCCCTCTTCATTGAGCACCTGTACTGTGGTCACGCCGAAGCCCTCCTCCTGCGATTCAAAGGCCTCGACGCCAGCCAGCGCATCCGTATCTGCCGCACTTCGACGCCACAATTCGCGCGCTTCCACGGCAAGATCTGTCCGTCTTTCGCCGTAACTCATCGTTTTTCCCCCTTGTTTTTTGCTGAAAATACAGCCCGTGCCGCTATATCTTGTGTTAGTCTGTGCCTCAGACACAAGGATATTCTTTTTCACGGAAAAATTCCGGAAAGATTTGAAAAAAGCCTTGATTTTGGGGAAACAACATGGTAGAATGCTATTCCGCAGGTTGGCGTACAGCCATACTGCGATTTTGACAGGAGGAGGTGGCGAGAGACATGCCCAACATCAAATCCTCAGCCAAGAGAGATCAGATCGGCAAGATGCGTTATGCGCAGAATAAGGCGCAGAAGACCGCTCTGAAGACGAAGATCAAGAAATTCGACGCTGCGGTCGCACAGGGTGACAAGGTCGCGGCAGCCGGATCTTATAAGGTCGCGGTCAAGGCGGTCGATCAGGCAGCGGCCAAGGGTCTGCTCCACAAGAACAATGCGGCGCACAAGAAGTCCCGTATGACGGTTGCGCTCAGCAACATGGCGGACTAAGCCGTTTATTGATGCGAAATTCAGGCGCGGACGATTGCCGCGCCTTTTTCGCGTACAAACCGTTCTTCCGGCATTAGAAATGCTTGTTTTTCACGCCGGACTTTTTTCAAGCTCAGATATTCTGTCATGGTATGGTTTTTTGTGCGCTCTGTCCCCGCTTGCTGCGGGGAACGGTGAAAGGAGAATCATGATATGCCCGGAAAAATGATGCTGCTCGTCAATCCGCGCGCCGGCAAGGGCGGCGCACGCACCGCGCTGGGCCCTGTGGCGGAGGTATTCTGCACGGCTGGCTGGCAGCCCACCGTCGTCATGACGCAGGGTCACGGTGATGCAACGCGTCTGGCGCGGGAGCAGGCTGCGGAATTTGACCGAATCGTCTGCCTTGGCGGTGACGGCACGCTTTCGGAGACGGTTGCCGGTCTTGTCACGCTGCCCGAAGCACCGCCGATCGGCTACATCCCAATGGGCACCGCCAATGACGTTGCCACGACGCTGGAAATTCCACGTGACCCTGTGCGGGCGGCGGAGCGCATCGTGGCGGGCAGTGCGCATCCGCTGGATGTCGGCCTCATGAACGGCACGGACTACTTCACTTACATATCGGCTTTCGGCGCCTTTACGGAGGTCAGCTATGAGACGCGGCAGGAGTCCAAGCAGGCGCTCGGCCATCTGGCCTATCTGCTTGAGGGGCTGGCTGCGCTACCCAAGGTGACGCCGACGCATGCGCTCGTGGAATGGGACGGCGGCGAGCTGGAGGACGATTACATCTTCTGCGGCGTTACGAATTCCACCTCTGTTGCGGGCATGGTGAAGCTTGATCCGGGCATTGTGCGCCTTTCCGACGGTCTGTTTGAAGTGATTCTCGTGAAGAATCCGCGCAACATCGTGGATCTTGGCGCGGTTGTTCGCAATATTCTCAGCCGGAACTATGCGGATCCGCACGTCAAGGTTCTGCACAGCAGGAAGATCCATTTCCGCTGTGAGACGCCGGTCAAGTGGACGCGGGACGGCGAAGCAGGCGGCACGCACGCAGAGGCCACGCTGGAAAACATACATCACGCAATACAAATCATCTTATAGCTCTTAAATCGCGGAGCTTTCAAAGAAACAGGGCGGCACACCGATCGGTGTGCCGCCCTGTTTCTTTTTTCGGTTATCCGTTAAGAATCTTCTGCAAATCCACGTCTTCCATCGCGGGCAGATGCACGACCTCAACATTGGCGATCCCAACATCGAGCGCATTGTTATACAGCTCGTAGGCCGCATAGAGGCGCAGAGTCAGCGCATCGCCGCTGCTGCTGAACTCCACCGGGGCATCCACGTCCATCGGCAGCCGCAGCAGGATGTGATATCCGTAGTTTGTCTCCACAATGTCGCTGATCTCGCCATCTCCGAGCGCGTAAGCCGCGTCCTCAAATTCCTGCACCATCTTGCCGCGGGTGAACACATAGCCCTCGGTGTAGGTCTGACAGCCGGGGTCTTCGCTCTGCGGCATCAGCTCATCGATCATGGCCTCCTTGTCTTCGGCGGCACGGAGTTTCTCAAGCGCAGCCTCTGCCGCGGCACGCTTTGCGGTAATCTCCTCCTCGGGCAGGGGATTGCGCTCCTCGTCCAGGATGGAAAACAGCAGATGCTTGACGCGAACGTATTCATTCTTCTCCGCATAGGCCATCGCATCGGCATCCGTGCATTTCTCGCCGGCATTGCCATAGACCGTGCGGAAACAGTCATCCACAAGGTAATAGGAGCGATTCATATATTCGTACAGCTCGGGATAGCTGAACATCTGTTCGAGGATCTCCGCAAATTCCTCCTCGGTCTCCGCGCCGACAGAGCGCATATCGCTCTCTTTCTGCAGCCGCATGCCTTCTTTGCTCTCCTCAGAGAGCTCAACGCCGAGCTTTTCCGCCATGGTGTCCAGCGCGCGGTACTGCGAGATTGCGTTGATGGAATAGGTAAGCACGGCCTCGGCATTGCTTCCGAGCGTCGGATCCCCTGTGTATACGGCGTTAAAGTCCTGCACCTGCGCGCCATACTCGGATTCCAGCATCTGTACTCCGTTAAGAATCCAGAAATACAGCTCGCCCCAGGTCACGTCGCTGCCGTTGATCGTCAGCAGCACCGTGTCTGCCTCTATGGCGTTGCGCGCGGCAATATAATCGCGCTCAATGAACGACTCCGCATCTTCGGTGCCTTCGGCATCTTCGGGATTCGGCGTCTCCGAAACTTCCGGCGTTTCGGCGGGAAGCTCCTCGTTTTCTCCGCCGCAGCCACTCAGGGCACAGGTCAGAAGTGCGAGAATGAGCAGACATATCAAAAGTTTTTTCATATTCGTTTATCCTTTCACATTTTATTGTATTTTCACTTTATACGGCTTTCTTTTGGTGTGGAGGGGAGCTACGAGGCGCTCTGTCCGGCGGCTTCCCAGTCCGCAACGAAGCGCCGCGCCTCTTCCAGCACGCGCTTCTTGTTGCGCAGCAGCAGGCTCAGACAGGGCTTTTGTCCCGCCTCCACGCGCAGTCGCCCCTTGTATTCCGTTTTTCCGTAGAGCAGGGAGACGCGCGCCATGTCGAAATCCGACAGCACAAAACGCAGTGCACCGGCCTTCTGGCTGATATCCGTGATGCCGGCTCTGCCGGCCTCGCCGCGCAGCAGCGCGACGTGGACGAGCGTGTTCACGCTCGACGGCGGATCGCCGTAGCGGTCGATCAGCTCGTCGGTGAGATCGTCCGCCTCCGCCTCCGTGCGGATCATGGCGATGCGGCGGTAGAGATCCATACGCTGCTCCGCGCTGTGCACATAGCTTTCGGGGATGTTCGCGCTCACCGCAAGATCCGCCGCGCAGTCCGCGCGCTGCGGGGGCTTTTCACCCTTTTCTTCGAGCACCGCTTCGCTCAGGAGCTTCATGTACATCTCGTAGCCGACGGTGGACATATTTCCCGACTGCTCTGCACCCAGCAGGTCACCCGCGCCGCGGATTTCCAGATCGCGCATGGCAATGCGAAAGCCCGAGTTGAATTCC
>JAFXAW010000035.1 GCA_017522015.1 Oscillospiraceae bacterium | reverse complement strand
GAGGCCATGCAAAAGGTCTTTGGCGTCGTCGCCGTCTCCCGGGCCCGGGGCTGCGAAAAGGATAAAGACGCCATCGTCCGCACCGCCATTGAATATCTGGACGAGGCCATGCGCAATGCGGAAAGTTTCAAGGTCGAGAGCAAGCGCGCGGACAAGAGCTTTCCTATGACGAGCATCCAGCTCAGCCAATATGTCGGCGGTGAGCTGGCTGACGCTTTCCCGGGCACGCGCGTGGATGTCCGTGACCCGGAGCTGACCGTACACGTGGAAATCCGTGACCACGCGGCTTATGTACATGCGCCTCCGGCGCCCGGAGCCGGTGGAATGCCGGTCGGCTGCAACGGCAGCGCCGTCACACTGCTCTCCGGCGGCATCGACTCCCCTGTCTCCAGCTACATGATCGCCAAGCGCGGCATTCATCTCATCCCCGTGCACTTCTTCTCCTTCCCCTACACCTCTATGCAGGCCAAGGAGAAGGTGCTCTCCCTTGCGCGCATCCTCACCTCCTGGTGCGGACGCATGACGGTGGAAGTCGTGCCCTTCACGCATATTCAGGAGGAGATTCGGAAAAACTGTCCTGAAGAATACTTCACAATCATCATGCGGCGCTTCATGATGCGGATTGCGGAAAAAATTGCGTACTATAACGGCTGCGGCGCGCTGGTAACCGGCGAAAACCTCGGCCAGGTCGCCAGTCAGACCATGGAAGCCATGATGGTGACAGAGTCCGTCTGCACGCTGCCGGTGCTGCGTCCCTGCATCGGGCTGGACAAGGATGAGATCGTCCGCGCAGCGCGGAAGATCGGCACCTTTGAAACCTCCATCCTCCCCTATGAGGATTGCTGCACCGTGTTCACGCCGCGCCATCCCCGTACCCGTCCGAAGCTTGCGGATGTTGTGGCCGCTGAGGCCGCGCTGGACGTGGATGCGCTTGTGGAGGAGGCCTTTAACGGCATTGAAAGGGTGAGACTTCCATGATCGCGGAGATCCTTTCCGTGGGGACTGAGCTTCTGCTCGGAAACACGGTGAACACCGACGCACGGGACATCTCGGAATATCTCTCTGCGCTCGGTATCGATGTCGGCTGGCACACGGTTGTCGGGGACAATCCCGGCCGCCTTACAGACGCTGTAAATATCGCGAAATCCCGCGCGGATCTGATCATCACGACCGGTGGACTCGGCCCGACCTGCGACGATCTGACCAAGCAGGTGCTTGCCGCCGCGTTTGGCATCGAGCTGTATTTTGACGAGACGGAGGCCGAGCGTATCCGCGGCTATTTCTCCCGCCGAATCGGCAGACCGATGACAGAGAACAATCTGCAGCAGGCCTGGCTGCCTGTCGGCTGCACGGTTTTTTCCAATCTCTGGGGCACCGCGCCCGGCTGCGCCTTTGAAAAGGACGGCGTGCGCGTGCTTATGCTCCCCGGCCCGCCGCGTGAGTGCCGCGCAATGTTTGAAAACTGCGCCATGCCCTATCTGCGCACACTTGGGGAGGGCGAGATTGTCTCCCACAACCTGCGCATTTTCGGCAGAGGCGAGAGCGAGGTGGAGTTCCCGCTGCGCGAGCGGATGAACGCCATGCACAATCCAACGCTTGCCCCTTACGCCAAGGAGGGCGAGATGTTCCTGCGTGTCACGGCGAAAGCCGCAACGCATGAGGAAGCCGAGCGGATGATGGAGCCGGTGATTGCGGAGCTGCGTGAGAGTCTGGGTGCCGTCATCTACGGCGTGGATGCCGCGTCGCTGGAAGCCGTCGTCTCCGCGCTGCTGCGCGAAAAGGGGCTGACTCTGGCCGCAGCGGAAAGCTGTACCGGCGGTCTGCTCAGCAAGCGCATGACGGATTTGCCGGGCGCGAGCGAAGTCTTCCGGGGCGGAGCTGTCGTCTATGCCACGGACAGTAAGACTTCCCTGCTCGGCGTGCCTGCGGCGTTGATTGAGGAAAAGGGCGTTGTCAGCCGCGAAGTCGCGCTTTCACTGGCAGAGACCGTCAGGGCCGCTTTTTCCGCTGACTTCGGTGTCGGCATCACTGGTCTTGCCGGACCTGACGGCGACGGTGTGCATCCGGTCGGCACCGTGTTCATCGCACTCGCGGCCGCAGAGGGCAGCTTTGTGCGGGAAATCCACGGAGGACGGGATCGCGATCGCATCCGTACCATGGCAGCAAGTCACGCGCTGGATATGCTGCGACGTTATATGACCGGACTTCCGGTTGAAAAAATCTGAAATGCAATGTGGGCGGACCGTATATCCGGCTCGCCCACATTTCCGCACAAAACCACGCAAAAATTATATTTGGATTTTGTTGAATTTGGTCTTGACATTCCTGCAGTTATTTGCTAATATAATGCTCGCAGTTCGCAATATGGGGGTATAGCTCAGCTGGGAGAGCGCTTGAATGGCATTCAAGAGGTCAGCGGTTCGATCCCGCTTATCTCCACCAAAAACCTTGATTTCTTCGGAAATCAAGGTTTTTTCTTGCTTTTACGACTTGTAAAGTGTGATTTTCTTCGGTTTTCACCAAAAG
>JAFXAW010000034.1 GCA_017522015.1 Oscillospiraceae bacterium | reverse complement strand
TCTCGCGCGCGATGCGAATGGCGTCGATGGTGTAGACGCGTACGCCGTTTTTGGCGATATAGGCCTTCGCCTCGCCGGGCAGAACTGCGCCGAGCTCCTCCGCCGTGGCGTAAGCGCAGTTGAGCAGCAGCGCGCCGCCGGGCTTGACATCCTGCGCCATCTTGAACTTGGGGATATAGCTGGGATTGTGGCAGGCGACGAAGTCCGCCTGCGAGATATAATAGGTGCTCTTAATGGGGCTGTCACCAAAGCGCAGGTGGCTGATGGTGACGCCGCCGGACTTCTTCGAGTCGTACTGGAAGTAGGCCTGCACCTTTTTGTCCGTATGGTCGCCGATGATCTTGATGGAGTTCTTGTTTGCGCCGACGGTACCGTCAGAGCCGAGACCCCAGAATTTGCAGGAGATGATGTCCTTCGGTGTGGTGTCCGGGAACTCGGTCATGGGGATGGACAGGTGCGTCACATCGTCCACGATGCCGATGGTGAAGCCGTTGACGGGCTTTTCGGACTGGATGTTGCGGAAGGCCGAGAGGATGGCGGCGGGGGTGGTGTCCTTGCTGGACAAACCGTAGCGTCCGCCGTAGACGCGCACACCGGAGAAGCGCTCGCTGCCGGCAAGCGCGGAGACAATGTCCAGATACAGCGGCTCGCCGAGTGCGCCGGGCTCCTTGGTGCGGTCGAGCACCGCGATGGCCTTTACCGTTTCCGGCAGTGCGGAGAGCAGATGCTTCACGCTGAAGGGACGGTACAGATGCACTTTCAGCAGGCCGACCTTTTCGCCCTTCGCGCAGAGATAGTCCACCACTTCCTCGGCGGCCTCGCACATGGAGCCCATGCCCGCCAGGACATACTCCGCATCCGGCGCGCCGTAGTAGTTGAAGAGCTTGTAATCCGTGCCGATGCGGCGGTTGACCTCGTCCATGCAGGTCTCCACAACCTCCGGCAGCGCGAGATATTTGCCGTTGCCGGCCTCGCGGACCTGGAAGAAGATGTCGCCATTCTGGGCGCTGCCCTTCAGATGGGGATGGTTGGGGTTGTTCGCGGCCGCGCGGAACGCGGAAATGGCGTCCATATCCACCATCTCGCGCAGCTCGTCATAGTCCCACACGGCGACTTTCTGCATCTCGTGCGAGGTGCGGAAGCCGTCAAAGAAGTGCAGGAAGGGCATGGAACCCTTGATTGCGGCCAGATGCGCGACTGCGCCGAGATCCATCGCCTCCTGCGGGCTGTTGGATGCGAGCAGGGCATAGCCCGTCTGCCGGCAAGCCATGACATCCTGCTGGTCGCCGAAAATGCTCAGCGCATGGCTGGAGAGCGTGCGGGCAGAGCAGTGGATAACGCCGGGGAGCTGCTCGCCGGCGATTTTGTACATGTTCGGGATCATCAGCAGCAGACCCTGCGAAGCGGTGTAGGTGGTGGTCAGTGCGCCGGCAACGAGACTGCCGTGCACGGCGCCGGCGGCGCCGCCTTCCGACTGCATTTCCACAACATTGACAGTCTGTCCAAAAATGTTCTTCAAACCTTCTGCGGACCACTTATCCACATACTCCGCCATGGTGGAGGAGGGGGTGATCGGGTAAATCGCAGCAACTTCCGTAAACGCATAGGAAACATGCGCCGCAGCGGTGTTGCCGTCCATCGTTTTCATTTTTCTTGCCAAGGTGATTTGCTCCTTCCATATTCGAATGTCCGCAAAACAATATATACATCTATATACTACATATACGCATACGCATAGTGATTTGCGCGCTGATAATAAAATATTCTATCATGGAAAGCAAAAACTGTAAATAGAAATGCCGTATGAAAATGCGCCGTGCAGAAAAAAGGAATGTCTACGTTCTGCATATTTTTTCCCCGGTGTGCCGGCCAAACATCCCGTTTGGTGACAAATAAATTGACAGATTGGCGTTGAAATAGTACAATGTACTGACTGCGTTGATTTTTGCCCGGAATGGGCAGAATATCCGTGTCTCATGCGCAAAAGCAAAAAATGGAGGAATTTTCCTCCGAAGCTGAGGCGATCGAAAGGAGCGATATAGGGTGAAAATAGAAAACGAGAGCGGCGTGATCAGCATCACGAGCGATGTTTTTATGAACCTGGCGGGCGACGCGGCTTCGCGCTGCTTTGGCGTGAAGGGTATGGCCGGGCGCGCAAAAGGTGACGGGATCGCCGTGCTCCTGCGGCGGGAATCCATGTCCAAGGGCGTTGCTGTCCGCTTCCCGGAGACGGGCGGCGTGGACATCGAGCTGCATATTGTTGTGGACCACGGGCTGAACGTAAGCACGCTGGCCCGGAGCATCATCAGCGAGGTGAGCTACAAGGTGGCAGAGGCTACGGGCGTGCCGGTCAATCGCGTGGATGTGTTTGTCGATTCCATGCTGATGGACTGAGGTCCTTTCCGCAAAGCATCCCAGCAGGAGGTATAACTTTTGAGAGAAATAATAGACGGAGCTGCTTTTCGGGATATGCTGCTCTGCGCGTCCGACGCGCTGGAAAAGCACAAGCAGCCGATTAACGAACTAAATGTTTTCCCCGTGCCGGACGGTGATACGGGAACAAATATGAGCCTGACCATGCGCAGCGGCGCGGACGCACTCCGCAGCAAGAAGCTGGAGGGCGTGACCGCCGTGGCCGACTGTGCCGCTTCCGCGCTTCTGCGCGGCGCGCGCGGCAACAGCGGCGTTATTCTGTCCCTGCTGTTTCGCGGCATCTCCAAGGCCGTCAAGGGCATGAACGAGCTGACCGCGCATTCTCTTGCAGATGCTATGCAGGAGGGTGTTGACGCAGCGTACAAGGCCGTGATGAAGCCCGCGGAGGGCACGATTCTGACGGTTTCGCGCGTTGCGGCAAAGGCAGCGCTGGAATTTGCCGAGAAGGGCAGCGATGTGGAGCTGCTGCTGGTGTGCGCGCTGGAGGCGGCAAAGGATGCGCTGGAGCTGACCGTGGAGCAGAACCCGGTGCTCAAGCGTGCCGGCGTTGTGGATGCCGGCGGCAAGGGCTATGTTGTGATTCTTGATGCGATGCTCGCGTCCCTGCAGGGACGCATGTTCTCCGATTATGAGGAGGAGAAGCTGCCCGATCCGGCTGCGCTCGTCGAGGGTGCGGATTTCGGAGCTTTTTCCGCGGAGGACATTGAATTTGCTTACGACACCGTGTTTATCGTGCGCAGGACGAAAGACAAGCCGCTGGAGGAGTTCCGCGAGTATCTCGTCAGCATTGGCGACAGCCTTGTGATCGGCGAGGACGATGAGTGCTTCAAGGTGCACGTGCACACGAACGAGCCGGGCGCCGCGCTCACCGAAGCGCAGAAATACGGAACGCTGGAGATCGCCAAGATTGAGAACATGCGCAGCCAGAGCGAAGATCTTGCCGCGGGGCGCAAGGCGACAAGCGCGGACGCGCTTGAGGAGGAAGAGGAAGAGGCTCCCGTCAAGCCGGAGAAGCGCTATGGCTTTGTGACGGTCTGCGCGGGCGCGGGCATGGAAACGCTGTTCCGTGAGCTCGGCGCGGACGGTGTTGTCACCGGCGGACAGACCATGAACCCCTCCACGGAGGACATTCTTCGCCAGATCGAGAAGACGCCGGCGGAGACGGTGTTTGTCCTGCCGAACAACAAAAACATCATCATGGCGGCGGAGCAGTGCGTGCCGATCAGCGACCGAAAGGTCGTTGTTATCCCGACGAAAACGGTGCCGCAGGGCATCTCTGCCATGCTCGCTGTGGATACTTATGCAGGGGAAGAAGAGCTTGCCGAAATGCTTATGGAAGCCGCCTCGCAGGTCCACACGGCTCTGGTCACCTATGCCGCGCGCGACAGCGAGTTTGACGGCCACCACATTCTCGCGGGGGAATATCTCGCGTTGCTCGACGGCGCGCTGCTCGGCAGCTTTACCGAGCTGCCGGCGCTGATGGAGGCCGTGGCCGAGGGGATCGCCCCCTTTGCGCCGGAGCTCATCAGCGTGTATTACGGCGAGGACGTTGCGGAAGCGGACGCGGAAGCGGCGGGCGAGCTGCTTGCCGGGAAGCTTGGCGATCCGGAGCTGAGCGTCATCAACGGCGGCCAGCCGGTGTATTATTTCATGATTGCAGCGGAATAAAACGGAGAAAAATCAGTCCGGCGGAAAATTTGATTTTCCGCCGGAAAATTTTTCTTGACAAACGCCAGGAATCTGCTATAATGAACAAGCTGTTGTGCGGCCTTAGCTCATCCGGTAGAGCGCCACCTTGCCAAGGTGGAGGTAGCGAGTTCGAGCCTCGTAGGCCGCTCCACAAAATCCCCGTTCGCAAGAACGGGGATTTTTCATTAAAACACAAGGTGTCCGACGCTCTGTCGGAAAGCGGTTTTTGCATTGAAAAATAAAAAATGCATATTGCGAAGAAAAACACTTGCAATCCGCGAATGCTTGTGTTATAGTAAGCGGGCGAAAAAGAGTATCCGGGTGTAGCGCAGATTGGTAGCGCGCTTGAATGGGGTTCAAGAGGCCGCAGGTTCGACTCCTGTCACTCGGACCAGAAAATCCAGACCGTCACAGACGGGCTGGATTTTTTGCATTTCGGCGCAGCAAGACGAGAACCTGCGGCCTCTTGGGCGCGTAAGCGCCATGCAAACCGCCGCCGGCCATGCCGACCGCTTGCGGCGGCATGGCCGCAGGTTCGACTCCTGTCACTCGGACCAAAAAATCCAGACCGTCAGAGACGGGCTGGGTTTTTTGCATTTCGGCGTAGTGGGACGAGAACCTGCGGCCTCTTGGGCGCATAAGCGCCGTGGAAACCGCCGCCGGCCATGCCGGCCGCTTGCGGCGGCATGGCCGCAGGTTCGACTCCTGTCACTCGGACCAAATAAGCACG
>JAFXAW010000033.1 GCA_017522015.1 Oscillospiraceae bacterium | reverse complement strand
TATCCGGCCCATGCCCACGCTTTGTTGCGGATAAAATGGTTGCGCTCGTCCTGTGTCTCCACATCCCATTTTTCGCGATAAGATTCGTCTTTTTTGTAGCGCAGAAACTGGACTACACGAACTGCTCCCATAGCGATCAATGCACCGCCCATTCCGCTCCAAAAGGAATCCACAACCTCCAGCATTCCAAGAACCATCAGAACTGCGCCAAAGATTATATAGATAATATAAGCTATCATTCTTCTATCGTTTTTCATTTAAATCTCATCCTCTTCAAAAACGAATATATCTTCAATGGTCATTCCAAAGTATTTTGCGATCTTATATGCCAGCATGATAGACGGATTGTACCGCCCATTTTCCAAGGAGCTGATGGTCTGCCGGGAAACACCCAAAGCTTTTGCCATTTCATCCTGTAAGATTCCCTGCTCTTTTCTTATGTTCTCGATTTTGTTCTTCATAAGGCACCTTCTTACCAAATGTAAAGCTTACTTTACATCGGTAATATAGCATATTGTTTTTAGAATGTCAAGCATGCTTTACATATTTTCTAAAAAGAAAATGGCGGGGGCAAGCCCCCGCCCTACGACTATGCCGCGGCGTCCAGCATATTTTCGATGAAAATCCCATATCCCCGTGTGGGATCATTGATTAGAACATGCGTCACGGCGCCAACCAATTTGCCGTCCTGCAGAATCGGCGAGCCGGACATGCCCTGGACGATGCCGCCGGTGATGGACAGCAGCTTCTGATCCGTCACGCGGAAGCTCAGCGGATGCGCGCCGCCCGGCTGCACCTGCTCGATCTCGATTTCATACTCCGCAACCGCGCAGCCCTCCACGTTGGAGAGAATGCTCGCCTTGCCCGGGTGGATCTCCGACGCCGTGGCGACCGGCAGCGCGTCGGCGGGGTCGATCCCGTCCAGATAGCCAAAGATGCCGCAGTCCGAATTGATGAGAATGCTGCCGCAGCTATGGTCAAAGTCAAAGCTGCCGCTCAGCTCGCCCGGACGGCCGACCTGCCCCGGCCGGACTCCGGTGATCTCGGCGTCCATGAGCTTGCCGCTGCCAACCGGCAGGCGCACGCCGGTGTCCACATCGTTGATCGGATGCCCGAGCGCGCCGTAAAAGCCCGTTTCCGGATCATAATAGGTGAGGGTACCGATGCCGGTGATGCTGTCGCGCAGCCAGAGGCCGAGCACCCAGCCGCTTTCCGTGCGCGACGGCGTAACCGTGAAGTCGAGCCTGCTGCCGCTGCGCTCGACTGTGATGCACACGGGCGTGCCGTCTATTTTCGCGGCCTGCTCCAAAAACGCGCTTGCCGAGCTCACGCTCTTGCCCTGTATGGCGACGATGAGGTCGCCCGTCCGGATGCCGGCGGCCTGCGCGGGGGACGGACAGTCCGCGGTGGAAAGCCCGACGACCATCGCGCCGGGCATCTGCAGCTGGATGCCGACCGTGCGCCCGACCGGCACGAGCGAGGTTTCCGCTGCGTATGCGGGCGCGCACAGCAGCGCCACGAGCAGCAGCACCGCACAGACCGCGCGCGGAAGCGATGCACGCCCGCGAAAGAAGTGTTTTTTTGTCATTTTTTGCCCTCCGTTTGGTTCTCCTTTTCAGTATGTCATGTTTCATGCAAAATAACGGCGACAAATTCTCTCCGTACTGGAAGCAAAAATTCTTTTCTTTGTTTTAGCGGGCTTTCGACTGCATAGGATATAAAGAAGGACTGCGTGGAGGTATGATTTGCCATGAAATTGTTAAAATTCGGAGACACAGGCGCGTCGGTGGAGCTGCTGCAGCTCGCGCTGACGCGCGCGGGCTTTTCCCCGGGCGAGGTGGATGGCATATTCGGCGCGCGAACCCGCGCCGCGGTGACGGCTTTTCAGCGGGCGAACGGCCTGCGCGCGGACGGTATCGCGGGGCAACAGACGCAGCAGGCGCTGCTGCCGTGGTATACGGGCTACGTCGTGCATACCGTCCGCCCGGGTGACAGCCTGTATCGCATCGCGCAGGAGCACGGCAGCACGCTGCGCGCGGTGGAGATCGCAAATCCCGGCCTTGATCCCTACAATCTGCGCATTGGCTCGGCGGTGATCGTGCCGCTGGATTTCCCGGTCGTGCCGACGGACATCCGTTTCGGCTCCGCGGCGCTTGGCTACAGCGTGCGCGGCCTTGCCGCGCGCTATCCCTTTCTGACGCTCTCCGAGGCGGGCAACAGCGTGATGGGCAAGCCGCTTTACACCCTGCGCTTCGGCGCGGGCGAAAAGCAGCTGCTCTATAACGGCGCACACCACGCCAACGAGTGGATTGTCTCGCCGCTGCTGCTCCGGTTTCTGGAAAAACTCTGCGCGGCTTACGTCAGCGGCGGCGGCATCGCGGGCTACAGCGTGCAGGCGCTTTACGAGGCCGTGACGCTGACCGTTGTGCCGATGGTCAACCCGGACGGCGTCGATTTGGTGCTCGGGGAAGTGACAGGCGGCGAATTTGAGGCGGCGCGGCGCATCGCGGCGGATTATCCGTCCATCCCCTTTCCCGTGGGCTGGAAGGCGAACATTCGGGGCGTTGACCTCAATCTGCAATACCCGGCGCGCTGGGAGCAGGCGCGGGAGATCAAATTTGCGCAGTGCTACACAAGCCCCGCACCGCGCGACTATGTCGGCTCTGCGCCGCTCTCAGCGCCCGAAAGCCGCAGCATGTATGAGCTCACGCGGCGGCTGTCCCCGGCGCTGACACTCTCCTATCACACGCAGGGCGAGGTGATCTTCTGGAAGTTCCTCGACTTCCAACCGCCGCGCGCGGAGGAGATCGGCATCCGCTTCGCGAAAGTGAGCGGCTACGCGCTGGAGGAGACGCCCTACGCCTCCGGCTTCGCGGGCTATAAGGACTGGTTCATTCAGGATTTCAACCGCCCCGGATATACGATCGAGGCCGGGCGGGGCGTCAATCCCTTGCCGATTTCGCAGTTCCCGGAGATCTATCGGGACAACGAGGGCATACTCATCCTCGGCATGGCGCTGGCATAATTTTGAACAAACAATAAAAATTCACAAAAAAGACTTCCGTTTTGTTCTTTTATATGTTAAAATGTACACAGCAAAACCCCAATTACGCCAGAAGGAGTGATCACATGAAATTCACATTTACGGAAAAGAAGATTGAGGTCGGCGCGGAAGTGCGTGCCTACGCGGAACGCAAGGTCGGCAAGCTGGACCGCTTCTTCAGGAATGAGTCCGAGGCGTATGTAACCTTCAGCGCGGAGCGTGGCCGCTACAGAGCGGAGGTCACGCTGAAAAACAACGGGATGTTCTACCGCGTCAGCGAGCTGACGAGCGACATGTTTGTGTCCATTGACAGCGCGGTCGCCTCGATCGAGCGGCAGATCCGGAAGAACAAGACCAAGCTGGAGAAGAAGCTGCGTGAGGGCGCGCTCGAGCGCGAGGTGAGCGCCGTGCCTGTCTCCGAAGACGACGAGGCGGAGGAGGAGATCCGCATCGTGCGCAGCAAGCGGTTTGCACTCAAACCCATGTCTCCCGAGGAGGCCGTGCTGCAGATGAATCTGCTTGAGCACGCGTTCTTCGCCTTCATCAATCAGGAGGACGGCAGCTTTTCCGTTGTTTATCGCCGCAATCAGGGCGGTTACGGACTGATTTCTTCGGATGACGCCCAAGCGGATAGATAATGTAAGATAGGCCAAGGGAGAAGCAGAATGCTTCTCGCACGGCCGGATAAGAAGATATAAAGCAACAGCATGGCTCATAAGAGCCATGCTGTTGCTTTATAAGCCTCTAAGATACAGCCATTTGGGCGTTATACCGTAAAACCCAAGTCATTTAACTTGACCGCCAACGCTGTCAGCCTTTCTGCAGCAGATAATACCTGATCAACATCATTTATGTACTCGGAGAATGGATTTCTAAAATCCATTGAACGAACCCTGAGGCGCAGACTGAGTGAGTTGCCGGTAGTTTCCCAATGCATATCCTCACCCTTGTGAGGATTTATTTCTGCCCTTAATCGAGCGCCATCATTCAGTTTGCCGGTGAACTCCAAGTCGACAAAACCTTTGCTTGACTTAAAATAGAGTGACACACCGTGAAGCGGTACACGAAACTGAACCCATGCTGATCGGCTGCCCTTTGGCCCGTCGGGCGGAAACATTTCGCAGCGATATTTCGATGCAGATGTGTAAGCATAGAGGTTGCCCCAAAACTCCGTAATGGAAGGCACTGCCTGAACAGTATAGCCGGACTCTTTTTTTCTGATTGCGCAGCGGATTGCTTCCCGTTCAAAAACAAAGCCTTTGCATTCGAAGAAATCCAGCATCGTTTCATATGAAATTCGATTTGGATACTTTTTTGCCTCGTCATTTGTGTCCAAATAGGATTGCGGAGCAACGATAAAAACAGCGTAGTCAGCGTATTCGCCATTGGCAACACCAAGCCTTCCCCGTTCATCATAACGATGATATTGCTGCGGCATGGCATTGGCATCAATCTTGTTTTCAATCAGAAGTGCATATCGAGTGCTGTCAGACTCGACAATTACGGTTACATCCGATTCGCCCAGTTCGGGATCGGTGAGAGAATGCTCAACATGGATAAGCTTAGCGCCGGACAAGCCGAGACACTTAAGAAAAAGCTCTGCAAAATCTGAATTGGCAATAAAACACCGCATCATTATGAGGTCGATATCGCGTTCTGCAATTTTCTCAAACCTGATCATATGCGCATCTCCCAAGAATTATTATTAACACTTAAACTCATAGTCCACCACTTTATACTCAATGCTGTGGGTTTTTCGGGAACTCAAAGTTAGTGCAGAAATATGCATGGTATATCCGGCAGGCAAATTTCCAAGATAGTCCTGCCTAAAATCTATCATGTTCCCCGTAATATCCCTAAAGATGATTTCGCTGCGCACTTTTTCAAAGGAAAAATCAGAAAGATTTTTTAATGTGCCTTTAATCGCGCCTCTTGTTGGGTCGCTGAGAGTGATTTCAAAATATTCCTGATTGATTTGTTTCGGTTCGGCTTTGTCCCTCAGCAAATAGTCTACAGTTACCATGAAAAAATCGGCCAATGGCACGAGAAGTGAGATGTCCGGCACGGCTGAGCCGAGTTCCCACTTCG
Source organism: Oscillospiraceae bacterium (assembly GCA_017522015.1). GTDB lineage: Bacteria > Bacillota > Clostridia > Oscillospirales > Oscillospiraceae > SIG483. The sequence goes on along the minus strand of JAFXAW010000033.1, from coordinate 6,677 downwards.
AGACAGCTTGAGGAGACACATGCAGAGCATTTGCGATGGTTTCCTGCGTAACCCGCTTTTTTAGACGAAGGCTTTTAATTTTCTCACCAATCATTCCGAAACTCCTTTGTTTGTGATGAAACCAGTTTATTCTTCAAAACAGAGAAAGGCAATCAAAGCGCAAGTGATTTTGCTCAACCAATAGTTGAATCCGGTTTATTCCGAAAAGTTAGTTTCGTATATGCTGTAGTCTCCATTATAGCTCTCCCGGCTTCTTTTGACAATCTACTGCAAAAGGGAAAATCAAAGGATAGGCCTCGAAATCAAAAGCGGGAATTAAAAAGCAGAGCGCTTTCGCGCTCTGCTTTTGTGTTTGGTTTAACTTGTCCTTACTCGGCTTCGGCGAGGGCCTTGGCTTCCTCAATGACCTTCTGCTGGACGTTCGCGGGGGCTTCCTCGTAGCGGGTGAACTTGCAGGTGAAGCTGCCGCGGCCCTGCGTCATGGAGCGCAGGTCGATGGTGTAGGAGCTCATCTCCGCCATCGGAACCTCGGCCTCGACGATCTGCATGCCGTCCTCCGCGTTCATGCCCAGCACGGTGCCGCGACGCTTGGAGGAGATGTCACTCATAATGTCGCCCAGGTTGGCGTCCGGAATGGTGACCTTCAGCAGGCCGATGGGCTCAAGGATGGTGGGCTTCGCCTTCGGGATGCCGTCCTGATACGCGAGACGGGCAGCGGTCTGGAAAGCCATATCGTTGGAGTCAACGGGATGGTAGGAGCCATCGTACAGCGTGGCCTTCAGGCCGACCAGCGGGTAGCCCGCCAGAACGCCCTTCTGCACGGCGTTGCGCAGACCCTTTTCAACGGAGGGGAAGAAGTTCTTCGGGACGCTGCCGCCGAAGACTTCCTCGGCGAAGATCAGATCATCCTGCTCATCCTGGGGCTCAAAGCGAACCCAGACGTCACCGAACTGGCCGCTGCCGCCGGACTGCTTCTTATGACGGCCGTGGGCCTCGACCTTGGCCTTGATCTTCTCGCGGTAGGCCACGCGTGCCGGAGCAAGCTCGGTCTCCACGCCGAAGCGGCTCTTGAGCTTGGCGCAGAGCACGTCGACCTGAATGTCGCCCGCGCCGGAGATGACGAGCTGATGCGTTTCGCCGTTGTTGACGAGCGTGAAGGAGATGTCCTCCTCACCCAGACGGGCGAGACCGCCGGCAACCTTATCGTCCTGACCCTTGGTCTTGGGCGCGATCGCCATGGAGTAGCAGGGCTCGGCGATGTCGATGGCGGGCAGGGTGATCTCGTTCTTCGCGTCGCAGACCGTGTCGCCGGTCTTCCACTCCATCTTGCCGATGGCTGCGATGTCACCGCAGGGGATGTCCTTAATTTCGGTGCTCTTCTTGCCGCACATGGTGTACAGACGGCCGAGCTTATCCGTGGAGCTCGCGCGGGTGTTGCGCAGGGACATATCGCCCGTGACGTTACCGGAGAGCACCTTCACGAAGGAATACTTGCCGAACTGATCGGAAACGGTTTTGAAAACAAGCGCGCAGACCGGGCCGTTGGGGTCGATGGCCAGCTCGCCGCCCTCGTACTTGACAGCGGGCATATCGCTGGGCGCGGGGGCATAGTCGCACACGGCGCGCATGAACACTTCGGTGCCCACGCCGCTCGCGGCGCAGCCGCACAGGACGGGAACCACGTTGCGCTCGAGCATACCCATGCGCAGACCGGTGATGGTGTCCGCCTCGGAGAGCTCCATCTCCTCAAAATACTTCTCCATCAGATCCTCGGAAGCGCCGGCCGCAGTCTCAAACAGAGCCTCGCGCAGGGAGGCGGCGTTGTCCGCATCCGCAGCAGGAATGTCGCACTTCGTGGTCTTGCCGCCGACGGTCTTGTAGGCGCAGTTGTGCACGAGGTCGATGACGCCGCTGCCATCGGACAGAGGCGCGGAGACAGCGCAGATGGAGCTGCCGTAGCGCGCCTTGAGCGCGTCGAGAACGGCAAAGTAGTCACCGTGCTCCTCGTCGATCTTGGAGACGTAGAACATGGTGGGAAGCGCGGCTTCCTTCAGGTACTTCCAGCTTCTCTCGGCGCCGACGGTAAGTCCGTCCTTCGCGGAGAGCACGATGACGCCGGCATCCGCCGCGCGCAGCGCGCACATCACGTCGCCGACGAAATCAAAGAAGCCGGGGCAGTCGAGCACGTTGATCTTCGTGCCGCTGAACTCCACGGGCGCAATCGCGGTGGAGATGGAGATCTGACGCTTGATCTCTTCTGCGTCATAGTCGCAGACGGTGTTGCCCGCGGTGGTGTTGCCCTGACGGTCGATCGCACCGGTCAGGAAAAGCATATTTTCCGCGAGGGTGGTTTTGCCGCTGCCGCCGTGGCCGAGCAGGCAGATGTTGCGGATGTTCTTCGTGGCGTAGCTCATGGACGTTTTCTCTCCTTAATTATATTACAATCTTGTATCTCCAACATAGCATGCAAAAACGCATGCGAACTATTATACTATGTTCTGTCATTGCAATGCAAGAGCTTTTTTGCGAAAAGGGGGCTTGTTTGCCTATCTGCGCAGGCCGAGCGTGCAGAAGATCACGGGAACGAGCCAGAACAGCAGGTACAAAAGGATATTTCCGGCGCTTGCACTGTCATAGGATGCGCCGATGCACAGGAAAAACATCAGCAGCATGCCCAGAACGGAGCAGAGCAGACTCAGCACCAGGCACAGCCGGACGCAGCGGAAAAGCCCTCTGCCCGCGGCGGCGGCCTCCACAAAGGTGCCCACGCCCTTGCGCACAAGCAGCATCGACGGCTGATCGTGCTCCCCGGGCTCGATGGCGCTGATGCGGTAACGCTCCTGGAAGGAGGGGAAGTCAAAGCCCTCGGTGGGCATACGGTAGCGCTGCTTGATCAGCAGCGGGGTGACGTTAAAGTCCCGAATCGCGAACAGCGGCGCGACAGCGCGGCTGCGCAGCAGGGAAACCAGCGCTTCCTGCACAGCGGCGGCGGGCACATAGCGGATGGAGAACACGCCCACCAGCTCACCGCTGATGGCGATGAACACGCTGGATTTGGACATCTGACTCTGCGGCAGGCGGATGCCCATGAGGTTCATGAAGCTGCTGCTGCCGATGAGCACCTGCTCGCCGCGGACGATGCCGGTCAGGCCGCCGCCGCGATGGCAGGAGAAGTTTTCCACCCGGTGCATGGCGCAGCCGTTGCGCCGCATGAGGTCCGTGAACGCGGGCACGAGGCCGCAGCCGGAAAAGGCCACGACGCTGCCGGCGTAGGAGAGCACCTTGTCCGTGTACACGCCCTCCAGAATGCGGATGGTGTCGATGAGCACGTTGCCCACAGGGAAAACGTCCTCATCCGTGAGCACGGCACTGCGGCTCTCGCCGACGTCCGCACAGCCCGACCAGCCCGCGATCGCCGCGCCGTTTACGGCCAGCCGTCTGGACACAACGGCGAAGGGGAGCGTATAGCACAGCAGCGCGGAAAAAGAGCTGCTCACGGCGGTCAGCGCGGAGAGACAGTGGAAGAAATCCGAGCTCTGCTTGCAGCAGACCGTCGCGACAAAGGCGAGCACCGGCGCTGCAATGAGCAGGATCGGCGCAACCGCGTTGTAGATGAGGGTGACGGGATCGGCCTCCTGACTGCGGTTGACAAAGCCCGTAACGCTGCGCTTGCTGCGGATGAGCACCCGCCCGTCCGGCACCGCGCCCTCCACGGAGAAGACGCTGTTCGGCTCTTTCGCTGCGCCCGCCGTGTGGAGGGTGCGCGCCATGCCGATGCAATACAGCCGCTCGCCCAGCAGCGCGATGCAAAGCCCGACCGAGCTCACCGCGCAGTAGGGCAGGCCGCGCTGCGGTCCGCCCGCGAAAATGATCACCGCGTCCAGCGCGGAGAAAATGCAGGAGACGGACAGGAGACTTTCCAGCCCCGGTTTTCCGCGGAACAGATTGACGATGCCCTTTGTGAACACGTCAAGCGCCAGCAGCATCACGCCGAGCTCCAGCACAAGGCACATCCCGGCGCAAACGCGGATGTTGCGCATCGCGCCCACCAGGGGCAGACCCCAGGAGACATAGAGCAGAATCATGCACAGCGCCGCGGCAACAAGAAAGCGGAGCTTGTAGGGCACGGAATTCTTCAGATAGTATTTTGCGGCGGCCTTTGCCGAAACCTCCGGCAGCGCCTCCCGCTCGGCGGCGGCCTTGTCCTCCGCCTTCATCTTCGTCATCCGGCGCTTCCGGCGAAGCACCAAAATGGCCGTCAGCATCACGAGCAGACCCGGACGTTTTTTCTTGTCCGCGGACGAAAGCTCGCTTTCTCCGGCCCCGTCCTCCGCGCCGGGATCGCCCATTTCAGGATAATCCGCCCCGGCGTAGCGATCCGCGCCGTCGGGCTCTATGGCAACGGCCTGCGCCGTTTCATCCGCGTCGGAAAAAGCATCGGATCCGGCTTGCGCCGTGGGGAAATCAATCAAAACGCCCTGTGCGTTCTCTTCGGACGGCTGCTCCTCGGCATCCTCGGCGGGCTGCGACTGGGCTTCGCCCGTCTCAAAATCGACCAGGACGACCTGGATTTTCTTCTCAACCGGCTGCGCTTCGGCCTCCGCCTGCGGTGCGCTCGGCTGCGCTTCGGCTTCGGCGGGCGGCAAAGCTTCCTCCGGCATTTCGGGCAGAGGCGCGGCGGCCTCGGCCGCGGCTTTGACCGCTTCCGCGTGGGTTCTCTGCGCGAGCTGCTTTTCCCGCGTCTGGGTTTCGGCCTGTCTGCGCAGGGCGTTTTCATGCTCCAGACGCTCGATCGCCTCGGCCTCGGCAAGGATTTCCGTGATCGAATAAACCTCCGGCTCCGACGGCGCTTTCCGCACAGGCTCTGCGCTCGGCTGCGCTTCGGCCAGCCGTCTCCCCTCGGAGGAGGAAAGCCGTCTGCCTTCCGGCTCGAATATGCGTTTTCCAACCGACTCAATCAGCCGTCTGCCTTCCGGTTCGGCCAGCCGCCGACCTTCGGGCGCGGCGGGGCGATTTTCCTCCGCTTCGGCGGATTCAAGCCGCCTGCCCTTGGGTTTGGTTTCAAAGCGCGGCAGGCGCAGCTGGGGCAGCTGAAGCTTTTGCCGCTTCGGCTCGGCCGTCTCCTCCGGAATGTCCCCGGAAGTGATATCGGCAGCGGCGACCTGCTCGTCCGGCGCTTCCATCACAATCTCACGACTGCGCTGTTCCGCCGGCGCTTGCGGCGTCTTTGCCGACTTCGACGCGCTGCACACATAGTACTCCGTCAGAATGTCCGTAAGCGAGTACTCCGGATTGCCTGTATTCGGTTCGTAGTTGTTGTCCATAGGTTCACCACCGTTTTCTTCCGCTTGCCGGAGAAGAGCGTTCGCCGGCCGGGGATAGGTGAATTTTTATCCGTTCTGCCGCGCGCGCAGGACTTCATACAGCACGATCGCGGCGCTCGCGCTGGCGTTCAGAGAACTGATGCGTCCCTGCATGGGGATGGACACCAGAAAATCACACTGCTCTGTGACGATGCGGCTCATGCCTTCGCCCTCGGAGCCGATGACCAGGCAGAGCGGGCCGGTAAAATCGGTTTTCCACAGAGGGCTTGTGCCCTCCGCCGCGGTGCCGTAAATCCACAGACCCTCGTCCTTGAGCTCGCGCAGAGCGGCGGCCATGTTCGGCACGCGCGCAACGGCCATATGCTCGGCAGCGCCCGCGCTGGCCTTGTCCACCGTTGCGGTCAGACCCGCGCTGCGGCGCTTGGGGATGATCACGCCGTGCGCTCCGGCGCACTCCGCGGTGCGGAGAATGGCGCCGAGGTTGTGCGGGTCGCTCACCTCGTCACAGGCGACGACAAAGGGATCCTCCCCGCGCTCCCGCGCGATGGAGAGAATGTCGGCAATCGAAACGTATTCCCGCACAGCGGCCAGCGCCACGACGCCCTGATGCGCCTGTGTTACGCTCATGCTGTCGAGCTTGCGGCGATCCGCCTCCACGACCACAACGCCGGCGGCGCGGGCCTTGGAAGCGAGAAACGCGAGCGTTTTATCCGTTTCGCCCTTGGCGATATAGAGCTTGTCGATGGCGCGTCCGGCGCGCAGCGCCTCCGTTACGGCGTTGCGGCCTTCAATGACGTCCTCACGATCCTTTTCAAAGGGCATGACGTTCTCTCCCTAAAATAATCTTTAATGCTGGCTTTGAAGCCCGCGCCGAAGGGGCAGGGGACTTCGCATCGTTAAATGGAAGCCCTGTGCGGAAAAGACGGGGGCTTCGCTCAGGTGTGTTTAAGGCTTGAAATCCGCTGAGAAAGCGGGGACTTCGTGCGGCGAAAGGGGCTTTGCTTAGAGCGCGGCGCGCAGCGCCTCAGCCATGTCGGTATGCTCCCAGGGCAGGTCGATATCCGTGCGGCCAAAGTGACCGTAAGCGGCGGTCTGCTCGTAAATGGGACGGCGCAGATCCAGCGTGCGGATGATCGCGGCGGGGCGCAGGTCGAAATGCGCGCGCACGATCTCGGCGATGCGGTCATCGGACACGATGCCGGTGCCGTAGGTGTCCACCAGAATGGAGACGGGATGCGCAACGCCGATGGCGTAGGCCAGCTCGATCTGGCAGCGGCGGGCGAGGCCGGAGGCAACAATGTTCTTGGCAACGTAACGCGCCATGTAGGCCGCGCTGCGGTCCACCTTCGTCGG
>JAFXAW010000032.1 GCA_017522015.1 Oscillospiraceae bacterium | reverse complement strand
TGATTGGTTTGGAATTCCTGAATCAAGAGAAGAATATATAGAAGATAGTGTTGGTAAAATATTCTTCTGTGCATATAAAGATGAAAAACCAGTAGGTTTTCTTTACCTAAAACAAACAGGAAAAGATACAGTAGAACTTGCTGTTATGGGAGTGCTAAAAGAATACCATCGAAATGGAATTGGCAAATCATTATTTGAATGTGCAAAAAAAGTAATTTGTGAAAAGGGATATTCATTTATACAAGTAAAGACTGTGCAGATGGGTAAATATGAGGATTATGATAAAACCAATAGATTTTATATCTCGCTTGGTTTTAAGGAGTTCGAGATATTTCCAACATTGTGGGATGAATGGAACCCTTGCCAAATATATGTAATGGCATTATAACAAATTCCAATTTGTCTAACGGGCATAGATCTCGCTTTTATGCGCACACAGTGCGTTATCTATGGTTTTAACCGCACTGCAAAATTAAAACAAACAAAAATCCTCCCGATGCATTTTCTCATCGGGAGGATTTTTTATGAACGTCGGGGTGGATTCCCGCGCGGTTTTCTTTGCGTGCGCTTTAATACTCGTTAAATCCGTAGCTGTAGCCGATCGTCAAATCCGGACCGGCAAAGCTGCCGTCGAGCTTGGAGAGCACACGCTCATAGCGCGGATCATCTTCCGGAATCACCACGGGCTGATAGTTGTTGCGATCGTTCACACCGCTGGAGCTGCACGGGATATGCTCCCGCTCCTGAATCGAGATCGTGCCGTCAATATCGCGCATCACGGTCAGGCGCACAATCACCGTGTCCTTATCCCGGGGATTTGTGTTGCCGCCGAAAGACCAGTTGCCCATGCTGTAATAAATGGGCGTATCCTTGTAAATCTCCACCGGCTGCAAGGTGTGTGGATGCGTGCCGTAAACGAGATCCGCACCGGCGTCAATGGCGGTGTGTGCCTGCTGCTTCTGAAGCTGATTGACCTTATAAGAGCCCTCGTCTCCCCAGTGCAGCGCCGCAATGATAAACTCTGCGCCCTCTTCTTTCAGCTTCTCGATGCCGGCTCTGATCTGCTCGTCTTTTCCAAAGCTCACCGCGTACATGCCGATGCGAAGGCCGCTCTCCGTTTCATACACGGTCCACTCGTCGCGCCCGGCATAGCCGATGTTCGCTTCGTCCAGCGTGGCCTTTGTGTCCGCATAGCCCGTTTCGCCGTAGTCAAGCACATGGTTGTTGCCGAGTGTGACAAGCTCCACGCTGCCTTCCGTAAGAATATTCACATACTCCGGTGGAGCCCGGAAGACGAAATTCTTGTCTGCCGCCACCGTATGGTTGGACAGGACACACTCCAGATTTGCAAGCGTGCAGTCGTCATTTTCAAAATACGACTTCGTCTCGGCAAAAGGATAGGCATAATCGTCCCCGACCGTCTTGCGGTAGCCGCCGGCGTAGTTGTCATTATACGGGCCGCTGGAGAGCGTACAGTCGCCAATGAGCGTAATCGTGAAATACTCCGGCTCCGGCGTCGGTGTGGGTTCCGGCGTCGGCGTCGGAACAAGTTCCTCGGCAGGCGGAGTCGGTTCCGGAGTGGGTGTTGTTTCCAGCACCGGCGGCGCATCCGGCAGCGGCACATTTGCCATCGCGCTTCCGGCAAAAGCCGCCAGCAGGATGCAGCCAAGCGCCGCGACAATCCGAATTGCAGTTTTCTTCATTTACGCCTGCCCTGCTTTCATGGACAGATAGGCGTTGATAAAGCCGTCCAGATCGCCGTCCATAACCGCGGTGATGTTGCCGTTTTCAAAGCCGGTGCGGTGATCCTTCGCGAGTGTATAGGGCATAAAGACGTAGGAGCGGATCTGGCTGCCCCATTCGATCTTCATCTGCACACCCTTGATGTCGGAAACTTTCTCAAGGTGCTGCTGCTCCTTGATCTCAGCCAGGCGCGCGCGGAGCATACGCATGGCGTATTCACGGTTCTGGTGCTGGCTGCGTTCCGTCTGGCAGGAGACGACCACGCCGGAGGGAATGTGGATCAGACGCACAGCAGAAGAGGTCTTGTTAACATGCTGTCCGCCCGCACCGGAGGAACGGTAAACCTGCATTTCGATGTCTTCGGGACGGATCTCGATCTCGCCGTCATCCCCGATCTCGGGCATGACCTCCAGCGCGGCAAACGAAGTGTGCCGGCGGCCGGAAGAGTCAAAGGGCGAAACACGCACAAGGCGGTGGATGCCATGTTCACTCTTCAGATAACCGTAAGCATTGTCCCCCTCGATGGAGATAGTCGCGCTCTTGATGCCAGCTTCGTCTCCGTCCAGATAATCCAGCACGGTGTACTTGAAGCCGCGGCGCTCTGCCCAGCGGGTGTACATACGATAGAGCATCTGCGTCCAATCCTGCGCCTCCGTTCCGCCTGCACCGGCATGGAAGGAGATGATGGCGCCGCAGTTGTCGTATTCGCCGGAGAGCAGCGTGCTCAGGCGCGTCTCTTCCAGCTTTTTCTCAAAAACCTTGAAGCCGCTTTGCAGTTCCTCCAGCATAGAATCGTCGTTTTCCTCAAGCGCCATTTCGCAGAGGACCATCATGTCCTCCCACTCACTTTCCAGGTTTTCAAACTGGCGGCACTTGTTCTCGAGCTGCTTGATGCGCTTGAGCACCTTCTGGCCGTTTTCCATGTCGTTCCAGAAATCCGGCTGCTCTGACTGCTCACGCAGTTCGGCCAGCTCCGCGCGGGCGTCCTCCAGACGCAGTGCGCCGCGCAGCGTGTCCAGCGTGGGCTTGAGTTCTCCTAATTTAACTTTGTACTCTTCAAATTCCAGCATAATCTCAAATTCCGTTTCAAATCAGTATTTTGGGTGATATAACATTTGGCAGTATATTATATCCCTTTATTTCCTGTTTGTAAATAGCTTTCAGCGTCCGGCAAGAAAAGTGAGCGCCTCGATATAACCCTGCAGGCCGTGGCCGCTGATCGTTTTGACGCACGCGGCACGGATATACGAAATCTGACGGAAAGCCTCCCGCTTGGAGAGGTCGGAGATGTGAACCTCCACCGTCGGGATGGAAACGGCCTTGAGCGCATCGAGCAGCGCGATGCTCGTGTGCGTGTAGGCGCCGGGGTTAAAGACAATGCCGTCGATGCGGCCGTAGGCCTCCTGAATCTTATCCACGAGCACACCCTCGTGGTTGCTCTGGAACATTTCCAACTCCACGCCGAGCGTCTGCGCGCTTTCCTCAAGCATACGCACGAGGTCAGCGTAGGACTCGCTGCCGTAGATTCCAGGCTCACGCAGGCCGAGCATATTCAGATTGGGGCCGTTCAGGACAAGAATTTTCATGCTTACCTCCCGTTATTGCTGCATCCGTCCAAAATGTAACGGACGCTCTCGTGCACATCGCCGTTGTTGTCCACGACGCAGTCGGCAAAGCGCGCATAGAGCGGCGCGCGCTTTTCATAGAGCGATCGCACACCCTCGCTTTGGGAAATCGGACGTCCGTCCGTTGGCAAAAGCGCGATGTCGCGCTGCAGCCAGAAGATGCGTCCGTTTCGGTGCAGATGCGCATAGTTCTCTTCCCGGGTGACGCAGCCGCCGCCCGTGGAGAGAATGCAGCCGCTTTTCGCGCCAAGCTCACGCAGCAGCGCCGTTTCCTCCGCGCGGAAAGCCGCTTCTCCCCGCCGCGTGATAAACGCCGAAACCGGCATTTTCAGGCGCTTTGCCAGTTCTTCATCCGCGTCCAGCAGCGGACGGCCCGTTTCCTCTGCAAGCATAGCGCCGACCGTGGACTTGCCGCAGCCGGGCATGCCGATGAGCACGATGTTCTCCGTCTCGCTGCGGATGCATTCATAAACCTGCTCCAACCGCTCGGCCGGAACCTGCATTTCCGCAAACTGCTCCGCTGCGCGCACAGCCTGCGCAACCAGCATAAACAGTCCGCCCTCCGCGGGGATGCCCCGCTCTTCCGCCTGCATCAGCAGTTCCGTCCGAGCAGGATTGTAGATAAGGTCAATCACCGCCTCAAGCGCGGGAAAAGCATCCAGCGTGAGCGGCTTCTCATCGACGAGCGGATACATGCCCACCGGCGTCGTGTTCACCAGCAGCTTTGCGTCCGCATGGCGGTCAAGATTTTCATAATTGTCCGGGCCGCTGCGGGAGATGACGACGACTTCGGCGCCCGCCTGACGCAGCACGGCCTGCACCGTCACGGAAGCACCGCCGGAGCCGAGCACCAGCGCCTTCTTGCCGCGGCAATCTATACCGGGTCGCGCGAGCATCCGTTCAAAGCCGTAGGCGTCCGTATTGTCGCCGTAAATGCTGCCGTCTGCCCTGCGCACCAGCGTGTTGACGCTGCCAAGCATCTCTGCCAGCGGCGAAAGCTCCGTGCAATACGGCAGCACGGTCTTTTTGTATGGGATGGTCACATTCAGTCCTGTCCAGTCCCCGTGCAGCAGGAAATCCTCCAGCTGCTCCGGCTCCTTTTCATAGAGCAGATAAGGGTAATCGGCAAGCATTTCGTGGATGCGAGGGGAGTAGCTGTGCCCCAGCTTACGCCCCAGAAGTCCGCATCGCTTCATCAGATCACCTCGGAATAGCTGCCGAGATAGCTGAAGGTCTCGCTCCCGGCGTGCAGCTCACTGATGATCTGCACAAACTCCGGCGAATAGACGGAGCACTCCAGATCAAAGTAGAACATGAACTCGAAATCGCGGTCGGGGATGGGGCGGCTTTCGAGCTTCGTGATGTTGATGCCAAGGGCATAGAATCGGGCAAGCAGCTTATACAGCGCGCCGGGCTTGTGCGCCGTGGAGAGCATGATGCTGCAGCGGTCGGCACCGGGATAGATCTCCAGATCCTTGGAGATGCAGATAAAGCGCGTGTAGTTGTTACCCTGATCCTGCACATTGTACTGCAGGCAATCGAGGCCGTAGAGCTCCATGCAGCTGCGCGAGCAGATGGCGGCGATGTCGCGCCGCTCGGACTTTGCAACCATCTCAGCAGCCTTGGCGGTGTTCGCCACAGCCGTGATCTTCACATCCTTGCCCAGCGTCTTGAGGAAAGCGGCGCACTGGCTGATCGCCTGCTCATGGGAGACGATCTCCCGAATGTCGCCAAGCTTTACGCCGGGGGCAGCAAGCAGGTTGTGGTCGATTTTCAGGCGGACGGAGCGCACAATGTAGAAATTGCGGCGCATCATCAGCTCGGAAACGGCCTTGACCGTGCCGGCGGTGGAGTTCTCAATCGGCACGATGCCGTATTTGCAAAGCCCCTGCTCGATGGCGGAGAATACGCCGTCAAAATTGTTAAAATACATCAGCGAGGGCACACGGAAAAGCTTCTCGCTGGCGATCTGCGCATAGGCGCCCTCCACGCCGCTGACGGCCACGCTCACATTCTGCGGCAGCAGCTTGGGCGTGTTCTCCAGCGCCGCGTTGATGCGGTGGCTCAGCTCGGAATACTGCTCCATCTGCTGCGCCTGATAGGAACGGCTCAGCTCGAACAGCGAGGAATAGAGCACGCTCGTATAATTGCGCATCTCCGGCTCGACCTTGGCGCAGATGGCGCTGAGCTTCTCGCGCTCGCGTCCGGCGTCCAGAATGGGCAGCCCCTGCGCTTTCTTATATTCAGAAATGCCCCTGGCAACCTCCATACGCCTCACAAAGAGCTTAACCAGCTGATCGTCAATCTCGTCAATCTGCGCACGGTAATCTTTCAAATCCATGGAAAAATCCTCCTGTAGAATCAAATAAAAAACTCAATAAGTCTCAAAACATTTCAGCTGCAGAGAAAGGCATCATACAGCGCGCAGGCGGCAGCCGCCTCGATGACGGGCACGGCACGCGGGACGATGCAGGGGTCGTGGCGGCCGCGCACCTCCAAAGTCCGCGCCTCACCGGCCGATAGCGAAACGCTCTGCTGCGCGCGGGCAATCGAGGGCGTGGGCTTCACGGCCGCCCGGAAAATGAGAGGCATGCCGCTTGTGATGCCGCCAAGCACGCCGCCGTGGTGATTCGTCCCGGTGCGCACTTTTTCCCCGTCCATGACGAAGGCATCGTTGTGTTCGCTGCCGCGCATCTCCGCCGCGGCAAACCCGGTGCCGAATTCGATGCCGCGGATAGCGGGAATGCCGAAAACGATTTGCGCGATGCGGTTTTCAATGCCGCCGAACATGGGATCGCCCCAGCCGGCGGGAAGACCGACCGCCGCGCATTCAATCACGCCGCCGAGTGAATCTCCTTCCTGCTTTGCAGTCAGGATGGCCTGTGTCATTTCTTTTTCAACGTCCGCATTCAGAACCGGAAATCCCCCGCTCTGCAAACGCTGCAGCTCTTCACGGGAAACGCCGACGGGGTCAAAGCGCCGGTCACGCACCGAGGCAATCGACTCGATATGCGCGGCAACGCAGACGCCGCGCTGCTCCAGAAGCTGCAGGCAAATGCCGCCCGCGATGCACAGTGGCGCGGTCAGCCGGCCGGAAAAGTGTCCGCCGCCCGCAACGTCCTGAAAGCCGCCGAACTTGACCTGCGCCGTGTAATCGGCGTGGCCGGGGCGGGGGCAATCGCGCAGATCACTGTAATCTCCCGAGCGAGTGTTCGTGTTTTCAATCACGGCCGTCAGCGGCGCGCCGCAGGTTCTTCCGTTCACAAGGCCGGAGAGGATTTTGATCTCATCGGCCTCCTTGCGCTGCGTGGCCATCGGGCTGTTGCCGGGAGCCCGCCGCGCAAGAAAAGACTGCAAACGGCCAAGGTCAATCGTCTGCCCCGCGGGCAGACCCTCGATGGTCACGCCGATGGCCGCACCATGGGACTGGCCAAAGATCGTAAAGCGAAATCGCTCGCCAAAACTGCTGCTCATGGACTATTCCTCCTCCGTCTGCGGCCTTTGCAGCCGCGAAAAATCGTTCCAGAAACCGGGATAACTCTTTTGCACCGCCTCTGCGCCCGTGACGGTGACTTCCCCGTCCGACCAAAGGCTTGCAACGGCAGCCGCCATGGCGATGCGGTGGTCGCCAAAGCTGTCCACCGTGCCGCCCGCGAACCGGCGGCCGCCGTGGATGCGCATACCGTCCTCCGTCTCCTCCACCTCACCGCCGAGTGCGCGAAGCATGCGGCAGACGCTCTCGATGCGGTCGGATTCCTTCAGCCGCAGACGGGAGGCGTTATAGATGCGGCTCACGCCCGGCGCCGCCGCCGCGACGACGGAGAGCACCGGCACAAGGTCCGGAATGGCGGAGGCGTCAATGTCCAGCGGATGCAGCGTGCCGGGTGAAACGCAAAAGGTGTCGCCTTCGTTCCCGCAAACGGCGCCGAAGCTTTCCAGCAGTTCAAAAACGGCCTTGTCGCCCTGCAGGCTGTCGGGGTCAAGACCCGTCACGCAAACGCGCTTTCCCAGCGCGCCGGCGCAGAGCCAGAACGCGGCGTTGGACCAGTCCCCCTCCACGCGGGCGCGGCCGGGGCTGCGGTAACCCGTTGCCGGAATGCGATAGTATTTCGCCGGCTCTTCCACAATATCCACGCCGAATTGCCGCAGCGCCGCGCGGGTGATCTCCACATAGGGCGCGGATTCAAGCCTTCCCGTCACGCGCAGGAAGCTATCCCGCTCCAAAAGTGGCAGCGCGAAAAGCAGGCCGGAGATATACTGACTGGAAACATTGCCGGGCAGCGTGTAGTCCCCGGGCAGGAGTCTCCCTTCACAGCGCAGGCAATCCCGCGCCGGGTGGCTGAGGTGCGCACCGTGCGTCTCAAGCTGCGCATCCAGCGGCGCGAGCGGCCTTTCGGGAAGCCGCCCCTCCATAATAAAATCTGCCTGCGCGCCGAGCGCCGCGGCAACCGGCAGCAGAAAGCGCAGGGTGGATCCGCTCTCTCCGCAAGGCAGCCGACAGGTATCACGCAGCGCCGAGGGCGTGACATAAAAGCCCTCCGCCGTGCGCGTGATCTCCGCGCCGAGGGCGCGCAGGCAGTCGGCCGTGGCCAAAATGTCCGCAGAAACGCCGGGACAGTCAATCTGCGTCGGCGTCTGCGCGAGCGCGGCGCAGATGAGCAGCCGGTGCGCACAGGATTTGGATGGAATGGCAGCGATCGTGCCACTGAGCGGCGCGGGGTGAATGGTTTTTATCATAGCGCTGCCTCCTTTTTGTTTGATGTCAGGCACTTATATCGGATGATGTCAAAGCGCTGCGCCGATCCAGTCGGGCAGCTCACGAATGTCGATTTTGTGCAGGCGGCAGCGGCCGATGGCCTCCGGCAGCACCAGCGTCAGCCGGTTGCCGCGGCGCTTTTTGTCGCCAAGCGCGGCCTCGCAGAGCGCATCCGCGGGCAGCTCCGTGCGTCGGGGCAGGCCGTAGGATGCGAGAATGTTTTCTATCTTCTGCCGCGTTTCCGCCGTGCAGAACCCGAACTTCTCTGCCGCGCGGGCGATCATCGCCATGCCGATGGCAACGGATTTGCCGTGGGAGAGCGAAAAATTGCTGCCCGCCTCCACGGCGTGGCCAAGCGTGTGACCAAGATTCAGGAACTGGCGGCTGCCGGTGTCAAATTCATCTGCCTGCACCAGATCGCGTTTCATGGCAACGCATTGGGTAATGATCGCTTCCCAGTCCTGCGCGTCAGGGCCGGACTCCAGCGTGCGGAAGAGGCTTTCATCACCCAGCACGCCGTATTTGATCACCTCGGCGCAGCCGTCGATGAAAATGTCCTCCGGCAGCGTTTCGCGCGTCTCCGTGTCGCAGAGCACCAGAAGCGGCTGATAAAATGCACCGCAGAGGTTCTTGCCCGCGGGCAGGTCAATGGCGGTTTTGCCGCCGACGGAGCTGTCCACCATCGCAAGCAGCGTCGTGGGCACCTGAATATACCCGATGCCGCGCTGATAGGTCGCGGCTGCAAAGCCGGTCAGATCGCCGACCACGCCGCCGCCGAGCGCGACAAGCAGATCGTCGCGTCCCAGCCTCTCCTGCGCAAGGAAGTTCACAAGCTCCAAATAAGTGCTTCCGCATTTGGATGCCTCCCCGTGCGGGAAAACGAAGCTGCAAACCGTAAACCCCGCCGCCTCCAGAGAGGCTTTGGCGCGCGCGGCGTAGAGCGGAGCGACTACGTCGTCGCTGACGATGGCCGCCGTGCTCACACGCAGCAGGGCGGCCGCCTTTTCGCCGAGGCTGTCCAGCAGCCCGCCGCCGATCTCCACGCGGTAGCTGCGCGAAGCCTTTACTTCTACTGTCTTCATCGGCCGTCCACCAGTTCCTTGATGCGTCTTCCCTCGTCGAGAAGCTGCCGCAGCGCAGAAAAATCGTCCTGCGCGATCGCGTCACGATAGGCCTGCAGATTTTCCAGCAGCACATCCAGCTCATAGAGCATGCAGTCGCGGTTTTCCAGCATCAGCTCCGACCACATGTCGGGATTGAGCCAGGCCACGCGGGTCAGATCCTTATAGCTGCCCGCGGAAAAGCCCTTATGCATAGTGGCGGTCGGGCTCTTGATATAGGCGTTGGAGACCACATGCGCCATCTGCGAGGTGAAGGCGATCACGCGGTCATGCTCCTCCGCCGTGGTGACGGAGAGCTTGCCGAAGCCAGCCGGCTCCAGCAGATGCTTGATGCGCTCAAGCAGCACCATGTCGCAGCCTTCCGGCGGCACAAGCACCATCGGCGCGCCGCGGAAGAGATTGGCTTTGGCATACTTGAAGCTGGAGTTGTGCGTGCCCGCCATGGGGTGTCCGCCAATGAAGCGAAAGCCGTGCTTTTCCGCGAGGGGGAAGCAGGCATTGCACACCACGCGCTTGGTGCCGCAGAGGTCAATGACAACAGCATCCCTGCTGATTTTGCCGCAGTTTGCCTGCAGCCATTCCACGGCCGCCTGCGGCGGGATGGCCAGAAGCACAAGCTCGCACTCCGGCAGCGTTGTATCGTCCAGGGGCGCTGCCACGGCGCCCGCCAAAATGGCAAAATCCAGAATGACCCGGTTGATGTCCGCACCGAGCACACGGTGCTCCGCCGCGGAATAGGCTTTCGCCATAGAGCCGCCGATCAGGCCGAGTCCAACGATTCCGACGTTCATTCCGCAAGCGCCTCCACCAAACGGCGCACACGCGATGCAACATCCGCAAACTGCTCCGGCGTGAGGGACTGCGCACCGTCACACCAGGCGTTCTTCGGGTCATTGTGCACCTCGATCATGATGCCGTCCGCCCCGGCGGCGGCCGCCGCGAGCGACATGGGCTTGACCAGCTTGGCCTGGCCCGTGGCGTGGCTGGGATCGACCACAACAGGCAGATGGCTGAGGTTTTTCAGCGTCGGCACGGCGGAGAGGTCCAGCGTGTTGCGGGTGTAGGTCTCATAGGTGCGGATGCCGCGCTCGCAGAGAATGACCTGCTCGTTGCCCTCGGACATGATGTATTCCGCGCTCATGAGCAGTTCCTTGATCGTGCCGCAGAGGCCGCGCTTGAGCAGAATGGGTTTGTTGAGCTTGCCGACCTCTTTGAGCAGGTCGAAGTTCTGCATATTGCGCGCGCCGATCTGGATGATATCCACATCGTCGAAAAGCGGCAGCTGGTTGAGATTCATCACCTCGGTGATGATGGGAAGTCCCGTTTCCTTCTTTGCCTCGCTGAGCATCTCGAGTCCGAGCTTGCCGAGGCCCTGGAAGTCATAGGGAGAGGTGCGCGGCTTGAACGCACCGCCGCGCAGGACGTGCGCACCCGCCGCCTTGACAGCCTTGGCAACGGAAATGATCTGCTCGTGCGTCTCCACCGAGCAGGGGCCGGCAATCAGGCAGAGATTGCCGCCGCCGATTTTCGCGCCGCCGACTTCGATGCAGGTATCCTGCGGCTGGAAAACGCGGCTGCTGCGCTTGTACGGCTCGGAAACGCGCTTGACATCCTGCACGATGTCAAGCCCGGCGAGAAGTTCCATATCGATCTTGCTTGTGTCACCCACGAGTCCAAGCACGGTATAATAATCACCGGTGGAGAGGTGGATCTTCAGACCCTGACTCTCCAGCCAATGGATGAGGTTGTCCACCTGATCCTGCGGGACGCCTGCTCTCAAAATTGCAATCATGTTATTTTCTCCTTTCAGCTTTGACAGCGCTGCAAAATGCGCTGTCCGTTAAGAAAAAGAGCCACACAGAAGTGATTCTGTGTGGCTCGATAAGACGACTTCATGGAGTCTCCCGTTTTCGATTTCCGCAAGCAAAATCACTCTTACCTTCAAAAGCGAAAGTAAAAGTAAAAATAGCTGCTGCAGAAAACGTGATTCTTCATCATGAAACGGCTCCTCCCGGAATTTCGTCCAGCATAGCACTTTGCATTTTGAATGTCAACCGAAGATGTGCTGAAATTCCCAAAATCCGAACACTTTTTTCTTGCAGATCGAAAAAATACGTGCTATACATAATCCTGTAAAAAAAAATAATTTGGAGGTTCACATCATGTGGTTCTGGCTCTCAATCGCCACTCTGCTGTGTTGGAGCGGCTCGGATCTTTTTTCCAAAATCGGCTGTCGTGATAACCGCGACAAATATTCCCATCTGAAAATGGTCATCGCCGTCGGCGTCGTGATGGGACTTCATGCTGCATATGAGATTTTTTTCAACGATGTGTACATCAGCTGGAAGATCATTCTGACCTATCTGCCCGTTTCTCTGCTGTACATTCTGTCCATGGCGCTGGGCTATGTCGGCCTGCGGTACATTGAGCTTTCCATCTCCTCCCCCATCTGCAACGCCTCCGGCGCGCTGGTGGCCATTTTGGCCATCCTCACCATGGGCGAAAGCTATCCCCCGCTGGTTCTGGTCGCCATCGGGCTGGTGTGCATCGGCGTGATCGGGCTTGGCATCGTGGAGGCCCGGGAGGACGATGATCTGCGTGCCGCCCGTCAGCAGGCCGGCAACTATAAATACGCCAAGAGCTGGCTGGCGCTGGCGCTGCCCATCGCCTACTGCCTGCTGGATGCCGCCGGCACCTTTGCCGACAGCATGGTGCTGGAAAAGATCGAGGGCATCGTGGCCAACGCCGGCGTGATGAGCGACTATGAGGCCAGCGCCAACGTGGCCTATGAGCTGACCTTCCTCCTTGCCGGCATCGTAAGCTTTGTGTATGTGGTGCTGATCCGCCGGCAGAAGCTGCTGCCGAAGGCCGAAGGCCCCAAATATGTCGGCGCGATCTTCGAAACAGCCGGCCAGTTTGCCTATATTTACGCCATTGCCGACAGCGCCCATCTGGCCATGAGCGCGCCCATCATCTCCGCCTACTGCATCGCCTCGGTGATCTGGAGCCGCATTTTCCTGAAAGAAAAGCTCAGCTGGCGGCATTACATCATGATTGCGCTGGTTGTAATCGGCATTGTGATCATGGGCGTATTCGATGTCTGACAAAAAATCGAAACACAGCTTGTTATAAAACACCGGCGAGGAGAATCCTCGCCGGTGTTTTTATTCATATCTGCTTCAATTGGGGTAGGTTTGAAGCGCTTATTCGTTTGCATCGCCGCGGGGGATCAGCACGGCATTGAGCGTTACTTCGTCAAACGAGACATTGCCGCGCGCATCGCGCTTGCCGCGCATAACGGTCACTTCCACCGTTTCGCCAATCTCACAGGCCGCAATCTGCTCCTGCAGCTGCTCCATGGACACGATTTCGCTGCCGTTGAATCCAACAATGATGTCACCGGCGCGCATTCCCGAGAGCGCAGCCGGGGAGTCCTCCGTGATCTCGCTGACATACACACCCTCCGGCCAATCCAGAGATTTGCGGTAGGATTCCGGCACTGTCTGGCCCATAATGCCCAGGAAAGGCCGCTCACTTTCCGGCACAACAACGCTGTTCATCAGCTCGTTGATGATCGGGATGGCATCCGTGATCGGAATGGCATAGCCCATGCCTTCAACATCCGTGTCGCTGTATTTCGCAGAGTTGATGCCGATCACCTCGCCGCGCATGTTCAGCAGCGCGCCGCCGCTGTTGCCGGGGTTGATTGCCGCATCGGTCTGAATCAGCGTCATGGTGCCATCCAGCAGATTCACCTCGCGCTGGAGCGCGCTGATGTAGCCCACCGTCACGCTCTGCCCGTAGCCCAGTGCGTTTCCGATGGCAACAGCGGGCTCGCCGAGTCGGAGCGCATCGGAATCGCCCATCACAGCGACTTTGATGCTCGCAAGCGTCTCCTGCTTGATCTCCTGAATCGGCACGGCGATGACCGCCAGGTCATAGCTCGGATCCGTTCCCTTCGTGTAGGCGTTCACGCTCTCCTCGTCGATGAACTTCACGGCGATCTCTTTCGCATTTCCGACCACGTGGTTATTGGTCACGATGAGCAGCTCCGTATCATTCTGCCCGATGATAATGCCGCTGCCAGAGCCGGGAACATCCTGCTCGTAACTGCCGCCGAAGCCGAAGTATCCGCCGAAACCGCCGAAGGGATCCTGATAGGTCTGCGTAACCAAAACGTCAATGGACACCATGGCCGGCATCGTGTCCTCCACGACCTGCACCACATCCAGCGCAGCGAGCGTACCTTCCTCGCCAACGCGCACCGTGGTATAGGGGATATCCGGCGCTTCCTCCACTTCCACGTGCGGTCGAAGCGTTGTCGGAGCCTGTGAGATGGGAACATCCAATTCAATTTCCCCGATATAGGCCATAAGCATCCGGGCTCCGAGGCCGAGGGCAGCAAGCAGAATCAGGCCGCCGATAATGCTCACGATCATAATCCAGACCCATTTTTTCTTCTTCCGCGGCGGGGGCGGGGTCTGCTGCGGCATAACATTGCCCCAATAGACATTGGACTCTCCCGGCGTATAGGGGGATTGCGTGTACTGCACAGGCTGAGACCAATTGTTTTCCTGCGGATTGTTCTCGTTGTTCACGCTGTTTTCTTTGTTCTCATTATTCTCATCGTAAGGATAATTCATTTCAAACGCTCCTTTCCTGAATATCCATCATCGGCTCCATGTGCGCAGCAGACTCCGAAGCCGTTTGAAGCCCGATTGCGCCGCCAAAGCCATATCTTATAAATCCAATATACTGTGTCTACATTAAAAAAACTTAATACGGAAGATAAAATTTTTGCTCCGCTCAAAGCTCCGCCGTGAAGCGGATAAGCTCCTCCGGCGAATAATCCACCGTCAACTTGCCCTTCTGCCGCTGCACCAGCATCTGCGCCATGGAAAGGCCGATGCCGTAGCCGCCCGTCTCCCGGCTTCTCGATGGGTCTGCCCGGTAGAAGCGGTCAAACAGATGCGGCAGCGTGTTTCGGTCCAGCCCCGCGCAGGAGTTTTCAACCGAGAGAACCGCCTTCCTTCCGCGTTTTGTCAGCATCACACGCAGCAGGCCACGCGAATCGGTATACTTCACCGCGTTGTCCAGCAGGATTCCGGCCAAACGCGTCATATCCTCCAGATAACCCGTGATGTGCACATCCGGCTCGATCTCCGTTTGCAGCACGATCCCGCGCGTCTGCGCAGCGGCGCTGAAACTCTCTGCCGTCTGCCGGACGATCTCCGTCAGGTCCAGCAGCTGCCGCTCCTCCGTCTTTTCCCATTCCTCGTCCGCACGGCTGAGCTCGATCATGCTGCCCACAAGATGGGTGATCCGCCCGGTCTGCGCTTTGATGTTGCTAAGCCACTTGTTTTCGCCGTTCATCATCTCGAGCACCTCCGCATTGGAGGAAATGATGGCCAGCGGCGTTTTGAGTTCATGCCCCGCATCCGTGATAAAGCGGCGCTGCTTCTCCTGGTTTCTTTCATACGGCCGCACCGCATAGCGGCTCAGCCAAAGCAGCAGCACAAACACGAGCACCAGCACCGCCGCACCCGTGATGCACATCACCTTGCCGAGCAGATGCAGCGTGCGCAGGTTTTCGCTGCGGTCGAGCACCACCGTCATCTGGCGCTGCGCCGGGTCGTGCAGGGAATAGACCCCGTAGCGCGACTGCCCGACGTAACCCCGGCTCTTCCCCCGCTGAAAAATCTCCGCCATCTGATCGCCGATCTGCGCCGCGGTGCTCACGGAGATGTATTTCATATTGGAAGTAAGGAAAGTGCCGTTTGCATCTGTCCAGATCACATAATAGCGCGTGGAATAACGTGTTTCCTCATTCATCCCGAAGTCGTAAAATCCGCCGCCCGGCATCGTTCCGCCGTTTTCCGCAATCAGCGTAATGAGCAGATCCGCCTCGCGGGTAACATTGCGCCGCTGAATGCCGAAAACGCTTCCATAGGTGATCAGCAGCGTGACGAGCAGCGCCGCCATTGTCAGGAGGATGAAGCGTCTCTTAATCCCTTTGATCATCCATTTCCTCCAGCACGTAGCCGCGCCCTCGCACGGCAGAGATTTGCAGCGTCGAGCCGAGTTGGCTGAGCTTTTTGCGCAGGTATGAGATATATACCCACACCACATTGATTTCCGCATCGCTGTCATAGCCCCAGATGCGGTTCATAAACTGCTCCGTGGACAAAAGCCGTCCCCGGTTGAGCAGGAGCATCTCCATCATCTGATATTCCTTTTTGGACAGGCGCAGCGCCTTATCTCCGCAGCGCAGCTCAAAGCGGTCGCGATCCAGGCTCGTGTCGCCCATCGTCAGCGTGTTCGGCACGAACTCCCCGCTCCGCCTTGTCAGCGCGCGCACGCGGGCGAGCAGTTCGGCCATCGCGAAGGGCTTGGGCAGATAGTCGTCCGCACCGAGATCCAGCCCTTCCACCCGGTCGCGGACCTCACTTTTGGCCGTGAGCATCATGACCGGCGTTTTGATTCCCTGCTCCCGCAGCCGTCTGAGTACCGTCAGCCCATCCATTTTGGGCATCATAATATCCAGCAAAATCCCATCGTAGTGCTCGGACAGGATGTAATCGAGCGCCTCCTGCCCATCATAGACCGCGTCGACAGAATAATTGTTATGCTCCAAAATGAGCACGATCGCTTCGCTCAGCGCGTGTTCATCTTCAGCCAGCAACAGCTTCATGCCGCATTTCCTCCTGTCCTGCATATTCCGCGCGCAAGCCTCAGACAGCTTTGCGCGCTTCGCATATCCCGCGCACCGTATGCTTAGATTATACCCAAGCGGCTTAAATATTGCTTAAAAGTTTTGCAAATCGTTCCCATATGCAAAAGGCTTGACAGCATGGGGCGCATGGGATAGAATGACTAAGCCCTGCGCGGCGCTCGCTGCATCCGTTTCATCGCAGCGTTCGCCCCGGTATATTGTACCGCATCCGGCGGCCAAAAGGCAAGCCGTGTCATGGCAGAATCCGGCACGCCCCCTTAGTTAAATGGATATAATAAACCCCTCCTAAGCGAGTGTTTTAACGCTCGCCTTTGCAAAAAGGCAAATGGTCATAGGTTTGAATTGTATCGTATATGCCCTGGTAGCTCAGTTGTATAGAGCGGCCGCCTCCTAAGCGGCAGGTCGGAGGTTAGAGTCCTCTCCAGGGTGCCAAAAAGTGCCGAGAAATCAAGGCTTCTCGGCACTTTCTCTTTTTATTACTCACTCATTTTCTTGAGTGAGTTTTCTTGTTTTTTTAGTGTAAACCAAGCTCGGACTTTTATCGTTCCCCGACCTAAATCTTGCTAATTGCGATTAGCAGAAAATCGCCGTTTTGCTAATTACCTGCTAATCAAATTTTTAGTAAAATTCTGCTAATTTGAGCAGGCGTATGTTCCATCCATATTTTTTAGTATATCAGCAATTATCTATACTGCAAATATTCAATAAACCGTTTCACCGCAAGTGAAGCGGTTTTCTTATCTCTCAAAGCAAGTCCGATATTGCGATATGCCGGAACGTCAAGCTCTTTTGCAAGAATTCTATATGGTACACGCTTTAATATCAGTTCGGGGAGTATCGCAATGCCAAGTCCGCTTTCCACCATAGACATTACAGCATAATC
>JAFXAW010000031.1 GCA_017522015.1 Oscillospiraceae bacterium | reverse complement strand
CAACTTCCCTCCTCGCGGCATAGCCGCTGCGGTCGGATGCTAAAAACATGCCACCGGCATGTTTTCTTAACGCACCGACAGAGGGAGAGCCAAGTTACGCTTCGCCGCTGGTGCGGAGGGACGGGTAACAAGATTTCGCTCTGCCGCTGGTGCGGTGCATTGGAGTGTGCGGCAAAAGAAAAACCGGTCTGCGGGTGCAGACCGGTGTTTGGTGGGTGCGATTCGGTTTGAGGGTGCGGGTGCGATTCGGCTTGGGGGTGCGCCGGGGGCTTGCCGGGGGGCGCTATGCTCAGGCGCGCTCTTTCGCAAGGCACTCCTCGATGGCGTGGGCAAGCTGATCCGGGCAGGAGCTCGACTTGAAGCCGCAGCGGATGCCCTTCATGCGGCGGATCGCTTCCTCCGCCTCCATACCCGGCACGAGCGCCATGAGGCCCTGGATATTGCCCGGGCAGCCGCCGCGGATCTCCACCTTTTCGACGATGCCGTTCTCAATCGTGACGTCCATCTGCTTGGAGCAGACGCCCTGCGGATAATACGTTGTGGTCATGTTTTTCTTCCTCCGTATCCTTATATTATAATAGTATGCTTTATCATAATCCTCCCGCCGCGCGCATAGCTTGTACGGGAGATGATTGCCAATGAAAAAGAAGCTTGCTCTGCTCGCGCTGCTGTGCATCCTGCTGCGGCTCTGGGTGCTCGCCGGCGGCGCCGACGCGCTGACCGCGCGGCTCGTTGTGCCCGCCGATGCGCAGGCGCTTTCATCCGGGGTCGGGGCCGAAGCCGAATCGACGCCGCCGGTCGCGGATGAATCCGGCGGGGATGGCGCCGGGGATCACAGCGGGGGCGATGGGAATGAAGCCGCGGGCATCGGGGATGCCGAAGCCGAAAACATCGGGGATGGCGCCGAAAACGGCGAAGATGAAGTCGGCAGCGGCGAAACCGAAGCCGGCGAAAGCGGCGGCGCGCCTGAAAATCCCTTCGATCCGGAGGCCGAGGTGCTGCCGACGACCATTCCGGGCGGGATGACCATCCGCAACAACACAAGCTATCTGCCCGACATGCAAAGTCTGCTCGCACGCAGCGAAAATCTGACGCTGCCGGCAAGCGGCGTGCAGATTCTCATCGTGCACACCCACGGCAGCGAGGCCTACACGCCCGACGCCGTGGATCGCTATGTGGCATCCGACGTCTACCGCACCGAGGACGAGCGCTACAACGTCATCCGCGTGGGCGATGAGCTCGCGCGCGAGCTGGAAAAATTCGGTCTCACGGTGCATCACGACCGCAACATCTACGACTATCCGAGCTACACCGGCTCTTACACGCGCAGCGGCGAGGCCGTTACCGCGCATCTTGCCGCGCATCCCGAGACAGCCATCGTCATTGATCTGCACCGCGACGCGCTCGGCACGAACGACGTCGTTTACAAAACCGTCGCCACGCTCGAGGGCGAAAGCTCCAGCCAGCTCATGTTCGTGGTCGGCACCGACGAGAGCGGCCTTGCGCATCCCGGCTGGGAGGACAATCTCGCCCTCGCGCTGAAGCTTCAGCAGGCGGTGAGCGCGCGGTATCCGACCCTCGCGCGGCCGATTTTGCTCGTGCGCGAGCGATACAACCAGCATCTGACGCCCGGCTCGCTGATTTTGGAGGTCGGCAGCAGCGGCAACAGTCTGCAGGAGGCGCTCAGCGCCGTGCGGCTCTTCGCCGCGGCCGTCGGGCCGGTGATGAGGGAGATGATGGGGTAGGCCGGCGCTCCTTTTGAGCCTCCCCTGTGTCGGTGCGTTAAGAAAATGTGCCGGTGGCACATTTTTAGCCAACGACCGCAGCGGCTATGCCGCGAGGAGGGAAGTTGGTAGGCGCGTCCTACCGCACCCGCGGCAGAGAGAGGCACCGTGCCTCCGGCGGCCCCGTTTCTCTTTTTGAAAAAGAGAAATGGGGGAAAGAGAAAATGCGCCTGCGGGCGCAGGATTAAAAAGCGCGCTTCGCGCTGTTTGTTGGGTGCGCGCGCTGACGCGCGAAAGTGTCGCGGCGGACTTCGTGGCCGCCGCTGGTGCGCAAAAATGGGCAAGATGAGCCGCATCGCCACTGGTGCAAAAGAACGGGCAAGAGGATTTTTGCGCTCCGCCTCGCAGAGTTCGCATCCGCAGATGCGAAAAAAGTCATGGCGTTTTCTCCGGCGGCGTGTACGGCGGAGAAAACACTTCTCGCCGCGCAAACGTGCGAGCTTTAAGCGAGTGCGCTGCAGCGCGGTGCAAGCCCCTTTGGGAATGAAAGCCTCAGGCTTTCATCCCAGCACTATTCCATCTCCCTAATCAGCAGGCGCGGGACGCCGAGGATGCGGCATTCCTCCAAAGCTTCGTCCGTGATCGTCACCGGCGGAAAGTTCGGGTTGATCGGGATCAGCTTCAGCCACGGCTCGCCCTCCACAAACTCCACCTTCTTCAGCGTCGCGTGGTCGCCCTCATAGATGACGACCCCGATCTCGCCCGAGCGCTGCAGCGCCTCCTGCCGCAGCACCAGCACCAGATCGCCCGCCTGGTAGAGCGGATACATGCTCTCCCCTACCACGCGCAGCACAAAATAATCCTCCGCCGCGCGGCCGTGCAGGTACTCCCGCGGCACGCTGATGCGCGCGCCCTCCCAATCCTCCACCGCGATGTGGTCGTAGCCCGCCGCGACGTCCCCGAGGATCGGGAAAAACACCACATTGTCCGTAATCAGCGGCACAGGCAGCCCGTCCGACTTGTCGGCGGGCTTTTTTGCGTCCGTCAGACCGCGCAGATAGTCCACCGTCACGTCCAGCTCCGTCGCCACGGCCGCCAGCCGGTCGTAGGCCGGTTTGCTCGTCTTCCAGCGCGCGATGATGCCGTTGCCGATCCCGCAGCGGCGCTCCAGCTCCGCCACCGAGATGCCCTTTTCCTTGCACAGCGCCCGAATCCGTTCCACCATTTCTTTTCCCTCCACGGAAAAATTTTTAGCGTTCGCGCTAAGTAACCTGTTGACATAATCGCGTTTATGCTATATAATAGCGCTCGCAGAGGGCGATTTCCCCTCTGATTT
>JAFXAW010000030.1 GCA_017522015.1 Oscillospiraceae bacterium | reverse complement strand
CCAGATTGACGTTTTCATTCCGAACCCGAAGAAGGGCTGCCCTCCGATCATCCTGCATCCGGAAGAGTGCTGGTACTGCGGTTGCTGCGTGACGGACTGCCCGACGCCGGGCGCGATCCGCTTCAACTATCCGCTGCCGCTTAAGCCGCGGTGGCGCACCAAGGAGACCGGCGAGATTCATCAGCTCAACTGAGGAATCCTGTAAACAAATATACCCCGGCTGCGCAGAGCAGCTTGAAAAGAAGGACGCAGCCGATTGCCGGCTGCGTCTTTCCTGTATTCCGGGCAGTTGTGCGCAGGAAAACGGTTTTCAGAGAAACTCCGCTTCGTTTCAGACGGCCGATATTGACACTTGCATCACAGCGGAGTTTCTCTTATAATAAGAGACAGAGAAACTTCGCGCTGTATATCAGAAAATTATATGAGCAAGGAGGATACATAATGGGAACATGGCATGATTACCTGAAGGCTGAGGGGACACCCCCCGAGTGGCCGTACCCGATTAAGTTCGGCGAGGAGAAAGAGGTTGAAACCGATGTGCTTGTCCTGGGCGGCGGCATCGCCGGCTGCTGGGCTGCGATCAGCGCGGCACGAAACGGGGCAAAGGTTGCGATCATGGAGAAGGCCGACATCCGGCGCAGCGGCTCCGGTGGCCCGGGCTGCGACCACTGGTGCAACGTGCCTGCCAACCCGCTCTCCCGCGTGGATCCCGATGAGTGGGCCATCCAGGAGATGGAGGACCTCGGCGAATATTCCAACGGCATCGGCATTCAGATCCAGTGTAGAGAGGACTTTGACACCCTGCTGGAGATGGAGCAGATGGGCGGCAAAATCCGTGACACGGATGATGAATATCTGGGCGTCGAGGGTCGTGACGACGAGACAAAGTTCATGATTTCCCCGCGCTACAGCGCCAAGGCCGGTTACGGCACGCATGACGATTGGCGCAAGCCCGGCTTCAATCCTCCCGAGACCCGCAACAATGTGGTTATCCGCATCTGGGGTAACGGCTTTAAGCCCCTGCTGAAAAAAGAATGCAAGAAGCTCGGCGTGGAAATGTACGAGCGTGTTATGGCGACCGGCTTGCTCAATGAAAACGGCAAGCAGGGCGGCCGTGTTGTGGGCGCGACGGGCATCAATGTCCGCACCGGTGAATTTCTCATCGTCAAGGCCAAGGCTGTCATCATGTCCACCGGCGGCGGCAGCGGCGCGCTGTGGTTTATGGATATGGAGCACGGCGGCTACGATTCGTCGAATGCCTCCCGCAACAACAGCAGCGGCAACATTGAGATGGCCTGGCGCGCCGGCGCGAAGCTCACCATGATGGAGGGCAGCAGCCAATCCCGCATCGGCACGGGCCTGAAGCACAAGTGGTACACCGGCGGCGCGGACGCCAGCTATGAGAACGTGGCGCTTGTGGATGCCAACAACAAGGTTCTGCCCACGCCGACACAGGGCTGGGCCGACGGCGGCGCGATGTTCTCCAACAACGCGGCTGTCAGAATGGACATCAAAAAGCGCATCGAGGCCGGTGAATTCGAGCTTCCGCTTTACGGCGACTTTGCCGGCATGAAGCCGGAGGAGGCAAACGCCACCTGGAATCTGATGCTTACGGAGGAAGCGACCACGAAGATCATGGTGCAGACCATGACCGAGGCCGGTTTCGACTACACGAAAGACCAGATCATGAACTATACCTACATGGAGCTGCAGCCCAACGATCAGTACCGCACCGGCCGCGGCGGCGGTCTGCTGGTTGACTGGGATCTGAAGTCCTCGCTGGACGGCCTCTATGCAGCCGGCGGCTCCATGTTCTCCCCGAGTGACCACAGCTACTGCGCGGCCACCGGCCGTTATGCCGGCCGTAAGGCGGCTGCCTACGTCAAGAGTGTTGAGCCGGGTGCCGTCTGCCGCAAGCAGATCGATGCCGAGAAGGAGCGCGTGCTCGCGCCCGCCAAGCGCAGCGGCGGTATGGACTGGAAGGAGCTGCACTTCGGCCTCAACCGCGTGATGCAGTATTATGCGGGCGGCTACCGCAGCGAGCACCTCTTTGATCTGGCGCTTGAGGAGATCAAGCGCATCGAAGAGAATGCCGTGCCGGAGCTCTATGCGCTTGACCCGCACAAGCTGATGCGCTGCCTGGAGGATCTGAGCATGATCGAGCATGCAAAGCTCGCCATTTTGACGATGAAGGAGCGCCGCGTCACCAGCCCCGCGCTGGGCGTGCAGCGTCTGGATTATCCCAACGCCGATCCGGAGGATCAGGGCAAATACCTGCTGGTCTATCAGGAGGATGGCGAGACGAAGTTCGAGCGTATTCCGATCCGTTTCTGGGGCAACATGAAGGAAGAATACGAAAAGCACAACCCGGATTACGCCGGCGTTTACAAGCCCGAGAACTGAGAAGGAGGAAAGACAATGGCTGAGAAAGTATATGCGATCCCGAATGTGCAGACGCCGAACGTGCCGGTGAAGATCAATCCGGAGAAGTGCATCGGCTGCAACAACTGCGTGGAGACCTGCCAGATTGACGTTTTCATTCCGAACCCGAAGAAGGGCTGCCCTCCGATTATCCTGCACCCGGAAGAGTGCTGGTATTGCGGCTGCTGCGTGACGGACTGCCCGACGCCTGGCGCGATCCGCTTCAACTATCCGCTGCCGCTCAAGCCGCGGTGGCGCACCAAGGAGACCGGCGAGATTCACCAGCTCAACTGAGGATCTGCTTCGGAAACAACAACATAATGCAAAGACGGACGGCTTCACGCCGTCCGTCTTTTCCGTGCTGCAGAAGTTCCCCGAAGGTTTGGGCAGGCAGGGGAACGCTTCTCTTCTTTCTGCGGCCGCTCTGCGCTACATAAACTCCGCACTTCCTGCATAAACTCACTGCATATCATCTGAATTCGTGGAGGTGAGGTAGGACGGATAACGGAATTATAAGTGTTGCACGGGAGCTTGTGAGTCTGTACGGGCAAAAGCGTGTCTCCCGCAGCGCCGCAGCGATGAGCTATTTCCTGCTTCTGACTGTGTTTCCGCTGCTGATTTGTTTGAACGCGATGCTCGGCAGCATGTTTCCGACGGCGGAGAGGTTTGGCGCCTTTGCGGCCGGGCTTTTGCCGGAGGGGACGATTCGCTTCATCTCCGATTACCTGCGCTATGTCAGTTCCGGCGGCGGAGGGAAGATTCTGCCCGCAGGGCTTGCCCTGATGTGCACGAGCAGCGCGGCTGCCTTTCGTTCCGTGCACAATGTTATGGCGGATCTGCGCGGAAAAGCGCGTTTTCAAACCATTCTGTTTTGGCCGCTGAGCTTCCTGTTTTCGCTGCTGTTTCTGGCGGCGATGTATTTTGCGGTGCTGGTTGTGCTGCTTGGGAAACAGCTGCTGCAAAGCGCTGCGAGCACGCTGCGTCTTGGCGATTTCAGCGGTGTGTGGCAGGCGCTTCGTTTTCCACTGCTGTTCCTTATCCTCCTTACGATGTTCTGGGGCTTGTATCGCCTGACTTCGCCAAAAGAGGAACGCGGAGAGCAGCTTCCCGGCGCATTTGCCGCAGCGGCTGGCGTGGAGCTTCTTTCCGCGCTCTTTTCCCTTTTTATCGGCATGTCCACCAAGTATGCGCTGGTTTACGGCTCGCTCGCGTCGCTGATTATTCTGGTGCTGTGGCTGTATTTATGCTGCACGATTGTTGTTCTGGGCTGCGCGCTGAACGTCGTGCTTCTGCGCCGAAAAAATGGCGGGGGAGATGCATACGCGCGATAAATAATGCTTGCAATCCTTGCGTTTCTGTGCTATAATTCCCAAAGCATGGTAGTAATGGTAGTGTTTTGTGTTGAGTGGGTGCCCCCCACTCTTTTTGTTGAATCGAAAAGTTTTGTCAGAAATTGGAAAATGGTGACTTATGAGTAAGATTACGGAACTGATCTGGTCCCTCGCGCAGCCCGTTGTGGAGAAGAACGGATGCTCGATCTGGGACGTGGAATTTGTCAAAGAAGCCGGCACGCGCTATCTGCGTGTGTACATTGAAAAGGAAGACGGCATCTCGATTGACGACTGTGAAGCCGTCAGCCGGGGGCTGGATCCGCTGCTGGACGAGGCTGACCCCATTGCGGAGAGCTATGTGTTTGAGGTTTGCTCTGCGGGTGCGGAACGAGAACTCAAGCGTCCGACCGATTTCGAGCGTTTTCTCGGCTCGACGGTTGAAGTGCGCTTCTTCCAGAACATCAACGGCCGCAAATCGGTGATCGGAACGCTGCTTTCCTATGAAAACGGCGATGTGACCGTGCAGTCCGGCGCGGAAACTCTGAAATTTGTAAAAGCACAGATCGCGCAGGTGCGCCTGCGTATTGTTTGATTAAGATAAGGATGGTAGAAGACAATGAACGCTGAATTCTTTGCCGCGATTGAGGATATTGAAAGAGAGAAGGGCATCCCGAAGGCGTATATGCTCGAAAAGATCAATCAGGCGCTGCTGGCCGCTTTCCGTAAGGACAATCCGGAAGCTGCGGAGAACGTTGCGATCGTCGTGGACGAGGAAAAGAAGAAGATCGACATGTTCGTGCAGAAGACGGTTGTGGAGGAAGTCACCGAGGGCGCAATCGAGTTGACGCTGGATGAGGCAAAGCGCTTTTCCAAGCGCGCCGCGCTCGGCGATGTCATCAATGTGCCGGTGGAGACAAAGAAGTTCGGCCGTATCGCAGCGCAGGCTGCAAAGCAGGTGATCATTCAGGGCATCCGCGAGGCGGAGCGTGGCATGGTCTTTGAGGAGTTCACGTCCAAGGAACATGAGATTCTCACGGGCGTCGTCTCCCGCATCGATCCGCGCACCGGCGGCGCACTGATTAAGATCAGCTCCAACTCCGAGTTCACGGAGGCTATGCTTGCGCCCAACGAGTGCATCCGCGGCGAAGTGCTCACGGAAGGCATGCGCATCAAGGTCTATGTGGTGGAGGTGCGCCGCAGCACGCGCGGACCGCAGGTGCTCATTTCCCGCACGCATCCGGGCCTGGTCAAGCGCCTGTTTGAGCTGGAAGTGCCCGAAATCTATGATGGAACGGTTTCCATCATGAGCATTGCGCGTGAGGCGGGCAACCGCACCAAGATGGCTGTCTGGAGCAATGACCCCGCGGTTGATCCCATCGGCGCCTGCGTCGGACCCAAGGGCGGACGTGTGGCGAGCATCGTGGAGGAACTCGGCGGCGAGAAGATTGACATTATCAAGTACAGCGAGGAGCCGGAGGCCTACATCGCCGCCGCGCTTTCCCCGTCCGAGGTTATCAGCGTTACGCTGCTCGACGAGGGGAAGAGCTGCCGCGTGGTCGTGCCCGACACGCAGCTTTCGCTCGCAATCGGCAAGGAAGGGCAGAACGCCCGCCTGGCGGCGAAGCTGACCGGCTATAAGATCGACATCAAGCCTGAAAGCGAATCCTGAGCGCTTAACAAATCGGGAAAGGGGGGGAGACCATGCCAAAGAAGATTCCGCTGCGGCAATGCCTTGGCTGCCGCGAAATGAAGCCGAAGAAGGAGCTGCTGCGCGTTGTGCGCTCGCCGGAAGGTGAGGTGTCGCTGGACTTTCGCGGCAAGGCTCCCGGACGCGGTGCCTATGTGTGCCACAGCATGGACTGCCTGAAACGCGCGATCAAGTCCCGCGCGATCGAGCGTGCGTTTGACATGAGCATTCCGGCTGAGATTTACGAACAGCTCACCGCACAGATGGAGGCCGGCGATGGAACAGGAGAATAGAGCAATCCGATATTTGGGCATTGCCCGGAAGGCCGGCTTTTTACAGCTTGGCGAGGAGGATACCGGCGCGGCCGTGCGGGGCGGAAAAGCAAAGCTTGTGCTTTTGGCTTCCGATGCCTCCGATAACGCCATACGGCGGGCGGAGGGCTTTGTCTACGGAAGGAAAACGCCGCTTTTACGCCTCCCCTATACAAAAGAGGAAATCTCCTTTGCAACAGGCAAGGGTGGATGCAGTATGTTGGCGGTGACGGATATTGGGCTGGCAAGCAGCTTTTTGTCCGCGCTCGCGCAGCAGAATCCGGAGCTCTACGCGGAAACGGCGCGGGAGCTGGAGGCAAAGAGAGAGAAAGCAGATAAGCGAAAAGCAGAGGCGGCAGCGCACAGGCGCAATGTAAAAACCGGCAAGAGGAGGACGACGAAATGAGTATGGGAAAATACAGGGTGCATGAGGTGGCGAAGGACTTTGGCATGGGCTCCAAAGCGATTACGCAGATTCTCACGGATTATGCGACAACACCGAAAAACCATATGCAGGTGCTGGAGGAGGAGGAGCTTTCTGTCATCTTTGAGTACCTGACTCAGCATCATCAGATGGCGGACATCTCCGAGGTCTACAATACGCCGGTCGTAGAGGAAAAGAAGGAAGAGAAGCCCGCGGAGCAGAAGCAGGTGACGCAGAAGCCCGCGGAGCAGAAGTCCACAGCGGAGGCAAAGCCTGCCGCACAGGAGAAGGAGCAGCCTAAGCAGCCGCAGAAGCAGCAGCAGGTGCACACGCCCCGTCAGATGCCGGAAAAGCGCGTGATCGACACGCGTGGCGCGACGAATACGGATCTGGCCAAGTACGACGAGAAGTACGACAAGATGGCCGGCGACCGTGGGGTCGATAACAACCGCAGAAACAATAAGAATAAGAATTCGAACAATCGAAACAGACAGCGTCAGCAGTCCGTTGCAGCCAGCGCCAAGCGTCGGCAGGAGGAGCGGGACAAGATGCAGAGCCTGCAGTTGGAGATCGCCAAGAAGGCTCCCGTCAGAGTGTCGATTCCGGACGAGATTTCTGTTGGCGAACTGGCCAGCCGCATGAAGAAGACGGCGGTCGAGGTCATCAAGCAGCTCATCAAGCTGGGCGTTATGGCTTCTGTTTCCGACCTGATTGACTACGACACCGCGGCACTTGTTGCCATGGAGCTTGGCTGCAAGGTGGAAAAGGAAGTCGTCGTGACGGTTGAGGAGCGTCTGATTGACGATCACGAGGATCGCGCGGAGGATCTTGTGCCCCGTGCGCCCGTCGTTGTGGTTATGGGACACGTCGACCACGGCAAGACCAGTCTGCTCGACCGTATCCGCCAGGCCAATGTCGCCTCCGGCGAGGCCGGCGGCATCACGCAGCATATCGGCGCGTATCGCGTTTCCATTAACGGCAACCCCATCACTTTCCTGGACACACCGGGACATGAAGCGTTTACATCCATGCGCGCCCGCGGCGCCATGGTAACGGATGTTGCAATTCTGGTGGTCGCGGCGGATGACGGCATCATGCCGCAGACCGTTGAGTCCATCAACCATGCGAAGGCCGCCGGCGTTTCCATCGTGGTTGCAATCAACAAGATGGATGTGCAGGGCGCGAATCCCGAGCGCATCAAGCAGCAGCTCACGGAATATGAGCTGGTCGCGGAAGAGTGGGGCGGCGACACGATGGTGTGCCCCATCTCCGCCAAGACCGGACAGGGCATTGAGGATCTGCTGGAAATGGTCGTTGTAACGGCCGAGATGCGCGAGCTCAAGGCCAACCCCAACCGCGCAGCGAAGGGCACCGTTATTGAGGCGCGTCTGGATAAGGGACGCGGCCCCATTATGACCGTGCTTGTCCAGAACGGAACGCTGCATCAGGGCGACGTGATCATTGCCGGAACGGCGGTCGGCCGCGTGCGCGTGATGACCAACGACAGAGGCGAGCGTGTTACAGAGGCTGGACCGAGCATCCCGGTGGAGATCACGGGTATGTCGGAAGTTCCCGGCGCCGGCGATGTGTTCAACGCCGTGGAAGACGAGCGCATGGCGCGTGAGCTTGCCGAGGAACGCAGACAGCAGAAGAAGGATCAGCTGCTCGGCAGTGCGCGTAAGGTCTCTCTGGAGGATCTGTTCTCGCAGATCAAGCAGGGCGAGCTGAAAGATTTCAACATTATTGTCAAGGCGGACGTGCAGGGCAGCGCGGAGGCCGTCAAGACTTCTCTGGAAAAACTCACGAACGAGGAAGTGCGTGTGCGCGTCATCCACTCCGGCGTCGGCGCGATCAACGAGTCTGACGTGATGCTGGCCGCAACGAGCGGCGCGCTGATTGTCGGCTTCAATGTGCGCCCGGACAACGCCGCAAAGGACAGCGCCGCGCGCGCGAACGTCGATATGCGCATGTATCGCGTGATCTATGACTGCATCAATGAGATTGAGTCCGCCATGAAGGGCATGCTCGCGCCGAAGTTCCGCGAGGCGATCATCGGCCATGCAGAGGTGCGTCAGGTTTACAAGGTCTCCAAGGTTGGCACGGTCTGCGGCTGCTATGTGTCCGACGGTAAGATTCAGCGCGGCTGCAAGGTCCGCGTGCTGCGCGACAATATTGTCATTCACGAGGGCGATCTGGCATCTCTGCGCCGCTTTAAGGATGATGTGCGCGAGGTCGTGACAAACTATGAGTGCGGTATGCAGGTTGAGAAGTTCAACGACATCAAAGAGGGCGATGTGATCGAGTGCTTCGTCATGGAGCAGATCCAGCGCTGAAGAATTTGCACCATGCCGCAATATGGCGGCTGAAGGAGCTTAGAGAATATGCCATCGAACAGAATCGGCAGGACAAATGACGATATACAGCGCGTTCTGAGCGAGCGCCTGCGCTCGGTCAAGGATCCGCGCGTGAATCAGGGTATGCTCAGCATCACGCGCGTGGACGCAACCGGGGATCTGCGCTATGCAAAGATCTATATCAGCGCGCTCGGTGATGTGAACGAGAAGGAGCTGACCAAGGGACTGCGTTCGGCCTCCGGCTGGCTTCGGCGCGAGCTTGCCAACGCGCTCTCCCTTCGCTATACGCCCGAGCTGATCTTTATACTGGATCATTCCATTGAGCACGGAGCGGAGATCAACCGGCTCATCAGCGGACTGGATATACGGGAGGATGAGGAAGAATGAACGTACAGGAATGTGCGCGGCTGCTCGCAGAGCGTGACCGCTTCCTGATCGTTACGCACCGCCGCCCGGATGGAGACACCATTGGCAGCGCGGTTGGGCTTTGCTGCGCCCTGCGCGGCATGGGAAAGGAAGCCTGCGTTTTCCCGAATCCGCAGGTTACGGACAGCTATATGCCCTTTATTGCGCCCTATTTTGCGCCCGAGGGCTATGAGGCTGCCTGCGTTGTCGCGGTCGATGTTGCCGACAGCAATATGTACGCCAACGGTTTTTCCGGAAATGTCGACTTTGCGATCGACCATCACCCGGCAAACACGGGATATGCGCTGCATACGCTCGTGATGAGCGAAAAGTCTGCCTGCGGGGAGATCGTTTTGCTCGTGCTTAAGGAGATAGGCTGCCCCATCACGCCGGAGATTGCCACCGCGCTTTATATGTCGGTTTCCACCGACACCGGCTGCTTTGCTTACAGCAACACAACGGCCGAGGCGCACGCCGCGGCGGCGGAGCTGATGGCGGCCGGGGCGGACTTTCAGCATATCAATAAGGTGTTGTTTCGCACCGCCTCCGCAGCGCGGCTGCAGCTTGAGGCGATGATCTTCACAAATCTGCGCCGTTACCAGAACGGTGAGGTCAACATCGCGGTCGTGACGCTGGACATGATGGAGAAAGCGGGCACGACGGAGGATGATTGCGACGATCTGGCCGCGCTTCCGGGTAAGATCGCCGGCAATAAGATCTCAGCCACGGTGCGTGAGCTGACGGAAAACCATTGCAAGATTTCGGTACGTACGGGCACGGAGGTTGAC
Source organism: Oscillospiraceae bacterium (assembly GCA_017522015.1). Lineage (GTDB taxonomy): Bacteria > Bacillota > Clostridia > Oscillospirales > Oscillospiraceae > SIG483. The sequence goes on along the minus strand of JAFXAW010000030.1, from coordinate 15,494 downwards.
GCCTCTGCCATCTGTCGGAAATTCGGCGGCGGCGGACACGTCATGGCGGCGGGCTGCGAGATCTCTGCCCCTCCTGAGGAGGCGGCTGAGATGATCGCCGAAGCCATCCGTGAGGTATGGAAATGACGGGCATCCTGCTCGTTGATAAGAGCGAGGGCTGGACGAGTCACGACGTTGTTGCAAAGCTGCGTGGCGTGACACGCGAGAAGCGAATCGGTCATGCCGGAACGCTCGACCCGATGGCAACGGGACTGCTTGTTGTTTTTCTCGGCCGCGCCACCCGCGCGGTCGAATTTGCGGAGGCGGATGAAAAGACTTATATCGCCGGGCTGCGGCTCGGATTGTGCACAGACACACAGGATACAACGGGCAACACGCTGTCTGTATGTGATGCACTTCCTTCCCGCGTCGAGCTTGAAGAGAAGCTGAAACTTTTTCGCGGCGAGATCGAGCAGATTCCGCCGATGTATTCTGCGATTAAGCACGAGGGCAAGAAGCTCTATGAGCTGGCGCGCAAGGGCGTCGAGGTGGAGAGGAAAGCCCGGAGCGTGACGATTCACGAACTGGAGATTCTGTCGGGCTCCGACGCGGATTACAGTTTACGTATCCGCTGCTCCAAGGGTACCTATGTGCGTACACTGTGCCATGACATTGGGCAGGCGCTCGGATGCGGCGGGTGTATGTCATCCCTGCGGCGGGTCCACGCGGGCGCATTTCGTGTGGAGCAAGCCTGCACGATCGACGAGCTGGCGGATGCGGAAACGGTGGAGAAGCGCCTGATATCGGTGGACGCGCTGTTTTCTGAGCTCCCGGCATATACGGTCGGGGAGAGAGATCTTCGGCTTGTCTATAACGGGAACAGCGTTTCCGCGCCGACGCTTGACGACGGCAGATACAGAGTCTATGCCCCGGATGGGGAATTTCTGATGCTCGGTGAGGCGGAGGACGGATGCCTGAAAACGGTTAAATCCTTCTTCATGCCGAAATGAGCATCGACAACAGAGGACAGTATGACAGAGATAAAGAGAGTAATCGCCCTGGGTTTCTTTGACGGGATTCATCTCGGACACGGGGCGTTGATGGAGATGACGGCGAAGCGCGCATCTGCACTGGACGCGCAGGCTGCCGCGGTGAGCTTTGATATGCACCCGGACACGCTGATCAAAGGGGAAGCAGTTCCGCTGATCAGCAGCGCGCAGGACAAAAAGGAACTGATCGGTCGCCTGTATGGGATAAACGAGCTGATTCTGATCCATTTTGATCAGCACCTGATGCAGACTCCGTGGGAGGAGTTTGCGGTCTATCTGCGCGATGAGCTCCACGCGGTGCACATCGTGGTCGGTCACGATTTCCACTTTGGCTACAGAGGCGAGGGGGATGCAGAGCGCCTGCGTGCGTTCTGTGAGGAGAACGGCCTCGGTTTTGATGTGATTCCCAAGGTGGAGATGGACGGACGGGTCATCAGCTCTACCTACATTCGCAGTCTGCTCCTGGATGGAGAAATCGAGCGGGCCAATGCGTTTCTGGGCCATCCGCACTCGCTCTCCGGCATTGTGGAGAGCGGCTTCCAGTTGGGAAGGACGATCGGCATTCCGACGACCAACCTGCGTTTTGCGCCCGGCGTTTTGGAGCCTCGCCACGGCGTGTATGTGACAAAGACCTTCTTTGACGATCAGGAATACATGGCGGTGACCAATGTGGGCGTGCGCCCCACGGTCGGCGGCAAGGACGCGGTGACGGTTGAGAGCCATATTCTGGATTTCTCGGGCGATCTTTACGGGAAAACCATTCGGGTGGAGTTTTATTCCTTCCTGAGGCCGGAGAAGAAGTTTGACTCGGTTGACGAACTCCGTGACCAGATCAGCAAGCGGGACGCCCAGCGCGTTCGGGATTACTTTGCAAAGCAGTGAATTGGAAATGAAAAGCGTCCCGGTACAGATGTACCGGGACGCTTTTTCTGTTTCAGAATGAAAGTTTCAGATTGCTTATGGGCTTGCCGGGGTGGCCTGCGCTGTTATTGCACGAGCTCTGCGTCATACACGGCAACGTAGTATTTGCCCATGCCCGCATAGATCACCATGGTGTGACCGATGCCAAAAAGCGTATTGCCGACAAGCGGTCCGTGCTCAGACATAACAGCATCCACCTCACCTGTGATGTAGATGGAGCAGTAGTTTTCGTCGTTTGCACTTTCGATGTTGGGTTGATAATCCTCCACGCGAATGTCGGTCACGACACCAAGCTGCAAATTCGTGTCGCTGACGTAGAGCGTATCACCGATTTGCGTGTGTGCAGGGACAAAATCAGCGCATTTTTCCATGTAATAGGTAATGCGCACCTTCTGCGTTTCGACGTTATCGCTGTTTTTGGGCAGCAGCTTGTAGGCAATGAAAACAACCGCAAACACAAGGAGGATGATCACGATCAGATCAATGATGTTGAACCGGCCTTTTTTCTTCTCGTTATTCATGTGTTTTTACCCGCTTCCTTTTCAATGATACGAATCGCCGCAAGCAGCAGCGCAAAGAGAAACCAGAACAGAACCATGATGCGCGGATAGCTCCATGCATAGTCCGTGATGCCAAACAGGAGCGCGCCGCTCAGCCCGGAGATGCATCCGACAACAACGCCGCGCAGGAAAGGGGAGGCACTCTGCGTCTTGAGCGCGCGTCTGCCCTTTCGCATTGTGACAAAAAGGCTGCCGAAAAAGGCGACCAGCGCGAAAATGCCGGATTCGGCCCAGAGCTGCAAATAGAGATTGTGCCCGTGGACGAAAGGCGACTTGGCGACATATACGCCGGATTGCTGCACCGACTGCCGCAGCGTGTCCGCGCCGATTCCAACGCCGAATATCGGATGGCGCAATATCAGATTACCCATTGCGGAATATATGTATCCGCGCGTATAGGTCGAAGAATCGGAAAAGTTGAAGATCGACAGCAGCCGATTGAGGATATTTGCCGGCAGCAGGGGGAGCGCCGCTACGCAAAGCAGCGCCACGAACGGCACCCAGCGCGGACAGAGAAACAGCATCAGCACGAAAACCGAAAACGCAAGCGCCAGCCAGCCGCCGCGGGAATAGGTCATCACCAGCGCCAGCGCACACAGCAGAAATACGGCGAGAAAGGCCAGCCGCTCCAAGGTCTTTTTGGAGAAGATCGCCAGGCAGAGCATGAGCGGCGCGAAGAAAACCAGGAGATTTGCAAAGGAATTCGGATTCTCAAAGAAGGAATAAACCCGCCCAGGCATATCCGGATTCAAAGCCAGATCTGTGAGCGCTGCGTTCGGCGCCACGCCGATCAGCCGCTGACACACGGCGCAGATGCTGCAAACGGCCATACCCACCGCGCCAAGCCGCAGGATTGTGCGGAGCTTTTTCTCCGTGTCGGCAGTGGACACGACCAGCAGCACCAATAGGGCACAGGTGAAAGCAAAGGCCAAGTATCTTGTGCCGAGTGTTCTTGATTCTGACCAGAACCAACTGAGCGTGACGACGAGCAGAAGAAGCACGGGCCATGCGCCAACATCTTTGAGCGCAAGCCGCTGCATTTTCCCGCAGAGCGAGGATAAATAGTACAAAATCAGAATGCCGCAGACCATTACAAGGCTGTAGAGATTGTTCCAGTATCTCTGCGGGATGACCAGCAGAAGCAGCAGCATCGCGCCAAGCAGCGGCACGCACAGCCGTTTACAGAGCCGGGAGAAAAGCCCGTCCGGCGAATGCGCACCAAGGCGCGCGAGAGCCCGGGCGGGAAGGGCCAGACACCACTGCACGGCGCGATAGAAGCGGCTTTCGCCCCAGGTCGTCCCGATCGGCCCGTCGTGCGTCAAAAAGCGCCAGAGGATGCCGGCACGGAAACAGGCAACCAGCCGTGCAACAACAGAGCCGAGCACGCTTTCTTCATACTTCCGGCAGACAAAGTTCCAGAAGCGCACAATATAATAAATGATGAAGCTTTTTTCTGAAATTTTCATATCAGCGTTTCCGGTTCTTTACAGTATAGAGCAGTCCGAGCGGCAGGAACAGTCGCCTGCGCAGCAGCGCCGCGACGATCTGTTTGTTGCGATTCATGCCGGTCGGCGTGTAGGTTTCATAGGCGTGGGCGAATACGGGATTTGCGCAGAGCGCTTTCGTATCCCGGATGCGCGCACACAGCTTGCCCGGCGCAGCCGGTGCGAAGAGATTGGACACAGCGATCAGCAAGCCTGCCCACGCGCTGTTATCCCGCCAGTCCGGGGAGACAGGGATGGAAAAGCGCTCCACAAGCGCGGCCTTTGCATCAAGTGTACGCGCAAAGGTGTCCACAAAATCCGCGTGGTAGCGATGGGTTACGGACGAATCACTCTGCATATAGTTATAAAGCGGCTTGTTAACGCACGCCATGCTCTGCCCGCGGCCGAAATATTCAATCAGAAACAGCTCGTCCTCCAGATAGCTGCCGGAGAATTGGATATCATTCTCCAGAAGAATACGCCGCGAAAACAGGCAGCGCCAAATGACGCCGAGCGTCAGCGTGCTGCTCAAACGGTCGCAAAGCAGGGGGGAGACAAAGCCTTGCGTCACTTCTTCGGCTGTGTGCAGCCCTTCGGCAAGTGGAGACGGAGCGATAGACTTTTCGCCGTTCGGATATACGTATGAGAAGCCGCAGGCAGCACTCTCCTCTGCGCTGGCATGCAGTGCAACGAGCATGGCGGAGAGGTAGTCGGGCTCATACCAGTCGTCCGCATCCAGAAAGGCGATCCACGCACCGCGGGCGGCGGAGATGCCGTCGTTCCTCGCGCAGGACACACCCGCGTTTTCTTTGTGCAGAACCCGAATGCGGGAATCTTCCCCGGCAAAACAGTCGCAAAGCGCGGCGGTGTTGTCTATGGAACCGTCGTTTACAAGAATCAGCTCCCAGTCCTGAAAATGCTGGGCGCGCACACTTTCAACCGCGCGGACAAGTGTGTCCTGCGCGTTGTATGCAGGCAGAATGATGCTGATTTCCGGCACGTAGGACAGTCCTTTCCGGCGCCATAGTTTGCTTTACGAGCGGCGCACAAATATAACAATACTATACATTTAAGAACAGAAGTTTTCAATAGCCAAAATCACAAAGGATAAAGCGGCGCATATCGGTGGAACAGAACGGGAAACCGTCGGAAAGTCGGGTGAATTTTGGCTTTCCCATTGTGTTGCAGAGAAGCTTATGATAATATAGCAATTATGGACTGTTGTAATGTGTTACAGAGGTAAAGGATAAGATACATAAGAGACTGGGACGTGTTTTAATGGATTTCTTTGATTTTCTGCGTTTCATTGGGGGCATTTCGCTGTTCCTGTACGGGATGAACGTTATGGGCGGTTCGCTGGAAAAGCTGGCCGGCGGTAGCATGAAGGCGGTCGTCAAGCGCATCACCTCCAGCCGCATCCGTGGCGTGTTGCTCGGTACGATTGTGACCGCCGTAATCCAGAGTTCCTCCGCGACAATGGTTATGGTTGTCGGCCTGGTGAACTCCGGGATTATGAGCGTTGGGAACTCGATCGGCATCATCATGGGATCCAACATCGGCACGACGGCAACGGGTTGGCTGCTTAGCCTGACGGGTATTGACGGGACAGGCAGCTTTCTGCTTCGCCTGTGCAAACCGTCCAGCTTTTCGCCCGTACTCGCCGCGATCGGCGTTTGTCTGTGTATCTTTGACAAGAAAAGCGACCGGAGAAAGGACGTTGGCTCGATCCTGCTCGGCTTTGCCGTTCTTATGTTTGGCATGGAGACGATGACGGACGCTATGAGCGAGATCAATCTGGATATTCTCACGGTGCTCCGCAATCCGATCGTCGGCGTGCTGGCCGGTATTCTGGTAACGGCGCTGCTGCAAAGCGTTTCCGCCTCTGTCGGCGTGCTGCAGGCGATGGCGGTTGCGGGCGCAGTCCAGTATGACATCGCAATTCCGCTGATTATGGGCATGAGCATTGGCGCGAGTACGCCTGTGCTGATCTCGTCCATCGGTGCCAACAGCGATGCAAAGCGTGCGTCTTTCCTGTATCTGCTTTTCAATGTCTTTGGTACGGTGATCTGTATGGTCGTATTCTACGGCCTGGATATGATTTTTGACTTTCCTCTGATGGATCAGAATGCAAGCGTTATTGGCATCGCCCTGGCCAATACGATATTCAAGGTCGTCAGCACAGTAATCCTGCTTCCGTTTTCCAAACATCTCATGGCGCTGTCCAGGATTTGCATTAAGGGCAAAGCGGTGGAACAGAAGCATCAGGTGCTCGATGAGCGTTTCCTGCCCAACCCGGCTTATGCCGTGACGCGTTGCCAGGAGTTGACGTTTGAGATGGCGACACTCAGCAGAAATGCGCTGTTCGGCGCAATGGATTTGATCAACAAATACAGCGACGCAGCAGCACGGGAAATCGTGGAGACGGAAGATCAGGTTGACCGCTATGAAGACATGCTCGATAGCTTCATGGTCAAGCTGTCCGCACACAGCATGCACATGAATGAAAGCCGGGAGATCTCCAAGCTGCTGCACTGTATCGGGGACTTTGAGCGTATCTCCGACCATGCGCTGAACATCAAAGAATCGGCGGAGGAAATGCACGAGAAGAAACTGCATTTCTCCAGTGCTGCGGCTTCGGAGCTGCAGGTGCTGCATTCTGCGGTGCGTGAGATCGTGGAAACCGCGATGGATGCTTTTTTGAAGAATGATATTGAAATCGCAAAGCGCGTGGAGCCGCTTGAACAGGTGGTTGACGATCTTGTTGAGCGGATGAAGACGCGGCATGTCCATCGGCTGCAGGAGGGAAGCTGCACGATGCTGCTCGGCTTCGTGTTTTCCGACCTGGTTACGAATTTTGAACGCGTGGCGGATCATTGCTCCAATATTGCTGTCTGCCTGATCGAGACGAAAAATGACAGCTTTGAGACGCACGAATATCTTAACAGACTCACGCTTTCCAATGACAGGGAATATGCGGCGCTGCTGACCGACTATGCGAAGAAGTATTCGATTGAGTGACGTTCTCGGCCTGAAAGAGGAGCGCACGGCATAAAGTAACTGTTTGAAAATCAGCAGCGGCCGGAGACGGCTTCGCTGTTTTGCCGATGCCTGTTGCCGCAATGACGTAAAGGCCGCCTTTGCGGGAATAACAATAAGTTTGCCATGAATGCGGATGACGATTTGCAGCGCTTAACTTTTCGCGAGAAAAAAACACAAACACCGGACGCACGAGGCGTCCGGTGTTTGCTTATCTATCGAGAAGTGTGAAGCTTTCTGCCCTTACTTCAGGCCGTTCTCGTAAGCTTCGATCATCTTCTTGACCATCTGGCCGCCGATGGAGCCGGCCTGACGGCTGGTCAGATCGCCGTTGTAGCCCTTGTTCAGGTTGACGCCGACCTCGGAAGCGGCCTCCATCTTGAACTTATCCATAGCGGCGCGCGCCTCGGGAACATTGATACGGTTGCTGTTCTTGGAACTCATGATTACGCTCTCCTTTTTCTTTTTCCGGAAAGACGATGCTTTCCGGTTGGAGAACATCTTTTCTTTCCGCAACAGTAGCTTTTCCGAAAAAGGGAGAAAAAATCGTGTTTGTTTTCGGAAATCGACACAAATCTTGGAAACGGAATTTTTACAAAAAGCATGACGGAATTACCTTTCCTTTTGCCATAATCAAAGGTGTGCCAATGTTATGGAAACCCATGCCTTGATCTAATATGAAAACATGGTTTTGATATATCATTTATCTGTAATTTTTACTTGCTTTTTGCAGAGAAAGAGTGTAAAATTCATTTTATATAAGTATGTATCAGAATGGCGAAATAGTAAGCATAAGTCATGCTGTTAGATAAATGGAGCTGCTGTGTTGTGAAGAAATAGCGACACATAGAATGATGTGCGTTTGCAGCTTGTTAAATCCTGAAGGGGTGTATGAACATGAGAAAGGCATGGAAAACCATCTCAACGGTGGTAGTGTGGTTGGTCGTCATAGTGGCCGTGTTTATGATGGTTTTTACCATCATTTCCGTAAACACCTTTGATCGGAACGACAGAAATATTTTTGGGTTCAGGGCGTATATTGTTCTTTCGGACTCCATGAGCGCAACAGACTTTGACGCGGGCGATCTGGTGCTGGTGAAAGAGGTGGATCCCACCACTTTGCAGGAGGGTGACATCATCGCTTACCAGTCTCAAAACGCAGAGAACTACGGACAGACGGTAACCCATAAAATCCGCGCAAAAACAACGGATGCCAACGGTAATCCCGGTTTCATCACCTACGGTACAACGAACAATGTGGATGACGAAACGGTGGTCACTTATCCGTTTATCCTTGGTAAGTATCAAACGGCGCTGCCTCATGTGGGCACATTCTTCCAATTCCTGAAAACGCCGCAGGGTTACATCGTGTGTATTCTGATCCCGTTCCTGTTGCTGATTATTTATCAGGGCCTGAACTGCGTGAAGATATTTAAGATGTATAAGACTGAACAGATGGCACAGCTGCAGGCGGAGAAAGATGAACTGGCAGCGCAGAAAAAACAGTCTGAAGAAATGATGGCACAGCTTCTGGCCATGCAGCAGCAATTAACGCAGCAAGCCGGAGCTTCCCCGGGGACGGACAATCCCCAGCCCGATATGGCAGCCATGATGGCAGAACTTCAGGCGCTGAGAGCACAGGTGGCATCACAGAATCAACCGGCGGCTGTGGAACAGCCAAAGGATCCGGAACCGGTAAAACAGGAGAAACAGCTAAATCTTGAGGACATTCTGAAAGAGTTTGGTCAGGTTGAGGAGAATGAAGTATGAATAAGTATGGAAAACGTGAAAAGCGGAAAGAAGAAGCTCCGGCAAAGCAGCCTAAAGTGAAAAATGTGCTGCTGCAGACCTATTTGACCAGCCTGCTGAGTTTGGTTATGTGCGTCGTTATGTTCCTCGGCGCTTCCTATGCATGGTTTACCAGTGAAGTGAACAATGCCGGGAATGAGATTTACGTTGGCACGCTAAATGTAGATTTGCTTAAGAAGAATGGTGATAATTGGGACTCCCTGTCCGCGGTTGATGGCGAAGGCAAGAATACTGCTCATTTGTTCGGGAATAACATTCGCTGGGAGCCCGGTTATACCGCACTGGAGACGGTCAAGGTTGTCAACAAGGGCGATTTGGCCTTTAGGTACGTCATGACCTTTACGGATGGCACCCTTGCAGCAGACAGCCTTAAAGCGCTCGCTGATGTGGCGAAGTGCTTTGATGTTTGGGTGTTTAATGGTAACACTGATATTGCCACCCTTACTGATTATGAAATGATTACGGCTCAAAATAGCAATTGGAATCCTGTCGGCACCCTGGCGGATGTGCTGGAAGGCAAGGTTGTTCTCGACGGAATTATGACGACGGTTCGGGATACGGATTCTACCAATGACCACACATTCGATGGCGTGGAAACCGGAGCGGATACATATACCATCGCCCTGCACATGAAGGAGGACACGAATTCTGCGGCCGTTGCGGGCCAGAAGATCAGCCTGAATGTGAAACTGGTGGCCTACCAGATGGCTTCTGAGCCGGATGCGTTTGGTAACAGCGACTACGACAGCAGCGTCGAGGTCGCTTCTGACGCAGCTGCTTTGAAGGCTTTGCTTGCAGGCAGCACAAATGTGGTTCTTGCTTCTGACCTTGAACTCAAGACCGATGAGCGCGTTACAATGAGCGCCCCGATGCTGGACGGCAACGGAAAAACGATTACGTATAAAGGCGATAAGGTCAATAATGCTTCTGCTGGTGTCGTGACGACTTCCGGCGGAAAGATCGCAAACCTTACTATTACTGGCGGGGATAAAGGCCGTGCATTGTACGTTACAGATTTGCAGTCTGACCTTGTCGTTTCCAACTGCACGCTCTCCGGCGCATACGCCTTTAACCTCAACAGCTCGAAGGTAAATGAAAACGTGATCATCAGCTTTATTGACACCGTTTTCAACTCGTGGACTTCCTATGCGAATGTTGCAAAACATGCCTACTTCACCGACTGCAAGTTCGCTGCCATACTGAGACCCTACGGCGACACAACCCTGACCAACTGTGAGTTCACGGGTGAGACGCTGGATCTGTCTGAACTGGTAGCGGGCGAGACGGTCACGCTGATCAACTGCACCTACAAGGATCAGGTGATTGCAAGAGCTGTTCTGACCGCAAATACAGACGGCACGGTTACAGTCACTGAAGGCACAGCGATTAAGCTGGATGACGCGAAGACGGTCGTTTTGGCCAACGGCTAAAGTGGCTCTTGAAGTTAAGGAGCTGATGCCTATGCAGATGCCTAAGAAAGTAAAGAAAGTCTGGGACATAGTAAGCACTGTGCTGGTGGTGCTGGTCGTAATGATTGCCGTCTTCCTGATGGGTTCCCGGCTGGTTGGGCTGCAGGTATTTAACGTAATCTCCGGAAGCATGGAGCCGACCTACAGCGTTGGTGATCTGCTGTACGTCAAAACCGTGGACCCCGACAGTGTGAAAGTGGGAGACCCCATCACCTTTGTGCTGAACGAGGATTTGGTGGTTGCCACCCACCGTGTGGTGGCGATCGACAAGGAAAACCGTCAGTTTTCAACCAAGGGTGACGCAAATGAAACAGAGGATGCCGCGCCGGTGCATTTCAATAATCTTGTCGGCGTGCCCGTGTTCTCAATTCCACTATTGGGCTATGTTTCGGCTTACATTCAGAGCCCTCCGGGCATGTATGTTGCCATCGCGATCGGCGTCATTCTGTTGGCGGCCGTGTTCCTGCCGGATATTCTGGCAAAGAAAACTAAGAAAGAAGAGGTTGAAGCCAAATGAAGAAAAAGATTTTGGTTCTGGCGCTGGTTGTTGCGCTTGTTGCAATTGTGGTCGGCGGCTCTCTGGCGTACTTCACTTCGCAGGATGAAGTGACCAACACCTTTACTGTCGGCTCTGTTCGGATCGATATTTGGGAGAATAACGATCCCACTGATGAAGAGCTGGTGGAGTTCAAGGAGCCGTTGATTCCCATTGTCAATACGCAGGATCCCAGTCAGGACGACGGCTATATCCCCAAGGTGGTCAAGGTGGAAAACACCGGCCTGAATGCCGCCTATATCCGTGTACATATCGCGCAGCCCGTGGAGCTGCTGGGCTATCTGGAGCTGGATACGGACGTCACCGGCTGGAAGCGGGTATTTACCACCAGAGTGACTCGGGGAACGCAGGAGTACATTGTTGTCACTTATGACTACCAGACGGCTGTCGACCCCAACGAGTTTACCGCTGATCTGCTCAAGGGCGCATATCTGGCTGACTTTGTGGATTTGAAGGCAAATGCCAATGGTGATCTGGAATTCTGCAAGCCGGACGGCAACGGTGGCTATGAATTCTCCGGTTTTGTGGCTCATGAATCCAACGGTGACGGCACCTATGCATCCAAATCCGTCAGTGTCTTGGTGGCAGCCCAGGCGATTCAGGCCCAGGGCTTCGGCGATGCCACAACTGCGCTCAACAGCGGATTTGGCACCAACACCAACCCCTGGCAGTAATTTAGTTTTCTTAATCGTGGACGGGCGCGCTGTCCATGATTCTGGAATAAAATTTCAGAAGAAAGGAGGAAAATGAATGAGCAAGAAGAAAATTATCTCTCTGTCTCTGGTGGTTATCATGATCGCCATTCTGTCTTTTGGTACCTTGGCCTGGTTCAATGACAGTGACAGCGTGACCAACGAGTTCCACGTTGCAGACAGCAATGGTGATGGCACCCCCGATTTCTCCGTGAGTGTGACCGAAAGCACCACCGACGAAAACGGTGAAAAACCCGGCACTCCGAATGCGGACGGTGGCTATAGCTACGATCTGCTGCTTCCCGGCGATACCCTGTCCAAGATCGTTTGGACGGAGAACACCGGCGATTACGATCAGTGGGTTCGTGTCAATATCACGATCTCTGATTGGAGCGTTTGGAAAAAGGCAATCGTGAAGGCGCTGACAGCAGAAGGTGAGACCGATACTGGCGATGCTAACATCAACGATTATGTCTACACGAAGCTGCTGGATGGCTTTGATCGGAGCCTGTACCTGTCCAAGGGATATCGCAACGATGATACAGCCAACGATACCCGTACCTATACGCTGTATTACAAGGATGTCGTGAAACCCGGTGACGCATTCCAGGTGATGCAGAATGTGAAGATCCCCGGCGTTCTGGAGCAGGAAGACATGAACTTTGGAACCGATGGCTTTACCATCACGGTCAAAGCTGAGGCAGTCCAGGCAGACAACCTGAAGGCAACATCTTCCGTTGCAGCCTTTGAGGAAGTTGGCTGGGAGATCGGCACTGAGTACGGTGCTTAACCCGAATTAAAAGTATATTGGGCCTCTCCCTCCGGTCCGGCCCAATGCAACGTAATTTTTAGGAGGAATACATAATATGAAACGCAAAAATGCGACCCGCAGTGCGCTCGTTACCAGCATCCTTGCTTTGCTGGTGTGCGTGAGCATGCTGGTTGGCGCCACCTTCGCGTGGTTCACGGACAGCGTTGCCAGCGGCCTGAACACCATCGCAGCCGGCAATCTGGATGTCGAATTGTACCATAGCGATAAGGACGACAGCGGCTATGTTGATGTCAGCACTAAGCTGTTCAACGACGTGACCTTGTGGGAGCCCGGTGTTGTCGTTTATGAAAACTTCAAGGTTGAGAACGTGGGCACCCTGGCCCTGAAGTATCAGCTGTCCATCAACTTTGAAAATGAGACGAAGGTTACTGTTGACGGCGTCGAGCATGGCCTGTCCGAAGTTCTGAAGGTTGCTGTTGTTGAAGATGGCTTCACTGGCGACCGTGCTGAGGCCCATGCACTGGTTGACGATATGGTTGCTTTGGAGAGCTTTACTCTCTCCGGCGAGCTGGAAGGCAACACCCCCAGCAAGACCTACGGCATCGTGATCTACTGGGCACCCAACTCCAATGATGTTGACAACATCTTCAACATGAACAATGCCAATAAGGGCAAGACTCTGTCCATCGATCTGGGCATTAACCTGCTGGCCACTCAGGAAATGTACGAAGATGACTCCTTCGGCCCTGACTACGACAAGGACGCCTGGGTCGATGGCTTCGATGTTTTCACTGCACAGGATCTGCAGGCTGCGATCAATAACGGTGAAACTGCAATCGATCTGATGGCTGACATCGAAACCTCTGAATCCATCGTGATTCCCGCGGGCGCAGATGTTACCATCAATCTGAATGGCAAGACTCTGTCTGCCAAGGGTGTTACGCCCATTGTTGTGGACGGCAACTATGGTAATGGTGACGGCAAGTTGACCCTTATCGGTGATGGTAAGGTTGACAATCATGGCGGTATGTCTGCTATCGACTTGATCAGAGGCGGCGATTTGACCGTGAATGGTGGCCAGATCGAGTCCGACACGGATGGTGTTTACGATGTTGACGGTAACAGCACCATCATTATCAACGGCGGCTCCGTTACGGCAGAAAGCTATAACCACATAGCAATTGGAGTGGGTAGCGGTAGCACCGCTACTATCAGCGGCGGTACTCTAAAAGGCGAGTACGCTGCTGTGAATGCCTTTGAAGGATCTACTGTTTCCGTTACTGGTGGTACTCTGAATGGTATTTATGCTGCTGTGCTTGGTGAGAATGTTGATGATGTTACCATCACCGGCGGTACCTTCAATACCGATCCTTCTGCTTACGTTGCCGACGGCTTCAAGGTTGTTGAGAGTGATGGCCTTTACCATGTGATTGCAGAGAATGCATACATGACTTTGGCAGCTCTGCAGGCTGCAATCGATTCTGCAAAAGATGGAGATATCATCGTTCTGGCGGCGGACATCACCGGCGATGTGAAAGTCACTCAGAAGCCTGATGTGAAGATCACCATCGACGGCGCAGGCCACACCTTTGCCGGTGTGCTCACCGTTGACGGCAAGTCTGCCACCTATACAACCGCTGGCCTGACCATCAAGAATGTGAACTTCAAGGCTGACAGCATTTCTGAGGATGCCTGCGTCCGTCTGGGCGTTTACGGCGATAACAACACCCGTTACACCTGCAACGTCACCGTGGAGAACTGCACCTTCGACGTTCCCGGTGCTGTGGGCGTGAAGTCTTACACCGGCGGCGACAAGAATCTGACCATCAAAGGCTGCACCGCAACTGCAAGTGCCCACTCTCTGGTTCAGGCCAAGGGCATCGACGGTATCCTCGTTGATGGCTGCAAGGTCTACTCCAAGAACGGTATGAACTTCAACAACAGTGACAATGTTACTGTCAGCGGCTGCACCGTTGATGTCAAGGGCTACGCTGTTCGCTACGGCGAGAGCTCCGGCGGCGTCGGCGCTGCAGAGACCTACCTGATCGAGAACAGCACTCTGAAGTCTGCTTGCGATGATGGCGATGCTGTCATCGTTCTGCGTGGAACTGCTGACTATGCAACCCTGACCGTGAAGAACACCACCTTGGACGGTACCAAGCAGATCACGAACACTGCCACCGGTGCAAAGGTTATCATTGATGGTGTTACCTATGTTTTCACCACTGCCGAACTGCAGGCTGCTCTGAATGCTGCAAAGGATGGCGACGTCATCGTTCTGGGTGCGGACATCACCGGCACCGTGGCCCTTCCCGGGAATAGTTTGAACATCACCATCGACGGTGCCAACCACACAATCAACGGTGCTGTCAACCTGAACGGCGCTTCCAACAAAACCCTGAAGAACATTAAGTTCGATGCTGCAGGCGCAGTATATAGTTATGATGGAAAGGGCAATGCCAAGCAGTATGCCAACATCATCACCGGCGACAGTTCTAAGCCTGCCAAAGGTGCCCGTAACCTCGTGATTGACGGCTGTACTTTCACCGGCACCTTTGCTAACGGTGGCGTTGCGATTGCCTTTACTGATCAGAGCCGTACTAGTGGCCAGTCTGGTGATATTACTATCAAGGGGTGCACCTTTGAGACAACAGGTAACTATGTTGACATCTACACCTACTATTCTGGATCTGGTGAAATGATCATCGAAGGCAACACCTTCAAGAGCGATCTTGTAGATCGCCCCATTTACCTTGGTAGATACCAGAGCAGCACTCCTGTTGTGATTAAGGACAATAACTTCCAAAATAAGGCGTCTATTGAGGCCGCTGTTTTCCTGCAGGATCACAGCAGTTATGGCGTTTCTTACACCGCTTCCGGCAACACCTTTGCTAGCTAATGTGCATCTAAGCACAAATTAACCAGTTTATCCCAGCCACCCAAGGGCTTTTGCCCTTGGGCGGCGATCAAAGGGCATTGGCTGACGGTGCCTTTTGATTGCCGAAAGGCAAAATTAAAATTTGTGCGAAAAGGGAGACCCTTTTCCATGTTCTCTGTTTAAGAGAACATGATGGCCTCCTTGAAAGCATGATAAATTTTTAAGGAGGAAATGCATGATGAAACGCAAAAATGCAACCCGCAGCGCACTCGTTACTAGCATCCTTGCT
>JAFXAW010000029.1 GCA_017522015.1 Oscillospiraceae bacterium | reverse complement strand
CTTGTGGTTGGTCGGCTTGCCGCGGCGCAGGTCGTCATTGTCCATGCAGGGCAGATCATCATGAATGAGGCTGTAGGTGTGCAAAAGCTCGACGGCACAGGCAACGTCAAGCGCAGCGGTCACGTCGCCGCCGCAGACGCGGCAGAATTCCAGCGTCAGCACGGGGCGCACGCGCTTGCCGCCCGCCATGAGGCTATAATCCATCGCCTCGAGCAGCCCGTCAAAGGCAAAGCCGCGCTTCTCGCCGCCGAAGCAGGCGGCAAGCGCCGCCGTGATAGCTGTGAGATGCGCATCGTAGCGCTCGGAAAATGTCATGCGTCCGCCTCGTCAAACGGCGTCTCGCGCGGCGCACCGTCCGGTCCCTTGCTCAGGCGCAGAACCTGCTGTTCGGCGCCGTCAAGCAGCTTTTCGCAGTGCGCAAGCAGTGCCGTGCCTTCCTCAAAGAGCGCGAGCGATTCCGCAAGCGGCGCGTCGCCGCCCTCCAGCTTCGAGACGATTGCGCCAAGGCGCGCCAGAGCTTCCTCAAAGTCCGGCTGTTTCTTCGTTGTGGCCATGATAAACCTCCTCCACGGCGCAGCGCAGCGCGCCGTCTGAAAGCGTCAGGTCGATTTTTTCGCCCGGGGAAACCTGCGCTGCCGAGCGCAGGGGCAGTCCGTCTGCATTCCGGGCGATGGAGTAGCCGCGCGCGAGCACCTTCAGCGGGCTCAGCGCGTCCAGTTTCGCGGCGTGTTCCGCCTGTGCGCGCCGCCGGTGGGCCAGCGATTCGCGCTGGGCAGAAACCATGCGCAGCGATACGCTGTCAAGCAGTTGCCGCTTATATTCAATCAAACGCAGCGGATCGCGCAGCGCGCGCCGCTCCGCATAAAGCCCAAGCTTTTCGCGCCGGGCACGCAGCTGCTTGTTCAGCGCCTCCCGGCAGCGGGTGCGCAGCTGCTGCAAATGCGCGCGCATCTCCATCTGGTCGGGCACGGCAAGCTCCGCGCCGTTGGACGGCGTTGCCGCGCGCAGGTCGGCGACATAGTCCGCGATGGTCACATCCGGCTCGTGTCCCACAGCAGAGATGACGGGGATTTCGCTTTGCGCAATGGCGCGCGCCACGCGCTCATCATTGAAAGCCCAGAGATCCTCGATGGAGCCGCCGCCGCGCCCGGTGATGATGAGATCGGCGACCTGCCAGCGGTTTGCATAGCGCAGCGCGCCGACAATCTCCGGCGGCGCTTCGGCGCCCTGCACGCGTACGGGCAGAATGATGACCTTGCTCATCGGCCAGCGTGCGCGCAGCACGCGGATGATATCCCGTACCGCGGCGCCGGCGCCGGAGGTGATCACGGCGATGCGCTTTGGGAAAGCGGGCAGAGGCTTTTTCCGCGCACGGTCAAACAGACCCTCCGCCTCCAGCTTGGCCTTGAGCTGCTCGAAAGCAAGATGCAGATCCCCCACGCCCTCCGGCGTCAGCGAGCTGCAGTAGAGCTGATATGCCCCGTCGCGCGGATAGACGCTCACCCGTCCGGTCACCAGCACGCGCAGGCCGTTTTCCGGGCGGAAACGCAGCTTCTCCGCGCTCGAACGGAACATGACGCAGCGCAGCGCACATTTGTCGTCCTTGAGCGTGAAATAATGATGTCCGGATGGGTAGATCTTATAGTTGGAAAGCTCGCCGCGCACACAGAGCCCGGCGAGCAGAGCGTCTCCGTCCAGCAGCAGCCGGATGTGCTCGTTGAGCTCGGAGACGGATAAGATCTTCTGTTCCATCGTCAGTTTTCTTCCGCAGGCGTGTGCTCCCCGCGCCAGTAAGCGCCGAGCACACCGTTGACGAAGGCGACCGTTTCCGGCTCGTCATAGTGCTTGGCGAGCTCAACGGCCTCGTTGATCGCGGCAGAGGGCGGCACGTCCTCCACATAGCGAAGCTCGCACAGCGCCACGCGCAGCACGGCCAGCGCCGTTTTGGAGATGCGGGAAACCTTCCAGCCGACGGCGTATTTTTCAATAAAGCCGTCCAGCTCCTCCAGATGCGCCTGCACGCCCAGTACCACATCGTGTATGTAGGCAAGCTGCGCATCGTCCGGCGTCTGGGAGAAAGGCTCTCCCTCAACGGACAGCGATTCGTAGTATTCGCGATCAAAAAAACGGGTCAGTTCCTCCGCCGGGAGCGTCTCCCCGGAGGAAAGGCGGAAGCATAGCTGAACCGCCAGCTCCCGCGCAGAAGTTCTCGTCATAAGTCGCGCACCTACTTGTCAAAGGCGACGCCGCTGACATGGACGTTGACAACGGGCGTAAAACCGATCATGGCCTCCACTGCGGCGGTGACGGCGTCCTGTGCCTTCTTGGCCACGCTTGCGATGGCGAAGCCGTAACGCACCGTGACGGGGATGTCGAGAATGATGCAGGTTCCCTCGAACTGCACCTTGATGCCGCGTGTTGTATTCTTTTTGCTGAAGAGCTCGATGAGATCGCTTCCGACGGAGCCTGCAAGCCCTGCAATGCCCTCCACCTCGGTGATGGCTGCGCCGACTACGACGGCGACCACGTCCTCAGAGATGTTGACGCTGCCCTTTTCGTCCTGACAAGTGATGTATTCCGCCATAATTGTTCCTCCTTGCCGTGCTGCGCGATCGGCGCCCGGCGCCCGCCCGAAGCGTGGCGCGGCGGCATGGCGCGGGTAAAGCAGCACACAGTTATAGGTATTCTACCACGTTCGCGCGGAAAAATAAAGCATCAATTCGATTTCTTCCCGTGAAAAAGGAAATTGCGCGCAAAAAGCGGGATATTCTATTTACAAAGAGGCCGGAAAAGGGTATAATACACTGTCAATTTATGTGCCGGGCCGGGGACAGCGCCGGAGGGCAGGAAGGAACATGGCACAGAATGGAAATGAAAAATGTGCTGATCTCCATTCGGGGTCTGCAAAGGACGGACGACGGGGATGACAGCGACGCCATTGAGCTTTTGACGGACGGACACTATGGCTATGCCAACGGACGCGGAAAGCTGGTATATATGGAAAGCGAACTCACAGGGCTGAAGGGAACGCGCACGACCTTCCTCGTCGAGCCGACGGGCGTGGTGCTTGAGCGCGAGGGGGAGATCACCTCGCACATGGTCTTTGAGCCCGGGAAAAAGCATCTGTTTCTCTATGAAACGCCTTTCGGGGCGGCCACGATGGATGTGAACACAGAGCGCGTGTACGCGGCGCTGGATGAGCATGGCGGAGATCTGGAGATCCATTACCGCATCGGCTTTGAGAACACGAACGTCGGGCAAAATCACTTCCGCATCCATGTACAGGAGATCAAAAGCTGAGCGGTGAAACGCCGCTTGCGAACACTTTGCCGGGCTGTGCCCCGGGGAAAGAGATAGATTATGGACGAACTGCTTGGCAGAAAAATGCCGCATAGCGCCACGGCGGAGCAGGCGGTGATCGGCTCGATCCTGCTTGATCCGAACTGTCTGCCGGAGGTGCTCGGTTTGCTGCGCGTTGAGGACTTCTACATCCGCGCCAACCGCGAGATTTTTGAGACCATCATGGTGATGTTCTCCTATTCGCAGACGGTGGATGCCGTGACGCTGCTCAACCAGATGCGCGTGCGCGGCGTATACGAGGAAAATTCCCAGCAGTATATCCTCGATCTGATGCGCCTGACGCCTACGGCGGCGAACGTCATGGAATACGCCGCCATCGTGCGCGACCGCGCGATGCTCCGCGCGCTGGCGCAGGCGGCCTCCGAGATTGGCGACGCCGTGTACGAGGGCGCGGGCGAGGCGGAGAACATTCTCGAGCTTGCGGAAAAGAAAATCTATGCGCTGCGGCAGGGACGCACCGGCAGTGACCTGATGCCCCTGTCCACGGTGCTGCAAAACCTTTATGAGCAGATGAGCGAGGCGGCAAGCTCGCAAAACTCCGTCCCCGGCGTGGAGACCGGCCTGTCGGGCATCGACCAGCGCATCCTTGGCCTGCAAAAGGGCGACCTGGCCATGATCGCTTCCCGACCGGGTATGGGCAAAACGAGTATTGCGCTCAACATCGCCCTGCACGTTGCCAGAACCAGCAAGAAAACGGTTGCCGTCTTTTCTCTGGAGATGTCGCGCGAACAGCTTGCCATGCGCCTGCTCTCTACGCAGAGCCGTATTGACAGCAAGCTCCTGCAGACGGGACGGCTGAGTGAGGACGACTGGCGGCGTATCAACGCCGCGGCCTCGGTTTTGAGCTCGCTTGATCTGCGCATCAACGATAACCCCATGCTGACGGTTTCGGACATGAATGCCCAGTGCCGCCGGGTCAAGAATCTCGGCCTTGTCGTGATCGACTATCTGCAGCTGATGACCTCCGCCGGCGGACCGAAAAAATATGCGGACGAGAGCCGCACGACGGTGGTGTCCGACATCAGCCGTATGCTGAAAATCATGGCCAAGGAGCTGGAGGTTCCGGTTCTGTGCCTGAGTCAGCTCTCCCGCGCCAACGAGGGACGGCAGAACAAGCGCCCCATGCTCAGCGATCTGCGTGAGAGCGGCGCCATCGAGCAGGACGCCGATCTGGTCATCGGACTGTACCGTGATGAATATTACAGTAAAGAGGAATGCGAAAATCCGGCGGAGGCCGAGGCGATCATCCTGAAAAACCGCCGCGGCGAGACGGGCACCGTCTATCTCCACTGGGATGCGCAGACCACGACCTATTCCAGCATGACGGGGCGCACGGATGGCTGACGGATTGCGTCACCGTGTGCTCGACTGGGCGGAGCGCTACGATATGCTGCCACCTCCCGGCGGCGCGCTGCTTTGCGCGGTCTCCGGCGGCGCGGACTCTGTTTGTCTGCTGCTGCTGCTGTGCCGCGTGGCACTGGAGAGAGGCTTTTCCGTTTTCTGCGCGCATTATGACCATAAGCTGCGCGGAGAGGAAAGCGCGCGGGATGCGGACTTTGTCCGGGAACTCTGCAAGCGGCTGGATGTGCAGTGCATTGTCGGCAGCGGCGATGTGCGTGCGCGCGCGGCGGAGACCGGACGCGGAATTGAGGAAACGGCGCGGGAAATGCGCTATGCTTTTTTGCGCGAGACGGCGGATGCCCTCGGCGCGGTGCGCGTTGCGACCGCGCACAACATGAATGACAACGCCGAGACGATGCTGCTCAACCTCGCCCGCGGCGCGGGGAGTGCGGGGCTTGCCGGCATTGCGCCGGCGCGCAGTGGCCTTGTGCGGCCGCTGCTGTGCCTGACGAGAAGCGAGATTGAGAGCTGGCTGCACGAACAGGGCGAGAACTGGGTTACGGACAGCAGCAATCTTTCGGATGAATACGCGCGCAACCGCCTCCGGCATGAGGCGCTGCCCGCGCTGGAGAGTGTCAACCCGGCCTTTGTGCAGCATGCGCTGGATGCGGCGCGGCGGCTGCGGGCGGACGATGCATATCTGACGGAGCTTGCGGAAAACTTCCTGCAAGAGAACGGTGAATCGGTCTCGGGCTGCACGGCGCTTTCCGTGAAAGCGCTTGCCGGGCTGCCGGAGCCGGTTTTTTTCCGTGTACTGAAAAAGCTTGGCGGGCAGGCGATCACCGGGCGCCATGCGCAGGACGTGCGCGGCCTGCTGCGTGAGGGCGCGAGCGGGAAGTGCGTTTCCCTGCCGGGGATGAAGGTCTGTCGCAGCTTCGGTAAGCTCTGCTTCGGCGCGCCGGAGGCGCTGCCTCCGCTGCCCGTGCGCACGCTGGACGCTCCCGGAGCGGTTGAAATTCCCGAATGCGGCATCACAATCCGCAGGACGGACGGCGTGCCGGGCGAAATTCACAAAACGTTTAAGAAGTTTTACTTTGAAATGACAAAAACCTGTGGTAAAATAACCATCAGGCCAAAAAATCCGGGAGACAGTATTCGTCTGCCCGGGCGAGGCTGCACCAAGAGCCTGAAGGCGCTTTTCGCCGAGGCGGAAATCCCCGTGTGGGAGAGATCGCGCATTCCCGTGCTCGCGGATGAGAACGGCCTGTTGGCGGTTGTTGGCTTCGGGGCGGACGAGCGGCGGCTGGCGGCCCCGGGCGAGGCAGCCATACTCATTGAGATAGAGGAGAGGGATTAAGCATGCATCCGGACGTGGAATCTATCCTTTTTTCGGAGGAGCAGCTCCGCAAGCGTGTCGAGGAAATCGGCGCGCAGATTACCCGTGACTTCGCGGGGAAGCAGCCGCTGTTCGTCGGCGTGCTCAAGGGCAGCTTTATGTTTATGGCGGATCTGATGCGCTGCGTGGATCTGAGCTGCTCGGTGGACTTTATGGCGGTGTCCTCCTACGGGAACAAGAGCGTTTCAACCGGTGCGGTGAAGATCAACAAGGATCTCAGCGCCGATATTGAGGGAATGGACGTTATCATGGTGGAGGATATTCTTGACAGCGGCAAAACGCTCGATTACCTCCGCAGCTATCTCAACGGGCGCAAGCCGGCGTCGATTTCCATTGTCACGCTGCTGGATAAGCCCGCGCGGCGCACGGCGCCCATCCGGGCGGATTACAGCGGCTTTGAAATTCCGGATGCCTTCGTGGTCGGCTACGGGCTGGACTATGCGGAGAGATACCGCAACCTGCCGTATATCGGCATTCTCAAACCCTGCGTTTACGAAAACGAATAGACCCTCGGGTGGCAAAACGCCCGATTTTTCTCAAAAGGATGTGAAGATTTTTTGAAGCCAAAAAAGAGCCGCGCGAGAGATATAGGCTTTTATATCCTGATCCTCGTGATTCTCCT
Organism: Oscillospiraceae bacterium; assembly: GCA_017522015.1. Taxonomy (GTDB): domain Bacteria; phylum Bacillota; class Clostridia; order Oscillospirales; family Oscillospiraceae; genus SIG483. The sequence continues at coordinate 99,566 of JAFXAW010000029.1, read as the reverse complement.
TGCAACGGTGTTTTCCCTTACAAACCGGAACCGGAGCGCCGGCAAGATCACCTATTATCATGTGCTGGAGCTGCTGCGTGAGGAGCAGGTCAAGCAGTTTGTCGTGGATGAGAACGGCACCCTCACCATGGAGCTGTACGAGCCGGATGAGGGCGCGCATATCGTTTCGCACCGCCTGATGAGCCTGGATATGTTCTATATGGACACGCACGAGCTCGTTGAAGATCAGGCCGCGCGGGGTATTATCCGGGACTATGACTATGAGGCGGGCAACGCCATTCCCTGGTGGGCGAGCCTGCTGCCGTATCTTGGCATCCTCGTCATCTTCGGTGTGCTGTGGTTCGTGATGATGAACCGCGCCAACGGAGGCGGCGGCGGAGCGGGCGGCGTGATGAAATTCGGCAAAGCACGCGTGCGCATGGGCTCCGAGGAAAAGAAAAAGGTCACCTTTGCCGACGTCGCGGGCTGCGACGAGGAGAAGGCGGAGCTTGCCGAAGTCGTGGAGTTTTTGAAGAGCCCCTCGACCTTTACCGCGATGGGCGCGCGCATCCCCAAGGGTGTGCTGCTCGTCGGCCCTCCGGGCACCGGTAAAACGCTGCTGGCCAAGGCCGTTGCGGGCGAGGCCGGGGTGCAGTTCCTGTCCATCTCCGGCTCCGATTTCGTGGAGCTGTATGTCGGCGTCGGCGCCTCCCGCGTCCGCGATCTGTTTGCGGAGGCCAAGAAGGTTGCCCCGTCCATCATCTTCATTGACGAAATTGATGCGGTCGGTCGTCAGCGCGGCAGCGGCCTCGGCGGCGGCCACGACGAGCGCGAGCAGACGCTCAACCAGTTGCTGGTTGAGATGGATGGCTTCGGCAACAACGAGGGCGTCATCGTCATCGCCGCGACCAACCGCTCGGATATTCTGGATAACGCCCTGCTGCGTCCGGGCCGTTTTGACCGCCGTGTCTATGTCGGCCTGCCCGACATCCGCGGCAGAGAGGCCATTTTGAAAATCCATGCCCGCGGCAAGCCGCTCGGCGACGATGTGGACCTCAACTCCATCGCCAAGGGCACGGCGGGCTTCTCCGGCGCAGATCTGGAAAACCTGATGAACGAGGCTGCCCTGCTGGCCGTTCGCCGCCGGCACCGCTTCATCCGCATGGAGGATGTTGACGAGGCCATTCTGAAGGTTGCCATGGGTCCGGAAAAGAAGAGCAAGAAGATGAGCGAAAAGGCGCGTAAGCTTACGGCTTATCACGAGGCGGGACACGCCGTTGTCGGCAAGTTCCTTGAGCATACGGATCCCGTGCACTATATCACGATCATTCCGCGCGGACAGGCCGGCGGCTTTACGCTCTTCCGCCCGCAGGAGGATCTGGAAAGCTACAATTCCCGCGCAGAGCTGTTTGAGAACATTGTCATGTCCCTCGGCGGACGCATTGCTGAAAAGCTGTTTCTGGATGATATTTCCACCGGCGCATCCGGGGACATTCAGCAGGCGTCGAGCCTTGCCCGCGCCATGGTCACCCGCTACGGTATGAGCGAAAAGCTCGGCCCGATCAGCTTTGACAGCGCGGATCACAGCATCTTTATCGGACGTGACTTCGGGCAGACCAAGAGCTATTCCGAGGAGACGGCTGCCATCATTGATGCGGAAGTCAAGCGCATCTTCGATGAGGCCGCCGAACTCTGCGAGAAGCTGCTGCTCGAGCACAGGGATAAGCTGGAGGGCGTTGCGGAATACCTGCTGCGCCATGAGAGCATGGACGGTGCGGACTTCAACCGCTATTGCGAGACGGGCGAGCTGCCTGTGCACATCGACCCGACCATCGAGCCGCCCGCAAAGCACATCCGGCTTTTCACCGACCAGGATGAGCAGAGCGTTTCTCCCGCGCCCGAGGCGGAGGCAGTCCCCGAGTCCGGCGCGGAGACGATTCCTGAGCCGGAACAGCACAGCGACGCAGACCAGCAGTAAGAAAATTCGGCACTCTCGGGGGGCGGCGATGCCCGCTTCCGGTGCTGAAGGACGACAAAAGCCCTGTTTGTGACAAAAAACTTAAGCCCTGCCGACAACTGTCGGCAGGGCTTTGTTATTGCCGCTATGCCGTTATGGCAATCGCGGATTTTTGTGCTATTTACTGGAGGCCGTAGCTCTCGCCGTAGTCATAGCCCCAATATCCGTCGTCATAACCGTAGTAATAACCGTCCAGATATCCGTCGATGGCGTCGCCCTCGTAGTAGATGAAAGCGGCCGTGCGCGAACACCGCCGTGCGGCTGCGCGGCGTAGAAAACACAAAGAAGGCGTGGCTTTGCCTGCGGCAGAGGCTGCGACAAAGGGATGAAACCATTGAAAATAAGGGAGAATCCGGATGCGGGAAAAGGGATTGGCGCCGGAAAAATGCGTTTCGGCACAGTTTCCCGGTGAAATATTGAAAAAATCGCCACAAGGTTTTGACTTATTTGCAGTTCGGATGTATTCTAATATGCGGATGTAAATTGTCGGGATGATTCGGGCGGCTGTGAAGTGTGTTGAGGTGAGTGCTTGTGAAGCGAGTGTTTGCATGGATCCTGGCCGGGGTTCTGCTGTGCAGCGCAACGGCTTGCGGGGCACCCCTGCCCGAAACCGAGCTGCCTTCCGCAACTGAAACGCCGGTGGAAAGCGTACCGCCCACGCCGGAACCCACTCCGGAACCTACGCCCACACCTGCTCCGGAGCCGCTCACGAGCAGAGAGAGTGCGTTGCCGGTTCTGATGTATCATCATGTGGTGCAGGATGGGGAAGCGTGCAATTCCATGACGGTGACGGTCAGCCGGTTTCGGGAGGACCTCGAGTGGCTGATTGCAAACGGATATCATTTCGTTCTGCCGCGGGATTTGATTTCGCCGGAGCCGCTGCCGGAAAAGCCGGTGATGATCAGCTTTGATGATGGGTATAAAAGCAATTATGACCTGGCCTTCCCTGTGCTGAAAGAGCTCAATGCCAAAATGGCTCTGGCGCTGGTCGTTTCCTTTTCGGATTATGATACCGGCTCCGGTTTGAGTTGGGATATCTGTCGGGAGATGGAGGACTCCGGCCTGGTGGAATTTGGCTCTCACACTTACCGGCTTCACAATCTGGACGAGCGCGGCGGCGGCTATGACCCGAACGGCCCAAACGGAATTGAGCGCCTGCCCGAAGAAAGCCGGGAGGAATTTGATCAGCGGGTGATTGGAGATCTCCGGCTGAGCATCGACACGCTGGAGCGGGAACTGGGCAGAGAAGTGATTTACTTTGCCTACCCCTATGGACAGAGAGAAGAATGGGCGGAGGATTTCATCCGCGAGAATTTCCGGGTTACGACGATCACAAGCCATGGCTGCGCAGATCTGCGCGAAGATTTTTATGACCTGGAACGCTATACGATCACCATGCAGAGCAGCCCGGCGAGTGTCTTGCCGGCGAATGAATAGAATACGATAAAGGAGAATAGACATATATGAAACTTGGTATCGTGGGCCTGCCGAACGTGGGCAAGAGCACGCTGTTTAACGCCTTGACCGGCGCGCACGTCGAGACCGGCGGCTATACGAATGTTTCGGGCAAGCCCAACATCGGGCAGGCCAAGGTGCCGGATGCGCGTCTGGACTGGCTGGCGGAATACTACCACCCCAAGAAATATACCCCCGCGACCATTGATTTTGTGGACGTGGTGGGCATCAAAAAAGGCGGCGGGCGCGGCAACGCCTATCTGCAGACGGTACGCCAGGTGGACGCCATCGTCCACGTGGTGCGCGGCTTTGACAATGACGGACTGTTTACGGAACCGGCGGATACCGTGCGCGATGCGGAAACACTGAATCTGGAGTTGATCCTCGCGGACATCGAGCTGGTGGAGCGGCGTCTGGAAAAGGCGAACAAAAACGCCAAGAGCGGAGACAAGAAATATAAGCGCGAGGCGGAGATGTGCGCGGCGCTTATTGAGCTCCTCTCGGACGGAAGACCGGCCTCCGAGTTTGAATTCACCGAGGAGGACAAGGACATTCTGCAGGACGGCGGATTGCTGACCATCAAGCCCGTCATCTATGTGGCGAACCTCGACGAGGACGGCATGGCCGATTACGAGCACAACGCGCAGTATCTCGCGCTGGCGGAGCTGGCTGCGGGACAGGGCGCGGCGGTGCTGCCGGTCGCGGCGAAGTTTGAGGAGGAGATCGCGGACATGGATGCCGAAGAGGCGGCGATGTTCATGGAGGATCTCGGCCTGACGCAGCGCGGGCTCGACCGTCTGATCCGGACGAGCTACGACCTGCTCGGCTACATCTCTTTCCTCACCGCCGGTGAGGACGATGTCCACGCGTGGACGATCACCCGCGGCACGAAGGCGCCGCAGGCGGCCGGAAAGATCCACTCCGATCTGGAGCGCGGCTTCATCCGCGCGGAGATCGTTGCCTTTGAGGACCTCAAGGCCTGCGGCACAATGGCTGCCGCGCGGGATAAGGGTCTGCTCCGCAGCGAGGGCAAGGATTACGTTATGCAGGATGGCGACGTGACCAATATTCGCTTCAATGTGTAAACTGCATATACTATTATAATATATGCGCGCGCGTAGGGCGGTTCGCCCGTGCGCGCTGCATACAAAGGCTCTGTGCCGCGCGGAAGAGGCTGCGCGGCGCAGTGCTGCGTCAGGAGGAAAAACCATGAATACAGATGTTGTGATCGTCGGCGCCGGCCCTGCGGGAATTTTCACCGCGCTGGAAATGCTGCGCTGCGGCGCAAAGGATAAAATCGTTCTGGTCGAAAAGGGACAGAGCATCGAAAACCGGCACTGCCCGAAGGAAAAGACGCATAAGTGCATGAACTGCAAGCCCAACTGCCATATTACAACGGGCTTTTCCGGCGCGGGCGCGTTCTCGGACGGAAAACTTTCCCTGAGCTATGAGGTTGGCGGCGATCTGCCGCGGCTGATCGGCGAGGATAAGGTGCAGGAGACCATCGAGTACACGGACGGTATCTATCTGGAATTCGGCGCGGATACGCATGTTGAAGGCGTTGGAAATGCTGAGGAGGTCAAGGAGATCCGCAAGCGCGCCATCCGCGCGGGCCTCAAGCTTGTGGACTGCCCCATCCGCCATCTTGGCACGGAAAAGGCGCAGAGCCTCTATCTTGCCATCGAGAAGTGGCTGCAGGAGAAGGGTGTTGAGATTCTGTTCGGCTGCGAGTGTACGAATCTCATTTTGGACGGCAATAAGTGTCTCGGCGTCGCGGTGACGGACGGGAAAAAGGACATGGAGATCTATGCCCGCCACACCGTCGTGGCGACGGGGCGCCGCGGCGCGGACTGGCTGGAGCACGTCTGCGCGCAGCATAACATCGCGCATGAGCCGGGCACTGTGGACATCGGCGTGCGCGTGGAGGTGCGCAATGAAGTCATGGAGACCGTCAACGAGGTGCTCTATGAATCCAAGCTCATCGGCTACCCCAGACCCTTCAAGAACAAGGTGCGCACCTTCTGCCAGAACCCCGGCGGATTTGTCAGCCAGGAGAATTACGACAATGACCTTGCTGTTGTCAATGGGCACAGCTATAAAGAGCGTAAGAGCGAAAACACAAATCTGGCCATTTTGTGCTCGCATAACTTCTCCGTTCCCTTCAATCAGCCCATCGCCTATGCGCAGAAGGTCGGCGAGCTGACCAATATGCTCGCCAACGGCCATATTCTGGTGCAGCGCTTTGGGGACATCCTTGACGGCAAGCGCACCTGGGATAAGGAGCTGGCGCGCTCCAACGTGCGCCCCACGCTGCCGGATGCCGTTGCGGGAGACATTACGGCCGCCATGCCCTACCGCGCCATGATGAACATCATCAATTTCATCCAGGCTGCGGACGAGGTTGTGCCCGGTTTTGCCGCAGCGGAAACGCTGCTGTATTCCCCGGAGCTGAAGTTCTACTCCAACCGTGTCAAAATGGACACGCATTTCGTGACGAACGTTGAAGGGCTGCACTGCCTTGGCGACAGCTCCGGCTGGACGCGCGGGCTGATGATGGCCTCCGTCATGGGCGTGCTCATGGGCAGAGAGCTTGCCGGCAGGGCCGACAACTGAGCCCAAACGGGGGTTTCGGCAGTTTTCACGAATTCTGCGAAAAAATTCTGTAAAAAAATAAAAATTTATCTTGACACAGGGAAGCAGATTTGATATGCTGGCAAAGCGCCTGTGGGCGGACCACGCCCATTTTGCGCACATTTGCGATGAAGCGGGAGATTGCGGTGCAGAACCGGTAACTTCCGTGGAGCATGTCCGGCGCTGTCTTGTTTGACGGCGCGCAATCGGGCGGCTGAGAGTTTCTCTGTTCAGGATGCCAAGGCGCGTATATCGCCTGACGGAGAACGAACCGGCCAAATTGTGCCGGTTTGTTTTTCGGGCAGGGTCTGATACGCACGGCAGAGTGTTAAGAAATTCTCATCCGTACGAATCAAACCAAAAGGCAGTCCCAATGCTGCCGGAATTCGTACAAAATGGAGGAAAAATCACATGGCAACACCCAAGAGAATGATCCGCATCCGTCTCAAGGCCTACGATCATCAGCTGATCGACAAGGCTGCCGAGACAATCGTAGCCACCGCGAAGCGCACTGACGCCAAGGTGTCCGGCCCCATCCCGCTGCCCACGCAGAAGGAAGTCGTGACCATCCTGCGCGCCGTGCACAAGTATAAGGATAGCCGCGAGCAGTTCGAGCGCCGCACCCACAAGCGCCTCATCGACATCATCAACCCCACCCAGAAGACGGTCGAGGCCCTGATGAGCCTGGAGCTGCCGGCGGGCGTGGAGATTGAGATCAAGCTCTAAGCCGCACATCCTTATATTAAACAAACCCGTATACGACCCATTTTCCGCCGACTTGCGTGAGGCGGAAGGGGTTAAGTTGCCAGCCTCTGGACGCGCCGGCTTCACGGCGCGGGCTAAGCGAGGCAACCAATAACCTATCAGGAGGAAACACAATGAAGAAAGCCATCATCGGCAGGAAGGTCGGCATGACGCAGATCTTCGATGAGGCGGGCAAGGTCATCCCGGTCACGGTTATCGAGGCCGGCCCCTGCGTCGTGGTCCAGAAGAAGACCGAAGACAAGGAAGGCTATTCGTCCGTCCAGCTCGGCTATGAAGACATCGCCGAGCGCAAGCTCACCCAGCCGGAAAAGGGCCATCTGGCCAAGGCCGGCGTGGAACCCAAGAAGTATCTCCGCGAGTTCCGTCTGGACAATGCCGCCGAAATGAACGTCGGCGACGTCCTGAAGGCGGATGTCTTTGCTGAGGGTGACAAGGTCGACGTGACCGGCATCTCCAAGGGCAAGGGCTACCAGGGTGTCATCAAGCGCTGGGGCGCCCAGCGTACGCCCACCAGCCACGGCGGCGGCCCCGTCCACCGTCACGCCGGTTCCATGGGCTCCGGCACGGATCCGTCCCGCATCTTCAAGGGCAAGATCGGCGCGGGCCACATGGGCAGCGAGCAGGTCACTGTGCAGAACCTGGACATCGTGAAGGTGGATGCCGAGCTGAACATGCTCGTCGTTCGCGGCGCGATCCCCGGCCCCAAGGGCGGCCTGGTCTGCATCAAGAGCACCTCTAAGGTCAACCCCGAGCGCAAGGGACCGGGTGCTGCGATCAGCCTCAACCCGCAGAAGGCTTCCGGCCGCAACCCGCAGAAGGCTTCCGCGAGAACGCGCTAACGCTTAGGAAAGGAGAAATACGAACATGCCTAAAGCTGCTATTTACAACATGCTCGGCGAGCAGGTCGGCGAGTATGATCTTTCCGAGGCGATCTTCGGCATCGAGCCCAATGGCGTTGCGATGCATGCCGACGTGAAGAATCATCTGGCCAACTGCCGTCAGGGCACGCAGAGTGCACTGACCAAGGGTGAAGTCAGCTTCTCCACCATCAAGCCGTGGAGACAGAAGGGCACGGGCCGCGCCCGCGCCGGTTACAAGGGCTCTCCCGTGTGGACCCACGGTGGCGTTGCGTTTGCGCCCAAGCCCCGTGACTACCGCTACAGCCTGAACAAGAAATACAAGAGACTCGCGCTCAAGAGCGCGCTGAGCGACAAGGCCGCCGGCAACGGAATTTTCGTGATCGACGAGCTCAAGATGGATGAGATCAAGACGAAGGCTTTCAAGGAGTTCCTTGGCAAGCTGGGTGTTGAGGGCAAGGCGCTCGTCATCACCAAGGATGTGGACGAGAATGTTCTCAAGTCCGCCCGCAACATCCCCGGCGTCAGCGTCACCATCTCCACCATCCTCAGCACCTATGCGATCCTGAACAACCGCGTTCTGGTGGTCGACAAGGCTGCCCTTGAGAAAATCGAGGAGGTGTACGCCTGATGAAAACCGCCTACGATATCATCATCCGCCCCATCATCACGGAGCAGTCCATGGAAGACCTCGACATTAAGAAGTATACCTTCGAGGTCGCGAAGGACGCCAACAAGGTGGAAATCAAGAAGGCCATTGAGGAAATCTTTGGCGTGACCGTTATCCAGGTCAACACGATCAACGTCCGCGGCAAGGAAAAGCGCACCGGCGCCTATCCGAAGGGCTACTCCGCCACCTGGAAAAAGGCGGTTGTCAAGCTCAGCGCCGATTCCAAGAACATCGAGATCTTCGAGGGCGTGGTGTAAGGAGGTAAATGAGAAATGTCGATTAAAACTTACAGACCGACTACGCCGTCCCGCCGCCACATGACCGTCTCCGGCTTTGACGGAGTCGACAAGCATGCGGTGCCGGAAAAGAGCCTGACGGAAGTCCTCAAGAAGAAGTCCGGCCGCAACAACTACGGCCGCATCACCGTCCGCCATCAGGGCGGCGGCAACAAGCGCAAGTACCGTATCATCGACTTCAAGCGCAACAAGTTTGATGTCCCCGGCACCGTGCTGCGCCTGGAGTACGACCCCAACCGCACCGCGAACATCGCGCTGGTTGAGTATCCCGACGGCGAGCGCCGTTATATCCTGGCTCCCCTCGGCCTTGGCGCCGGTGACACCGTTGTCTCCGGCCCGAACTCCGACATCAAGCCCGGCAACGCGCTGCCCATCGCGAACATTCCGGTTGGTACTGTGATCCACAACATCGAGCTGTATCCCGGCAAGGGTGCGCAGCTGGTCCGCTCCGCGGGCGTCGCCGCGCAGCTCATGGCCAAGGAAGGCAAGATGGCGCAGGTGCGTCTGCCCTCCGGCGAGTACCGCAAGGTCCGCATGGACTGCATGGCCACGATCGGCCAGGTCGGCAACATCGACTCTGCCAACGTGTCCATCGGTAAGGCCGGCCGCAAGCGCCACATGGGCATCCGTCCCACGGTCCGCGGCTCTGTCATGAACCCGGTTGACCACCCCCACGGCGGTGGTGAGGGCAAGAGCCCTGTCGGCCGTCCCGGACCGGTTACCCCCTGGGGCAAGCCCGCGCTGGGTTACAAGACCCGCAAGAAGAAGAACCCGACTGACAAGTTCATTGTCAAGCGTCGCAATTCCAAGTAAGGAGGGAGATAAGACATGTCAAGAAGCGTTAAGAAAGGTCCTTTCGCTGCTCCCGAGCTGCTTAAGAGGATCGATGATATGAACAAGTCCGGCGACAAGAAGGTCGTCAAGACCTGGAGCCGCGCGAGCACGATCTTCCCCTCCTTTGTCGGCCACACCATCGCCGTCCACGACGGACGTCGTCATGTCCCGGTCTACGTTACCGAGGATATGGTCGGCCACAAGCTTGGTGAGTTCGCGCCCACCCGCACTTTCCGCGGTCACGCGGGAAGCAAGACCGGCAGATAAGGAGGAGAGAAAATGGAAGCGAAAGCAATTCTGAAGTATGCCCGCATCTCCCCTCGTAAGGTCAAGATCGTTTGCGATCTGATCCGCGGTAAGGACACCAAGACCGCGCAGGCCATCCTGATGAACACGCCCAAGGCCGCCAGCGAGCTCATGCTCAAGCTCCTCAAGAGCGCTTGCGCCAATGCGGAGAACAACTTCGAGATGGATCCCGACAACCTGTACGTGTCTGAGACCTATGCCAACCCCGGCCCCATCCTCAAGAGAGGTATGCCCCGTGCGCAGGGTCGTATGTACCGCATCAACAAGAGAACCAGCCACATCACCATCGTTGTGGCCGAGAAAGAGTAAAGGGGGGCGTTACGAATGGGACAGAAAGTTCATCCGCACGGTATGCGTGTGGGCGTCATTAAGGATTGGGATTCCCGCTGGTACGCCCGCAGCGATAAAGTCGCCGATCTGATCGTCGAGGACTACAAGATCCGCGAGTTCCTGAAGAAAAAACTCTACAGCGCAGGCGTGCCGACCATCGAGATCGAGCGCGACAGCGCCAAGGTCCGCATCTTCATCCACTGCTCCCGCCCCGGTGTCGTGATCGGCAAGGGCGGCGCGGAGATCGAGCGCCTGCGCGCCGAGGTGGAAAAGATGATCGGAAAGCCCGTCGCCCTTTCCATCGTGGAAGTGCGCACGCCCGACACCAATGCACAGCTCGTCGCCGAGAACATCGCACAGCAGCTTGAAAAGCGCATCGGCTTCCGCCGCGCGATGAAGAACGCCATGGGCCGCGCAATGCGCATGGGCGCGCTGGGCATCAAGATCATGTGCGCCGGCCGTCTCGGCGGCGCCGAGATCGCCCGCAGTGAGAGCTATCACGAGGGCACCATCCCGCTGCAGACCATCCGTGCTGACATCGACTACGGCTTTGCTGAGGCCGCTACGACCTACGGCCGCATCGGCGTCAAGGTGTGGATCTACAAGGGCGAGGTTCTGACGACCACCCTGCGTACCACGCCCCGCGTGATGGGTATGAACCGTCGCGATGACCGTCGGCGTGACGATCGCCGTCGTCGCGACAACCGCGGTGGCCAGGGTGGCTACAACCGCGGCGGTCAGGGCGGCTACAACCGCGACAACCGTGGTGGCCAGGGTGGCTACAACCGCGGTGGTCAGGGCGGCTACAACCGCGACAATCGCCAGGGCGGCCAGGGCGGCTACAACCGCGGCGGCCAGGGCGGCTACAATCGCCAGGGTGGACAGGGCGCTCCCCGTCCGGCCGGCGGTGCACCCAAGGAAGGAGGCAACGCATAATGCTTCTGCCTAAGAGAGTGAAATACCGCCGCGTGCAGCGCGGTCGTATGAAGGGTAAGGCCACTCGCGGCAACTTCGTCTCCTACGGCGAATTTGGCCTGATGGCCGCCGAGCCCTGCTGGATCACCAGCAACCAGATCGAAGCAGCCCGTATCGCCATGACGCGTTACACCAAGCGTGGCGGTCAGGTCTGGATTAAGATCTTCCCCGATAAGCCCATCACCGAGAAGCCGGCCGAGACCCGCATGGGTTCCGGTAAAGGTTCTCCCGAGTACTGGGTTGCAGTAGTAAAGCCCGGCCGTGTCATGTTTGAGATTGCCGGTGTTTCCGAAGAGGTCGCGCGTGAGGCGCTGCGTCTGGCCAGCCACAAGCTGCCCTGCAAGACGAAGATTGTCAAGCGCGAGGATGAGAACGAGACAGGTGGTGAATAAGATGAAGGCAACTGAAATCCGCAACATGTCCGCTTCTGAGCTGGAGCAAAAGCTCGTCGAGCTGAAGAAGGATCTGTTCATGCTCCGTATGCAGCATGCCACCAACCATCTTGATAACCCCCTGAAGATCGGCACGGTTCGTCGCGACATTGCACGGGTTAAAACCGTCATCCGCGAGAAGCAGCTCGAGCAGTGAGGAGGCAGACGAAAATGAGTGAACTCAGAACCACTTCGCGTAAGACGCGCGTCGGCAAGGTCGTATCCGACAAGATGGACAAGACTGTGGTCGTCATCGTGGAAGACCGCGTTGCCCACCCCGTCTACAAGAAGATTATCAAGACGACTTATCGGCTTAAGGCGCATGACGAGCACAACGAGTGCGGCGTCGGCGACAAGGTCAAGGTGATGGAGACCCGCCCCCTGTCTCACGACAAGCGTTGGCGCGTGGTCGAAATCGTCGAGAAGGCAAAGTAAGGAGGCGACGACATGATACAGCAGGAAAGTTTTCTGAAGGTCGCCGACAATACGGGCGCCAAGGAGATCAAGTGCATCCGCGTTCTTGGCGGAAGCAAGCGCAAGTACGGCAACATCGGTGATGTCATCGTTGCTTCCGTGCGCAAGGTCCAGCCCGGTGGCCAGGTTAAGAAGGGCGACGTCGTCCGTGCGGTCATCGTCCGCAGCGCGAGAGGTGTTCGCCGTGCTGACGGCACCTACGTCCGTTTTGACGAGAACGCGGCGGTCCTCATCCGTGAAGACAATACGCCCCGCGGCACCCGCATCTTTGGGCCCGTGGCCCGCGAGCTGCGTGACAAGGACTTCATGAAGATCCTGTCCCTGGCTCCCGAAGTCATTTGAGGAGGGCAAAGATGAATATTCGCAAAGATGATAAAGTAATCGTTCTGTCCGGTAAGGACAAGGGCAAGGAGGGCAAGGTCCTCTCCGCCGATCCCAAGAACGGCAAGCTCATCGTCGAGGGCGTGAACGTCGCGACGAAGCACTACAAGCCCCGCAGACAGGGCGAAGAGGGCGGCATCATCAAGAAAGAGACCCCCATCTACGCCTGCAAAGTTATGCTTGTTTGCCCGAAGTGCGGCAAGGCCACCCGCGTTGGCCACGTCTTCGAGGATGGCAAGAAGCTCCGCGCTTGCAAGAAGTGCGGCGCGAGCCTGTAAGAGAGGAGTGACTGAACTATGACCAGAATGAAGAAAAAGTATCAGGAAGAAGTCGCTCCCGCTCTGATGGAGAAGTTCAAGTACAAGAGCGTCATGCAGATTCCGCGCATTGACAAGATCGTCATCAGCGTCGGCTGCGGCGACTGCAAGGACAACGCCAAGGCGCTGGACGCGGTCATCAAGGACATCAGCGCGATCGCCGGCCAGAAGGCCGTTCCGACCAAGGCTCGCAAGAGCGTTGCCAACTTCAAGCTCCGTGAGGGCATGAATGTCGGCGTCAAGGTCACGCTGCGTCACGACCGTATGTGGGAGTTCCTGGACCGTCTGCTCAACGTGGCGCTGCCCCGTGTGCGTGACTTCCGCGGCATCTCCCCCGACGCTTTTGACGGCCGCGGCAACTACAGCCTCGGCATCAAGGAGCAGATCATTTTCCCCGAGATCGACTATGACAAGATCGAGAAGCTGCGCGGCATGAACATCGCCATCACCACCACGGCGCAGACCGACGAGGAAGCCCGCGAGCTGCTGCGTCTGATGGGCGCGCCGTTCGTGCAGGCCTGAGAAGGAGGAAATGAACAATGGCTAAGAAAGCTATGATTCTCAAGCAGCAGCGCGAGGCGAAGTTCTCCACCCGTAAGTACAACCGCTGCAAAATCTGCGGCCGCCCCCACGCCTATCTGCGTGACTACGGCATCTGCAGAATCTGCTTCCGCGAGCTCGCGTACAAGGGCCAGATCCCTGGCGTGAGAAAGGCTTCCTGGTAAGGAACTGCGTTTCGGCTCAGTAACACGCAAAAACGGTTTTGCCCCTTTCCGTTAATAAAGGGGCAGGCGATGGCGAAAGGCCGCGGTCAATCGGCTCTGCCAATTGCCGTGGAACCTCGCCACGAAAACCGCAAAACAAGCGGTAACTCTAATAAGGAGGAAAGTATCCATGCAAATCACAGACCCCATTGCGGATATGCTCACCCGTATCCGTAACGCCGGCAGCGCCAAGCACGACACTGTCGACATCCCCGCTTCCAAGATGAAGAAAGCGATCGCCGAGATCCTGCTCGAAGAGGGCTACATCCGCGCGTTCCAGGTCCTTGACGACGGCACCCAGGGCATCATTCGTGTCACCCTGAAGTACCTCCCCGGCAAGGAGAAGGCCATCTCCGGCCTGCGCCGCGTTTCCAAGCCCGGCCTGCGTGTTTACGCTGGCGCCGACGAGCTGCCCCGCGTTCTGAAGGGCCTCGGTATCGCGATCATTTCCACCTCCAAGGGCATCATGACCGACAAGAAGGCGCGCGCAGCGCATGTCGGCGGCGAAGTCCTTGCGTTCGTTTGGTAAGGAGGGGGAAGAGAAATGTCTAGAATCGGCAGAATGCCGATCGCCATTCCCGCGGGCGTGGAGATCACAATTGATGAGAACAACTACGTTGTTGTCAAGGGACCGAAGGGCACGCTTGAGCGCGCTATCGTTCCGCAGATCAAAATTGAGCGCGACGGTGACGTTCTGCACGTCACGCGTCCGAACGATGAGAAGCTGACGCGCAGCCTGCACGGCCTGAGCCGCACGCTGGTGTACAACATGGTCGTTGGCGTCACGGAAGGCTTCAGCAAGACTCTTGAGGTGAACGGTGTTGGTTACCGTGCCAGCAAAGAGGGCAACAAGCTCGTGCTGAACGTCGGTTACTCTCACCAGATCGATCTGGAAGACACCGAGGACATCACCACGGAAGTGCCGAACCCCAACACGATTATCGTCAAGGGCATCGACAAGCAGAAGGTTGGCCAGTTTGCGGCTGAGATCCGCGGCGTGCGTCCGCCGGAGCCTTATAAGGGCAAGGGCATCAAGTACGTCGACGAGGTCATCAGACGTAAGGAAGGCAAGACAGGCGCGAAATAAGGGGAGGTGTGCTTGAATGATTAACAGACCGAATACCAAAGCGGCGCGCGTGAAGCGCCATAAGAGAGTGCGCGGCAAGATCTCCGGCACGCCCGAGTGCCCGCGTCTGTGCGTTTTCCGCAGCGAGAACCACATCTATGCGCAGGTCATCGACGACGTGAACGGAAATACGATCGTTTCCGCTTCCACCGTGGAAAAGGCTTTCACCGGCAACGGCGGCAACTGCGAAGCTGCCACCCAGATCGGCAAGCTGGTCGCCGAGCGTGCCCTGGCCAAGGGCATCGAGAATGTGGTCTTTGACCGCGGCGGCTTCGTCTATCACGGCCGTGTTGCGGCACTGGCCGAGGGCGCCCGTGAGGGCGGCCTGCAGTTCTAAGGCGGGAGGAGGAAACCAAAATGGCTTACAATAACGACAGAAACAACCGTCGTCGCGAAGAGGCGGCGCAGAGCGAGTTCGTCGAGAAGGTCGTCTCCCTCAACCGCGTCAGCAAGACCGTCAAGGGCGGCCGTGTCATGAAGTTCTCCGCGCTGTGCGTCATCGGCGACGGCAACGGCCGTGTCGGCTACGGTCTCGGCAAGGCAAACGAAGTGTCCGAAGCGATCCGCAAGGGCCTCGAGGATGCGAAGAAGAACATCGTGAAGATCACCCTGCAGGGAACCACCATTCCCCACGAGGTGACCGGCGTTTTCGGCGCCGGCAAAGTGCTCATGAAGCCTGCTGCACCCGGTACCGGCGTTATCGCCGGCGGTGCTGTCCGTGCCGTCATGGAAGCTGCGGGCATCAAGGACGTCCGCGCGAAGAGCCTTCGCTCCAACAACCCGAACAATGTGGTCTCCGCCACGATGGCCGGTCTGCTCTCTCTGCGTAATGCAGAGCAGGTTGCAGCCGTCCGCGGCAAGACCGTCGAAGAAATTCAGGGCTAAGGAGGCACGAGAGAATGGCGAATCTGAGAATTGAACTGGTCAAGAGCCTGAACGGCAGACTGGATAAGCACATCGCAACCGCATATTCCCTCGGCCTGCACAAGATCGGTAATGTTACCGTGCAGCCCGACAATCCGCAGACCCGCGGCAAGATCGCCAAGATTGGCTATCTGCTCAAGGTTACCGAAGAATAAGGAGGTGCCCCGAAATGAATCTTCATGAGCTTTCTCCCGCTCCCGGCAGCACCAGCGTTGCCAAGCGGAAGGGCCGGGGCCACGCCACCGGCAACGGCAAGACCGCAGGCCGCGGCCATAAGGGCCAGAAGGCCCGCAGCGGCGGCGGCGTTCGCGTCGGCTTCGAAGGCGGCCAGATGCCTCTGGCCCGCCGCATCCCGAAGCGCGGCTTCAACAACATCTTTGCCAAGCCCCTCACCGCCGTTAACGTTTCCATGCTCGACCGTTTTGAGGACGGCAGCGTGGTCGACGCTCAGGCGATGCGCGAGGCTGGAATCTTTGACAAGTGCGAGTACGGCGTCAAGGTTCTCGGCAAGGGCAGCCTGACTAAGAAACTCACCGTACAGGCTTCCGCTTTCTCCGAATCTGCGAAAGAAAAGATTGAGGCGGCAGGCGGAAAGGCCGAGGTGGTGTAAGTGTTTCAGACGATCCGCAACGCGTGGAAGATTGAGGAACTTCGCAAGAAGATCCTGTTCACTTTGCTGATCATCCTGCTTTATCGCATCGGCAACTCTATCCCCGTTCCGTACGTGGCGGTTGAAGCCTTGCGTGACTACTTCACCACTCTGCAAAACACAGTTTTCGGACTGTACAATGTCATGTCCGGCGGCGCGTTCTCCAGTGCGACAATCTTTGCACTGTCCATCCAGCCCTATATCAACGCCTCCATTATCCTGCAGCTGCTGTGCATCGCGATTCCCGCGCTGGAGCGCATGAGCAAGGATGAGGGCGAAGAGGGCAAGAAGAAGATCGCGGCCATCACCCGTTATTCTACGGTTGTCCTCGGACTTCTGATGGGCTTCGGCTACTACGTCCTGATCCGCAACAACGGTATGCTCAACACCACCGGCGTCTGGCCCGGCATTGTCATCGTTATGACCTTTACCGCCGGCAGCGCACTGCTGATGTGGCTCGGCGAGCAGATCACGGAATTCGGTGTCGGCAACGGCATCTCCATGATCCTGTTTGCGAGCATCGTCTCCCGCTTCCCGACCGGCATCGCCAACATGTTCAGCAACATCTCCATGGGCACGACCACCTGGTACGCCGTGGTGCTGATGCTGCTGGGCGCGCTGGCCATCATCGTGCTGATCGTCCTTGTGACGAACGCGGAGCGCCGCATCCCGGTGCAGTATTCCAAGCGCGTTGTTGGCCGCAAGATGTACGGCGGACAGAGCACGCACCTGCCGATGAAGGTGAACATGAGCGGCGTTATGCCCGTCATCTTCGCGCAGTCCATCAGCACGCTTCCCGCAACGATCCTGATGTTCTTCGGCATTACGCAGGAGTCCACGGGATTCTGGGGCGGCTTCCTGCGCGTGTTCAACTCCACCAGCGTTCTTTACGCAATCATCTATTTCCTGCTGATTATCTTCTTCAGCTACTTCTATTCGACGATTCAGTTCAACCCGATCGAGATCGCGAACAACCTGAAGAAGAACGGCGGCTTTATCCCCGGCTTCCGCGCCGGCAAACCCACCAGCGAGTTTATCCGCAAGGTGCTCAACAAGGTTACGCTCTTCGGCGCGATTTACCTGAGTATCATCGCGGTGGTGCCCATCCTCATCAGCTGCTTCTCCGAAAGCGCTGCCAATTCCGGCATCTCCCTGGGCGGCACGTCCATCATCATCGTGGTTGGCGTCGCGCTCGAGACGGTCAAGGCGCTGGAAGGCCAGATGCTGATGCGGCATTACAAGGGCTTCCTGGAATAAGAAGGAGAGCAAGCGTATGAAGCTGATTATGCTCGGCGCCCCCGGCGCCGGTAAAGGCACACAGGCCGAGATTCTCAGCCGCGAGCTGAACATCCCGACCATTTCAACCGGCAACATCCTGCGCGCTGCCATGAAAAACGGCACGCCCGTGGGACTCAAAGCCAAGCAGTATGTGGAAAGCGGCAAGCTCGTTCCGGATGATGTCATCATCGGCATCATGGAGGAGCGGCTCGCTGAGCCGGACTGCGTGAACGGTTATATCCTGGACGGCATGCCCAGAACCATCCCGCAGGCCGAGGCGCTTGAAAAGGCCGGCATTGACATCGACGTGGCCCTCTCCATTGAAATCTCGGATGAGGAGATCATCACGCGTATGTCCGGCCGCCGTACCTGCGCCGATTGCAGCACAACTTTCCACGTCGTGACCAACCCACCCAAAGTGGAGGGGATCTGCGATAAATGCGGCGGAAAGCTCACCATCCGCAAGGACGACGCGGCGGAGACCGTCAAGGCCCGTCTGGACGTCTACCATGCGGAGACGGAGCCGCTCAAGGCCTTCTACGCCGAGCGCGGCAAGCTGCGCTGCGTGGACAATCAGCCCACGATTGAAACAACCACGGTTGTAATCCGTGAGGCGTTGGGGCTCTGATCGTGTCCGTAATCATCGTCAAATCCACCCAAGAGATCGAATCCATGCGTCGCGCCGGGGCTCTCACCGCGCAGGCAAGAAGTCTTGCCATGCAAATGGTTGAGCCCGGCGTGACCACCCGGGAGATCGATCGGGAGGTCCGCCATTTCATCACCAAAGCGGGCGCAAAGCCGTCCTTCCTCGGATACGGCGGCTTCCCCGGAAGCGCCTGCATTTCCGTGAACGACCAGGTTATTCACGGAATCCCCGGAAAGCGAATGATCCAAAACGGAGACATCGTCAGTTTGGATCTCGGCGCCTGTGTTGACGGCTATCACGGCGATTGCGCCGCGACGGTCGCATGCGGGGAGGTAACGGAGGAGGCCAAGCGCCTGATTGAAGTTACACGCGCGAGCTTTTTCGAGGGCATCAAATTCGCACGTCAGGGCTACCGCGTGTCGGATATTTCCCATGCGATACAGGAATACGTGGAAAGCCACGGATTTTCCATCGTGCGGGAATACGTCGGCC
This sequence comes from Oscillospiraceae bacterium, assembly GCA_017522015.1. Lineage (GTDB taxonomy): Bacteria > Bacillota > Clostridia > Oscillospirales > Oscillospiraceae > SIG483. Next base: position 80,969 of record JAFXAW010000029.1, on the reverse strand, counting down.
ACGGCATCGGAGCATCGCTCCACGAAGCGCCTGAGGTTCCCAATTACGGCCAGCCGGGCCACGGGGCACGCCTGATCAAAGGCATGACCCTCGCCATCGAACCGATGGTAAACGCCGGCGGCGCGGGGATCCGCGTTCTGGAAGACAATTGGACAGTCGTCACAAAAGACGGGAGATATTCGGCACACTATGAAAACACCGTGCTCATCACGGACGGCGAGCCGGAAATCCTCACGTTTTCGGAGGACATGTGATGACGGAGATGAAACCGTCGGACATTGTCCAGTCCCTTGCCGGACACGACAAGCGCGATGTCTTCTTCGTGCTGCGCACGGAAGGACAGTTCGCATATGTTGCGGACGGAAAGAACAGAAAATGCTCAAAGCCGAAACGCAAGAATCTCAAACATCTTGCGCGGGTGGCGGAGAGCGATTCCCCGGTCGCGCAGCGCATCAGGCGCGGCGAATCGGTTGCAGACAGCGAAGTCAGGAAAGCGCTTGCCCCATACCGGGCAGCGTCCCGAGAGGCCAAAGGAGGGAAATAGAGTTTGGCAAAAGACGATGTGATTGAACTGGAGGGAACGGTGATTGAATCCCTGCCGAACACCATGTTTCAGGTGGACATCGGCAACGGACACACTGTTCTGGCCCACATTTCCGGCAAACTGCGTATGAATTTTATCAGGATCCTCCCCGGCGATAAGGTCACGCTGCAGATCTCTCCCTATGATCTGACCCGCGGCCGCATCACCTGGAGAAGCAAGTAGGAGGTTAAAGCAAATGAAAGTCAGACCGTCTGTCAAGCCCATGTGCGAGAAGTGCAAGATCATTCGTCGCAAGGGCAGAGTTATGGTCATCTGCGAGAACCCGAAGCACAAGCAGCGTCAGGGCTAAGCGATTATAGTCCGGACGATTAAGCCGCCTGCGCGGCGGCAGACAAAAAATCAGTACAATCCCGCATGGCCCGGAGGCTCCCCTCCGGCGGGAACAAGCCCCCAGGCCCCGCAATGCGGAAATTAGACATTCAGAAAGGAATGGTTAAAAAGTATGGCACGTATAGCCGGCGTTGACCTGCCCAAGGATAAGAGGATCGAGATCGGCCTCACCTATGTTTACGGCATAGGCAGAACCAGCGCAAAGAAGATACTGGAAATGACCGGTATCAATCCCGACACCCGTGTGAAGGACCTCACCGATGAGGAAGAAGCGAAGCTCCGTGAGTGCATCGACCGCAACTATCTCGTTGAGGGCGACCTGCGCCGCAGCGTGGCGCTGGACATCAAGCGCCTGACCGAGATCGGCTGCTACCGCGGCTTCCGCCATCGTCGCGGCCTGCCCGTGCGTGGCCAGCGTTCCAAGACGAACGCCCGCACCCGCAAGGGTCCGAAGCGCACCATCGCCAACAAGAAAAAGTAAGGGAGGGAACTGATCAATGGCAGCACCGAAAAAGAAGGTTCGCACGCGCCGCAGAGAGCGCAAGAACATCGAGAAGGGAGCCGTGCATATCAGCTCTTCCTTCAACAACACCATGGTTACGATTACAGACACCCAGGGCAACGCGATTTCCTGGGCCTCCGCCGGCGGAATGGGTTTCCGCGGCAGCAAGAAGTCCACTCCCTTTGCCGCGCAGACCGCAGCTGAGACCGCTGCGAAAGCAGCAATGGAGCACGGTCTGAAGACTGTTGAAGTCTTCGTCAAGGGTCCCGGCAGCGGCCGTGAGGCAGCCATCCGCGCCCTGCAGACCGCGGGTCTGGAAGTCACGATGATCAAGGACGTCACCCCGATCCCGCACAACGGCTGCCGTCCCCCGAAGCGCCGCCGCGTTTAATGAAGAGGAGGTAACAGAACATGGCAAGATATTCCGACGCTTCCTGTCGTCTTTGCCGCAGAGAGGGCCAGAAGCTCTTTCTGAAGGGCGACAGATGCTATACAGAGAAGTGCGCAATGGTCGCGCGCGCCTATCCTCCCGGCATGCACGGCCAGGGCCGCAGCAAGACCTCCGAGTACGGCAGCCAGCTTCGTGAGAAGCAGAAGGCCAAGCGTTACTATGGCCTGCTGGAGAGCCAGTTCCGCAGCTATTTTGAGATGGCGGAGCGCCGCAGCGGCCAGACCGGTGAAAACCTGCTGTCCATTCTGGAAACCCGTCTGGACAACGTCGTGTACCGTCTGGGCTTTGCGATGAGCCGCGCCGAGGCGCGTCAGCTCGTCACCCACGGCCACTTCACCGTCAACGGCAAGAAGGTCAACATCCCCAGCTTCCTCGTCAAGCCCGGCATGATCGTGTCCCTGCGCGAGCGCAGCCGTGACATCGAGAAGATCAAGGGCAACATCGAAGCCAACGCATTCCGTCAGCCCCCCAAGTGGCTGGAGTACGATGCGAACAACCTGATCGCGAAGGTCGTGGCCCTGCCGGCACGTGACGACATCGATCTGCCGATCGAAGAGCACCTGATCGTTGAGCTGTATTCCAAGTAATCTGAACCCTCACAAATTGGAAAGCTGACACTTACAACGCTAAGCGTTCATTAAGAAGGAGGGTATCCCATTCATGATAGAAATTGAAAAGCCGCGTATCGAATGCATCGAGACCCCGGGGGATGAATCCTACGGCAAGTATATCATTGAGCCTCTTGAGCGCGGCTACGGCACGACCTTAGGGAACTCCCTTAGGCGGGTGCTCCTATCCTCTCTTCCCGGCACAGCCGTCACGTCCGTGAAAATTGCAGGTATTCAGCATGAATTTTCCACGATACCCGGCGTTAAAGAGGACGTAACAGAGATCGTTCTGAACCTCAAGGGCATCATCGCCTGCCTGCATTGCGACGGCCCCAAGTCCGTTTACATCGAGATGTCCGGCGAGTGCGAAGTCACTGCCGGCGACATCAAGGCGGATGCGGAGGTCGAGATTCTCAACCCCGATCTGCACATTGCCTGGCTCGGACCGGATGCGTCGCTGAGTATGGAGCTGACGCTCAATCACGGCCGCGGCTATGTGACGGCGGAGAAGAATAAGCCTGCGCAGGCCATCATCGGCGTGATTCCGATCGATTCGATCTATACGCCCGTTTTGAAGGTCAATTACAACGTCGAAAACACCCGTGTCGGCAATCAGACCGACTACGACAAGCTGACGCTGGAGGTCTGGACGAACAAGACCATCACGGCGCGTGATGCCGTTTCGCTCGGCGCAAAGATCCTGGTGGATCACTTCACCCTGTTCACGGATCTGTCCGACAATCTTGGCAGCCGCAGCACGGTCGTGGATAAGATCGAGCCGCAGCGCGATAAGGTGCTGGAGATGACGATTGAAGAACTGGATCTTTCTGTTCGCAGCTTCAACTGCCTCAAGCGCGCAGGGATCAACACGGTCGAGGATCTGATCAGCAAAACGCAGGAAGAAATGATCAAGGTCCGCAACTTGGGACGTAAGTCCCTGGAAGAGGTTGAGCACAAGCTCGCCATGATGGGTCTCTCGCTGGCAAGCGAGGACAGCAACCCGTAAATCGGAAGAAGGAGGAAGACCGATATGCCCGGAACAAGAAAACTCGGCAAGACCACCGATCAGCGCATGGCCATGCTCCGTCAGCAGGTTACTGACCTGCTGGATATGGGACGTATGGAGACCACCATCACCCGCGCCAAGGAGATCGGACCGCTCGCCGAGAAGATGATAACCCTCGGCAAGAAGCAGGGTCTGGCCAACTACCGCGCCGCCCTGAGCTTCATCACCCGCGAGGATGTCGCCAAGAAGCTCTTTGATGAGATCGCGCCCAAGTATGCTGAGCGCAACGGCGGCTACACCCGCATCACCCGCATCGGGCCCCGCCGCGGTGACGCCGCGGAGATGGCCGTGATCGAGCTCGTGTAAATTCATCCCGGCTCTGTTCCCCGTATGGGGCGCAGTGCCATAAAAAGCAGAAAGCGCCTGAAGCCGCGGCTTCAGGCGCTTTCCTGTTTTTCGCAGGGATGGTATGAGCTTGCAGAGACTCAATAAAAAAGGACAGGCATTGCGGCCAAAGCCGCAATGCCTGTCCCTTTGCGTTTTATCGCTTGGATGTGATCGCAAAAGCGATTACATCGGCTTGAGATCGGGGGAGATGATCAGCGTGGCCTCGGTCACAGCCTGGACATCTTCCACGGTGAACTCGGGGTTGATCTCGGTCATCACAAGGCCCTTGTCCGTGACTTCCAGCACGCACATCTCGGTGATGATCTTGGTGACGCAGTGTACGGCGGTGTAGGGCAGCTTGCACTTCTTGAGGATCTTGGGCGCGCCCTTCGCGGTGTGCTCCATCGCGACGATGACGTTCTTCGCGCCGACGAGCAGATCCATCGCGCCGCCCATGCCGGGCATCTTCTTGCCGGGGATGATCCAGTTGGACAGGGAGCCTTCCTCGTCCACTTCCAGACCGCCCAGAATGGTGGCGTCCACATGGCCGCCGCGGATCAGGCCGAAGGAAACGGAGGAGTCAATGAAGCTGCCGCCGGTGCCAACCGCAGCGGCGCCGCCGCCGGCGTCGATCACATGGATGAGATCCTTGTTCTCTTCCGTGACAGCACCGGTGCCGATGATGCCGTTCTCGCTCTGCAGGGTGACGTGCACGCCTTCGGGCAGGAAGTTCGGAACCAGCGTGGGCAGGCCAATGCCCAGATTGACCATGTCGCCATCCTTGAGGTCCTTGGCAACGCGCTTGGCAATGAATGCCTTGATTTCAGACTTATCCATTAGTTGAGCCCTCCCTCGACGATATAGTCTACCAGTACGCCAAACGTGCGCACATCTTCGGGGGCGATCTCGCCCACTTCGACGATGTTCTCGCCCTCGGCGATGACAGTGTCAGCAGCGGTGGCCATCACGATGTTGAAGTTGGAAGTGCTGCCCTTGTACCAGACGTTGCCGGCCTTGTCGATCTTGTAGCCGCCGATGACTGCAAAGTCCGCGTGCAGCGGCGCCATCAGCAGATAGTCACGGCCGTTGATGGTCTGCTTGCCCAGGCAGTAAGGGCTGTCCTCAATGATGGTGCCGACACCCGTGGGGGTGAGCACGCCGCCGAGGCCCGCGCCGTTGGCACGGATCATCTCTGCGAGAGAGCCCTGCGGAAGCAGCACGACTTCCAGCGTGCCGTCCACCATGGACTGCGTGGCGACATCAGGGTTGAGGCCAACGTGGGAAGCGATGAGCTTCTTGACCTGCTTGTTGTGAATGAGCTTGGCGATGCCGTAGAAGTCCTCGCCCAGAGGGCCGCCGGGAATGGATCCGTCGTTGGCGATAATGGTCAGATCCTTCACGCCGCTCTTGCTCAGCGCATCGATGAACTTGTGGGCAGAACCGCAGCCCAAGAAGCCGCCAAACATGACGGACGCGCCGTCAGGAATCAGCTTGACGGCCTCTTCAATGGGGATGATTTTTGCCATGTGTATTCCTCCATTATGATGTTTTCAATACCGAGGGCAGACGGCGCATGACCCGATCCGTCCGGTATCAACCGATTCTCCCCTTAAGAACGGCATTTGCCGCCAAAAGAGGGAAATTCTTATTCTCATTGAATTATAATCAATTCACATGTGTCTGTCAAGAATCAAGGGACACGTAGCGGCGGAACAAATCGTTTGAATTGCAGGAAAAATAACGCCGGAGCAAAGCAAGCTTTGCTCCGGCGTGGGAGGATGAGTATGGGTTTGATAATATAACCTGAGGGGCAGAAATGCAAAGTTGCTTTAGGTTAAGTTCAAAGCCCAAGAAGATTTAGATAGGATTCGTATTTCTCCTTAAAAGAATTGTCATCCATGCAGTTTATTTCTGTTTGTTGTTCAATTGGAAACCATAGCGGAAGTCGTCGATGAAGGCCTTACTTGTTTAGTCTTCGTCATCGTCTGGTGCTTCAACACCTTCCAGATCCAAAACTACCCCACACTTGGGGCACACCCATTGGCGGCACCCCTCATACTCAAGATCGACACCACAACCATAGGGACAGCTACAAGTTTCGACATCCGTGTAATCCATAAATTGTCATCTCCTCATAACAAGTGTTTTTTTATTTGTTTTTTACAAATTTTACAATTGCGTCTACAATGTTCTCATGCCACAGGTTGCAGTTTAGAACCTGAGTGCTACTACAGGTACTGAAAGGCAACCCCTTTACTGTTGTACGCCAGAAGCCCGCGTCCTTAACGAGAATTCCCATCTCAGTTAGAATCTTGTTCAGCTGTTGTGTGCTTTTCACATGAATGCCGTGATCTCGAAACAACCTTGCGATAATTTCGAATTTTCTTAAAGATGCCATTCCTGCCCCTCCATAAATTACTCTTCGCAAATAGAATGGATTTTAACACCGAGCGCCTCCGACGTAGCCTCTGCTCTGCGGTTCAGCAAACCGCGAAGAGTCTCGTGTTCATCCTCGGAAAGCGTACCCTTATGCTCCTTGCAGAAGTCACGGACTGCCTTGCCCGCACTGTACAGATCATTGCCAGAATCTTTCTTTGCCATAAAAGTTTCCCTCCTTAAAAGTTCGCCGGTTTCTTGATTTATTTGTGAGTCTTGTTATAGAAATCAATCATGAGTTTTTCGATTACCGAAAAATCAAATGACGGAACAGAGAGACGAGAGCCTGTTGTCATTTTTCCTCCAATCTGCCGGCCGGCATCTGTGAGCACCCAATCGCCAAACTTGTCTTTTACAACGAGGCCCATTTTGTGCCAGAGGTCATACACCCATTGAGAGGGCATCCCAACTGCTCTACCAACGTACCTTGCAGACATTCTGCCCATAAAGAAATTCCCCCTTGTTGTCGTTAGTTGAAACTGTGGTGTTCTTCCTTGCATATACATAATATAACCGACGCAACGAATCGTAAATGACACGGACTGCAAGAAAGGTTAGTCATAATACACACAAAGTGAAAATGTTTTTCAAAAATAAGACAGCTCAGCTTAGGAGGAGGGCGTCCTAAGCTGAGCTGTCATTGAAGGTTGTGTGACGGGTTAGTAGCTTAGGTACTTCCGGATAAACCGTCTCACCTGATCTAAGTTCGCAATAATGGGGGTGCCATCAGCAAAATCGTTAAATCTGCTGTCAGACCACCGACCCTTGCCGACCTCATAGATCTTGAGAATGCCATCCTTGATGACATAGTGCCAGGTGATATCGCAACCGTAGAGAGGTACCTTCTTGTGGTATCCTTCGTGGGCCTGCAAGACCTCCTTGATAACGCTCTCAGTCAATCGCCTCATACGCATACCTCCTCAAATCAGCCTGCAAGCTGCAGGCGCTGGGCACGGCGCAAGGTTCGCCTCAAAACCACAATGCCATACTCCGATTCCACATACTTGATATATGCGGGTAGCTTACACTGTGTCTTGATCACAGCCTTGTTCCGCTTGCTCTTGGAGAAATCGTATGCGTCCTCCAAGCGCACGCCTTTGCTGAAGTGCGCATGCACCCCGGGTCTGTAGGTCTGTTGGAAAAGGAAATACCGGCCGCTGATAGTCTCCAGGTAAAAGGTGTCAATGCCTCGCTGGGTTTCTGTGCAGTAAATAATTGGCTTCATATAGTTCCCCCTAAATTGCTACATAATGCGGGTGACTACAATCGGTTTTGCTGTCTTATCAATATTGGTAGAACAATCCTTGCAGGATGCCAGTATAGCAGAAATCCCCAATGTTGTTGCTGCTTCGGGATTCTTCTTCACCAGGTCCATAATTCGTAAGGCAAGGATTCTGGCTCGTGCGCTCATGTCCGGCCCTCCTTAAACTGTGAGCTGCTTTGTGATTGCATCATTATGATAGCGTAATTATTCTAGAAAATATATGACAACTGCTGCCCAAAAGCAGGGCCTATTTTTTACAGAAAATGAAAAAACAGCGCCCTCTTTCGAAGACGCTGTTTGAATAGAAGAAATATTATTAACGAATTACTGCTGGGTAAGAGTGTTATACTGTTCCATATCAATTTTGCCGGTAGCAAGCATTTGCTCTGCCCACAACTGCAAAGTTTCTACAGTGATCGAGATTTTTTCTAACTCCCTTTGGATGCAGATGAAATCCTTTAGTTCTTCATTATCTATAATCCCATCTGCAGAAATGTCAATAAGTCGCTCTGTTTGCCGCTGCATCGAGTTCAAGGAGGCAAGCATTTCAAGCACAATTTGTGACAGATCTTTAATTTTGATTTCTGGGACATACTGTTGTCCTATGGGACATTGCTGGGAGCAGTAATAATTACACAGCATGGAGTCTTTGTATTTTTCCGACATCAGCAGAACCTCATCCGGATGAGGCAAGAATTGTTCATACTCTATTCGGGCAACTCTTTCCGGTGGCATGGTTTCCAAAAGTTCACTTGCTTCCTCTCGAGTAAGCCCCATTTTATCCCGTGCCTGCCAATAAACATTTTTGTCGTCTCTAGCAGATGTGCGTGCCATATCCCAAACCCCTCTTAATGCGTTTTGTAAATTCTACCATATATGTCAAAGAAACTCAACACGCAACGAACCTCGCTGTTGATCAAAGTTTTCCGCACTGTAAACATAGCAATTCCTTGCATATCATCGCGCGTAAGGCCGATGATATGACAATAACGTATCACCTGTTTTGCAAAAAGGGGAATATCATTGAAAAACGACAAGTTTCTACTGAAACTTGTCGTTTTTTTGGTGCCGGTGACCGGGATCGAACCGGTACGGTGTTGCCACCGAGGGATTTTAAGTCCCTTGCGTCTGCCTGTTCCGCCACACCGGCCTGATGCGCCGCGGGGTACATTCACAGCGCAGCTATGCTATCACAAACCGGCCACGCTGTCAAACCCAATTCGTCCGCGGCGGCACGCTTTTCCCCGCGCGCCCATAGAATGGGCAGAAAGAACTGCGGGGGGTGTAAGAAAGATGATTTTTGCCGTTTTGGGCGGCGACGGACGCTCGGCTCACCTGTGCCGACTGCTTGCGCGGGATGGGCATGAGGTGCGCGCTTTCGCGCTGGAGGGTGCGGGTGAGATGGCGGGCGTATATACCGCGCCGGGCGCGCGGGAATGCGTCACGGGTGCGGACTGCGTTGTGCTGCCGATGCCGGTGTGCACGGCGCAGGGAGCGCTCTTCGCGCCGCTGAGCAGCGCCGTGCACGGGCTCGGAGAGATTTTGGATGCCGTGCCGTGCGGGAGTCTGTTGCTTGGCGGACGGGTGGACAAAGAAGCGCAGGCGATGGCCGCGCAGCGAGGACTGCATATTCACGATTATTTCGCGCGCGAGGCGCTGACGGTGGGGAACGCCGCCGTGACAGCAGAGTGCGCGCTGGAGATTCTCATGCGCGAAACGCCCGCCACGCTCTGGCGCAGCAAGGTGCTGGTCATCGGCTTCGGCCGCATCGGAAAGCTGCTTGCGCAGCGCCTTCACGGCCTCAGCGCGCATGTGACGGTTTCGGCGCGGAAGGACGAAGACAAGGCGTGGATTGACGCGCTGGGCTATGCCTGCGCGGACACGCGCGCGCTCGGCGGCGCGCTCGGGGAGTATGACATCATCGTGAACACCGTGCCTGCGCCCGTTCTGACGGAGACGCTGCTGCGCGAGGTGCGCGCCGATGCACTGCTGCTCGACCTTGCGTCCAGCCCGGGCGGCACGGACTTCGCCGCCGCGGAAAAGCTCGGCTTGCGCGTGATCTGGGCGCTCGGTCTGCCGGGAGAAGCCGCCCCGCAGCGCGCCGCAGAGCTCATCAAAGAGAGCATTTTCAACATCCTGGAGGAGAGATATGGAACAGCTTAGGCTCGGAGCTGCGGTCTGCGGCTCTTTTTGCACCTTTGAGAAGGCGCTCGCCGCCTTGAAGGAACTGGCTGCCACAGAGAAATACGCGCTCACGCCGATTTTCTCCGAGACGGCCTATCTGACGGACAGCCGCTTTGGCGATGCGCAGGGATTTATCGCGCGCATGGAGGCCATCTGCGGCAAGAAGGTTTTGCATACGATTCCGGAGGTGGAGCCCATCGGCCCGAAAGCGCTGCTCGACGTGCTGCTGATCGCGCCCTGCACGGGCAACACCCTTGCCAAGCTTGCGCACGGCGTGACAGACACAGCGGTGACGATGGCGGCCAAGGCGCATCTGCGCGGCGGCAGACCTGTCGTGCTCGCCGTTTCCACGAATGACGGCCTTTCCGGCAGCGCGGAGAACATCGGCGCGCTGCTCTGCCGCAAAAATGTTTATTTTGTGCCGTTCCGGCAGGATGATCCGCGCAAAAAGCCATGCTCGCTCGTGGCGGATTTCTCGTTGCTGGAGGATACGATTCGCGCCGCGATGGCGGGCAGACAGCTCCAGCCGGTTCTGCTCGGGCCGGAATAAGGCGGCGGGGCGTGAAAAACAGAACAAGGGCGGTCACACAAGTGACCGCCCTTGTTGATTCTTTTGTCCGGATTATGCTTTTTCCATCGGCAGATCGCCGAGATTGATGTCCTTTTCCGTGGACAGACCGTCAAAATGCAGGGGCCTGAAGCCCTCCGCGCTGATGTCCAGCGTATAGCGCGCGTCCTCGGGCAGATTTTCAAACCAGAAATCTCCGAAATCGTCCGTTTGTACCGCGCCGCCCTGTGCGCCGCGCAGCGTGCATTTCGCGCCGATGACGACTTCTTCCTCAATGGGATCGTAAACCGTGCCGGCGATGAAGCGCCCCGGGATGTTCAGGTAATAGACGTTGCCGCGCCGTGTGGCCTTTTCCAGCTCTTTCTCATCGAACTCCGAGATGTCGCCAAAGCGCATCGCGCCGGTGGGGCAGGCCTCCACGCAGCGGGGCAGCTTCGCACCGTGATCGAGCAGATGGGCGCAGCCCGTGCATTTCTGCGCGGTGCTGGTCATGGCGTTGAAGCTGATCGCGCCGTGCGGACAGGCCTGCTGGCAGATGTCGCAGCCGACGCAGGTGTCGGGGTTGATGATGACCAGACCGTCGTCACGCTTGTCGATCGCGCCCTGCGGGCACGCGCCGAGGCAAACCGGCTTGTCGCAGTGTCCGCACAGCAGCGGCTCATAGTGCAGCCGAAGCTTGGGGATGGAGCCGTGGGAAAATTCCTTCACGCGGCACCAGAACATGCCCGTGGGCGGCTGCGGCGCCGCGTAGGGACGCCAGTCGTTGCCGCAGTGCTCGTCCTTGCAGGCGAGCTGGCAGTTGTAGCAGCCCGAGCAGCGGGCGATGTCGATGACGAAAATCTTTTTCATGCCTGCGCCTCCATTTCGTCTTCTGTCAGAAGCCATCCGGCGAGACAGACGCCGGCGTCCGGGTCAAGCTTGCGGGCAAAGGCCTCGGGATAATCCCGTTTCCAGCTTTCCCATTCCGCGTCCGTCACCTTTTCCACCTCGACGAGGAAGCCGGAAACAGCCATGCCGGTGGCGTTTTTCGAAGTTGTTGCGGTGGGCGTGATGCAGTTGATTGCGCCGCCGCGATCCAGATAGCCGGGGATGATGGGGTCAAGGCGGCTGCCGTGGTCAACGTAGCAGGTTTGCTCCACGAGTCGCTCCGTGACGTAGGCACCGCAGAGCACGATGCCGCGCTCGTTGAAGACCTTGACGATGTCGCCATGGCGGATGCCGCGCTTTTCGGCCTCCTTCGGGTTGAGCCAGACGGGCTCATAGAGATAGCCGTCCTTGCCGCGGACCTTCATGGTCTCGATCTCGCGCGTCCAGATGATGTCGTCACACTGGGCGTGCATACGCCAGCGCCCGTGGTTGGACATGCACAGCAGCGGATATTTCTCCGCGCGGGGGCTGGACAGGCGCTCGTCATGGCTTTCGCTGCGCTCAATCCAGTGCGGCACCGGCATGCGCTCGGGGTCGTCGGGCGTGAACTCCGCGATCTGCGTGGCGTAGTATTCCAGTTTTCCTGTCGGCGTGGAGAGCGGGTTGTTCTCCGGGTCGGCGTAGAATTCGTACAGGCCGGCGGGGAGATTCTCCACCTCTTCCTTCGTTTTGCAGGGGACGACGAAGATCTTCTGCTTTTTGAACTCTTCCCAGGTCATATAGTCCTCGCAGCCGGTGGCCTTGTAGAAGAAGCGCACGCGCTCCTGCTCGGAGAGGTTTCCGGTGTAGGCGCGCAGATATTCCGGCCCCAGCTTTTCCGCGACCTTGGCGCAGACGTCAAAATCGCTCAGACTCTCGCCCACGGGCGGGCAGCAGGGCTCCTCCAGATAGATGGAGGTGAAGCCGCCGGAGGACAGGTCGTTGCCGAGATCGTGCATCTCGTGCTTGGTGACAACGGGGAAGATGATGTCAGCAAAATAGCAGTCGTTCTCCAGCCAGGGATGCTGCGCGACGATGCATTCGATGGAGGGATCCTGAAATGCCTTCTGCATGAGGTGGCCGTCGTTCCAGCAGGTCACCTGGCAGGGTGCGTCCGTCCAGATCATGTGCACGCGGCTGAGCCCCTCGCGGGGATACTGCATCTCCTCAAACTGATATTGCTGCGTCGGGTGCCGGTAGTTGTTGGCATCCGGCTGCTGGCTGGAGGAGAAGCACTGCAGGCCGCGCCACTCGGCGTGCCCTTCCAGAATTGCCTTGTGGATGTGGCAGCGCGGAATGAACTGCTTGGGCGCGGGAAGCTGCTTGAACAGCTCCACGAGCTCCGGCGCGCGCTGCTTCTGCGCCTCGGTCAGCACGAAGCGATCCATGTTGATGATGGGATCCACGTCGCCCGCCACGGGACGCAGCGGATCGGCGATGGCCGTGATCTTGGGCACAAACTGGCCCTGATAAGGCACGGGATAGTCCCGGTTCCAGAGGTTCCATTCGAGCATCTTCGCCTGATGCACACCGGGCTTGCCCACGGCGCGCATGCCCAGCAGCATAACCTCCAGCCGCGCGGGCTCGGAGGAATAGGGGCCGCGGATGTAGGGGCCGCCGTTGCCGTGCAGGATGGAAGCGGTGCTCTTTGCCCACTTACGGGCCAGCGCCTTGATCGTCCAGACCTTCACGCCGCATTTTTCGCTTGCCCACTGCGGCGTTTTCGGCACGCCGTCCTCGCGGCCGAGGACGTAATCGACGAATTTGTCAAAGCCGTAGGCGTGCTTTTCGATATATTCTTTTTCGTAGAGATCTTCCGTGATCCAGATATAGGCGATGGCAAGCTGCAGCGCAACGTCCGTGTTCGGCAGGATGGGAATCCACTTGTCCGCATGCACCGCCGCGCCGTAGTTGAGGTCGGGCGAGATGTAAACGCTCTTGATGCCCAGCTCCGTGAACCAGTAGCAAAGCCGGCTCGGCAGATTCATGCCGAAGCCGCGGGGCGTCGTCTCCGGGTCGCAGCCCCAGAACAAAAGCATGTCGCTGTGCTTGGCAATGTCGGGATAGAGGTTCGTCTGCGGAGCCATCTCGCCCACGGGCTCACAGCCCCAGACGTATTTGGCGCCCCAGAACCAGCCTTCCCAGGAGTCCATGTTGCGCATCTGCAGGGTGTAGCCGCCCATCAAGGAGAGCAGGCGGTTCGGGCAGCCGTGGCTGGGCGCGACGTTCTTGCCCTCGCCATGCATGTCCGCCTCGCAGAGCACGGCCTCCGGGCCGTATTTCTCCTTCTGACGCAGGAGTTCTTTGGCGACGATTTCCGCCGCCTCGTCCCAGGAAATGCGCACATATTTGCTCTTGCCGCGGTTTTCCGGATGGCGCTCGCCATTCGGATCCCAGTCCACGCGCTTGAGCGGATAGCGCACGCGGTTCGGGGAATAGACGCGGGATTTGTAACCGAGGCCGAAAGGCGTGATGGTCACGTGATCGGGCGCGGAAAAGGTTTTGCCGCGCGCTTCCATCGTCCACGGGTTGCAGTGCTTGTCCGTATATTCCGTATCATAAAAATAAGGGCGAATGCGGGTGATGCGCTCGTCGGTGGAATCCACCAGGCACGGCCCGCCGCTCTCCGGTCCCATCAGACTGAAGCTGACGATATTTTGCTTGTCGGGCGTAAATTTGTTCTGCAAGCAAATACCCCCTTCCGTTTGTCATTATAGCCCACGTGCACGGGAAAAGGAAACTATAAATTAAGAATAGCCTAACAACCTATCGGTTGTCAAAAGAAAATCAAAAAACCGCGCAAAGGAAGTCTTTTGGACTTGACATTGGAACGATTCCAAGGTTTACTATGTATGCGTATAGCTATGCTGAAAAGTATACCTTGCGACAAAAGTCATTCACAACAAGAAGCTGTTAATATTACGTTGGAGGAGTGAAAAGGATTTGGAAAAGGTCTACACCAATCTGACCACCGGCGGGCCGATTTCCGTCTATGTTGAGGACGGAAAGATCACCCGCATCCGCCCCCTGCAGGTTCCTGAGGAGGATTATCCGAAGCCCTGGACGGTTGAGGATAAGACGGGAAAGGTATATTCCCCCCCGAAGGCCATGCGCGTGGCGCAGAACATCATGGCGGAGAAGAACCGCCTGTATTCCAAGGATCGCATCCTGTACCCCATGAAGCGCGTGGACTGGGATCCCAATGGCGAGCGTCATCCTGAGACGCGCGGCATTTCCGGTTACGAGCGCATTTCCTGGGACGAGGCTGCGACGATTCTGGCAAACGAGATCAACCGTCTCGCGCCGCGTGACGAGAACGGAAAGTTTGACGGCCACGCCATCACCGCGCTCACCGGTTCCCACCACAACTGGGGTATCGTTGGCTACAAGATGGCGCCGTTCGGCCGCTTCTTCTCCATGCTCAACTACACGCCCATTCTGGACAACCCGGACTCCTGGGAAGGCTGGATGTGGGGTGCGCCGCACATGTGGGGCTTCTACTGGCGTCTCGGCCAGCCTGAGCAGTTCGATCTGCTGCAGGATGCCTTCAAGCACACCGACATGGTCGTGTTCTGGTCCAACGACCCCGACTCCACGCACGGCATCTACTCCGGTCAGGAGTCGAACATCTGGCGTGTTTGGATGAAGGAAATGGGCATGAAGTGCGTCTTCATCGACCCGTTCTACAACTACACCAACGCCGTTATGGACGGCACCTGGTTTGCGCCGCGCCCGGGCACCGACACCGCGCTGGCCGCCGCGATCGCCTACCAGTGGATCGTGGACGACACCTACGATCACTTCTACATTGAAAACCGCACCGTCGGCTTTGACGAGTTCAAGGCTTACATCCTCGGCGAAGAGGACGGCGTTGCCAAGACGCCCGAGTGGGCCGGCGAAAAGACCGGCATCCCCGCCCGCCGCATCCGCGCGCTGGCGAAGGAGTGGGCAAGCAAGCGCGTTGCGCTCGCCGGCGGCGTGCGTGGCGGCGAAGGCTCCGCCTGCCGTACCGCTTACGGCACTGAGGAAGCCCGCTTCCTGATCGCGCTGAGCGCCATGCAGGGCTTCGGCAAGCCCGGTGTCTCCATCTGGGGCACCACGATGGGCGCGCCGGCGGACTACACCTGGTTCCCGGGCTACGCCGAGCCGGATTCCCAGATGGGCAAATCCCCCGCGGCGAACATCAAGTATGCCGCTTCCGACGTGCAGCAGCGCCTGTACCGTCTGGACTACCCCGAGCACATCATGGAGGGCAAGGGCGAGTTCATCGGCGACGGTTTCTGCGGCCAGTCTCTGGAGCAGCAGTTCAACATGCACTATTATCCCATCGAGGGCAAGGTCAAGATGCTCTGGCGTTATGGCGGCTCCTTCATGGGCACCATGACCGAGACCAACCGCTACGTCAAGCTCTATCGCCACGTGGGCGAGAATCAGCTTGACTGCGTCGTCAACCAGGACTGCTGGTTCGGCGGCGAGGCGAAGTATGCCGACATCATCCTGCCCGCCTGCACCAACCTCGAGCGCAACGACCTGGGCGAGTGGTCCGTCGGCGGCGGCTACACCACCCACGCCGAGATCGGCAACAACTGGCGCGTCATCGTGCGCGAGCAGAAGTGCGTCGAGCCTCTGGGTGAGAGCAAGTCCGACTATGAGATCTTCCAGGAAGTCGCCAAGAAGCTGGGCGTCTGGGAGCAGTACACCGACGGCGGCAAGACCGAGGACGATTGGGCCGAGGCTTACTGGAACCTTTCCGACCTGTCCAAGCGCATGAGCTGGGAAGAGTTCAACAAGAAGGGCTACTACATTGTCCCCGTGCCGGAGGATTATGAGCCGCATCCCGCCTTCCATTGGTACTATGAGGGCCGCCCCTGCGACACGCAGGACTACCTCAACCCGAAGATCACCACGAAGAACAACTTCAACATCCAGGTCCCCAAGGAGAATTCCTGCGAGCTGGGCACCATGTCCGGCAAGCTGGAGTTTGCCTCCGAGAGCCTGAAGAAGTATTCTCCCGAGGATGAGGAGCGCCCGCCCGTGCCGCACTACATCCCCTCCTGGGAAGGCCACGAGACCGATCTGTACGAGAAGTATCCGCTGCAGATCATCTCCCCCCACCCGCGCTTCAGCTTCCATACGCATTATGATACGCATGCCAGCTGGATTGACGAGATCCCCTGCCACCGCATGATCATCGACGGTTATGCCTACTGGGTTGCCCGCATCAATCCTGCGGACGCCAAGGCCCGTGGCATCAAGACCGGCGACATCATCGAGCTGTATAACGACCGCGGCAGCGTCCTGTGCGCCGCCGACGTCACCTACCGTGTGCCTGTGGGCGTGATGCACTCCTACGGCTGCTCCGCGAAGTACGACCCGATCACTACCGAGACGGGCGCAACGGATCGCGGCGGCTGCGTGAACATCCTCACCAGCAAGCGCTGGCTGAGCAAGAACGCTCCCGGCATGGCGCCCAACTCCTGCCTCATCGAGTGCAGGAAGTGGGACTGCTGACAAAAGCTGTAAGAAAGGATTGAGTGTAATGCCGAAATACGGTTTCATCATTGACGTCGACCGCTGCAACGGCTGCTACAGCTGCTTCCTTGCCTGCAAGGATGAGTGGATCGGCAACGATCACGGCGCGCTGGGCGCCGCCACCGTTGAGGGTATGAACCTGATGCGCGTGAAGGAGATCGAATACGGTACCCATGACAAGGTCAAGGTCGACTATGTTGCGATCCCCTGCCAGCACTGCAAGAACGCGCCCTGCGTGCTCAAGCGCCCGGACGCTTTCTACACCCGCCCCGATGGGCTGGTTATTCTCGACCCCGCCAAGAGCGCCGATCCCGCGCTGTTGCAGGCCTGCCCCTATGGCTGCGTGCAGTGGAACGCGATCGCCGGCATCGCGCAGAAGTGCAACGGCTGCGCCCATATGCTGGACGCCGGTGAGAAGCACACCCGCTGCAGCGAGGTTTGCCCCAACCAGGCGCTGATCTTCGGCGATCTGGACGATCCGGAGAGCGAGATTTCCAAGTTCGCGGCGGAGCACGCCGACGAGCTGGAGGACTTCCAGCCTGCGTTCAAGGCGCAGCCCTCCGTGAAGTACATGTACCTGCCCAAGCCCTTCATCTGCGGCGAAGTTACCTGCTGCGGTGAGGACGTCAAGGGCGCGAAGGTCACTGTCAAGTGCGACGAGTGCGGCAAGGTCTACGAGACGGTCACGGACTTCCTCGGCGACTTTGAAGTACAGGGTCTGCCCACCAATAAGCCCTTCACCGTCACCATCGAGGCCGAAGGCTGCCGTACCGCCGTGCTCAAGTGCCGCACCGCGGGCAGCGTGAACTTCGAGGAGATCGTGCTGGAAAAGGCGTAAACGCAAATAAACGGCAGCACCGGCTTTGATCGGTGCTGCCGAAATCCATTTCATTTGATCAAATGACCCGCGGAGTCCTGCGGGTCGGAAACCGGAGAGAAATTACAATGCGTGAAATGAAAGAAGTCGTCATCGTAGACGGCTGCCGTACTGCCGTTGGCAATATGGGTGGCGCGCTGCGTCCGCTGCACGCCGTTGACCTGGCCGAGACGGTTCTGAAGGGAACGCTCGCGCGTACCGGTCTGGACCCGAAAGAGGTCGATGAGGTCATTCTGGGCCAGTGCCGCCAGACCTCTGACGAGCCGAACATCGCCCGCGTGGCCGCGCTGAAGGCCGGCATCCCGGAGGAGGCTTCGGCCTATACCGTTATGCGCCAGTGCGCCTCCGGCATGACCGCCGTGCAGAACGGCGCGATGGAAATTATGACCGGACAGAGCGAGGTCGTTCTCGCCGGCGGTACCGAGAGCATGTCCAACGCCGTGTTCTACGTCCGCAACGCCCGCTGGGGCGTCGGCACCGGCAACACGGAGTTCGTCGATGCGCTGACCGAGGGCCAGTTCTTCAGCCAGCCGCAGGAGACCTATGGCCGTTACAACATGGGTGCAACGGCGGAGAACGTCGCCGAGGAGCTCGGCATCACCCGTGAGGAGCAGGACGCTTTCGCCCTGGAGTCCCAGCGCAAGGCCATCGAGGCCATTGACGCGGGCCGCTTCAAAGAGGAGATCGTTCCGGTTGAAGTGCCGCAGGGAAAGAAAAAGCCCCCGATCGTCTTTGACACGGATGAGTTCCCGAGACGCGATACCAATGCCGAGAAAATGGCGAAGCTCAAGCCCTGCTTCAACATCAAGCATGGCGAGGACGGCAGACTGTTTAACGACAGCGCGCTGACCGGCACCGTCACCGCCGCCTCCTCCTCCGGCCGTAACGACGGCGCGAGCGTGCTCACGCTCATGAGCGCCGACAAGGCCAAGGAGCTGGGCCTTAAGCCCATCGCGAAGATCATCGGCATGGGCGTTGCGGGCAACGACCCGCGCAGCATGGGCCTCGGCCCTGTCGCCGCTGTGCCGAAGGCGCTCAAGGACGCCGGCCTCACGATGGACGACATCCAGCTCATCGAGCTCAACGAGGCTTTCGCCGCCCAGTCCATCGGCTGCATCAAGCAGCTCGGCCTGGAGGATCGCATGGACATCATCAACGTCAACGGCGGCGCGATCGCCCTTGGCCACCCCGTCGGCTCCTCCGGCAGCCGCATCATCGTTACGCTCATGTACGAGATGAAGCGCCGCGGCCTGAAGTACGGTCTGGCCACGCTTTGCATTGCGGGCGGCATGGGACAGGCGACTGTTCTGGAACTGTGCGACTAAGGCAATAAACCCTTTGTAACCGGGCGCCGAGTAAGGCGCAGTACATAAAAACAGGAAAAGGAGAAGCAAAGATGAATTTTTTTGATCTGACCGGCAAGAATGCTATGATCGTCGGCGGCGCGGGCGGCCTTGGCCTGCTGATCGCCAGAGAGTTTGCGCTCGCGGGCGCGGGCGTGTGCATCGCTTCCCGTACCGAGAAGAACCTCGCCGCTGCCTGCGTGCAGCTCAAGGAGGAGACCGGTAAGGAATTCAAGTACTATGTCATGGACGCCGGCAAGGAAGAGCAGGTTGAGGCTGCTGCCAAGGCTGCCAACGAGGATTACGGCCACATCGACATTCTCGTCAACTGCCAGGGCATCAACAAGAAGTTCCCGGTTCTGGACTTCCCGATGGACGTGTTTGACATGGTCATGCACGATGACGTCGCCTCCATCCTGATGACTTGCAAGCACTTCGGCAAGTACATGAAGGAAAACGGCTACGGCAAGATCGTCAACGTCACCTCCGTGCGCGGCAAGATCGCCACCAAGGGCCCCGGCAACGCTGCTTACTGCGCGGCCAAGGGCGCGGTCGACATGCTGACCAAGCAGATCGCCTCCGAGTTCGGCCCCTACGGCATCACCGTCAACGCCTTTGGTCCCAACATCATGGCCACTCCCATGATGACCAAGGTCTTTGAGATGCGCGCTGCGGAAAACAACGTCACCGTCGAGAAGTACCTCGAGATGCAGGCCGCCGGCCTGCCCCTGCGCCGCATGAGCGACCCGATCGACTGCGTCGGCACCGCGCTGTTCCTCGCTGCGCCCGCTTCCGACTTCATGACCGGCAACATCCTCTATCCCGACGGTGGTCTGACCGCCATCGGCTAAGGACAAAAAATAAACCGTCCGGCTCCTTTTCGGAGCCGGACGGTCAGAACCGCTTTTTGTTAAGCAGGCTTAATCCCGGATCGGCAGCCAGACCTCAAAATAGCCGGTGAGCTGTCCGTCATCCAGAACGCTGCATACGAGATTGCCGCGGGCGTTGCCGCAGATCTCCAGGCCGTTTGCATCGGCATATTCCACCATATAATCAATATGGCGGGGTGTGAAGCCGCCGCGGCCGCTGCTTTTGAAAGCGGAGTGAATACTCCGGCAGGAGGGCAGACGCGTTACGGGAGGTTCTTCCGTGATCTCAAAGATCTGCGCATAGTCCGTTGTGAGAGAGAAGCCCCAGGCGAAATTATCCCGCTTGCCGAGCAGATCCTCCTGCGTGATCTCAAAATAGCGCTGGGTAAAGGGCATATAATTGAGCCAGCTCTGGCTGAGCATCGTCAGCTCCTGACTGTCATCAAAGGTCGCGTTGAAGCGGTTGAGATAGCACAAAAGCTCCGGACTTTGGCAAATGTCGCATTTGCCGATGTAATCCCGGACGCGGCTGATCTGCCCGCGGTGCTCGCGGATGCGGCGCAGCAGCATCTCCTGATGGAGAAGGGACTGCTCGATGTCGTCGCTCTTGTCCGTGAGCTGCTGAAGCAGCGCATCGTAATCGCAGTCGGACACCATGTGTGCGATCTGATCGATGCCGAAGCCAAACTGCTTGTACCAGATGCAGTCAAGCAGAAAATTGATGTCCCATGTGTCGTAATACCGGTAGTCGTTGACCTTGTCTTTCTGCGGATGGACAACGCCCTTTTTTTCGTAATACCGCAGGAGATCCCGAGAAATGCCGAGTATACGCGCCACGTTGCCGATCCTGTATCGCATCGTTTGATCCCCTTTCGCACTGTTTTTTTACAGCTGTTAATTGTTTCCATTATATCCAAACGGAGAACAAAACGCAATCCGAAATAAATAAATTAAAAATCAGGAGGAAATTACCATGGCGTACATGCCGCTGCCTAAGGACAAACTTTATCTTGAAACCGAAAAAATGACGAAGATCTGGGACCTGAGCCAGCCCTGGGGCTGGGACACTCCCCTGTGGCCCTTCCCGGGCGCCCGTGCTGACCTGCAGTTCCCCCGCGGCCAGTATCTTGAGCGTTTCCACAAGCGCACCAACACCTACACCGGCACCCTGCATGCCGCCACGCACTGCGACGCGCCGAACCACACCCTGCACGAGGAAGAAGTCGACCGCGCCCGTTACGGCTACACCCTCGCCGAGATGCCCCTGGAGCATGCCATCGGCACCGGCGTCATCGTCGACCTGACCTGGATGTATGACGAGTTCGAGGCTGCCTTCAACGCCGCCGGCGGCGACCCCGCCAAGATGGGCCCCTACGCGGAGATCCCGGGCGAGAAGAAGGGTGCCATCTGGCACATCATCACTCCCGAGGACGTGCAGAAGGCGCTGGATAAGGACGGTCTGGAGATTCGCCCGAACGACTTCGTCGTGCTGAACACCGGCTTCCATCGTTACTGGAGAATCAACAACGATAAGTACTTCAACTACTATCCCGGCAACGGCCCCGAGCTGGCCTACTGGCTGATGTACGAGAAGAAGATCAAGGCCATCGCGGGCACCTACGGCGCTTCCGACTCCCCCGTGTGGCACTGCCCGAACAAGGAGCAGATGCCCTGGCTGTGGAACAACTACAAGGCTGCCACCGGCCGCGACCTCGACGTCGATTACCCGGACTACGAGCCCTGCCACCGTCTGTTTGCGCAGCACGGCCTGATGGCGGTTGAGAACGCCGGCGGCGACATCGACGCTGTCACCGGTAAGCGCATGATCATCGCGGCGCTCCCGTTCCGCTGCGAAGCGGCCGACGGCGGCATGGTCCGTCTCGTTGCTTGGGAAGAGGGTTCCTTCTAAGACATGAAAACCATTGACGATATCAAAAAGGTAGCCGTTCTGGGCGCCGGGACCATGGGTCCCGGCATCGCCCAGATCTACGCTATGGGCGGCTGCACCGTCACCATGTGGACGCGCAGCGAAGCCACCCGCGAGAAGGCGATCGCCTCTCTGCGCACGCAGCTGGACACTTTTGAGGCCGAGGATATGCTCGCCGAGCCGAAAGAGGCCATCTTTAACCGCATCAGCTTCGCGCTGACGGTTGAGGAGTGCGTCGCCGGCGCGGACTTCATCCAGGAGACCATCGTGGAGAAGGCCGAGGCGAAGCAGGAGCTGTATGCCCAGCTCGCCGAGATCGTGCCGGAGGACGTGATCATCGCCTCCAACACCTCTGCGCTCAACATTTTTGAGATCATCCCGGAGAAGCTGCTGCCCCAGCAGATCATCTGCCACTGGTATGCCCCTCCGCACGTCATCCCGCTGGTCGAGGTCGTCAAGAGCGAGCAGGCCCCGCAGGAGTACGCGGATGTCGCCATCGAGCTGCTGAAAAAGTGCGGCAAGACGGCGGTGTATATGAAGAAGTTCATCAAGGGCTACATCGTCAACCGTCTGCAGCAGTGCCTCAACCGCGAGGTTTTCTATCTGCTCGACAACGGCTATTGCGACGCTGAGGCGATCGACCTGGCCGCGAAGGCCTCCTTCGTCCCGCGTGCGGTCGTGCTCGGTCTGCTCAAGCGCGCCGACTTCGGCGGTCTGGACATGACGGCCAACAACTACAAGAACCGCAGCTACACGATGCCCGAGCACGGCGACGAGTTGCCGCGCACGCTGGCGGAGCACGTGGAACGCGGCGAGCTGGGCATCAAGACCGGCCGCGGCTTCTACGATTACTCCGACGTGGACATCGAAGAACTCAAGATCAAGCGCGACAAGCAGCTGTTCGAGATCTTCAAAGTTGCCAAAAAATTCATGGACGACCCCGTGTGAGTCATCTGCGCTGAAAGGATAAGAGAGAACTATGGCTAAGTCCAACAAGATTATGATCCAGGTCTGCCTCTGCGGCGCCGGAACCAAGAAGGATCAGGCACCCACCGTGCCCTACACCGCGGCCGAGCTCGCGGAGCAGATCGTCGAGTGCGCCAAGGCGGGCGCCTCCATTGCACACATCCATGTCCGCGAGGATAAGCTGGTCGACGGCGTTATGCAGATCGGCTACAAGTCCATGAGCCTCAAGGCCTTCACCGAAGCGGTCGAAATGACCCGCGAGGCCTGCAAGCAGGCCGGCGTGGACATCATCATCAACCTCACCACCTCCGGCGGCGAGTACGATGACTACAAGCGTCTGCAGCATCTGGGCGCGCTGCGTCCCGAGATGTGCTCCTTTGACCCGAACACCATCAACTGGGCCAACAGCTACATCTTCGAGAACAGCCCCCGCTTCCTCAACCTGCTCAGCCAGGAAGTCGTCAAGTACGACGTCAAGCCTGAGTTTGAGGTCTTTGACACCGGTCACATCGACAGTGTGATGTACTACGTCAACAAGTGGAACATTCCGCAGCCCCCGCACATCCAGTTCATCATGGGTGTCGGCGGTTCCATGCCCGGCACGGCCGAGAACCTCGCATTCCTCGTGGGCAAGCTGCCCAAGGGCGCGACCTGGTCCGTTTCCGGCATCGGCAAGGCGCACATGCCCATGATGCTCGCCGGCCTCGCGCTCGGCTGCGACGGTCTGCGCGTCGGCCTGGAGGACAACATCCTCTTCGGCAAGAATCCGGACGGCAGCAAGGACATCGCAACGAACGTCCGCCTCGTGGAGCGCGCCGTGCAGCTTGCAAAGCTCGCCGGACGCGAGATCGCCACTGCGGATGAGGCCCGCGAACTCCTCGGCATCAAGCGCAACTGCCTGCGCGACGAGGTGACCAACGAAGTCACCTTCAAGGCTGAGTAAATTGCCAGACCCCGCGAAGGGAGACGACTGCGCCTCCCTCCGCGGGGTGAAAACAAGAAAGGAAGAGTTTTTCAGACATGAAAGACAAGGTAGTCTCGCTGGAAAAGGCGATGGAGCAGCTGCATGACGGCATGACCATCGCGATTCCCGGCTTTGTCAACTGCGGCGTCCCGCAGACCCTCATCCAGGGTATTTTGGACAAGGGATGCAAGAACCTCAAGATCCTGTCGAACAACACCAGCGTGAAGGGCAAGGGCATCGGCAAGCTGGTGCACGCCGGCGTCATTGAGCACATCACCTGCACCCATATCGGCAGCAACACCGAGACCGTGGAAAAAGTGGTCAACGGTGAGCTGGAAGTGACTTTCAGCCCGCAGGGCACCTTCTGCGAGCGTATCCGCGCCGGCGGCGCGGGCATCGGCGGCGTTCTCACCCCCACGGGTGTCGGCACCCCGATGGAAGAGGGCAAGCAGCTCCTCGAGTGGGATGATGAAAAGGGCGAGTTCAAGTTCGTGAAGAGCGACGAGCCGAGAAAGGGCAAGCGCTTCATCCTCGAGCTGCCGCTGCGCGCGGAAGTCGCGATCGTCCACGCCTACAAGGCGGACCGCGCCGGAAACGCGATCTATCATCGCACTGCAAGAAACTTCAACCAGATCATCGCGACCTGCGCTGACACCGTTATCCTCGAGGCAGAGGAGATCGTCGAAGTCGGCGAGCTCGATCCGGACATCATCATGACGCCGGGCATGCTCGTGGACATGATCGTGCAGGCCAGAAAGGAGGACGCAGATGCTTAAGGGTAGAGATTTGATCGCCAGCCGCACCGCGCGTTTCTTCCAGGACGGCGCAGTCGTCAACCTCGGCATCGGCATGCCGACACAGTGCCTGAACTACCTCCCCGAGGGCGTGGACGTTTGGATCGACACCGAAAACGGTGCTGTCGGTCTGGTCGGCGCTCCGAACGACGGTATTGTTGATCCGGACATGGTCGATGCTTCCGGCACACCTTGCGGACTCCGCCTCGGCGGCGCCTGCTTTGACAGCTTCACCTCCTTCGGCTATATCCGCGGCGGACACGTGGACTTTTCCGTGCTCGGCGCTTACGAAGTGGACCAGGAAGGCAACCTCGCCAACTGGATGGTGCCCGGCAAGACCTGCGCCGGCATGGGCGGCGCGATGGACCTCGTCTCCGGCGCGAAGATGGTCATCATTATGACCGATCATTGCGACAAGAAGGGCAACCCGAAAATCGTGAAGAAGTGCACCCTGCCGCTCACCGCGGCGGGACAGGTGTCCTACATTGTGACGGAGCTGTGCGTGCTCCATCACACCGAGGCCGGCCTTGTGCTTGAGGAGCTTGCTCCCGACGTGACGGTTGAGGAAGTCGTCGCCAAGACCGGCGCGGACCTCATCATCCCCGAGCACATCGGCTGCATGGCATAATTCCGGGAGGCATAAGAAATTGGTTCAGACAATTATCATCATCGCCTATTTTGCGGTGACCGTGCTCATCGGCGTCCTTTCCGGCCGCAAGAGCAAGGGCTCTGCCTCCTTCGTCGGCGTGCAGATGGGTATTATTGCCATCGTTTGCGCCTCCACCGGTGAGTGGCTGGGCGGTACTGCCACCACGGGCGTTTCGGAATACGGCTTTAACTACGGTATCTCCGGCGCCTGGTACACCATTGCCAACGCCATCGGCACCATGTTCCTGGGCCTGTGCTTTGCCAAGCTGTACCGCAGCCTCGGCAGCGTCACCGTCCCCGGCATCATTGAGCGTTTCTTTGGCAAGAAGGCCCGCACCGTTTCCTCCTGCCTGCTGATCTTCGTTATGCTGGCTGTCGGCCTGTCTCAGATGGTCGCGGCAGGTAAGCTGGGTCAGAACCTGCTGGGCATTGACTTCAGGGTTACCTGTATTGTCTTTGCCATCATCTTCATTGTTTACACGCTGGCAGGCGGCATGAAGGCTGTTGCCTCCACGAACACGCTCCACCTGATCGTCATGTACGGCGGTGTCATCCTGGGTGTGTTCATGGCGCTCAAGGCCATTGGCGGCTGGGATAAGTTCATGGACGGCATCCACGCTGTGGAAGCCGAGGCTGTGGCCACCGGTGCGGACAACACGAATTACTTCGGCATGTTCACCATCGGCGGCAGCAAGGTCAGCTCCTGGATCATCGCCTCCCTGTTCGGTGCCTGCACCGCGCAGGCCGGCATCCAGCCTGTCCTCGCCTCCAAGGACGTGCCCACTGCCAAGAAGGCCTGCATCATTACCGCGCTGGTGGTTGCGCCCTTCGGCTTCTTCACCGCGCTGCTCGGTATGGCTTCCAGAGTCATGGTTCAGAACGGTGCCATCCTCGTTCCCGAAGGCATGAGCGTTGCCAAGTTCGGCAAGGACGCACTCTATGCACTGATGATGCATGAGTCCATGCCCAGCTGGGCCGGCGGTCTGATCCTGGCCTCCATCCTGGCCGCGATCCTCTCCACCGTTTCCCCCATCATCCTGTCTGCAGGCACCATGTTCACCAAGGACCTGTATCAGGGTGTGCTCAAGAAGGACGCCACTGACAAGCAGGTGCTCTTCATGGGCCGCATCACCACCGCCATCTCCGGCGTCATCTGCTGCGTGGCCGCCATCGCGCTGGTCAACGCCTCCGCCATTCTGGACCTGGTGTATGCCGCCTATTCCCTGCGCGGCGCCATCTTCATCATCGTGCTCTTTGGTATCTACACCAAGTTCGCATCCTCCAAGGCGGCGATCTGCACGATGTGGTGCACGGGCGCTGTGGCTGTCGGCTGGGTCGCCATCAAGCTCGTCCGGGGTTCCTATCTGATCTCCGGCGTGTCCGAGACCTATGCTGCCGCTGCCGTGGCAGTCATCGGCTCCATTATCTTCAGCCTGATCTTCAAGCCCACGGCCGAGGAGCTCGCGGAGCGGAACGCCACCAAGAAGGAACTGGCCGAAATCGCGGCACAGAAAGCCTGAGTTCTGCGTAATATAAACTGACTTTTGCCGCCCTGCCGGAGAATCCGGCGGGGCGGCTCCACCAAAACCCCCGGTGCTGTGCCTTCGGCGCAGCACGGAAGGAGCACTATGATCAACGAGACTGCGATCCGCTGTTTTCTGACATTGGCAAAGACCCTCAATTTCACAGAGACCGCGCGGCAGATGTATATGACGCAGCAGTCGGTCAGCAAATACATCGCGAAGCTGGAGGAGGACCTGGGCTTCAAGCTCTTCATCCGCACCCGGCATTATGTGATGCTCACGCAGGCCGGCAAGAGCTACTATACCTTTTTCAGCCGCATGGACGAGGAATTCGCCGCCGTGACCGAGCAGACGCGGCAGTATTACGACAATGTCAACGGCTCGCTGCTCATCGGGCATCTGGAATGGCTGGAGATTTCCTCCGGCGTGAGCAATGCCCTGCGCATGGTGCGCGCGGATAATCCCAAACTGCATTTTGTCATTGAAAAACATCCGCAGTTCGAGCTCAACGAGATGTTTTATTGCCGGAAGCTCGACCTGATCATCACCTATAAGGAATTTGCGCCTAAGGGGCCGGGGATCATGAGCATGAAGGCGCTCGATACGCCTTTGGTGCTGCTTGTCTCGCCCGAAAACCCGAAGGCGAAGGATGAAAACGCAACGGTGGACGATTTCCGCTGCGAGCCCTTCATCAAAGCGGCGGCGAGCCGGGAGCGGCTTTCGGACAGCAAGCACCGCGCCCGGATGCAGTGCCGCGAGCTCGGCTTCACCCCCTCGGATATTATTATTTCGCCCAACCTCGAATCGGCCTACATGGCCGCAGAGTTCGGACAGGGCGTGCTGGTGTCCACGATGCTCAGCCTGATGAGCCTGCACAGCGACCTGCGCTGCTTCCCCGTCGGACGCACGGAGGAGCTGCGCTGCTTCTGGCACGAGGACCACGAGAATCCCGCCGTTGCGGCTTTCGCAAAGGCGCTGGAAAAGAGTTATTTGCAGGAAAAATAAAAAAGACCGCACATAAAAGGCGGTTTCGGTTAAGAAAACAACGGGGTTTGCAGGGCCTTTTTCGACCTGTGTTTTCTTGCCCGTACCTGCCCGGGTTGTAGGTCTTTTTGGCATATAAAGCAACAGCTTGTTTTATGAACGTATACGATTTTGACAAGACAATTTATGACGGGGACAGCTCGATGGATTTCTATCGCTTCTGTCTGCGAAGCGATCTGCGGCTGATGCGCTTTTGGCCGAAACAGCTTTGGGGGCTGATCGGCTATCAGGCAAGCGGTCGCGCGAGCACACGGTATAAGAGCCTTTTCCTTGCCTACCTGCGCGGCGTGCGGGATCTGCCCGATGTGGTGGCGCGCTTCTGGGATGCGCACCGGCACAAGCTTAAGGGCTGGTATCTGGCGCAGAAGCGGGCCGATGACGTGATCATCTCGGCTTCGCCGGTTTTCCTGCTGCGCCCGATCTGCGCGGAGCTGGGCGTTTCGCTGATCGCCACGGAGGTGGACGAAAAAAGCGGCGCACTCAGACGACGCAACTGCCGCGGGAATGAAAAGCCGCTGCTTTTCCGGGAGAAATATCCCGACGCCGTGGTCGATGAATTCTATTCGGACTCCAATTCGGATGTGAGCATGGCGCGTTTGGCGGCGCGTGCATATTTTGTGTGCGGCGACAGGGTCGAGGTCTGGGAAGGTCTTTCGGGCAC
The DNA here is from genome assembly GCA_017522015.1 of Oscillospiraceae bacterium. Lineage (GTDB taxonomy): Bacteria > Bacillota > Clostridia > Oscillospirales > Oscillospiraceae > SIG483. The sequence goes on along the minus strand of JAFXAW010000029.1, from coordinate 52,575 downwards.
ACAGGGCGGAGAAAAATAACGCGGGGCGAGGATGCGCGACTTGAATCGCGACTTGCCCTGCGTTTTTTGTATCTGAAGCGTACGTGCCGCGGTTTCAGGCCGCAAGAACATATTGTCAAAACACGCATCTGTGCGATATAATAATTAAATCAGGACATAAAATAAACACAATGCAAGGAAAGGATGTGCCGAAATATGTCATTTCGGAAAATTGCACCTCAGGAACTGAGCGAAAACATCATCCGCGTACTGAAAGAGGACTGGATGCTGCTGGCTGCCGGCGACAGACAGGAGAGCAACGCCATGACCGTGGGTTGGGGCGGAACGGGCATCATTTGGCAGCTGCCGGTTGCGACCTGCTATGTGCGCCCGCAGCGCTACACCTATGATTTCACGGAGAAGAGCGACTACTTTACGCTCAGCGCCTTTGACCCCAAATACCGCGAGCAGATGCTGCTCATGGGCACCAAGAGCGGACGGGATATGGACAAGGCGGCGGCCTGCGGCTTCACAACGGCCTATGCCGCGGGCGATGCACCCTATTATGAGCAGGCGCGCTTTGTGCTCGTTTGCAAAAAGCTCTACGCGCAGGATATGGAGGATAAGTGCATCCTCGATGAGCGCGTGCGCGCGGTTTACCCCGAGAAGGATTACCATAGGATCTATGTCGGCGAGATCGTCGAGGTTCTGGTGAAAGAGGACTGATTTCGATCAATACAAAAGAGTTAAAAGTCGAGCGGGCAATTCTGGCGGGACTTTCCGCTGCCAGCTTTGACGAAAAGGAACGCAGCACCGAGCAGAGCATGGAGGAGCTGCGCGCGCTGGTGGAAACGGCGGGCGGCCAGGTCGTTGCGACCGTGCTGCAAAATCGCCCGACGCCCGACGCCCGCAGCTTTCTCGGCGAGGGCAAGGTGCAGGAGATGAAGGAGCTCATCGAGGCGGCGGACTGCGACTTTGCCGTCTTTGACAACGAGCTCTCCCCCTCACAGATGCGTGTGCTGGCAGAGGAGCTGGGCGTCAAGGTGCTCGACCGCAGCGGATTGATTCTCGACATCTTTGCCCAGCGCGCCCGCACGCGTGAGGGCAAGCTGCAGGTGGAGCTTGCGCAGTATCAATATCTGCTGCCGCGGCTGATCGGCATGTGGAAGCATCTGGAGCGGCAGGAGGGCGCCATCGGCACCCGCGGCCCCGGTGAAACGCAGCTGGAGAGCGACCGCCGCCACATCGGACGCAAGATCAGCAAGCTCAAGGAGGAGCTTGCCGAGGTGCGCCGCGTGCGCGCTACGCAGCGCCGTCGTCGCGAGAAGAACGCCGTGCCGGTTGTGGCGCTTGTCGGCTACACCAATGCGGGAAAATCCACGCTGCTCAACTGCCTGACGGATTCGGACATCCCAGCCAATAACCGGCTGTTTGACACGCTGGACACCACAACGCGGATGCTCAAGCTCGATGAGATGCAGCAGGTGCTTTTGTCCGACACGGTCGGCTTCATCCGCAAGCTGCCGCATCATCTGGTGGAGGCCTTTAAGGCGACGCTGGAGGAGTTGGAATATGCCGATTTGCTGCTGCATGTGATTGACCTGTCCAATCCCGACTGGATGGAGCAGGCGGAGGTCGTGGAGAAGCTCATCGTGCAGCTTGGCGCGGAGCAGACGCCCTGCATCCGCGTGTTCAACAAGTGCGATGCCTGTTTCGGCGAGCTGCCGCGCGGCGAGAGGACGGTGTGCATCTCGGCGAGGACCGGCGAGGGCACGGCAGAGCTGCTCGAGGCCATTCAAAAGGAGCTCGGCAGGCGGCAAAAACGCGCCACGCTCCTGCTGCCCTATGACCGGGCGGGCGCGCTGGAAATGCTCCACCGCGAGGCGAAAATTCTGCGCACGGAATATCGGGACAACGGCATCGAGATCGAGGCCGTCCTGCGGCCGGAGCTATGGGGCAGAGTGCGGGAATTCGCGCGCGCGGACAGCACGGAAAACGAAGAGGAAACAGAATAAATAAAGGGGAGCGCCGACGGGCGCTCCCCCATAAGTATTGCAGATTTACCTGTATTTACTTGCGATAGAACAGCACACCGATGCAGCCCGGGCCGCAATGGCAGGCGATTGTGCTGCCGGCTGTGGTGACGAGAATCTCCTCCCACGGGCCGGTTTTCTGCACGGCCTCGCGCAGCGCCTCCACGGTTGCGTCATCCAGACCGGAATGCGTGATAAAGATGCGCCGGTAATCCAGATCGTCCCGGTTGGCAAGGCGGTTTTCAACGTAAGCGAGCCGGCATTTGAGCGAGCTTCCGCGGAACTTTTTGCCGACCTGCATCTTGCCGTTTACGACCTCGATGCAGGGTCTGAGATGCAGAAGATTTGCGCCCAGCGCCGCGACGCCGGAGCAGCGGCCGCCCTTGTGCAGGTAGCTCAGCGTATCCAGAATGAAGCTGACATCCAGCTTTTCCCGCATGGCGGTGAGCGTTTCCGCGATCTTTTCGGCGGTTTCCCCCTGCGCGGCCAGCTCACAGGCGGTCAGCGCCAGATGGCCGATGCCGGTGGAGAGATTGCGCGCATCCACGGGGAACACGCGGCCCGGAAACTCCTCCGCGGCCTGCAGCGCGTTCTGATAACATGAGCTCATGTCACTGCTGATCGTGAGATGAACGACCGCATCAGCGGTTTTCAGCGCCTCGCCAAAGAACTCGATATAGTCGCCGACGCTGACGGCGGAGGTGCTGCACATGCCCTTGCCGCTGTCAAAAAAGTCATAGATGTCCTGCGGCGTGATCTCAATGCCGTCCAGACAGGCGACACCGTCCCGGATTACGCACAGCGGCATAATTCCGATCTGATTGGCGGAAACCAGCTCCGGAGAGAGGTCACAGGTGCTGTCCGCTGAGATTTTCACAAGCATGGAAATGGCCCTCCTGTTGAATATAGAGTCAGTCCATTGTAACACAAAGGCAAACGGAAAGGCAAGAACGTTTTTTGAGGTGAGAAGATGAGCGGTTTGGATACACAAAAGAACGGGGCGCGGACGCAGGACGCGCCGCAGGTCATCGTGCTCACCGGGCCGACCGCCACGGGCAAAACGGCGCTCGGCGTGGAGCTTTCCCTCGCGCTCGGGGGCGAGGTGATCTCCGCGGACTCCATGCAGATCTACCGCCGCATGGACATCGGCACGGCCAAGCCCGAGATAGAGGAGCTGCGCGGCGTGCCGCACCATATGTTCTCTGTTGCGGAGCCGGACGAGGATTATTCCGTGTCGCGCTATGTTGAGGAGGCGTCACGCTGCGTGGACGATGTGCTCGCGCGCGGGAAAGTGCCCATCCTCGTCGGCGGCACGGGGCTGTATATCGACTCGCTGCTGTCCGCGCGCAGCTTCGCGGAAAGAGGCGACGGCGCGCTGCGCGAAAAGCTCAGCGCGGAATATGACGCGCTGGGCGGGGAGGAGATGCGCAGACGGCTGGCTGAATTTGACCCGGAGCGGGCAGCGCTTTTGCAGACGCAGGACAAGCGGCGCATTGTCCGCGCGATGGAGATTTATTACCTCACCGGCAAGACCATCACACAGCACGACGCGGAGACCCGCGCCTTGCCGCCGCGCTATACAAGCCTGCGCATCGCACTCAATTTTGCCGAGCGGGAGGCGCTGTATACGCGCATCGACCGGCGTGTGGACGAGATGCTGGAGCGCGGACTCTTCGATGAGGTGCGCACGCTGCTCGCCTCCGGCGTGTCGGGCGAGAGCACGGCCATGCAGGCCATCGGCTATAAGGAGATCGCGGCCTGCCTTGCGGGAGAATGCAGTGCCGAGGAGGCGATCGAGGCCGTCAAGCGCAATTCCCGGCGCTATGCCAAGCGGCAGCTCACCTGGCTGCGGCGCGACAAAAAGCTGCACTGGCTGGTTTGGGAAAACGAGCCGGACATCGCACGGGGCGTGCTTCTTTCGACAGATTTATTGCGCGCTGCGCGGTAAAATAGGCCTGACTTCGATCAGATCGGAGAAAAACTATTTTACGGCGCGGAAAAGCTGTGATATACTGTACTGTACGGAAAAGATCAAAAAGCCGGAAAAAGCGTTTTTTCTGCCGTTTTTCGCACAGCCGCCGCGTCCCGAAAGGGAGAGAAAGATGCAAAAGCTCATCAATTTACAGGACGGTTTTCTCAACAACGCGAGACGGGAGAGAATGCCGGTGACGGTGTTTCTCGTCAACGGCTTTCAGCTTCGCGGCGTCGTGCTCGGCTTTGACAGTTTTGTGGTCGTGCTCGACAGCGACGGCAAGCAGCAGATGATCTATAAACACGCAATCTCGACGGTTGTGCCGATACGCCCGATCGAGCTGGGTACATAAGCGCCCGGCATATAGCCGGGAACCGTCGCGGGCTGCGCTCCCGCGGCGAACAGAGAAAGATATGAAAAAAACAGACCTCATCACAAAAATCGCGGCGCTGTGCATTTTTCTGGCGCTCGCGGCATATCTGGGCATTTACTTTTTCCGCGCCGTCAACGCGCCGGTGATCACCGCGCCCGCCGTGCAGACAACGGTCCGCACCGAGACGCAGATCAGCGGCATCGTTGTGCGCGACGAGACGGTGCTGTACAGTCAGGCGCAGTACAGGAGCCTTGCCGTTACGGAGGGCAAGCGCGTCGGCAAGGGCAGCGCTGTTGCCGTGACCTACACAAGCGAGGAATCTGCCCGCCGCGCGGAGAGTATCCGGGAACTGGAGCTGGAGATCCGGCAGACGGAGAGTCTGCTCAGCGGCCTTGTGAGCGCCGAGGAGCTCACAGCGCGCAGCGACGCGCTGGAAAAGGCTTCGTCCGGGCTGGCCACCGCGGTGGCGCGTCACGCCATACAGGAGGCGGAGGAAAGCAGCCTCAGCCTCCGCTCGCTGCTGTTTACGCCCGATGCGGAAAACGCCACGGCCGGCGACCTGCTGATTCTGCGCTCCCAGCTTGAGAAGCTGCAGGAGAGCGCGAAGGGCGACACGGAGCCGATTCCTGCGCCCGCAAGCGGCATTTTCACAACGCAGCTTGACGGCTATGAGACGCTGCGTCCGGACGAGCTCAAAAGCCTTACCGCATCGAGTCTGCAGGAGATGATCGACGGCCGGCAGGAGCAGACTGAGGGCGCGTTCGGGAAAATCGTCAGCTCGAACAGCTGGTACTTCGCCGCGCAGATTGATTCAGACGACTATGCGCAGCGCGCAGACTCACTTCAGCGCGGCGCGCGCGTCACGCTGGAGATGGGACGCTATTACAATGAGCCGCTTACCGCGCGCATTGAGGACGTCGGCCGCGAGAAGGACGGCTGCCGTGTGCTGGTGTTCTCCTGTGACCGCGCGGTTATGGAAACGCTCTCCATGCGCGTTGTCTCGGCCACACTTGTGACGGAGGAGCACAGCGGCATCCGCGTGCCGAAGGAAGCCGTGCACACGGAGACGAACGAGGAAGGCGAAACACTCCATTACCTGTACGTACTCACGGGCGTGCAGGCGGAGAAGAAATATATTGAGATCGTCTGGGAGACGGAGAGCTTCTATCTCGCTGCGCCCGGACCCATCGGCAGCATGCTGCGCAGCGGCAATGAGATCATTGTCAGCGCGAAGGAGCTGTACGACGGGAAGATCATGGAGTGAGAGACATGTCCATCGGGGAAAATGTGCAGCGCATCCGCGCCGAGCTCCCGCCGGGCGTTTTCCTGGTTGCGGCCTCGAAGATGAACGGCATCGACGCTGTGCGTGAGGCGATTGCGGCGGGTGTGGATGCCTGCGGCGAGAATCGGGTGCAGGAGCTGCTGGAAAAGGATGCGCTCGGCGCTTATGCCGGCGCGCAGAAGCATTTTATCGGGCATTTGCAGCGCAACAAGGTCAAAAGCGTTGTCGGTCGCTGCGACCTGATTCAGAGCGTGGACAGCGAAGAGCTGCTCGAGCTCATTGATCGCCGCGCAGCGGCGCTCGGCATCCGGCAGGACATTCTGCTGGAGGTCAACATCGGCGGCGAGGCGGCGAAGTCCGGCGTCGCGCCGGAGGCATTACCTGCACTGCTGGAGCTGGCGGCGGGTAAGACGCAGCTTTGCGTGCGCGGATTGATGACAATCCCGCCCATTTGCACGCAAAAGGACGACAGCAGGCGCTATTTTTCCGCAATGTATAAGCTTTTTGTTGACATTAGCGGAAAAAAATACGATAATATCAGTATGGATTTTCTGTCAATGGGCATGAGTGCAGATTATTTGCAGGCCGTGCAGGAAGGCGCGAATATGGTTCGCATCGGCACGGCTGTTTTCGGTGCGCGTGACTATGCCTGACAGCAGACGCTGCAACGCGAAATATGGAGGGATACTATGGGTTTTCTGGATGAGTTGAAAAAACTGACTCGACCCTTTGATGAGGATGAATTTGAAGACGAGGAGCCGATTGCGGAAGCGCCGAAGCCGAAAGACGCTGCGCGGAAGAATCCCTTTTCGCAGAGCTTTGAGCCCGAGCCGGTGAACGTGCCGAGCGCGAGCCCCGCGCGCGGGAACAAGGTCGTCAACATCGCGACCACAACGCAGGTGCAGGTCGTGCTGGTCAAGCCCGAGCGCTTTGAGGTTGCGGCCGAGATTGCCGATCATCTGCGCGAGAAGCGCACGGTTGTGATGAATCTGGAACAGACGCAAAAGGAAATTGCCCGCCGTCTGATCGACTTCCTCTCCGGCGTTGCCTATGCGCAGGACGGGAAGATCAAGAAGATTGCCAACAGCACCTACCTCATCACGCCTTACAACGTGGATCTGATGGGCGATCTGATCGACGAGCTGGAAAACAGCGGCGTGTACTTTTAAGTCCCGGGCACAGAGATAAAAAAGAGAATCCGCGAAACAGACAGATATTAGATTAATACGAAAGGGTTGTGTGGGATATGCTGACACCGCAGGAACTGCGCGAGAAGACTTTTGAAAGAGCCATGTTCGGTGGCTATGATATGGCCGGAGTGGATGATTTTCTGGACGCTATCGTTGCCGACTATACTGCGCTGCATAACGAAAACGCCGTGCTCAAGGGCAAGATGAAGGTCCTCGTTGAGAAGATCGAGGAATACCGCGCCACGGAGGACGGTATGCGCCGCGCCATCCTCGCCGCACAGAAGATGAGCGACGAGCAGCTTGCCGAGGCCAAGAAGAACAGCACAGCCATGCTGCGTGAGGCGGAGGAAAAGGCCACCGCCATGCTGCGGGACGCCGAGGAGAAGGCCGCCGGCATGATCCGCGATGCGCAGACCGAGGTTGCCGTTGAGGAGGGCAAGCTCAGCGAGGCGAAGAAGAGCAGCAGCGAGTACATCGAGCGGATGCGCCTGCTGTGCGCCCGCCAGCTTGAGCTGTTCAGCGCGATCAGCGAGGGAACCCATGTTGCGGAGGAAAAGCCCGAGGTTAAGCCCGCGGCGCCGGCTGCCGACGGTGGCTGGGACACCGTGCGCAGCATTGAAGACAGCGTTGCCAAGCTGGCTGACGAGCCGGAGCTCGGTGTGCTGCCTGACGTCGTGCGCGGCGGCATCGCCGATTCCACGGACGAGCCCACCCGTTTCTTTGATTTCTGACATTTGCTGCGGCGGAGTCTGTATGCCGCCGGAACAGGTTAAGTAAGCCCTGTGGATGCCGTGTGCCCTGCCTTTCGCGGGGATGCGGCATCCTCAGCGCGTTTTTTTGTAATAGGCACTTTGCCACCAAGATAGGAGAACAGATACAATGGCACAGGATTTTAACGCCACAGTCAATCTGCCGAAGACCGATTTTCCCATGCGCGCCGCGCTTCCGACGCGTGAACCGGAGATGCTTGCCCGCTGGGAGGCGCAGGATGTCTATGGCGAGCTGCTGAAGAAGAACGAGGGGAAGCCCCTGTTTTCCCTGCATGACGGACCTCCGTTTTCCAACGGCGATCTGCACATGGGTCATGCCCTGAATAAGTCGCTGAAGGACTTTATCGTGCGCACCCATGCCATGCGCGGGTATTACACGCCCTACGTTCCGGGCTGGGATAACCACGGCATGCCCATCGAGAGCGCCATCATCAAGAAAAACAAGCTCAACCACAAGGCGATGAGCGTTCCGGAGTTCCGCTCCGCCTGCCGGGAGTTTGCCGATCACTATATTGACGTGCAGCGTGCCGGCTTCAAGCGTATGGGCGTCATCGGCGACTGGGAGCATCCCTACAAGACGATGGACCCGGGCTTCGAGGCCGAGGAGGTCAAGATCTTCGGCGCGATGTATAAGAAGGGCTATATCTACAAGGGCCTCAAGCCCGTGTACTGGTGCCCGAAGGACGAGACGGCGCTGGCCGAGGCGGAGATCGAGTATCAGGACGATCCCTGCACGACTGTGTACGTCAAATTCCCCATGCACGACGATCAGGGCAAGCTGGGGCATATCGACCACAGCAAGCTGTATTTTGTGATCTGGACAACGACCATCTGGACGCTGCCCGGAAACCTTGCCATCGCGCTCAACCCGCAGGAGAGCTATGCGATCATCAAGGCGCCGAACGGAGAGCTGTATATCATGGCGGAGGCGCGCGCGGAGAAGGTTATGGGCGTCGCCGGCATCGAAGGATGGGAGATTCTGGAAAAGCACGAGGGCGCGTTCTTTGAGAACATGCTCGCTTATCACCCCTTCCTGGACAAGACCAGCCGCCTCGTGCTGGCTGACTACGTCACGATGGACAGCGGTACCGGCTGCGTCCACACCGCGCCCGGCTTTGGCGCGGACGACTATCAGACCTGCCGCCGCTACGGTATGGAGATGGTTGTGCCGGTGGACGACCGCGGCCGCCACACCGAATATGCCGGCAAGTATGCCGGACTGAAGACCGAGGAGAGCAACCCCGTCATCCTCGCCGATATGCGCGAGAGCGGCATGCTTCTGGCCTCGGAGGACATTATCCACAGCTATCCGCACTGCTGGCGCTGCAAGGGCCCCATCATCTTCCGTGCCACGCCGCAGTGGTTCTGCTCCGTGGACGCCTTCAAGGAGGAGGCCTGCGCCGCCTGTGACGATGTGCGCTGGCTGCCCGCCTGGGGCATTGAGCGGATGAAATCCATGATCCGCGAGCGCAGCGACTGGTGCATCTCCCGTCAGCGCAAATGGGGTCTGCCGATTCCGGTGTTCTATTGCCCGGATTGCGGAAAGCCCATCTGCACGGACGAGACGATTGAGCGCGTTTCCGCCCTGTTTGAGAAAGAGGGCTCCAACGCCTGGTTCGAGAAGTCCGCTTCCGAGATCCTGCCCGAGGGCTTCACCTGCCCCCACTGCGGCTGCGATCACGGCTTCACGCAGGAGGAAGACACGCTGGACGGCTGGTTTGATTCCGGCTCCACGCACTTTGCCTCCATGCAGCGCACGCAGGAGTTCTGGCCGGCCTCCATGTACATTGAGGGTCTCGACCAGTACCGCGGCTGGTTCCAGTCCAGCCTGCTCACCGCTGTCGGCGCGCTCGGCAAGGGAGCTCCGTTCCAGGCCTGCCTCACCCACGGCTGGACGGTGGACGGCGAGGGTAAGGCCATGCACAAGTCCCTCGGCAACGGCATGGATCCCAGCGAGATCATCAAGAAATACGGCGCGGATCTGCTGCGCCTCTGGGCAGCCAGCGCGGACTATCACGCCGATGTCCGCTGCTCCGATGCCATTTTCAAGCAGCTTTCGCAGAATTATCTGAAATTCCGCAACACCGCGCGCTACTGCCTCGGCAATCTGGCGGGCTTTGATCCCGACAGACTCACGCCGCCGGAGGAGATGCAGGAGCTGGACAAGTGGGCGCTGACCCGCCTCAACGCGCTGATCGAAAAGTGCTTTGCGGCCTATGACGACTATGAGTTCGTGGCGGTCACGAAGGCCATCAACGATTTCTGCGTTGTGGAGCTTTCCAACTTCTATCTGGACATCATCAAGGATCGCCTCTACTGCGAGGAGACGGACGGCGCGCTGCGATCCAGCGCACAGACCGCGCTCTATCTGATTCTTGACACGCTGACCCGCATCATGGCGCCCATCCTCGCCTTCACCTGTGACGAGATCTGGCAGGCCATGCCGCACGCCGCGTGCGACGATGCGCGCAACGTGATCTTCAACGAGATGCACAAGCCCTTTGCCGCCTACGCGCTCGATGACGCGCAGATGGAAAAATGGGCGCGCATCATCGAAGTGCGCGATGCCGTCAACGGTGTTCTGGAGAGCGCGCGTGCCGAGAAGAAGATCGGCAAGAGCCTGGAGGCAATGGTTTGCCTCACCGTCCCGGCGGAGGACGCCTTCCTGGCGGAGATTCCCGCTTCCGAGCTTGCCGACCTGCTCATCGTTTCGCAGGTCAGCGTCTCGACCGGCGCCGGGCTGGAGATTGAAGTGCGCGCTGCCGAGGGCGAAAAGTGCCCGCGCTGCTGGAAGCACAGCACGCAGACAAATGCTGACGGCCTGTGCCCGCGCTGCGCGGCCGTGCTGGGAGCGTAAAAGTCCCCCAAAGGAGGAAAAACTATGTTGTATGCCATTGTGTGCGTCCTGCTTTTGATCGTCGATCAGGGCATTAAATACTGGACGACGCTGAATCTGGAGCTCAACACGGGCGTGAAGGAGCTGATCCCGGGGCTGATCCGCATGCGGAATCTGCACAACACCGGCAGCGCCTTCAATCTGCTGCAGAACTGGAACGGCGCGAGATGGCTGTTTCTCATTGTGACGGTGCTTTTTGCCGTGCTCGTGATTCTCGTGCTGTCCAAGCGCTATATCCGCGGTGAACTTGGCCGCTGGTCCGCGCTGGTTGTGCTTGCGGGCGCGCTCGGCAACGGCATTGACCGCTGCCTCTACGGTTATGTTGTGGACATGTTCGAGTTCACGTTTTTCCCGAGCTTTCCGGTGTTCAACTTTGCGGACATCTGCATCACAGTCTGCGGCATCCTGTTTTGCCTGTACGTCCTGCTGACCAAGGAACCCTTCGGCATAGAGGCGGGGAAGGTCATGCGTTCGGGCCCGGGCGGCAGCGTGACGTCGAGACCGGCGCCGAAGCCGAAGACCAGACCGGAGCCGACGCCGGCGCCGGAACAGAAGGCCGTAAGCGAGCCCAAGCCGATGCCCGAGAACCGGGATATGCCGGCCTATACCGTCGAGCCGGAGGCAGAGCCGGCGCGTGAGGTTCCGGCACGGTCCGGCGGACGCCGCATTGCGGAAAAGGAGCGTCGCGCTCCGCGCCGGAGCGAAGAGAAGCCCGCGCGTCCCGTGCGGGAGAAGAAGGCGGAGAAAGAGTCGCCTTACGCGCGCTTCAGCCGTCCGGTTGCAGAGCACGAGAGCTTTTTGGAAATGACAAAGCTGCGCCCCGGCGAGGATCCCTTCACCGAGTGGATGGAAAAAGAAAACACCCCGCCGCGTGAGGTGACGCCGGAGCCGGTGAATCCCGCGGAGACCGAGATTCTGCAGGACGATGACGTGAAGCTGTATCCCGGTGTGCAGCCGGCGCAGCCCGTGGCAGAGCCGGTAAAGCCCGAGCCCAAGCCCGAACCCGAGCCGGTGCGCGTCGCCGAGCCGGAGCCTGTGAAGCCGGAAGCGCCCGCGGCAGCGCCGGAAGCGCCTGCGGCGGAGCCCGTGTATTCGCTTGAGGACATCCTCAACGAGTTCCGGGATCTCTGATCGGGCATGGAAGAGAGAATAGTTACAGCACAGGAGAGCGGCGAGCGTATCGACGCTCTCCTGGCGCATATGGTCGAAGGACTCAGCCGCAGCGCCGCCGTGCGGCTCATTGAGCGCGGCTGCGTGCGGAAAAACGGCGTCTGCGTGCCGAAAAGCTATCGCGCGCAGGCAGGAGAAAGCTTTGTTGTGACGCTGCCGGAGGCAGAGGATGTTCCCCTCGTCGCGCAGGACATTCCGCTGGATGTGGTGTTTGAGGACGGGGACGTGATCGTCGTGAACAAGCCACGCGGCATGGTTGTACATCCCGCGCCGGGGCATCCGGACGGCACGCTGGTCAATGCGCTTCTGCAGCACTGCGGCGACTCGCTCTCCGGCGTCGGCGGAGAAAAGCGTCCGGGCATCGTCCACCGCATTGATATGGACACCTCCGGCCTGATTATCGCTGCGAAGAATGACGCGGCGCATCAGGCCCTGTCCGCCCAGCTCGCCGACCGCAGCCTCAGCCGTGTGTACGAGGCCGTGGCGGTTGGAAATTTCCGGGAGGACGGCGGAACCGTGGACGCGCCCATCGGGCGGCATCCCGTGGATCGCAAGCGCATGGCGGTCACACGAGGCGGCCGCGCCGCCGTCACGCACTGGGAAGTGCTCACGCGCTACGCCGGGTTTACGCATATCCGCTGCATTCTCGAAACGGGGCGCACACATCAGATCCGCGTGCACATGGCGCATATCGGACATCCGCTGCTTGGCGACATGGTGTACGGGCGCAAAAAGCCGGAAAAGGGGCTGGAGGGGCAGTGCCTCCATGCACGGGAGCTGAAGTTCATTCACCCGCGCACGGGTCAGGCGGTGCATCTGAAAAGCGAGCTGCCGGATTATTTCACAAAAGTTCTCAAAAGAATGGTTGAAATTTAACAAATTTCGTGACATAATAAAAAAACGCTGCATTCGTGCTGCGTTTAGCAAAGCCGCGTGCGCGGCGAGATGAGGTGTGGAAATGGCCAATAACGATCATCGCGGCGGTCGCAAGCTCTCCGGCATGCATGATTATTTCTTCGACGGCTATGAGACGATTGAGTATGTTGACGAAAAGGGCAAGCGCCGTACCAGACTGGAATATCACGGCAAGATCTATGCCTTTCTGATTGAAGAGGACATGATGCGCCGTATGCGCATCGCCTTCCCCATTCTGGCTGCGATCAGCTATGTGCTTCTGGTGCTCGGCATGCTGGATATGTCTCCGCTCATGCAGACGACCTTTGCCGCGGCGTTCTTTACGCTGGGCATTCTGCCGCATCTCTATTACACCGTCGGCATGATCCGCTTTGAATTTCTGAAAGAGGAATTCAACAACCGCCAGTACCATCAGTCCTTCAAGCGGATGGAAAACGGCGCGGTGATCAAGTGCGGCGTGGCGGCGCTCTCGCTGATTCTTGCGATCCTCTACATGATTTTCAAAGAGGAGCTCGTATGGAGCCTTGAGAATATCAGAGGTATGCTTTATATCGTGGCTTTCGGCGTGGTGTCGCTTGTCGAGATGCGCATCATCCACAGAAACCGCTGCACGATCATCCGCGATAAGGACAAGGTCGTGGTCGGCGCAGACCCGAGCAAGGGCGAGAAGGAAGCCCCCAAGAAGGCCAGGACGATTGCGGAATATTTCGCCGAGGCGGAGGAAGACGAATACGACGATTACGAGGACTGAGATCTGTCTTAAAGCCCTTCCGGGCTTTGATTTCAGATCTTCCCGGGGCACGGCTTTCTCAATGCCGGGCTTTTGGGCGTCACAAAAGGGCTTGACAAAATATATCTGCCCGTGGTAGGATCAATCGAATTTTATAATAGATAACGCGTTGATGGGAAAGAGTACGCCATGAATCAGGGGCGCAGAGATGAGGCGGTTGGTGTAAGCCTCAGTCCTGACCGGGCGGAAGCCATCCCGGAGCGGCGAAGCGGAATGGGCGAGCGTCCTTGTATGCTTCGACGGAGGGTCACCGTTACAGGACGCCGGTATGATGGTACCGGGCAGAGTGCAGACGGGATTCCCGTCTGAATTCAGGTGGTAACACGGATTTGTATTAATTCGCCCTGAGTCTTTGGACTCGGGGCGTTCTTTTTTATATTTGGAGGTTTCACAATGAAAGGAAGTATTTACACACAGTCGAAGAAGCTGGACAACGTCTGCTACGACATCCGCGGCCCCGTTATGGAGGAGGCTGAGCGCATGGAGGCGCTGGGCAGCAACATTCTGAAGCTGAACATCGGCAACCCCGCCCCCTTTGGCTTTACCGCGCCGGACGAGGTTGTTCTTGATCTGATTTACAATCTGCGCTCCTGCGAGGGCTATTCGGACTCCAAGGGGCTGTTTTCCGCCCGCAAGGCGATCATGCAGTATTGCCAGCTCAAGCGCATCCCCAATGTGGGCATTGACGACATCTACACCGGCAACGGCGTGAGCGAGATGATCACCATGTCCATGCAGGGGCTGCTCGACACCGGGGACGAGATTCTCGTTCCCGCGCCGGACTATCCACTCTGGACGGCGGCGGTGACGCTCGCGGGCGGAACGGCGGTGCATTACATCTGCGACGAGCAGTCCGACTGGTATCCGGATATTGCGGATCTGCGCAGCAAGGTCACGGACAGAACCAAGGGCATCGTGGTTATCAACCCCAACAACCCCACCGGCGCGCTCTATCCCAGAGAGGTGCTGGAGGGAATCGTCGAGGTGGCGCGGGAGCATGATCTGATCCTCTTCGCCGATGAGATTTACGACCGGCTGGTGATGGACGGCGGGGAGCATATCGCGCTCGCTTCGCTGGCGCCGGATCTGCTGACGATCTGCTTCAACGGCCTGTCGAAGTCCCACCGCGTGGCGGGCTTCCGCTGCGGCTGGATGTGTCTGGCCGGCGATAAGAGCCGCGCGCAGGGCTATATCGCCGGGCTGAATATGCTCACGAAGATGCGCCTTTGCTCCAATGTTCCGGCGCAGAGCATCGTGCAGACCGCGCTCGGCGGCTATCAGTCCTCGGACGAATATCTGCAGCCCGGCGGGCGCATCTACGATCAGCGGGAGTTCATCTATTACATGCTGCGCGATATCCCGGGCATCAGCGTGGTCAAGCCCAAGGCCGCCTTTTATATCTTCCCAAAGCTGGATAAAAAGCGCTTTAACATCCACAGCGACGAGCAGTTTGCGCTGGATCTGCTGCGGAAGGAGAAGATTCTGGTCACGGCCGGAACGGGCTTCCATTGGGAGGGCAACGACCACTTCCGCATCGTGTTCCTGCCGGATCTGGTGACGCTGGAATCCGCCGTGCTGCGCCTGCGGCGCTTCCTTTCCGATTACCGCCAGGAGGACTGAAAAAGAAGAAAAAAGCGGCATTCAGCACAATGGCTGAATGCCGCTTTTTTGTTTGCAATTTACATATTGTCGATGGAAATGTTCTCCACGCCGTTGTGTTCAAACTCGGTCATATAGGCTTCCATGCGGGTGGTCAGCTCCTCCATACGCTCGGGGATGATCTCCGCATAGTCCATATCGCGCCGCGCGAGTTCCTCGGCCAAAATCTCGAAAAACACCGCGTCCTCATAATCCGCGATGGCCTCGTGGATGCCGCCCTCCTCGTAAGCGCGGGAGGGATAGATGTGCCCATCGCAAATCTGAATGAGCGATTTCATGCCCTGCGATTTGCACAGCGCGAAGAGCTTTTCCTCAAGCAGATCGTAATCCTCAAAGCGGTCGTTCCCCCGCGTGGAGTTGAGAATCCAGTTGCCGATGTAGACCAGATCCAAAAGTCTGCGAAATTCTTTGCTTGTGAGTTCAATCGTCATGTCGGAGCCCCCCTTTCCCGATAAAACGGTCTTAGCCTTTCCCGAATTCCGGCTCTGCAATTCATTATATCATGCCAATGCGGGAAATGCCACACCAATCCCCACCGTGGAAAGAAATGCGGGCGGGATTGTTCCCTTAGAAATCCGCGTTACCGACGGTTCTGGGGTGCAGCTCCACATCGCGGATGTTCGCAACGCCCGTGAGATACATGACAATGCGCTCAAAGCCGAGGCCAAAGCCCGCGTGACGGCAGGAACCGTAGCGCCGCAGATCACAGTACCACCAGTAATCCTCCGGATTCATGCCAAGCTCCGAGATGCGCGCTTCCAGAATGTCCAGCCGTTCCTCGCGCTGGCTGCCGCCGATGATCTCGCCGATGCCGGGCACGAGGCAGTCCGCCGCCGCGACGGTCTTCCCGTCGTCGTTCAGGCGCATGTAAAAGGCCTTGATCTCCTTGGGATAATCCGTTACGAACACGGGCTTTTTGAAGATCTGCTCGGTGAGATAGCGCTCATGCTCGGTTTGCAGGTCGATGCCCCACTCAACGGGGAAGTCGAACTTGTGGCCGCTCTTTTTCAGCAGCTCGATCGCCTCCGTGTAGGTAACGCGGCCGAAATCGCTGCTCGCCACGTGCGTGAGCCGTTCCTTGAGCCCCTTGTCCACGAAGCTGTTGAAGAATTCAATCTCCTGCGGGCAGCGCTCCATCGTGCGGCGGATGATGAACTTCACCATCGCTTCCATGCACTCCAGATCGTCGTCCAGATCGGCAAAAGCCATCTCCGGCTCGATCATCCAGAACTCGGCCGCGTGCCGCGCGGTGTTGGAGTTCTCGGCGCGGAAGGTGGGGCCGAAGGTATACACGTCGCCAAAAGCCATGGCGAAGTTCTCGGCGTTGAGCTGGCCGGAGACGGTCAGCGAGGTCTTCTTGCCGAAGAAATCCTGGCTGTAATCCACCTGCCCGTCCTCCGTGCGGGGGAGGTTGTCGGGATCGAGGGTCGTGACCTGGAACATCTCGCCCGCGCCCTCGCAGTCCGAGCCCGTGATGATGGGCGTGTGGATATAGACAAAGCCGCGCTCCTGGAAAAACTCATGCACGGCCTGCGCTGCGACGCTGCGCACGCGGAATGTGGCGGAAAACAGATTCGTGCGCGGACGCAGATGCTGAATCGTGCGCAGGAATTCCACGCTGTGCCGCTTCTTCTGCAGCGGATAGTCGGGGGCGGAGACACCCTCGACGGTGATGGAGTCCGCCTTGAGCTCAAAGGGCTGCTTTGCCTCGGGCGTGAGCGTGAGCACACCCGTGACGATCAGCGCCGCGCCGACGTTCTGCTTGGCGATCTCGTCATAATTATTCAGTGTATCGCGCGCGAAGACAACCTGCAGACTTTTGAAGCAGGAGCCGTCGTTAAGCTCGATAAAGCCAAAGTTTTTCATGTCCCGCACGGTGCGGACCCAGCCGCAGACCGTGAGCTGCTGTCCGGCAAAGGCCTCAGCGTTGGCATAGATGCCGGAAATTTTCTGATGCTGCATAGAGGGCATCCGTCCTTCCTGTCAATGTATTCGATAATTATAATAGAAAGAGCGGATTATTTCAATACTTTCTTTTGTTCTTTCGCATTTTCGGCGTTTCAGGAGGCAAAACGCGCGCGGAGCGCTGCCCAGAGTTCCAGCACGCGGAATTTGAGGACATATCCCTCGCTCTCGCCGGTGATGAGCGCCGCCGTTTTTCCGTCCAGCAGCGCGGAAACGTCCGCTGCGCCGTCCACGCAGGTGGAGCAAAGCGGGGGAAACACCACGCACCACCAGTTTTGGCCCTGCGCCTCGCCCAGCTCGACGCGCAGCGAGAGATAGCGCCCTGCGGGCAGGGCGAAGCCCTCGTACTGCCGCGTGGGATAGTTCTCCCAGCCGAGTGTGGCGCGCGCCGCGCCGCCGCTGATCTCTCCGCCGATTGCGGCCAGCTCCGTCAGGCGCGCTTCGATGATCTCCTGCGCCTGCTGGGGGGAGGCTGCGCGGTTCAGGGCGGGGGTGAGCGTGTCCAGCACGGCGTCGCGCACGCGCAGCTTGGTTTGCTGATCCTCCGCGCTGTCCGAAGCGGCGATGACGTGCAGGCGGATGAGGCCGGAGGCCAGCTTTTGCTGCGAGCGGCCTGCGAGCAGCCCGAGCAGCAGCGTCACGCACAAGGCGAGCAGCAGCGCGGTTTCCCACGCGCGGAGAAAAGGCTTTTTCTCCGCTGCGATGGCAAAGCGGTTTGACATATTAAGTACCGTCCTTTCGGCAGCTGCGGATCGGAAACAAAGGCGCGAAAGCGCCCTGTGAAGCTCTGTGTTTCCGAATCCGGAGCAGCGCTTTATGTATTCTGCTCTTAGTATGGCTGCAAAAGACGGATTTCAAACAGAAAACGGAGCGTATCCGTGCCGATACGCTCCGTTTTTATGCCGATATATCAGGAGGCGCTCTGTGGACAGATCACCCTTGCTGTTCGCGAATGGGGATTATTTATCCACGCGATGTATGCTTAAATCGCTGAATAATCCGTTCCTGATTATAACTTTATCCCCAACAGACAATTCTTCCCCTGCCGAAATGTACGTTTGATATTCTTCAATCAGCGTTACTTTTTTGCCGTTATTCGATTTGACAATAACAGCATCATCCACAAATTCGATTACCGTTCTCTTTTTTGGGAAGTCTGAATACAGACTTATTGCAGTTAGAGCAACGACCAAAATCGCACAGATCAAAGCAACGATCACGTGGGTTTTCACAGTGGTTTTCTTTTTCATAAAATAACCTCCTTTGTTAAATGATTTTTATTTACTCCGTTTCGCCGCGACCAAAAGCAAGACCAGTTCAGCAATGAAAGATGCAGAAATCAAGGCACCGACAACAGAGAAAAAGTCAATGCCATAGAGCAGCGGGCACAATGACAATATTACACCAATGCAAAGGAAAACTTTTGCGACCGATACTGTGCGGGGTTTTTGGGTAAACAGATAAACCAGCAGCAAAATGAGGATGATGCAGGTGACCAATGCCGTGAGGAACGGCGCAAAATTTGCATAGCCAAAGGGTGTCAAATCAAAATAGGAGAAGGTCTCCCTGATCCGCTCTGTCGGAGAGGTTGCAAATACGCATACTGCGCCATAGGGCAAGATTTCCAAAATCAATGTCACGATCGGGAGCAATAAATACAATATTCGCTTCTTCATAGAAATAACCTCCTTTGTCATGTTCAAATTTTTTGGCTGCCTATATCCTATCATGATTTTTCCGGGGATACAAGAACAGGCACAACAGAAGCTTCTGTTGTGCCTGTTTGCTGTATTATTCCGCGGGGTTCAGGATGCCGTAAGAGGAAACATCCTCATAGTGGCCGTCCTTGTAATCGTGGGAAAGCTGCGTGCCCTCAAACTGCATGCCGCACTTTTGCATCACGCGGCCGGAGGCGGGGTTGGTGACAAAATGCCGCGCATAGACCTTGTGATATTTCCGCACCTGGAAGCCGAAATCGATCAGCGCCTTGGTGGCCTCGGTGGCGATGCCGCGGCCCCAGTAGCGGCGGCCGAGGGCATAGCCGAACTCGGCGCGGTTGTCGGCAAGCTCGCCGAGCAGGCAGATGAAGCCGTAAAGCTCGCCGCTTGCGCGGTCGGTGATGGCAAAGATGTCGCGGCCCTCGGCCTCGACATACCGGGGATCGCCGGCGATCCAGCGGGCGGCATAGTCCTCTGTGAAGGGCACAGTCCAAGCGTGGGTGGAGCGCGTTACCTGCTCATCGTTGAGCAGCTCGACGATGACGGGGAGATCCGCAGCCACAAAGGGGCGCAGGATGAGGTTTTCTGAGATGATGCTGCGATTTTCGATCTGATACTGCATATGTGTGAAACCGTCCTTTCGATTTTTTCTCTGTGATACCGTTATTCCGACGCAGAGCCGGGGTTTTGCCGCATGGGTGCGGCAAGGAAGCAGTCCCGGTATTCCGCGGAGAGGCTGCTCCATGCGTTTCGGGCGGCGTCTTCCGAGGCAAACAGGCTGAAAACAGCGCTGCCTGTGCCGGTCATCATGGCGCCCAGCGCGCCGAGCTGGAGCAGGCGCGATTTGATCTGGAGGATTTCCCGGCGCTGCTGCGGCGGGAGCACATCTTCAAAGATGTTGTACATCCGCTGCGCAATGCGCCTTAGATCTCCGCAGCGGAGCGCGTCGATGAGCGCGTCCAGATCCGGGCGGCAGCGGATTTTGCATCCGTCGAGCCGCGAGAAAAGTGCCGGCGTGCTCACGGGGAAACGCGGCTTGCAGATCACGATGTGGCAGTCCGGCATCGGGGGGAGAGGCGAAAGAACATCGCCGCGCCCGAGTCCGAGCATCGTTTCGCCGTAGAGGCAATAGGGCACGTCGCTGCCGAGCTGCCCGCCGAGCGCGCAGAGCGTCTCCATCGGCAGTCCCGCGCCGGTCAGCTCGTTGAGCCCGCGCAGAACGGCGGCGGCGTCCGTGCTGCCGCCTGCCATGCCCGCGCCGACGGGGATGCGCTTTTTCAGGTGGATTTCCACGCCCGCTTCCGGCATCCCGGCGGCGTCAAAAAAGAGCTTTGCCGCGCGGTAGGCGAGGTTGCGCTCATCCGTCGGGAGATAGGGCGGTCCGCCCGCAAGGCGGATGCCGTCCGAGCCGAGCTTCAAACTGACTTCGTCGCAGAGCGTCACGGAGGTCAGAATCATCTTCATCTCGTGATAGCCATCCGAAAGCAGACCCGTCACATCCAGCGAAAGATTGAGCTTGGCGGGCGCTAAAAATGTACGCGCGTCCATCATGCTTCAAAAAGCAGAGGCATCAGCATGGTGCCGTCCGGCAGGAAGGGGCCCTTCGCGCCGTTTTCCTCGGTGTAGCCGAGGCCGGAACCGCTGTCTCTGCGGCTGTCGTAAAGGATGAAAGGCACTGGATCGCCGCCGTGGGCGCCGCCCGCCAAAAAGGTTTTGTGATCGGACAGGATGAGCATACGGAAATCCTCGCCCCGCTCGCGCAGCGAGCGCGCAATGGGCGCGACGATGCGTGAATCCAGCCACTCGATGGCCTGCACCTTGCCGGGAACATCCCCGGCGTGGCTGCACTCGTCCGGCCCCTCAAGGTGCACGGCGGCAAAGTCATATTTCTCCAGCGCGCGCAGCGTGGCCTCGACCTTGCCCTCATAGTTTGTGATCACTTCGCCGGTCGCGCCGGGTACCGTGACCATTTCCAGGCCGCAGAGCGCGGCGATGCCGTGGCAGAGCGGCACGGCGGTGATAACGGCGCCGTCGTGTCCGTAGGCCTCGGCAAAGTTCAGCATTTTCGCGGCGGTGCCCTCCGCCCAGAACCAGATGGCGTTGGCGGGCAGCTTGCCCTCGCTGCGGCGCGTTTGATTGAAGGGATGCTTTTCCAGCAGCTCGTTTGCTTTTTTCAGCAGGCGGTAGAGCGTTTCGGCCTCCGCGCAGCCCTCGGGCGCTGTCTCGCGCACGGTCTTGCCCAGATTGTCGTGCGGCGGGTAGAGGTGAAGCCCCCGGATGTCCGCATTGCGCTGCACAAAAATGTGGCGATAGGACTCCGTCGGGCTCAGCGACATTTTGGCCTCCTGCACGAGCGACGCAAACTCCGGCTGGCGGAACAGCCACTCGACCAGCATGCGGCCCTGGCCGTCCTCCAGCCCGCCGGCACAATGGGAAAGGATGCGCCGCGCGTCAAAATCCGCTTCGTCCGAGAGGGCGATGTTGTTGCAGCGGAAAGCGGCATCGCCGCTTTGCAGCGCGATGCCCTGCGCGGCGGCCTCCAGCGGCGCGCGTCCGGCATAGTATTTCTGCGGCGCGCAGCCGAAGATGCTCATAATCGCGGTGTCGCTGCCGGGCGGGAAGCCCTCCGGCACGTTTTGAACGCTGCCGAGCGTTCCCGCGCGCGCCATGGCGTCAATATGCGGTTTTTCGGCGACTTCAAGCGGGGTGCGGTCGCCGAGTTCGGTAACGGGATTATCTGCCATCCCGTCGCCGATGACGAGGATGTATTTCATGGGTGTAATTCTCCTTTGGGGCTTATGCTTCGGGCGCGGCGGCTGCATCGGTGAAGCTGCAGTCCGCACTGAGCGCCGATGGGGTAATCGGCACGAAGCGCAGACCCGGCTCGCAGCCCGTGACGCTGCGGAACTTGTCCGCGTCATATGTGTGGTCATATTCGCTCGTGCGCAGATAGAGCCGGTCGAACAGGCGGGCGTAAAGCGCCGCGTCCTGCGGGCTTTCTTTTTCCGGATCGGTCATGCCATAGAGCGCGCTGCGCTCAAGCATTACGCTGCACGTCACGCCTTCCGGCATGTTTCGCGCAAGCCACACGGCAAGGCCGGAAACGGCAGCGCGCGGCGTGGAAGCGCCGGCGCGCGTCTCCGCATAGGAGACGACGGCGCTGTTTTCCGGAAAGCTCAGGCCGGAGAAAAGAATCTCATCGAAGCCCGCTGCGGCGAGCTCCTCGGCCAGCGCGAGCAGATAGCTGCGCGCGCGAATCGCATAGGGATCAAGCCAGCCGCCCAGTGCGTCAGTATAGGGCGCTCCGGCGGCGTTTTTCAGAGAGATCGAGGGGTTGCGCTTGCCGAGCAGCGTGTTGCGGCAGCAGTTGATCTCTGCAATCAGATAGTAGCCCTTGTCCTTGAGCGCGCCCACGAGCGTTTCCAGATCTGCCTGACCGCACAGGGCGTAGCCCTGCGCGACCTCGTTGTCGGACGCCCAGAAGAGATCACCCTCGGGTGTGGACATCTCCAGAATCAGCGCGGAGTTTTCCTCCGACGCTGCGCGCAGCGTGCCTGTCGCGCCGGAGAGAAGCTGTTTCGCGGAAAGGTAGGTTCCGCGGACGGCCTGCAGATCCTGTCCCGGCTGCAGGTCAACACTGCTGTAATCGGGCGGCGCGATGACCAGCTCCGCGCTCACCGTGTGCACGGGCGTGGGCTGCCTCGGCCCGGACGGCGTTTCCGACGGGGCGGAATCGTCAAACTCTGTAAGACCGGGGATGGCGAGCGTTACGCCATCCTTGCCGTAAACCGCAAATCTTTGCAGGTAAAAGAACAGCCCCACCGCGACGGCGAGCAAAATCAGCAGGCCGGATATCACCAGCGTGACCGGGAAACGGATTGTGTGCTTACCGCGATAGACGTCCCGTCGTTTCCGAGACATATTCTCACCTCAACTTCCAGAGTGCGGCGGAAAAGAGCGCCGCCGCGCGGGGATACATTTGCGTGGGTCAGCGGGTTTCAATCTCGTGGATGAGTCCCACACGGCGCGCGTGGCGGCCGCCTTCAAACTCCGTCTCCAAAAAAGTGTCCACAATGCGCAGAGCAAGTCCGCTGCCGAGCGTGCGTGCGCCGAGCGCAAGGATGTTTGCGTCGTTGTGACGGCGCGCCATGTCGGCGCTGAAGCAGTCCCCGCAAAGTGCGGCGCGGATGCCCTTGACCTTATTCGCGGCGATGGAAATGCCGATGCCGGTGCCGCAGATGCAGATGCCCCGTTCGCATTCGCCGGAGGCGACCGCGCGGGCAACCGCCTCGCCGTAAATGGGATAGTCGCAGCTGTCGGCAGTGTCCGTGCCGAAGTCCTTGTAGGCAATGCCCTTTTCGCGGAGATGCTCCATGATCTCCTGTTTCAGCGCATAACCGCCGTGATCCGAACCGATTGCAAGCATTTGTGTGTTCCTCCTGATGTTATGATGATTTGTTTTAATCCGGTGTATAAATTCCGCTTTTGATGCGTTTTCTGCGGGTTAATCCAATGGTATAAATTCCGCTTCGCGCTTCCGGAACGCGCAGACGTAGCGGAAGCCGAGGCTGCGCAGCAGCTCAAAGCTCTGATGTATGCCGCGCCCCGCGTCGATGGTGCGGTGCGCGTCGCTTCCGACGGTGATCTTTTCCCCGCCGAGCTCCTTGTATATGCGCAGGATTTTCGTGGAGGGAATGGTCTCCTGAATGGCGGGGTGGCGCAGACCGGAGGTGTTCACCTCTATCCCCTTGCCGTTTTCGATCACGGTGCGCAGCAGCAGCCGGACTTTTTCCTCGTACTGCGCGTCCTCCACAAAGACGGGGTAGCCGGCGCGGAGCATATAGCGCTTGGTGTAGCCGATGTGGCTGAGAATGTCATAATCCGGCAGCGCGGCCACCTCG
The DNA here is from genome assembly GCA_017522015.1 of Oscillospiraceae bacterium. Taxonomy (GTDB): domain Bacteria; phylum Bacillota; class Clostridia; order Oscillospirales; family Oscillospiraceae; genus SIG483. The sequence goes on along the minus strand of JAFXAW010000029.1, from coordinate 28,962 downwards.
GTCAGCTCGTCCAGATAGCGGTCCAGCAGCGCGCGGCAGTGCGCTTCGCTTTCATAGCGCAGCGCGTAGAAATCAGGTGTTGCGCGCAGATTGTGGATGGAGGCGAGCACGAAGTCCAGCTCCGGTACGCTTTCGATCAGCGCGCGGGCGCGCGCAAGGTCGTGATTCATCTCGCCAAGCTCAATGCCGAGGCAGACGTCCAGCCCGGCGGGCGCACGAGACACGGTGTCGCGCCAGGCGTCAATGCTCGCGCGCCAGAGCTCTGCGGCTTCCGGCATCGGGTTTCCGGTGAGATAGTCGTCCATGTCGCAGTGGTCGGTGAAGCAAATGCGGTTCACGCCAAGCTCGCCGCAGGCCATGGCCATGTCGAGCATGAAATCCTCCGCGTCCGAGGAGCAGTTGGAGTGAATATGATGGTCGGTGTAAAGCATGGGAAAGCGCTTCCTTTATGAAAAAATATGCCCTTAAAGCGGCCAGCGGGGCAGCCAGCGAAGCAGCCTGAAATACCAGCGGGGCATCGTGATGCCGTGCAGCGCCGGGAAAAACAGAACGAAGATCAAAAGGGAGATCAGCACCGTGCGCAGCAGCGGCTGCCGCCATTCCAGATCCAGCCGGCGCAGCGCGTCAAAGCAATAGCACAGCGCGAAGATGAGGAAAGGAACGCAGGTGAAATAGTGATACGCGAAGGTCAGGCGTGAGATGAAGACCCACGGCAGAAGCTGCGCCAGATAGCCGACGAGCAGAAACAGCGCCTTTTTATCCCGCGTACGGATGCCGAGCCACGCCGTTGCGATCAGCGCCAGCAGACCGCCCCAGCACAGCAGGGGGTTTACGAAAGCGGCGATGGCGGATTTGGTCTGCTCCGTGGGGAACTGCTGATAATAAAGAATCGGGCGCAGATTCAAAATCCATTCATACCAGCGGGAGGAATAGGGGTGTTCGCCGGCGACGTTCACGTGGTAGTGCAGCATGAAGTCCTGATTGTCCAGCACAAGCTGCAGATAATCGCGTCGGAAATACATGCCGAGACCCTGCATTCCCTCCGCTCTGCCATAGGGTGTGTAGCTGAGATAGTAGATAACTGCCGGGATGAGCACGAAAAACGCAAGGCACAGCAGGATGCTCCGGCCAAATTCAAGGACAAAGTCGCGTCCGCGCTTTTCGCCGAGCAGCTTTTTCGCGCGGAAAATCCAGTACAGCAGCCAGATCACGGCCAGACCCGCGCCGGCATAGATGCACGTCCATTTGCTCGCCGCGCCGAGGCCGAAAAAGAGTCCGCTGAAAAACAGATTGCGCGTCTGCACGCCGCGCCGGAAGCCCGGTGCGTCCGGGTCGTCCCGGAAAAACAGATACAGGAACAGATACATCAGCAGGATGAAGAACACGGCATAGGTGTCAATCGTAGCCAGCCGCGTCTGCGCATAGTGCATGAAATCCGTTGCCATCAGCGCCGTGCCCGCAAAGGCGATGGGCGTGCAGCCGAAAAGCTTTTTCAGAAAGGCATAGAGGATCGGCAGCATCAGCGCGCCGAAAAGCGTGCCCATAAAGCGCCAGCCGAAAGGCGTCATGCCGAACATGCGCACGCCCAGCGAGAGGATCAGCTTGCCGAGCGGCGGATGGGAGACCTCATAGGGCTTCACGCCGCGAATATGCTCATAGGCCGTGCGGGGATGATATATCTCGTCAAAATAGCTGCTGTTGTGCAGGGAATAGCCGTCCTCCGGGACGAGCTCCTGCTCGTCAAAGAGCGGGGCTGCGCCCTCGCTGCAGCTGATGCTTTCCGGGGAGATCAGCTTGCCGTTCGTGTCATAGATGGCAAGCTCGCCAAGCTCCAGATGTGCGTTGGCAACGATGCGCAGGCTCGTGGCCGGATAGCCCAGCGCGTCGGGCGCGAAGCGGTTCCATTTGAAAAGCTCGGTGTAGCTCTGCTCCATCGTGCCGACGTCAACGTATTCTTCCCCGTCCTGAGAGAACTGAAGATAATATGTGCCGGTGTACAGGCCGGAGTAATACATCAGATGGCCGATCGGAACCGGCTCGCTGAAGTCTATATCCACATAGCTGCCCCAGTCGCTGAAGTCGCAGCAGCTTTTCGGCGCGACCGTGTCGCCAAGGCCGATGAAGGCGCTGATGGCATACAGCACCGTCAGGATTGAGGCGAACAGCGCATCCCGCCGGGTGAGGCGCCTGTCCGTGTCCGGCGCTTCGGGCAAGCCTCTGCGGATGGGGAGCCTGACGACGGAGGATGAGAGCCCTTCTTCGCAGGGCATTTCCCCGTCCCCGGGATCGGGAAGTTCGCCTTCCGGCACGGCGAATCCGCCCTCCGGGACGGAGATCGCCTTGCGCACGCGGATAAACCATTTGACAAAGAACAGCAGCAGGCCCGCAATCAGGGCTGCCGGGAAAACAAGAATGATCTTGGACATATGGCTCCAATTTCCGGACACGGGAATCTGATTCGGCAGGGGATGCCGTTTCCGTGCCCTGTCTTTCCGCGCGGAAAACCCGCGACGCAGTAATTATACACCATCGCGCTGCGACTGTCCACAGGAAAGCGAGGCATCGGGCGCGGCGGAAAAGGATTTTTGTGGGGTTTTTGCGCGAAGCGTGTCGCTATTGCGTTTTTGGATAAAAGGGACTATAATATACAGACTGCATCAGAATAAGCGGGCGAAAGAGAAAAAAGAGAGGCCATGAAAATGAAAAAAACAAAGCGTGCCCCCGGCGACCGCAAGGATGGAAAGCTCCTGCGGAACCTGGACTCCCTGCATTTCATTACCGGAATCCTCTACCCCAACCGCTGCGACAATGAGGCGTACATATCCGAGACGATTGACCTGACCGCGCTCAACGCCTATATCGCAAAAAAGAACGAGACGGAGACAGATTTTCGCTACACGCTGTTCCACTGCGTTGTGGCGGCGCTGGCGAAGACCATTATCCTCCGCCCCAAGCTCAACCGTTTTGTCGCCAACTGCAATTTCTATCAGCGCAACGATGTGCGATTGTCCTTCGTTGTGAAAAAGCAGTTTTCCGACTCTGCTGCGGAGGCCCTGGCGGTGCTCAACGCCAAGGAGGGCGACACGCTGCAGACGGTGCACGATTACATCCGCGAGCAGGTGACTTTCTGCCGCAGCGAAAAGACGGACAGCAGCACCGAGAGCATGGACATGTTCAACAAGCTGCCGAGGTTCGTCAGCAAAACCGCGGTGAAGTTTATCTGCTGGCTGGATAAGCACGGCTGGGTGCCCGCCTCACTCATCGAAACCGACCCGTATTATACCTCCTGCGTGATTTCCAACCTCGGCTCGATCAAGCTCAAGTGTGGCTATCACCATCTGACAAACTGGGGCACCTGCTCCCTGTTTTGCGTCATCGGCGAGAAGAAGCTGCGCCCCATCCACGATGAAAACGGTGCGGTTGAAATGCGTGAGACGCTTGATCTCGGCCTGACGATTGATGAGCGGCTGGCGGACGGTTATTATTATTCCAAGAGTGTGCGTCTGCTCAAAAAGCTCCTGCAGGAGCCGGAGCTGCTGGAAAAGCCCTTCGGCGAAAAGATCGAACTGTAAATCCGGGGGGATGCCCCCGTTTCCCGCAGAGGCGGATAATCTGCTAAAGTAGGAGAGATTCTTTTATGAGTACAGTAAAAACGCCGTGGTACGATTTTTTGGACGGCGTGCCCGCGCATCTGGATTATTTCAAGGGCTCTATGGCGGAGGCTGTGGAGCGCACTGCAAAGCAATATCCCGACCATGTCGCGTTCGACTTCATGGGGAAGCCGACAAGCTACAAGAAGCTCTGGCAGGGCATTGAGGAGTGCGCCCGTTCGCTGAAAACCATCGGCATCCGGGAGGGTGACCGCGTCACCATCGCCATGCCGAACTGCCCGCAGGCGATCTATATGTTCTATGCGGTCAACATGGTTGGCGGAGTGGCCAACATGGTGCATCCGCTCTCGAGCGAGAAGGAGATGGAGCAGTATCTCAACATGTCGCACAGCGTAACGCTGCTGACGCTCGACCAGTTCTATGACAAGTTTGAGCGCATCCGTGAGAACACGGAAGTGGTCAACATCATCATCGCCCAGATCAAGGACGAGCTCTCCCGCCCCATCCGCGCGGGCTATATGCTCACCGAGGGGCGCAAGATCAAAAAGATTCCCGAGGATGCGCCGGTCATCATGTGGGGCGATTTTATCCGCCTTGGCAAGTCCTGCTTTTGGAATTACCGCGTCAAGCGCGATGCGGAGGCGCCGGCGGCGATCCTCTATTCCGGCGGCACAACCGGCAAAACCAAGGGCATCGTGCTGACGAACTTCAACTTCAACGCGCTGGGGCAGCAGATCATCGCCACGAACCCGATGTTCCGTCCGGGCGACAAGATGCTCTCCGCCATGCCGCTGTTCCATGGCTTCGGCCTGGGCGTTTGCATCCACTCGATGCTCTCGCAGGGCGGCCGCTGCGTGCTGGTGCCGCGCTTTACCGCGCAGAGCTACGGCAAGCTCATCACCCGCTACCGCTGCAACTTCATCGCCGGCGTGCCGACGCTCTATGAGGCGCTGCTGCGCATCAAGGGCATGGAGAAAGCCGATCTGAGCTGCCTGAAAGGTGTGTTCTCCGGCGGCGACAGTCTTTCCACCGAGCTGAAAAAGAAATTCAACAAGTTCCTTTACGACCACCATGCCAGCGTGCAGGTGCGCGAGGGCTACGGCACGACCGAAATGGTCACCGCCTGCTGCCTGACGCCGGTGCGCAGCTATAAGGAGGGCAGCATCGGCATCGCCTTCCCGGACACCTATATCAAGATCACGAGCCCCGGCACGGAGGAGGAAATGCCCTACGGTGAGGAGGGCGAGATCCTGCTCTCCGGCCCGACCGTCATGAAGGAATATCTGGACAACCCGGAAGAGACGGCCGATACGCTGGTCACGCATGCCGACGGCCTCACCTGGGTGCGCACCGGTGACCTCGGCGTGATGGATGACGACGGCTTCATCTATTTCCGCGGACGCAGCAAGCGCATGATCATCTCCTCCGGTTACAACATCTATCCCGCGCAGCTGGAAAATGTGATCGACGCCTGTGAACAGGTGCACATGAGCTGCGTGATCGGCGTGCCGGACCCCTACCGGATGAAGAAGGTCAAGGCCTTTGTGATGCTCAAGGCCGGCGTGCCCGCAACGGAGGAGACCAAGCAGGCGATTCTTGCGCACTGCAAAAAGTATATTGCCAAATATGCGATGCCCTATGATATGGAGTTTCGCGATGCGCTGCCGCAAACGCTGGTCGGTAAGGTGGCTTACCGCAAGCTGGAGGAAGAGGAGCTGGCGAAAATAGAAAATGCCCAGCCCGTGACGGCGGCGGAAGAAAAAGAGCCCGCCGGAAAGCTGTAAAAAAACACACGACCAAAAAGATAAACCGCAGCCCCTGACCGTTCGGTCAGGGGCTGCGTTTGTGATTGGGAAACAGCGCGCTTGTCTTTAGCGGCTGAATTCAGCGGTTTCGCCCGTCTTTTCCTGACTGAGCAGGGTGCCGGAGCGGTCAAAGGCATAACGGAAAACGTAACAGCTTCCGCGGATGGTATAGGCGCTGGTCATAGGGGAATAGGCCGTGTCGGCAATGCTCTCCACATCCCACAGCAAGCTTCCTGTTTCACTCAGCGCCAGCGCGCCCCCAAGAGAACCCTTGACGGAGTAGAATTCCTGCGGCACACCCGCCGCCGGATCGCACACCATCAGAATGGCCGTGTAATTCTCCCTTACCATGGGCGTGAGCTCTTCGGAGGAAATTTCCCATATGTCATGCGCGAACAGATAATCGAGGATGCCGGCAATTTCCCGCCGTCCGGCGAAGCCGGGATCCTCCAACTCGGGCTTCGGCACGGCGTAGGCGGACAGGTAAATGCGACCCTCAAACTCAATCATATCCGTGATGAAATAATAAGCGTCTTCGCCGCTGTAAGAGAAGGACTCCGTGATGTTGCCCTCGCTATCCACTTTCACGATTCTGGCGTGCTCGCCGGAGAGATAGCTTCCAAGCTGCACGATGTACCCGTCGCCAAAGCGCGCGGCGTCCCAGATTCCGTAATTCCCCACCTCGGTTTTTTGGAAATGCGTCTCCTTTCCCTTTGCCGTATATTGGCTCAGACAAAAGTATTCCAGCTCGCCGCGGCTGATAACGGCATAGCTCCCGTCCGCATTCTCCAGAATGGCGGCGATGTATTCGTCCGAAAAACCGTGATCAAGCCTGCGCATCCATAGCAGCTTGCCGTTTGCGTCAATTTTTGCCATCCACGCAGGAGAAAGCTGCGTGCTGGACCATGTGGGGGTTTCCCCGTAGGCAATCACGCCGTCGGAAACGGTGCTGTATCCGAAAATCTGAAACTCCGTCAGGGAAACGCTCCAAAGCAGGCTTTCGCCGTCGTATTTTTCGAGATAGCTTCGGTCGTGGATCTCAAAGCCGAGATCGGGATCTTCTTTGTAATCGTAACGGTACTGATAGTGAATCCCCTCGGGCTGCGTATGCACGGCGGCCCAAGGCGGAGAGACGGAGTTCATGGCGATCCAAAGCTGCTCCATGTCCGCGGGAGACGGGTTTTCCTGCAGAATTTCATAGCCGTCCACGCCGTGGGTGGAGAGGGATCTTTCAAGCACGTCTGCCGTGCCGGAATATGTGAAAGCGTTTGTGGAGATGTCGCGGTAAACGGATTTGATCTCCCCGCGGGAGAGCCCCTCTGCGGAGAGCTTGTATTCGTCAAAAAACTGCACGGCAGCGTCATATTCTTTTGCTTCTGCTGCATAGACGTATGTTCCGAGAGACACGGAAATCAGCAGGAGAAAACCGGCGGCGACGGCGACAGCGGTTCGCCGGGATTTTGGGCGGGCCTTCGCCTGCTTTTCCGGCACGGATGCGCAGATGGCGTCAAATTCCAGCTTTGCTTCCGGCAGTGCGGATGCTGCGTCCCGTAGTTTCTGCTCCATTTCAATCCTCCTTTTTGCGTAATGTGGCGATGGCGCGCTCATAGCGCTTTTGGGAAGCTTTCGGCGAGATGCCCAGAACACCGGCAATTTCCGCATGCGTCAGGCCGCCCGCAATCCTGAGCGTGACAATCTCCCGGTCCTTTGGGGAAAGCGAGGAGATCAGCTCTATGTATTCATATTGCTGATCCGGCGCAGCGGGCGTCGGCGCGTGTTCCCGCTCCCGCTTTTTCCGGCGCAGCTGGTCATAGCAGAGGTTGCGCGCCACCCGATAGAGCCATGCCTGCTCTTTGCCGGGGCTGCATTGGATTCCGCCGGACAATACTTTCACAAAGGTGTCATGCAGGATGTCTTCTGCAAGGTAGGGATCCCTTGTGATGGACAGCACATAGCGGAAGATGCCGTTTTTATATTGCTCATACCAGCTGTATATGAGCGCTTGATTCACGGCCCTCACCTCCTTCTGTATGTAAGACGAATGAAATGCGCCGAATGCGACAAAGAATTTTCATATATGTATCATAACACATCTTGTCCGCCCCGAGCAAAGGGAAGCGGCGAAGTGCAGCTGTGAGGGAGAGAATGGGAAAAGTGGAAATCCCATTTGCGGCTACCTCCAAGGCATCCTGCTGCACAAGAGAGTACCGGGTCGCTTATCGATCTGCAAAACGAAAACCCGGCCTGTTCGTTCACAGGTCGGGTTTTCATTTTCACGGGCTCTTGCGGTCAGACGCTTTACTTGTCCGTTTTCTTTTTCAGCGGGACAACGGAGCCGTCCGGGCGCTGGATGCGAACGCCCTCCAGAATCTCAATGGCGCCCTTGCGCCACTCGGCGATGTAGGCGCGGCGAAGCGCCTCCTGCTCCGCCGTTTCCTCCGGCGTGAGCGGGCGGGTTTTCTTGAGCCTTGCCAGCTCGTTGATCCGGTCCAGTTCCTTTGGCTTCATGCTGCTTTACCTCAGTTTTTCAAAGAGTGCATCGGCGCGGGGATGCGTCCGCCCCGGGCGATGAAGGCCTCGCTCGATTCCGGATGGACCGGCATGACGGGCGCGCTGCCGAGCAGGCCGCCGAATTCCACCGTGTCGCCCACGGTTTTTCCCGGCGCGGGGATGAGGCGTGCGGCGGTCGTCTTGTTGTTGATCATGCCGATGGCGGCCTCGTCCGCGATGATCGCGGAAATGGTCTCTGCCGTCGTGTCGCCGGGAATGGCGATCATGTCCAGCCCCACGGAGCACACGCAGGTCATGGCCTCCAGCTTGTCAAGCGTCAGAACGCCGCTCTGTGCCGCGGCGATCATGCCCTCGTCCTCGCTGACGGGAATGAAAGCGCCGGACAGGCCGCCGACGCTGGAGGAGGCCATCACGCCGCCCTTTTTGACGGCGTCGTTGAGCAGGGCGAGCGCGGCGGTTGTGCCGTGCGTGCCGCAGGTCTCCAGACCCATTTCCTCCAGAATGCGCGCGACACTGTCACCCACCGCGGGCGTCGGCGCAAGGGAGAGGTCCACAATGCCAAAGGGCACGCCGAGACGGCGGCTGGCTTCCTGCGCAACAAGCTGTCCCATACGCGTGACGCGGAAGGCGGTCTTCTTGATGGTTTCCGCCACCACGTCAAAGGGCTCGCCCTTCACGCGCTTGAGCTCGTAATGCACGACGCCGGGGCCGGAGACGCCGACGTTGATGACACGGTCGGGCTCGCCCACGCCGTGAAATGCGCCCGCCATGAAAGGATTGTCCTCCACGGCGTTGCAGAACACAACGAGCTTGGCGCAGCCGAAGCCGCCGCGGTCCGCAGTGCGCGCGGCGGTGTCCTTGATGATCCGCCCCATCAGCGCAACGGCATCCATATTGATGCCCGCCTTGGTGGAGCCGATGTTGACGCTGGAACAGACAAGTTCCGTTTCCGCAAGCGCCTCAGGGATGGAGGCGATGAGGCGGCGGTCTGCGGGCGTCATGCCCTTATGTACCAGCGCGGAAAAGCCGCCGACGAAATTGACGCCGGTTTCCGCGCGCGCCCGGTCAAGCGCCTTGGCGAAGGGCACATAGTCCTCCGTGTCGGAGGCGCCGGCAACGAGGGCGATGGGCGTGACGGCAATGCGCTTGTTGACAATGGGAATGCCGAATTCAGCCTCAATCGCCTCGCCTGTGCGCACCAGATCCCGCGCGGAGAAGGTGATTTTGTCATAGATTTTTTCGCAGGCGCGCTTTGCGTCCGCGTCGCAGCAGTCGAGCAGGGAGATGCCCATCGTGATAGTGCGCACGTCCAGATGCTGCTGGTCGATCATCTGCAGGGTCTCGAGAACCTCGCTGGTGTTAATCATGCTCTCCGACCTCCCACGCTCAGATGCGGTGCATCGCGTTGAAAATGTCCTCACGCTGCATGCGGATTTCCAGCCCGGCACGTTTGCCCGCGTCCGAAAGTGTCTGCACCAGTTCCGCGAAGGGCGTGGTGCTCATGGAGGTGTCCACCAGCATGGTCATGGTGAAGAATTCCTGCAGTATGGTCTGGTTGAGGTCAAGAATGTTGACCTGATGTGCAACAAGCATCGTGCAGACCTCTGCAATGATGCCGACGCGGTCTTTTGCAATCACGGTTACAATGGCTCTCATGATACTTCAAACCTCTCTTTATCCAAGATCATCAAGGGTGAGGCGGAATGCCTCCCCAAAGTGCTCCAGAAAGTAGTCCGCTTCCTCCAGCTGCATGGCGCGCAGGGAGGCGAGCGTCTCGTCCGCGGCGCGGGAGAACTCGCGGTTGCCCGCCTTGAGCTCCTCCTGACATTTCAGCCAGGCGGCAAGCTTGTCCGCGGCTTTGACGTAGCGGTGCACGGTCTCGTCCGCCTGCGTGATCAGTGGCGCGTAGCTGCCGCGCAGCGATTCGGGAAGTTGCGAGAGCAGCTTCTCCTGCGCAACGGTCTCCACGTGCCCATAGGCGCTTTTCAGCTCAGGATTGTTGTATTTGATGGGGGTGGGCAGGTCGCCGGTGATGATCTCCGGCGCATCGTGAAAGAGCGCGGCGGCAGCGGCGCGGTCCGGAGAGACATCCTTGCCGAACAGGTCGCGGCCGATGACGGCCAGCGCGTGCGCGAGCACGGCGACTTCATAGGAATGCTCCTCCACATTTTCCACGCGGGTGTTGCGCATCAGTGCCCAGCGGGCAATGTAGCGCATCCGGAAGATGTAGGCGAAAAAACTGTGTTTCATAGGCTCTTTCTCCTTTCCTTCTGCGGACAAAAAACGGCGGCTGTGCGCCGCCGTTTTGATGTTATGACGATTATAGCAAAATCAGTGGGCACTCGTCAAGCCTCGGAGGGAGTCTCGGCAGCCTGTGCTTTGGCAGCCTTTTCCTCGTACTTAACAAGGGCTTTTTTCTTCCATCCGCCGGTGAAGAAGCGCAGATAGCCGACCGTTGCGGCAAAGAACCAGCCGATGGGCTGCGTTGCCCAAACGAAGCGATAGTCACCGCTGAAGAGATACACCGCAACGTAAGCGGTGATCACGCGCACGCCCAGCGAAGTGAAGGACGCGGCAGTGGCCCACATTGCGTCACCGGAACCGTTAAGGAAGCCGATGGTCGGGTTGTAGATGGCGAAGACGACCAGCACGAAGGCCATGTAGCGCAGCTGCGTGATGCACTGCTGCAGCGCCTCGCCCCCGATGCCGAAGAGCGCAGAGATGGACGGCCCGAGGAAGTAGAGAACGGGCATCATGATGAGCGTGAAGATGACGGTCATGGGCACAGTAACCTTGATGCCCTTCTTCGCACGGTCAAGCTGACCGGCGCCGATGTTCTGGCCGACAAAGGTGGAAAGACCGGCGTTGAAGGAGAAGAGCGGGAGCATGGTGTAGTTCTCGATACGGTGACCGACACCGAAAGAAGCCATCGTGTTGGGGCCGAAGCTGTTGACCAGACGCTGCACGAAGAGCTGGCCGAGGGAGACCACGCTGTGCTCGATGGCGCTGGGGATGCCGAGGCGGAGAATGAACTTAAAGATGGTCTTGTCAAAGACAAATTCCTCGCGCTTGAAGCGGAAAACCGGGTAGCGCTTGAGCGCATAGACAACGCTGAAGCACAGGCAGCAGAACTGGGAGATGCAGGTTGCGGTTGCAACGCCGGCGACGCCCCAGTTGAACTTGAGAACAAACAGCAGGTCGAGGCAGATGTGCAGGAGCGAGGAGAAAACCTGCAGGAGCAGCAGGGACTTGGAGTCACCAAGCGCACGCAGGGAGGCGTTGATGACGTTGTACAGGAAGGAAAAGACCATGCCGCACGAGAAAATGCGGAAATACAGGACCGAGAGCTCCAGAACTTCGGGATCCTTTACGCCCAGAAGCGTGCTGACCAAAAAGTGAGAAAAGCAGACGCCGAAGAGAGAGAGGCACAGGCCGAGGACGAACAGTGTGATGGCGAGCGTGGAAACGGTGCGGCGCATTTCGTTTGTGCGCTTACCACCGAAGTACTGCGCCACAACGACGCCGCCGCCGGTGCTCAGACCGATGGCGATGGACAACAAAAGGGATGTAGCCGGGGCGCAGCCGCTGACAGCCGAAAGCGCGTTCTGACTGACGTGGTTGCCGACGACGATACCGTCAACGGTGTTGTAGAGTTGCTGGAACAGACTGCTGCACATGGCCGGCAGCGCGAAAAACAGAATGTTTTTCCAGATCGCGCCTTTAGTCATGTCTCTGTGCGCGGTTCTTGCCATGAATAGGCCTCCTTGTCCGGGCGGAGCATCGCCCGATTATTTTATTCACAGAAAATGATTATACTATGCTTTCTTCTCCAGCGCAAGCCCTACATTCCGTACAAAATATACCTTTATTTATCGGAGTATGGTGTCAAATTCACCTATGGCCCCGGTGACGAGCGCGGTGAAGCGCGCGGCGACGAGGTTTGCCGTTTCCTGCACCTCCTCGTGCGAGAGCGGCTTTTCGCTCATGCCGCTGGCGAGGTTGGAGATGCAGGAGATGCCGCACACACGCAGCCCCATGTGGCGGGCGGCAACCGCCTCGATGGCGGTGGACATGCCGGCGGCGTCCGCGCCGAGCGTGCGCGCCATGCGGATTTCGGCGGGCGTCTCATAGGCGGGGCCGGGGAACTGGATGTACACGCCCTCGCGCAGGGGGAGATCCTGCGTTTGCGCCACGCGGCGCACGGCGTCGCCCAGCTCCCGGTCGTATACGGCGCTCATGTCCGGGAAACGGGGGCCGAGCTCGTCCATATTTGCCCCGCGCAGCGGCGAGGGCAGGAAAGTGGAGATATGATCCGTGATGAGCATGAGATCGCCGGGCTGAAAACCGTAATTCACGCCGCCTGCGGCGTTGGTGAGCAGCAGCGCCTTTGCACCCAGAAGCCCCATCAGCCGGATGGGCAGCACGACGTCCGCGCTGTCGTAGCCCTCATAGGCGTGCACGCGCCCCTCCATCGCCACGACCGGCACGCCGGAGACGTAGCCGAACACAAAGCGCCCCGTGTGACCCGGAACGGTGGAAACGGGGAAACCGTCGATCTCCGAATAGGGCACGGCGGCGCGCAGATCAATCTGCGCGGCATAGCCGCCCAGCCCGCTGCCGAGCACCAGCGCGACGCGGGGGACAAAATCCGTCCTTTCCCGTATCTGCCGGAGACAATCGAGTAATTTTTCATAAGCCGTCATAATGCAAAACCTCCATCAATGCCGAGTATTTGTCCGGTGATGAACGCCGCGCGCTCCGAGACGAGGAAAGAGACCGCCTCCGCAACGTCCGCCGGCGTGCCGAGCCGCCCGAGCGGCGTGCTCTCCGCGAGCTCGGCCTTGTCCTCTTCCGTGAGCGGCAGGAGCATATCCGTGTCGATGACGCCCGGCGCCACGCAGTTGACGCGGATGCCGGAGGGGCCGAGCTCCTTGGCCAGCGCCTTCGTCAGCCCGATCACAGCGGCCTTGGAGGCGGAATAGGCAGCCTCGCAGGAGGCACCGTGTTCACCCCAGACGGAACTGACCGTGACGATGCAGCCGCTTTTTCTGCGCACCATGCCGGGAATCGCGGCGCGGCAGCAGCGGAACACGCCGTCCGTGTTCACGGAGAAAACATCCTGCCACTGCGCGTCCGTCATGTCCTGCAGTAGCCCGTAGTGCGCAACGCCCGCGCAGCAGATGAGCGCGTCAATCTCCCCCGCCGCCGCAAAAAGCTGCTGCACCTGCGCTTCCTCGCGCAGATCCGCGGGCAGGAAGGTCGCGCCGATCGCGGACGCCGTTTCGCGTCCTTTTTCGCTGTCCGCCCGGCCGGAGAGCACAACGCGCCAGCCGTCACGCGCGAGAGCGCGCGCAACGCCCGCTCCGATGCCGCGGCTGCCGCCGGTAATCAATGCGGTCTTCAAGACCATCACCTCATAATCCAAGATAGTAGACAGTTTACCACAAAACTGCGCAGGATGCAAAGAGCTGCGGATAAAATGATATTTTGATGAAAGGATGCGCGTCTGCGCGCAGTTTGGAAAGGCTTTTGCGTTTGCCGCAGAAACACATAGGATGCAAAGTGCGTATAGCATGAATCCGAAATTGCAATCGGGGCGCGATTGTGTTATGCTTGAGCCGATCGGTTGCCGGCATGCTGCATTTTGGCAAAGCCGCCGGACACGGAGAAACAGAATCGGGCGGTTTGCATTGCGGTGACGGATTGCGGTCACGGCAAAACGCGGAAGGAGCAAAATGATGGCAGATATTCTGGAAGTGATTATGATTGTGAGCTTTGGCGTTTCCTGGCCGCTTAACGTGATGAAGTCATACAAAGCGAGAACAACGAAGGGCAAAAGCCTTGCGTTTTTATGCCTGATCTTTTTCGGCTACATCGCAGGTATCATTTCGAAGTTTTTGAACGAGGCATACATGGCTTCGATCGCGTCAAAGTGGTATGTGCTGTTTTTCTACATCCTCAACCTGATCATGGTTGGCGCGGACCTGTGCATTTATTTCAGAAACTACAAGCTGGACAAAAAAGTCGCGGAATGAAGTGAGGACTTGGCACAGGCAGATTTGAAAGAAAGAATTTTATAAGCAGGTGAACGCAATGCAGATTTTGTCAATCGGAAACAGTTTTTCGCAAGATGCACACAGATGGCTTCAAAAATTGGCGCAGGCGCATGGCGTGGAGATGGAACTGATCAATCTCTTCGTGCCCGGCTGCAGCCTGGAGATGCACTGGAACAACGTACAGAGCAACGAGGAAGCCTATGATCTGGAGCCCAACGGCAATCCCTGCGAAAGAAAAATCAGCATCCTGGAAGCGTTGCGGCTCAGAGCCTGGGATGTGATCACGGTACAGCAGGTAAGCAGCACGAGCGGCATTTACGAAAGCTATGAGCCCTATCTCTCCCAGCTTGTGGATCTGGTGAAAAAAGAATGCCCGGCGGCAAAGCTGTATTTCCACCAGACCTGGGCATATGAAGCGGATGCTACGCATAGTAGTTTCGTAAAATACAATCGAGATCAGGGCGAGATGTATAGGCGCATCAAGGAAACGAGCGAAATCGCCGCTGCATCCATCGGCGCTGCGCTGATCCCGGCGGGCGAGGTGATTCAGACCCTGCGGGATACGGTGCCGGAGTTTGATTATCAAAACGGAGGTCTCTCCCTTTGCAGAGACGGATTCCATCTGAGCCTGGATTACGGCAGATTTGCCGCCGCGGCAACGTGGCTGCGCACCATTGCGGGGCAGGAAATCGCAGTCGCGGGCTTTGAGGATTTCGATCCGGCGCTTTTGCAGAAAATTATTCAGGTTGTGAACGCGCGCTGAGAAGCGGCATAAGCATATGCAGCGCTTTCGGCAGCTTCACGGTTTTAACGCGCTTTTCGGACTTGCCGAGATGCCGGAAAACGGAGCGGTTGCGCATTTTGGAGGAAGCACAATGAAACAAAAGGTCTGTACCTATTGCGGGGCGGAGATACAGGGGAATATGGAGCGCTGTCCGGTTTGCGGCAAGCGTCAGCGCCCGGTCGCGGCGCGCAGCGGGAAAACCGGCGCGAACCGTGTACGCCGATGGAGCTTTGCCGTGGCGATCGCGGCGCTGCTCGCGGCGCTGACGGTGGTGCTGTGTGTTCTGGGCGGCGTGTTTGATTTTGTTGCCCGGGATGCAGAGACCATGCCGGGCGTGATCGGCCAGACGGAGGACAACGCGCGGCTGATGCTCGAAGCGCTCGGCCTGAAAATCTCCGTGAAATCGGCCTCGAGCGAGGAGGCTGCGGGCGTGGTCATCGACCAGAGTATCCCGGAGGGGAGAACGCTGCGCAGCAACCAGACGGTCACGCTCACGGTCTCGAACGGCAGCGACGCTGTGCGCGTGCCGGAAAAGCCGGTGGAGGAGCTGGAGGTGTATGCCCCCAAGCTTCTGGGCCAGAATTATGAGGAAGCAAGGTCCATGGCCGAGGGCGTGGGGCTCAACATCATCAAGGATGGCGAGCAAACCAGCGACGAGCCGGCTGGCACGGTGATCTGGCAGGAACCGGAGGCCGGAACGGGGCTGCGCCCCAGCGAGGCAATCCATTGTATCGTTTCCAAGGGACCGGCGGAGACCTTCACGATCACCGTGACCTGCGGCAAGGGCGGCTCCATCACGCCCGGCGGACGGGTGACGGTCAAAAAAGGCGAGACGGCGCGCTTTACCGTCACGCCGGACAAGGGCTATGTTCTCGCGGAGCTGAAGGTGGACGGCGTGAGCGTCGGTGCGCCCGAGGAATATGAGTTCCCGAACGTGCGGGCAGACCACACGCTCTATGCGGTCTTCCGCGCGGCGCCGGAGGCAGAGGAGAAGCCGCCGGAGGATGTTCCGACGGAGGAGGAAACACCGGACGCAGAAACACCGGAGGACGTTGCGCCGGAAGAACAGCAGCCGGAGGACGAAACTCCGGAGCCGGAGGAATAGACCCGGAAACGGAAAGAATAAAAGGGCGGATGCAATGCGCATCCGCCCTTTTTGTGTGTTGGAACTTATTAAGCGCCGATCTCCGGGAAACGTCCCCGAACGGCTTTTTCCAGATCCTCATCCCCGAGGCCGACAACAATGGCAACCAGATCGATCTGGCATCCCTCGGCCGCCTTGGTCGCGAGCGTAACCGCGCCGCCGGTGCAGGAGAAGGTGGTCAGATCGCCCTCGCTTTGCACGGCCCCCTTGACGTGGCCGACGAAGCCGCCGAGCGCGTCAATATCCCCGCACAGCGCCTGAACGCGGGAAGAAACCTCGGAAACAATCGCATCCTGCGCACCGGCCATGCGGAAGTGCGCCGCCGCCGCCGTTGCGCCGTCAACGCGCGTGAAGCGGAAGGCCGAAGGCGCGCATTCCTCGCAGGTGCAGCCCGCCTCGTGATGGTGATGATGCTCATGCTCATGGCAGGAGCAGTTCTCATCGTGGCAGTGCCCGTCGTGGTGATGGTGCTCATGGTGATGCTCGTGCTCGTGGCAGGAGCAGTTCTCATCGTGGCAGTGTCCGTCGTGATGATGGTGCTCATGATGATGCTCATGCTCGTGGCAGGAGCAGTTCTCATCGTGGCAGTGCCCGTCGTGGTGATGGTGCTCATGGTGATGCTCATGCTCGTGGCAGGAGCAGTTTTCATCATGGCAGTGCTCGTGGTGATGATGCTCGTGCTCGTGGTGATGATGCTCGTGCTCGTGGCAGCTGCAGTTCTCGTCGTGGCAATGCTCATGCTCGTGCATTTGTTCAGCCTCCTATGATCGCGGCCAGCACCGCGTCGTCAATGCCCTCTTTCGCGCAGATGCGATAGATGGGCGCCTCGGTGTTGAATTCGCGCAGAATCTGCTCGGTCTGGACGAGACGCTCCTCATCCACCAAATCAATCTTGTTGAGCAGCAGCACCTGCGCGTCCTTCACCTGCTGGGGCGCAATCACCGTGATGGCGCGCAGCAGACGGTGAAGCCGCTCCGCATCACAGAGCACGGCGGTGCGGATTTCTTCCATTTCCGGGATGAACTCCAGAATCGTTTCCGCCACAGCGCCCGGACAGGCAACGCCCGTCGCCTCGATGATGACCCATTCGGGGTTCGCGTCCTTTTCCAGACGCTTGAGCCCCTCGATCAGTTCGGTGCCGATGGTGCAGCAGATGCAGCCGGAGAACAGCTCCTGCACGGAGAGTCCGGCGTTGCGCAGGGTGATGCCGTCGATGCTCACATCACCGATCTCATTTTCGATGATTGCCACGCGCGTGCCCGTGTATGTGCTGTGTTCGGTCATGTATTTTGCCAGCGGCAGCAAAACACTGGTTTTGCCGGAGCCGAGAAAGCCGCCCAGCAGTAAGATTTTCATAATGACACACTTCCTTGCAAGTTTGTTTCCTCTATTATAGCATACGAACGAAAAAAAACAAGACCTCCTGCGGGGAAAAAGAAGCGGAGACCTCCCCTGCGCCGGCGCGCACCTGCCGGCTGCGATGCTGGATCCGGCGCATGAATTGCACGGTATGCAGCAGCGTTTTTTCCGGCCGTCCGGCATTTTTCGACAGGGGATTCTGGAAAAACCGGCTTTTTCATGGTATTCTGAAATCATGGAGAACTTTTTTGTGTTTGACCTCGATCTGCCCGCCGGTGTGGGCATTCGCTGGCTGGGAAAAGAACATATCCTCTGGCTGCTGATTGCCGCGGCCATCACGCTGCTGCTGTGCATTGCCTGCGCACGTGCTTCCGAACGCGGAAGGCGCAGGATTCGCTGCGCGGTTTGCGTGCTCATCCTGCTCTGCGAGGCCAACCGCCAGCTCTGTCTGCTCTCGGCGGGCGTGTGGGGCGTTTATACGTTGCCGCTGCACCTGTGCAGCATGAGCGTTTTCGTGGTGCTTTGGAACTGTCTGCGCGGCGGCAAGCTCTCCGGGGAGCTGCTCTATTGCCTCACCATGCCCGGCGCGGCCTTCGCGCTGGTTTTTCCGGACTGGCTGGACTATCCGGCGCTCAATCTGCTGAGCATCGGCACGTTTCTCGGGCACATCCTGCTCATAGCCTATCCCGCGATGAGCACGGCGTGCGGACTGATCCGGCCCGAGGCACGGCGGCTGCCGCGGTGCTTTGTCTGTGTGCTCGCCGTGGCGGCCGTGATGTATGTTTTCAATAAGCTCACGGGCACAAACTATTTCTTTCTCAACAGCCCCGCGCCCGGCTCGCCGCTGGAATGGTTCGCGCGCTTTCTCGGAAACCCGGGCTACATTCTGGGCTTCCTGCCGATCATGGCCGCGGTCTGGCTTGCCCTCTACCTCCCGTGGCTGCGGAAAGGGAGAAAGCGGCAAGCCCCGGACGAAGCAGAGCCCTTATGAGCGTCAAGCGGAAATAATGGCAGAATTTTGCCAGCCCATGGATGCGGAAAGCCCCGGCCAGATGACCGGGGCTTCCGCATTTTCCAATGCTTGTAAAAAGAGAAGAGAGAGAGGAAAAAAGTGAAGAATCGCAAAAGTGGTTTGCTTTTCTCTTGGGACAATTGTACTATACCGCGATGCTTTGTACAGGATATGAATGGATTGTGAATCTTCTGTGAACATTGGGCGGCGGAGCGGCTTTTTTGCTTAGCTGCGCGCTTTTTCCTTGAGCGAGAGCGTGAAGACGAATTCCGTCACCCCGTCGCGGCTGGTTACGAAGATGTCCTCGTCGTGATTGTTGAGGATGGATTTGACGATGTATAAACCCAATCCCACGCCGTCACGGTCACGCGAGCGGGAATGATCCGTTTTGTGGAAGCGGTCAAAAACGCGGCTGAGCTCGCGCGCATCAATCGTCTCGCCGTGGTTTTTCACGGAGATGCAGGCCTTGTCGCCCTGTTTCCAGAGCGCGATGCCCAGCGTGCTGCCGGGTTCGGAGAATTTGACGGCATTTTCCAGCAGGTTGTAGACAACCTGTTCGATGGCGTCCACATCGCCGCGCACGGGGACGTTTTCCTCCGGAATGCGCACATCGGCGTCCAGAGAACGCGCGGTGATCTTGTCCTCAAAGCTCAGAAGCGTGCGCGTGAGCATCTCGCGTGCGTCAAACTCCCGGCTGAGCAGCACCAGTTTATCTGCATCCTGCAGCCTTGCCAGATCCAGCATCCGCCGCACGAGTCGGCTCAGACGCTTGGTCTCCGTGGAGATCACCTGCAGATATTTCTGCTGGTTTTCGGGCGGGATGGTGCCGTCGAGGATGCCGTCTGCAAAGCCCGCGATGGTCGTCATGGGTGTGCGCAGCTCGTGCGAGACGTTGCCGAGAAATTCGCGGCGGCGCTCCTCGCTCTTTTCCAGCGATTCGGCCATCGCGTTGAAGGACATTGTCAGCGCGCCGAGCTCGTCGTCCCGGCTTTCAATCTCCACGCGCGCGGAGAAATCGCCGTGGGCGAAGCGGCGGGAGGCGGCCGCCATCTCGTTGAGCGGCTTGGCCATGCGTTTGGAGGCGATGAAGGACATGACAAACGCGATGAGCATGACAACCAGCGCCATAAAGAAGAAAAGCTGCCGGAACGAATGCCATGCGCCGGAGATGTATTTTTCCTCGGCCAACACCAGCACGCAGCCGGAAACCTCATCCTGCCCCTCGCTGACGATGGGCGCGGCGACGACCAGCATTGCCGAATCGAAAAGCGCATCGAAATTCACCACCATGCCACGGTTTCCCGCCATCAGGATGCCTTGCAGCGCTTCCTGACGGATGGCGTGGCCGACGTGCGTACACGTATTGGGCGGATCGGAGCAGGACACAATGCTGCCGCCGGCATCCGTCAGCAGGATGCGAAATCCGCTCGTGCGCGAGACGTTGCTGAGCAGAATGCGCAGATCCATGCGGGGCCAGCTTGCGGCGGCCTCGCTGTCCGGCACATCAAGGTCGGCGTAGACCGCAATGGTCCCGGCGAGCTCCTGCGCGGTTTCGGCCATCGTCTCGCGGCGCTCGTTGCCGAGGATGTTCCGGTCAAGAAACAGGAACGCCACGCCCAGCACCATGAAGCACACCAGCACGAGAGAGGCCATGAAGATGAAGTTTTTGAAGTAAATACTGTTAATGGTTCAGCACCTCAAACTTATAGCCGACGCCCCACACGGTCTTGAGCGACCACTGCGCGCTCACACCCTCCAGCTTTTCGCGCAGCCGCTTGATGTGCACATCCACGGTGCGGGAATCGCCGAAATAGTCAAAGCCCCAGACTTCATCCAGCAGCTGATTGCGGGTGTAGACGCGGTTGGGTGAGGCGGCAAGATGATACAGCAGCTCCATCTCCTTGGGCGGCGCGTCCACGCGCTCGCCGCGGACAGTCAGCTCATAGGAGTCAAGATCCACGATCAGCTCGTCAAATTGCAGCCGCTTCTTCGGCGGCTGGGCGGGCGTTTCCGCCTCTGTTCGGCGGCAGACGGCGTGCACACGCGCAAGCAGCTCCTTGATCTCAAAGGGCTTGGTGATGTAATCGTCCGCGCCCATCTCCAGGCCGGACACCTTGTCCTCCGTTTCGCTTTTGGCGGTGAGCATGATGATGGGCGTTTTGGAGAACGCGCGCACCTCGCGGCAGACCTGCCAGCCGTCCTTGACGGGCAGCATGATGTCAAGCAAAATCAGGTCGGGGGAGAGTGCGCGCGCGTTTTCAACGCCGGTGCCGCCGTCGGATGCGATCGTAACGGCGAAGCCGTCCTTTTCCAGATACAGGCGCAGCAGCTCGGCGATGTTGCCGTCGTCCTCGATAATCAGCGCAGTCTTTGTGCTCTCTGCCATGACTTGAACCCCCCTTTGTATGCTCCCGGACGGAGCGGAGTCCGGGCGGACTCCATAACAATATTATAAACCGAACCGGACGCGCATGGTGAATTTTCTGTTAAGATTTTCAAAGCGAAGCGGGCAGCATTCCTGCCGCCCGCCTGGTTTTCCGTATGTTTATTTCAGGAATCCCGCAACGATCTTCTCCTCGGCTTCCTGTTCGGTCAGGCCGAGCGTCATCAGCTTGATGAGCTGCTCGCCGGCGATCTTGCCGATGGCTGCCTCGTGAATGAGCGCGGCGTTGACGTTGTTGGCGTCCAGCGCGGGCACGGCAATCACTTTGGCCTCGTCCATGATGATCGCGTCGCAGGCGGTGTGGCCGCTGCAGGCGGCGTTGCCCACGATGCGGGAGTTGAAGTGCTGCACGGAGCGGTCGCGCGCAACGGAGCGGGAGACAATGTCTGTGCTCGCACCGTCGCCGTTGAGCTCGGTGACATAGTCGCTCACAGCGGTCTGCTCGCCGTGCGTCATCAGGCGCTCGTGCACAAGCAGCGTTGCCCCCGCGGCAAGAACGGCCTTCGTCGTGCGCACGGTGGAGTCCACGCCCTTGATCTGCACCATCTCCATTTCAGCATAGGCGCCCTCTTCCAGATAGATCTCCGTCACGGGGTTGAGGATGCGCTTGCCCATGCCGTCGCCCTCGCCGTAGTGCTTCTCGACATACTTGATGCGGGCGTTTTTGCCGATGTGGAAGGTGTGCACGCCGTCATGCCGGCTGTCCTCGCTGCCGGTGTTGTGGATGCCGCAGCCGGCGACGATAACCACGTCGCTGTCCTCTCCCACATAGAAGTCGTTATAAACAACCTCGCACAGGCCGCTCTCGCTGAGCACAACGGGAATGTGTACGCTCTCGTTCTTCGTGCCGGGGCGGATGTTGATGTCGATACCAGAGCCGTCCTCCTTGGTGACGATGTCGATGTTCGCGGTGGTGTTGCGCCCGGCGCTCTCGCCGTTGGCGCGGATGTTGTATGCCCCGGCGGGGACGCCGTGCAGGTCGGCGACCTCCTTGAGGATCTGCTTTTGAATTTCGTTCAGCATGACGCGCTCCCCCTTATTGCAGCTTTTCGCAGGCCACGGCGCCGGAGAGCAGCTCGGGCAAAAGCGCCTGCGCGGAGCCGTCCCGCGAGACCTTACCGTCGGCGATGACGATGATGCGGTCGGCAATATCCAGAATACGCTCCTGGTGGGAGATGACGATGAGTTTGCCGCCGCAGCGCTCGCGCATGCGCTCAAAGACCTTGATGAGGCTGGAAAAGCTCCACAGGTCGATGCCGGCCTCCGGCTCGTCAAAAAGGGTGAGTGCCGCGCCGCGGGCAATGGTCATGGCGATCTCGATGCGCTTGAGCTCGCCGCCGGAGAGCGTGGTGTCCACCTCTCTGTCCACATAATCGCGCGCACACAGGCCAACCTCGCTCAGACTCTCGCAGGTTTCGGATACGCTCATATTGCGCCCCGCGGCGAGGGAGATGAGGTCGCGCACGGTCAGCCCCTTGAAGCGGACGGGCTGCTGAAACGCAAAGGCGATGCCCCTTTGCGCACGCTCCGTGATGCCCATATCGGTGATGTCCTCACCGTTAAAAAGAATGCGGCCGCTGTCGGGCGTGACCATGCCCATGATGATGCGCGCAAGCGTGGACTTGCCGCTGCCGTTCGGGCCGGTGATGGCGGTGAAGCCCTCGTCGATCTGAAGGCTTACGTTATCCAGAATAAGTCTGCGGCCCTCGTCCGACGGGGCGGAAAAACAGATGTTCTGCAGTTCAAGCATAGGCGGTTTCTCTCTTTTCCTGTTGAAGTGCCGCGCGGGAAAAGCCCGGCGCGGACAGTAATTCCGGCAGAATGGCCAGAGTATAGGCTACTATACCATAAATGTCCGCTATTGGCAAGAGTTCTCACCGCTGTATGGCGGGCGGTTTTTGCCGCACGCAGGAGCGACTTTTCCGTCGGCGTCGGGGAGGCTTCTGCGCTGCGGCCAGGCGGCCTGTCCTATCGTGCCGCAGAGCCTTTCTGCTGCGCGCCGGAGAGATAACCGGCGCTTACCGTGCTCATTTCTCCGCCTTCTTTTTGCCGAAGAGCTCCAGGAGACCCACGACGATCAGAAACGCACCGAAAATCTTTTTGAGCAGCGCGGCGTCCAGCGCGGATGAGAGCCGGGAGGCGAGCAGCGCGCACAGCGTGCCCGCCGCCGCGGCCGGGATCGCCGCGCGCAGCGACACCTGTTTGTTTTTGAAATGGGAGATCAGCGCCGCCGCGCTGCAGGGCAGGAAGTACAGCAAATTGATTCCCTGTGCGGCAGCGAGCTCCGTATCCGTGAAAACGCTCAGATACAGCAGCAGAAGCGTCCCGCCGCCCACGCCCCAGCCGGAGAGCACGCCGGCTGCCGCGCCGACAAGGATTGCGATCAGGCGCTCCAAAACAGGCTTTTCACCCCTCCGTACAGAATCAGCAGGGCGAGCAGCCGCCGCAAAGCCGTGCCCGAGAGCTTTTTGAAGGTCTTTCCGGCGATCAGCCCTCCAACAGCGCCGCCGAGCAGATAGGGCCAGACCTGCGAGAGCGAGACCGTGCCGCGCAGCAGCGCAGCGCCGCCGCCGAAGGCGCACAGCGGCGCGATGACGGCAACGCAGGTGGCGAAAGCCTGCTTCTCCTCTAAAGCGCACCAGCGGCGCAGGAGCGGAACGAGAAGCTGTCCGCCGCCCCCGCCGAAGAAGCCGTTAATCAGGCCGGCTGCCGCGCCGCTGAGCGCGCAGCGCAGCCTTGATGCCGATTTTTTATGCAAGGGACATGCCTCCTTGTGCAAAGGGGATACGCAGGGGGTAAAATATGCTCGATTTTTATGGAAAGAGAGGATTGCATTTCGCTGTGATTCTGTGTTAAGATGTGATGAAAATACACCGCTCAAAGACAAATGGCCACGAAAGGCGGACAAAATGGCAACAGGAAAAAGATATTATCTTGTGGACGCGGAGATGCTGCCGGAGATATTCCTGAAGGTGATGCAGGTCAAGGAGCTGACGGAGACGGGCGAATGCCGCACGATCGCCGAGGCTGCTGCCCGCGTGGGAATCAGCCGCAGCGCGTTTTACAAATATCGCGATGCGATCAGCGATTTTCGCGACCGGCGGCAGGAGAGGATTGTCACCTTCCATGTGCAGCTGCGCGACGGCGCGGGACGGCTCAGTACGCTGTTGAATATTTTTGCCGAGAGCGGCGCAAATATTCTCACGATCAACCAGAGCCTGCCCTCGAACGGCGCGGCGCTGGTCGTCATTTCCGTGGATGTGGAGAACGCGCCGACCGGCAGCGGAGATCTGCTGCTGCGCATCCGGGAGATGCAGGGTGTGATCTGGGCAGAGATTCTGGCCGGTTGAGAGACGGACAGGAAATATTGAAGGAGATGTTCCGATTATGATAAAGATTGCGGTTATGGGCTTCGGCACGGTTGGAAGCGGCGTTGTGGAGGTTCTCGCGGAGAACGCGGAGCGCATCGCCCGGAATGCGGGCTGCGGCATTGAGGTCAAATATATTCTGGACACCCGGGATTTCCCGGACAGTCCTTATCAGCACATGCTCACGCACGATTTTTCCGACATCGAAAGCGATGCGGAGGTGCAGGTGGTCGTGGAGGCGATGGGCGGCGTGGGCGCAGCCTACGAGTTCACGCGGCGCTGTCTGGCCGCCGGCAAGAGCGTTGTCACCTCCAACAAGGAGCTTGTGGCCACGCGTGGGCAGGAGCTGCTGTCCATTGCGCAGAGCAAAAACGTCAACTATCTGTTTGAGGCCAGCGTCGGCGGCGGCATTCCGATCATCCGGCCCATCACGCAGTGCCTGACGGCCAATGAGATCACGCAGATTTACGGCATCCTCAACGGCACCACCAACTATATTCTCACCGAGATGATCCGCAACGGCACCTCGTTCGAGGACGCGCTGCGTTCCGCGCAGGACAAGGGCTATGCCGAGCTGAATCCCGCTGCGGACATCGAGGGACACGACGCCTGCCGCAAGATCTGCATCCTCTCCGATCTGTGCTTCGGCAAAAACGTCGACCCCGCGTGCGTCAGCACCGAGGGTATCACCGGCATCCGCTCGGAGGATGTGGTGCTGGCCGGAAAGAGCGGCTATGTCATCAAGCTGCTCGGCCGCGCGCTGCGCCGTGAGGACGGGCGCATCCACGCCTATGTTGCGCCGCATCTGCTTGGGGAAGACAATCTGCTCGCGGGCGTGGACGGCGTGATGAACGGAATCGTCGTCAACGGCAACGCGCTTGGCGAGGCGATGTTCTACGGCGCGGGCGCGGGCAAGCGCCCGACTGCGAGCGCCGTGGTTGCGGACGTGATTGATGCGGCCAAGCACCTCAGCGCGCGCAAGCTCCTCGGCTGGGACGAGGCGGAGGAAGGCTACGTCGCGCCGACGGAGGAGCTTGTCAGCCGCTGGTATGTCCGCGCGGAGGCGACGGAGGCGGAGCTGGCAGCGCTTTACGGGGATGTGACCGTCATCGAGGGCGCCGCAGAGGGCGAATGCGCCGTGATCACCGCGCCCATCTCGGGGCGGCTGCAGCAGGAGAATGCCGAAAAGCTCAGCGTTCGCGCCGCAATTCGAATTATGGATTGACCTTAGCGGGCTTGTTGGATTATAATAGAACGGATGGGCTTTGCCCGGATACGCGGCGATTTGCCGCGAAAGACCATGCCGACGCGCGGAAAAGCTGTGCGCCGGTCAATCGGAGGAGATCCTATGTTGATCGTACAAAAATTCGGCGGTAGCTCCGTGGCGGATGCGGAAAAGATCCGCCGCGTCGCGGGCATCATTGCCGACACCTATTGCGAGGGACACGATGTTGTCGTCGTGCTCTCCGCGCAGGGGGATACAACGGACGAGCTGCTGGAGAAGGCAGCGGAGATCAATGAAAAACCGTCAAAGCGGGAGCTGGACATGCTCCTGTCCACGGGCGAACAGGTGTCCGTCGCGCTCATGGCGATGGCGCTGGAAAAGCTGGGGCTGCCCGTTGTTTCACTCAACGCCTGGCAGGTCGGACTGACGACAGATTCCAATTACGGCAGCGCGCGCATCCGGAAGATCTCCGGCGAGCGTCTGCGCCGGGAGCTGGATAAGCGCCGCATCGTGCTGTTCACGGGCTTCCAGGGCATCAACCGCTATGACGACATCACAACGCTGGGTCGCGGCGGGTCGGACACCTCTGCGGTGGCGCTTGCGGCGGTGCTGCATGCGGATTGCTGCCAGATCTATACGGACGTGGAAGGCGTTTATACCACCGATCCCCGTAAGGTTCCGAGCGCGAAGAAACTCGACGAGATCACCTACGACGAGATGCTGGAGCTTGCCAGCCTCGGCGCAAAGGTGCTGCATAACCGGTCTGTGGAGATGGCAAAGCGCTACGGCGTGAATCTGGAAGTGCTTTCCAGCTATGTCCGCGCACCGGGCACCAAAGTTAAGGAGGTAGTCAAGCAAGTGGAACAGATGAGAATCAGCGGCGTTGCAAAGGATGTCGAAGTCGTCAGCATCGCAATCGAGGGTGTCCCGGATGAGCCGGGCGTTTCGTTCAAGGTTTTCCGGTCTCTGGCGCAGGCCAAGATCAATGTGGACCTTATCCTGCAGAGCGTCGGACACGACAACACGAACGATATCAGCTTTACCGTGGCGAGAAGTGACAAGGACGAGGCCATGCGCGTCATGGAGAAGGTCGTGGAGACGATGGGCGCCCGGGGCGTTACTGTGGACGAGCACGTGGCAAAGGTCAGTGTCGTCGGCGCGGGTATGGTGTCCGCGAGCGGCGTTGCCGCGCTGATGTTTGAGGCGCTCTATGATGAGAAGATCAACATCCGCATGATCTCCACCAGCGAGATCAAAATCAGCGTGCTGATCGACAAGCGCTATGCCGATCAGGCGGTTCAGGCAATCCATAACAAGTTTTTCGGAAATTAAAATCCAATACGGACACGGGCGGGCTGAATGGCCCGCCCGTTTTTTGTCCGGCGTGGCGAAACGGCGCTTGCGGAGGATGAAGCGGCGTTTGCGAGGGGCGAAACGGCGCTTTCGGATGGAGAGGAAAGGCCTTTGTTTCCCGCGCCTGCTGCGCGCCGCGGCAAAAAATGAAAAACGCGGGGAAAGGGCGGCCTCACATAGGGATTTATACGCTCCAAAACGGATCTTTTTCCCCAATACTGCGTCAAAATGCCACGGCAGGCGACAGCCTTGCCATGGCATTTTATCTTGTCTTGAGAAAAAATCTCTCGCCTTGGAGTGCTTTGCAGTTTTGAATAGAAGATTTTTCTTCACAGTGGACACCAGCGATTGCAGGAATACTGGATGTATTCCAAAAGTGATGGGGTTCGCTGTGGAGGAAAAGATTCATTCAAAACCGTATAAATCCCTATGTGAGTCCGCCTAAAAGGGCTTTCCTTTTTCCCGCGTTTCTGTTAGAATAAGGCCAAGAGCAAAGTGGCCGGAGGCCGAATGAATAAAGGAGGATAAACACATGCTCAGAAGAGTTACCGTGGAAAACGGCGTGGTCGAGGGACTGCCTGCCGCCGATCCCCGTATCACAGCGTTCAAGGGTATCCCCTATGCCGCACCCCCCGTCGGCGAAAACCGCTGGCGCGCACCGCAGCCGGCGAAGGACTGGGAGGGCGTGCTCAAGGCCTATAAATTCGGGCCGATCTCCATGCAGCACGTGCCGGGCACGGATAAGGATAACCTCTACACCCGCGAGTGGCACGTCGATTCCGAGATTGAAATGAGCGAGGACAGCCTGGTGCTCAACGTCTGGACGCCTGCAAAGCGTGCGGACGAGAAGCTGCCGGTTTTCGTCTGGTATTTCGGCGGCGGCCTGCGGGAGGGCTACACCGCGGAGATGGAGTTTGACGGCGAGCGCATCGCACGCCGCGGCATCGTCGTTGTGACGGTGAACTACCGCCTCGGCGCTTTCGGCTTCCTCTGCCATCCCGAGATCTCGGCGGAATCCCCCGAGTTCCGCGGAAACTTCGGTTACCTCGATCAGCGCTACGGCACCATGTGGGTCAAGCGCAACATCGCCGCCTTTGGCGGTGACCCGGAGAACATCACCATCGGCGGCCAGTCCGCGGGCGGCGGCAGCGTCACCGCGCAGGTTGTCTCTCCGCTCAACAAGGGCCTGTTCCAGAAGGCCATCGTGGACAGCGGCCTGATGATTACGCCTTACTATCCCAGCATGTTCGGACCTCCCAGAACGCACGAGGAGTGCGAGCAGGTGGGCGTGGATTTCTTTGAGAAGCTCGGCGTCAAGACGCTGGCCGAGGCGCGCGCGCTCGATGCGACCTACATCCGCGACAAGGCGGAGGAGTATCACATCTACTTCCCGGTTTCGCCGGACGGCAATTTCCTGGTTGGGCCGAGCGATAAACTGCTTTTGAGCAACTTCGGCAATCAGGTTCCGATGATGTTCGGCCACACCGGCACCGAGTTCCCGATGAAGCCGGTGGCAACGAACTTTGAGGAGCTGGAGGCCTATGCCAAGGCGCAGTTCGGTGACGATGCAGCCGAGTTCCTCGAGCTGATCAAGTCCAAGGACGAATCCTTCGTCGAGACGATGTACAAGGCCACTGTGCAGCATCTGGAGTTCTCCATCCGCATGGTCGGGCAGGAGCGCAAGCGCACCGGCAACGACCAGCCGATGTATTACTGGGTCTTCGACCCCGAGATTCCGGGCTGGGACAATCCGGGTTCCTTCCACTCCTCCGATCTGTGGTTCTTCTTTGAAACGCTGGCAAAGTGCTGGCGTCCCTTCAAGGGCAAGCACTACG
Source organism: Oscillospiraceae bacterium (assembly GCA_017522015.1). Classification (GTDB taxonomy): domain Bacteria; phylum Bacillota; class Clostridia; order Oscillospirales; family Oscillospiraceae; genus SIG483. Next base: position 456 of record JAFXAW010000029.1, on the reverse strand, counting down.
ATCTGGCGCGCCAGATGTGCAACTACTGGTGCAACTTCATCAAGAACGGCGACCCGAACGGCCTCGACGCCGACGGCGAGCCGATGCCCCACTGGGAGCCCTACACGGTCGATAACGATGCGCGTATGTTCTTCGGTGACAAGGCGGAGCCGGAAGTGAAGCATCCGAGCGAGCTGATGAAGTTCTTCCTGCGCATGGGTCACAAGCGCTATAACGGCTGAGCAAATTTTTCCGCGGGAGAGGGCGAGTCCCTCTCCCGCTTCTTGTATGGATTGCAGCTGCATGAAAAAATAGATCAGACGGTTAGATAAACTTGAATTTATCTAACTGTCAGAGGATGTTAATTGGGAATATTTAATAGAACATATTAAGCAAAATATAAATTTAGAGGTTTTTATGGTAATAAGGTTAGCAACGAAAAATGATATTGAGATAATCGTAAAACTCCGCCTGAAG